>JABISG010000008.1 GCA_018699955.1 Planctomycetaceae bacterium | reverse complement strand
CGCCTCACCGAAAGCTGCCGCAACATCGACCCGGAAAGCACCGACAAAGCGATCGAAGCGGCCCACAACCAAAGCGACATCGTTGCCGGCGAAAGCACCCCCGTTTCGCCCCCCCCCCATTCCCATCCCCCCGGATAGCCGCGACGCGAAGTTTTTACGAAGCGGAGCGCTCCAATCCCAAACAACCCCGCTGTTTGAAAACACGCCGACAAAAACCAGTGAAGATGTTGTCGAGGGTACCGAGTACAACAAAACAAACAGATCCTCATCTGGTTTCCATGTTTCGCTCGTTTCCACTTCCCAACAACTGCGCCCCCTTTACCAATTTGTGGACTGGTTGCGCTTGAACGGGCGACCGGTTACGATTCTAATGTTCCTGTCTAGTCAAGTGTGTATGGCGGCGGGCTGGGCGGCGCGATGGGAAAAAAACCATCGTCCTGTTCAGCCGGACCGACCGAGCTTTCATCAATGAGGGCCTGATTCATGCGACCCACTATTCCAATCCTGGTCCTCTTATTTCTCGTACCGTTTCCGGTATTCGCACAGGCACAAAACACACCGAGCGCTGCGAGAACGGAAGCCGTTGGCGCACACGTGGGGAATTCAGTGTTTCTGATTGAGGCGGAAATCGATCGGCTGAATGATCGAAAAGAGGTCTTGAATCGGCGCAAGTCCCATTTGGAACAGTCTCGCCTCACGCTCGACTCAGAACTGAATAAGTTAGAAAAAGTGAAAGCGGAGATTGAGAGGATCAACCAGCAATACATTTCGATCAACGCGAGTTTTTTGAAACTCAAACGCGCCGAGCCAGCACCAGCTCCACCAGCACCAGCCACCAAAGCTGCGCCAGCTCCAGAAGCCGCACCTGCTGCTATTGATGACAACGAGAACCCGGTCCCGGCTCCACCAGTTGTGTCGGACAACGACTCGATTATGGAACGTATCGAAATCGATGCGCGCACGCTTGCGCGGGACATCTTTGAACAGAGCGACGGTTTGAGCAAAATTGACGTCCGAATCGGCACACTGTCGGAGTCGATAGCACAGATATTGGCAAAGGAGCAGGGCATGTCAATTCCCAATCGAGTTCAAAGGGAATCTCTTAGCAGAGCGATGCCGGAATCCTATAGTTGGTCACCAAGAGAGCGAGTAAAAATGACGCTCAGCGAAACGGATTACGCTGTGCAGCGACTCGAACGAAATCACCGTCGAGTCGATGGAGACGGAGCACGTCTCAAGGCGCGAATCACCGGCCTGCTGACCTCAACTGGCGATGAGTTGCAGACCACCGAACGTGAGCTGAACCAATTTGTGCGAGACCTGAGCGAGGCCAATCAGGATGCTTCGAAACAGAAGGGGATCGACAATCTGTTGAATTGGGCGATCATTGGCATGATTATCGCCATGGTCGCAATTTATTTTTCGCTGCTGTTGTTCAAACAGGATCTCGCCGACGCGATTATCGAACAGGGGACACTGCTTGAGTTGATGAGTATGGGTTTCCTGATGCTGACCGTAATCATCCTCGGAACGGGCAGACTGCTGACAGTCGAATCACTGGCAGCCCTGTTAGGCACCATCTCCGGATACATCTTTGGCAGGCGCACCTCGGAACAGGACGAGGGCGAAGGCACCCATTAAGCTTCTGAGCCGAACTGAAACACCCGGGCGTTTACGATCGATACGTAGAGGACTCCAGCCATGACCGGATTGTTTGCGTGTATTCCGCGACTTATGTTGTTTGGCGTAATTGTCTTCTTTGTTGATGTCGTCGTTGCTGAGGATGAGCAGCCGGAAGTTGATTCTTCAACGACAAGCGACACGACGGAGGCTTTCACCGGCTCTTACGGGACACCCGTCACAGGTTCGACGTTTCTCCTCCAAAGGCGATTGGGAGAAACCCAAAAGGATGTTGCCACTTTGAAGCAACGTCTCGCTTCAGCGACGTTTCTCGCTGCCGAAGTCGCCTCGAACCTGGAGCAGATTGCGACGTTAGAGAGCTCACTGACCAGTCTGTTGGACACCACGGGATCGATCGGCGAGTTGCGTCAGGAGCTGGAGGACGCAATCGCCAAGTTGTCACCCGATGAGCCGATGAAAACAGCCGACGGGCCAATGAAAACAGCGCCGAACTCAACAAGTGTCAGCGATCAGCTGCAGCTCGCAATTCTGCGTGGGAAATTGCAAGGGATCGAAAGCGTACTGCAGAACCTCCAGGACTCAACCGACGAAGCTCTGGCGGATATGCGTTACGATGGGGAAAAGATAGCGCAACTACTGGCAGCGCGCGAGGCCCAACGGGCCGCATACGAAAACTTCGCCGCAGCAACAAATCGCGACGCATGGGACGTCCCATCCAACAGTACTTTCGACACTCCCTCACCCGGGTACGGCCCGTTTCCGCATTCGCCCGGTTCTATGGGTACGGCCAAAACCGGAGCGGCCGAACCAACAGGAGATCAATCATCATCTCCCCTCGCCATGGAGTTGCTCGAACTGTTCCGTCGGACCCTTGATGCTCAGGTCAAAGGTGATTCGCTGAATTTGCGACTCAACAAATTAAAACAGATGGGGACACGAGCCAAAACTCGTATCGATAGTCGGGTTCAAGACGTCAAGAACGACTTGGGCAAAGCGGAGCGGAATCAGCAGAGGTTGGAAGAGGCGGTGTCACAATCTTATATCGAGTTGACCGGCGAGTCGGGCAGCGACCCCTACCTGCTTGTCGCGATCGTCTTGATGATCGTAGCCATGGTGATGCTCTACGTCTCCTTGTCTTGGTTCAATCCGGCGTTTGCTGCCAAACTCATTCGCCGACGCGTGCTGATTGAACTGCTGAGCATGGGCTTTCTACTGCTGACGGTCATCATTCTAGGCACCAGCCGGATGCTGGATGGTCCAGCGCTGGCAGCGCTGCTTGGGACAATGGCGGGCTACATCTTTGGCCGCAAGCCAAGAAAGAAAGTGGAGAATACGGGCGATCCGAAGAAGGAAGAGGATACGACACCTGCCGCACCCGGTGACCCAGCGCCAGCCGCACCGGCCGCCGATTGACCAGCGACGTCCCATCTCAATTGCGACCGGCTGTGCCGGCCCTGGGTTACTGTGGAGGCGAATGGCAGTCCGACCTGCGAGAACTAGCCGACCGCCTCACCGAAAGCTGCCGCAACATCGACCCGGAAAGCACCGACAAAGCGATCGAAGCCGTCCACGACCAAAGCGACATCGTCGCCGGCGAAAGCACCTCTGGTTAGCAGCGACGTACCCTGGGAGCTCAACGTTTTGCGACCGTGTCGGCAGTCGATTGCCGCCGGCTGACAGGATGGTTTTCGGAAAGTTGGGAATAAATCGGCTTGGTGCGCGCCTGACTTCCGGCCACGTGTCGCCATTAATCGTAGTGACACACTTGTCAGGCCACTTTTCGAAAACAACATGTTAAGGAATGACGTCATGCGCATCTGGCTAACTCAGGTTGTACTTGTGGGTTGTGTTCTTGCAGTCGGTTCAGGAGTCCTTGCAGCGGAGCAGTCGTCAGGGGAGCGAAAGGCGCGTGCGTTCTGGAAAGCCCTGGCTCAGGGTGATGTCATGGCGATGAAAGAGTTCTATGCTGAGAAGGTGACGCTGAAGGCGGGCAGCGAGCTGCTCAAACCGCGGTGGGCACTCAGTCCGAAAGCCGATCGTAAGAAAGATCTGGCAATCGAACGAGACAAACTGCTGGCTGGCTATGAACGGCTAATCGGAGGGGCGGGACGCGAGCGGTGGCGCGGTGCATTTGGAAAAATTGACGCCAAGAAGATCACGACTGCCGTGGCTAAGGGCAAGGATAAGCCGTTAATTGGTGTCCTTTCGGGCGATACCGTGTTGACTGTCGCGACGGGGCCCGGTGACGATAGGCTCGTATTTGTGCTTCGCCAGGACAAACTCAAGCGTTGGCAGGTCGTGGCCGAGGCAACCGACTATTAGGAATGTCCAAGAAACCAAACGGATCGTCACAATGAACCACGCGGCCGAGAATCTCGAAGACGTCGTCGAACGGTACCGCCAGTATTTGGTGATGCTCGCCGACCGACAGCTTGATTCACGGCTGCGTGGAAAACTTGATGCTTCAGATGTTGTCCAACAAACGCTCTTGGAAGCTCACCAAAACCAAGAGCAATTTCGCGGCACTCACGAAGGCGAACTGGTCGCGTGGCTGCGAAAGATCCTTGCACACAACCTGCTGGACGCCATACGTGGGCTTCGCCGTGAGAAACGCGATGTGGCCCGGGAGCAGTCGATTGACGCAGTGATTGAGACGTCATCAGTTCGGTTGGAGGGCTGGCTGGCCGTCGAGGATTCGACGCCCAGCCAGAAGTTCACGCGACAGGAAGAGGCCGTGCAGCTGGCCGACGCGATGGCTCGGCTGCCCGATGCTCAGCGCGAAGCGTTGATTCTGAAGAACTGGCATGGTTGGACGGTTCCCGAGATCGCCCAACACATGGGGCGTTCATCGACTGCAATCGCCGGTCTGTTGAAAAGAGGCCTGAAGCAACTTCGCCAACAACTCACAGAGTCGGAGTAGACCAATGGTTGACAAGACGCTGCCTGCCGACGAACGACTGAACCAGATGCTCGTCGAGTATTTCGACGCCCGGGACTCCGGCCGAACGCCCTCGCGCGACGAACTACTTGCCATGCATCCGGATTTGAGTGATGACTCGGATCTGTCCGAACAGATCGATGAGTTCTTGGACAATCAACAGTTGTTCGACCGATTCTCAGAGGCTCTGGAGGTGACGGCCATCTCAGCAGGGCAGGATACGGCCAGTGTCCAAGGGCGTGCGACCCCCGATCCTTCACGTCCGACAGTTCTTGGTGGCGACCATCGCGCAGCGATGTTTGAGCCTGGCGTGCGATTTGGTGACTATGAAATTCTCGAAGAAATCGCCCGCGGCGGAATGGGTGTCGTCTAAAAAGCCAGACAGGTAAAACTCGATCGGGTCGTTGCGATTAAGATGGTTCTGGCCGGACAGTTTGCTTCTCAGGAGGAACTGCAACGCTTTCAAACCGAAGCACGGCTGGCGGCCAACCTGCGCCACGCTCACATAGTGTCAATCCACGACGTGGGCGAGCACAACGAGCAGGCCTACTTCTCGATGCAATATATCGAAGGTCAGAGTCTGGCGGAACTCGTTCGCGATGAACCGATCGAGCCGCGGCGAGCGGCTCAATATCTGGCCACCATCGCTGATGCCGTACACTATGCCCACGAAAAAAGTACGCTGCACCGCGATCTGAAACCGGCGAATATTCTGCTCGACTCCGACGATCAGCCGCACATCACCGACTTCGGTCTGGCCCGGCAAATCCAGACGGATCAGCAACTCACCGCGTCGGGTGCAATCCTCGGCACACCCAGTTATATGTCCCCTGAGCAGGCGATGGGAAAGTGCGAGCGCATCGATCGCACGACGGATGTCTATTCGCTGGGAGCCACGCTCTACAATCTTTTGACCGGACGACCTCCATTCCAGGGGGATGGCCCACTGGACACGCTTCGCCAGGTAGCCAACGACCGGCCGACTTCACCGCGGCGCATCAACGAGCAGATTCCCCGAGACCTCGAGAACATCTGCCTGAAGTGTCTCGAAAAGGAGTCGTCCGCTCGCTACGCAACTGCTCGTGAATTGGCCGACGATTTGCGACGCTTTCTGCGTGGGGAACCGGTCCAGGCCCGACCGATCCGATTTGCGGCCCATGCACTGCGGTGGTCGCGGCAGCATCCCTGGCGAGTGCTGGTGGCGGCTCTGATGTTGGGTGGACTGGCGTGGGGAATCGAAGGTTACATGCAAGCCGCACATCTCGACGACCTCGACCGCCTTGATATTCCCTATGTGGTCCAACCGCAGGACGGCCGATTAACGACGAGGCTGGGTGATAAAGTCACCGTCGTTTACGAAGGTATCGCAGACGTCCATCTCATGAGCAGAAGTTCCGGGAATTTCACAGGGAGAGGCGGGCAGCAACACTCAGTACAAATGAAGGGAAGAGGGGTCCGTAACCATGGGACCAACGGCCCTCCAGGAATCAGCAGCCTGACGGTCAACGGACACCAACTGCGTCTGTTCGACCACGGACGAAAGCTCTTGGTCGCATCTTCCAAGGGTGGTGGCCAAACCTATTTTCTGGGGTCGCACAGGCATCTCACCATAATTGTGGCGGCTGACGGCAGCCATCGCGTACGACGTACGCCATTGAAATGAAAATCGCTGAAATTGAATGGCAAGCAGTTAGCATAGGTTCGGTTCCCACTCAGCGTGATTTGCCTTACGGTAACCGAGATGAACCCCAACCGTCTCTGGCTCTTGCCCGTCATTCTCATTCCGCTGGCGGGAGTCGCGTTTGTCGATTGGGGGGCGTTGGGGCGGCTTTCGGATTTTGATGTGGGGGTTGCCGGGGATGGGACGTTGGATGTGGTGCTCGAGCGGATTCGGGAGGAAGAAGGGGTACCGGCGCTCGGGGTGTTGCTGATTCGTGACGGGAAGGTGGTGGAGAGCGGGGCGGTTGGTGTGCGTGCTCTCGGGTTGCCCGAGCGGGTGACGGCCGATGATCGTTGGCATCTGGGATCGATCACCAAGTCGATGACGGCGACGCTGGCGGCGGTACTTGTCGAAGAGGGCGCGATTGGTTGGGAGACAACCGTCGGTGAAGTCTTTGCGGATTTCGCTGAGACAACTCGGCCGGAATACGCCGAAGTACGGCTGGACGAACTGCTCGCGCACACGTCGGGGCTTCCGGAAAAGCTGACGCCGATTCCCGCAGTTCCCAAGTCCAGCGAAAGCACGTCGCCCTTAGCTGAGCAGCGGCGGCTGTGGATTGCCAAACTTCTCGCTCTGCCACCGCAGAAGCCCCGCGGCACGCATCTCTATACCAATGCCAGCTACGTCGTTGCCGGGGCGATGCTGGAAGCGGTGACCGGGCAGCCATGGGAAGAGTTGATGCAGCGGCACCTGTTTACGCCGTTGGGTATGAATTCGACCGGCTTCGGTCCGCCGGGAACCGTTGGTGAGTCGCCGGACGAACCGCGCGGTCACCGAACTGTGGATGGCGAATTGCGGCCGTTGCAGCCCAATCCCAAAGCCGACAATCATCCGGCCGTCGGACCGGCAGGCAACGTCCACACGACACTGGCCGACCTGGGGAAATTCACGGCGGCACACCTGGCCGGTTTGCGCGGCGAAGGGGGACTCCTCACAGCGGCGATGTTTAAGAAACTCCACACGCCGGCGGCTGGCACCAGGTACTCGCTGGGATGGAACATTCGCACGCATTCGCATTCCGGCGGCCATGTGTTGTACCATCACGGCACCAATCGTTTCTGGTACGCGACAGTGTGGCTGGCACCCGAGCGGAATTTCGCGATAGTAATTGTCACCAACGCCGGCGACGCCGTCGGGCAAAAAGGTGCCGACGTTGCAATTCAGGCGGTGACCGACCGCTGCAACGCCGCGTTTAAATGAAGTGGACTGACAGGTGGTCTGGCCATATCATTGAGTCAACTGACCGCTGGGCAACCTGCGGAGATTCCATCTGAGGAATGTCGGCCAAGCACAACGTCTCTTTCAAAAGGAGTTCGCAATGTTCGGGTTTCGGCTAAGTATCGCTCTGTGTCTGATTGGTTTGATTTGCACCAGCAGCACTGCAGATGGGAAGACGGTTGAAGAACTCAAGAAGGCGGGCGACTTTCGTGGGCTGGTGGCCAAGCTGGGCGACCATCGGGCCAGCGTTCGGCGTGGAGCGGCGGTTGCCTTGCCGGGAGTTGTTGGGAAAGTCAAAGATCCTGCCGCGCTCAAACCCATCATTGGCCGCCTGATTGATGTGCGGTTCCGCGATCCTTGGAAGACGACGCGCGAGTACAGCGGTCGGGCGCTGATGAATGCGCTGAACAAGACCAAAGATCAGGTGGTACTCAGCAATGCATTGCAGCCTTTAGTCGACGCCCTGGATCGAGGCCAAGTCGATCTGGAACGCCGCCGCTACGCCGCGGTTGCTCTTTCGGTTGTGGTGATGCGGCTCGAGCGTGTCGATTTGCTGCGGCCGCGCATTCCCGATCTGCTGGCGGCCACATTCAAAGACCCTGACGAGGGCGTGCGCAAGTATGCCGAACGGGCATTGCAGCACACGCTGATGAAGCTCGACCACGAACCGACGCTGACAATCGCCGCCAATTCGTTGGCCGCTCAGCTAGAAAGCAAGGACCTGCACTTTCGCAGCTATTCAGCGGTCATGCTGTCCGGGGTGGTCCGCAAGATCAAGGATCGCGATACGCTCGAATCACTGCTCCGCCGCATTACCCCCGCCGCCACCAAAGACCGCGATAAGGGAGTCCGTGAATACTCCAGCCGCGCGATGCGTCATATTCAAAACGCGCTGAAGCGGAATGAAGAGATGTAGTTTCGGATCGGCTGTCGTCGAACGCGATGTTCCTGGCGGCGACAATCACACGATGCTTCAACCGGTAGTGTGATCGATCCCACTGTGGCTTGGAGCAGGAAATCTCTCCCGCTTTCCTAAGCCAAGAGTTTACTCCGACAATTCCTCCCGAATACCACATTTATGAATGACGCCACGTCGAACCATCCTGATGTTGCCGCCATAGAAATACAGGCCGACGACACTGCCCCCCATGCACACAAACCGTATACGCGGTTTCTGGCTTTTCTGAGCGCAATCCTGCTGGTGTCTGCAGCTTTCCACACGGCTGTGTTTTTCGTCGCAGGAACCTCCTGGGCGGGATTCGTCTCGTGGAGGAAACCGATTATCTTTGCGATTTCCTTTGCGGTCACGAATTTGACTCTCGCATGGATCCTTTGTCTGCTTCCACGGGCAGAGCGAAAGGGGTGGCTGTTGGCTGGTTCGTTCGGCTTTGCGGGGTTCGTCGAAGTCTGCTTGATTTCCATGCAGCAATGGCGGGGGGTTCCCTCTCACTTCAATACTGTCACATCGTTTGATCAGAATGTTGTCATCATCATGGGGGCAATGTTCGCTCCGATCATCCTGTCACTAATCGGGATTGGTATTTGGAGTTTGAATTCATTGCCGCGGGGAATGAATCTCACGTTGGGGATGAGGATTGGCATGCTGTTCCTGATTGTGGGGCAGGTTGCTGGGGCCGTCATCATTCTCAAGGCGCTCCCCATGTTGCGAGAGCATAACGGAAACGTTGCCGCGCTCTATCCGGCCATCACCGCTTACAAACATCCACACGCCATTTCCTTGCATGCGGTGCAAGTGCTCGTCGTCGTTGGCATGCTAGCCGATCGCCTGTTGAAGAATGCAGAGTCGGGGAAGCGGGTTGTCCTGGTTACAACTTTCATCCTCTTCACGGTACTCGTGGTTTCGTTTCCGGGTGTGGTGTGATCTGAAGTCACGAAGCTACCATTGAACTGCGTCACGACGGTTACGAGCTTGTTCGACAGCGTTTTCAGATTGAGCATCCATGTATATCCCAAAGAGCTTTGCGGAAACCGACCAGCAGAAATTGCACGAATTCATCGGAGCGCATAGCTTTGCCACGCTGGTGTCGCAATCTGCTGCCGGGCCGTGTGCGAGTCATTTGCCTTTGTTGCTGGATGCCGAGGCGGGTTCGCATGGGATGTTGATCGGGCACATGGCGCGTGCGAACCCGCAATGGGAACAGGCCGATGGGCAAAGTGTGCTGGCGATTTTTCATGGGCCACACGCTTACATTTCACCAACGTGGTACGAGGCGGTGAATGTCGTTCCCACCTGGAACTACGTCGCCGTTCACGTTTATGGCACACTGCGGTTGCAGATCGATCGCGGCCGGTTGCTGGACATCGTGCGGCAGTCTGTCGAATACTACGAAAATGAATTGCCGCAGTCGTGGTCGATGGACACAGCCGAGCCCGATTTCATCGACGGTTTGCTCGATGCCATCGTCGGATTCGAGATTGACATCGACCGGATCGAAGGCAAGTGGAAGCTCAATCAGCATCACGACGAGACGCGGCGGAGAAAGGTGATCGAGGGCTTGCGAGAAACGGGCGGTGAGGATCAGCGGCAAATCGCAGAGCTGATGTCGCAAACGTTGGTCGATTGACGTTAGCATATCAATACGCAAGTCAGTCGAGATATGTGTTTGTGTTACAGGCGATTGGATTCGTTGCAGGGCGCGAAGGATTTTCGCGGTTATTCTCTTGGGGGTAGCGGCCATGGGCCGCGCAAAGGAGCAACATCATGGAAATTCAGACGCTGACCAGTTTCTTCATGTGGTGTACGATCCTCAATACGTCGCTGTTGGTCTTCTGGAGCATCATTTTTCTCGTGGCCCCCGATTGGGTGTATCGCACACAAAGCCGGTGGTTCCCCATTTCCCGAGAAACCTTCAATGTGGCGATGTATTGCTTTCTTGGGTTGTTTAAAATTGTATTAATCGTATTCAATCTCATGCCGTATCTGGCATTGTTGATTATCGCTTAGGCGTCGCTCCAGGAGAAGCACCTTGAAGTTCCAACAGAGTGCAGTCGGTTTGTTGCTGCTCGTCACGATGACTCTCTCCGGCTCTGCATTCGCAGCCGATGATGAGAAGCAGCCCAACAGGCTCGACGCGCTGAAACGCGCGTTCGGCCATGTTCCGTCTCGCGTGTTCGGCTCGCCCGATCCGCCGTTGCCGTTTCGCGCCGAACGTGTGCTGCCGAAACTCAAGCTGTCGAACCCCGTCTTCGTCATCAACGAACCGGGCAGCCGGCGGCTATTGATTATCGATCAACAATCGGCCGACGGTGCTTCGCGGCTGTTTCGCACGACCGACGATCCCGGGAGTGGAGAACTTGAAACGCTGCTCGACTTTCCCAAGAGCAGTACCGCCTTCAGCATCACTTTTCATCCCCGCTTTGCGAAGAACGGCTATATCTACATCGGCTGGAACGGCCCGCACGACGGCGACGAAAAACACACAATCGTCACCCGTTACACCCTCGCCCGCAAAGCACCGTACAAACTCGATTCCGAATCGGCGCTCGAAATCATCAGCTGGGCATCCAACGGTCACAACGGCGCGGCCGTCGCCTTCGGCAACGACGGCCTGTTCTACGTCACCTCCGGCGATGGCACCAGCGATTCCGACACCAACGTGGCAGGGCAGGGGATGGATCATCTGCTCTCGAAACTGCTGCGAATCGACGTCGATCATCCGGACAAGAACCGCCCCTACTCGGTGCCGCGCGACAACCCGTTTGTCGGCAAGAAAAATGTGCGCCCGGAAACCTGGGCCTATGGTTTTCGTAACCCCTGGCGAATGACGGTCGATCGCCGCACCGGCGATATTTGGGTCGGCAACAACGGGCAGGATCTGTGGGAGCAGGCGTATCTCGTGAAGCGCGGGGCCAATTACGGCTGGAGCGTTTACGAAGGGGGCCACGAATTTTACATCAACCGCAAGCTCGGTCCCACGCCGCACGTTAAACCAACGGTCGAGCATCCGCATTCGGAGTTCCGGTCGCTCACCGGCGGCGTGGTCTATTACGGAAAGAAGTTCCCCGAGCTGCGCGGAACCTACATTTACGGTGATCACTCGACTGGAAAAATCTGGGGCGCTCGGGTTGAGAAGGGCAAACTCATCTGGAACGAGGAACTCGCCGACACGACGTTGCATATCGCGGCATTTGCAATCGACGCCGACGGAGAACTGCTCATTCTCGATTATCAGAATAAACAGCTGGGGGGGCTTTATACGTTCGTTCGTAGTTCAGCAGACAGCCGGAATGCGAAGTTTCCTCGCAAGCTCAGTGACAGCGGATTGTTTACTTCGGTACCCGGACACCGCGTGCACCCGGGGGTGATTCCCTATTCGGTGAACGCGCCGTTATGGTCTGACGGTGTCCATAAGGAGCGGTTCCTATTGCTCCCCGCCACAACCGGTGAGGGTGACGAGCAAAAACCGACCCAGATCAACCTTAAGCCGAATCGTGGTTGGGATCTGCCCGATGGAACCGTGGCCGTCAAATCGTTTGCCCTCGAAATTCACGAGGGCGATGCCGATTCACGACAGTGGATCGAAACTCGTTTTCTCCTGCGGGAGCAGGGCGAGTGGGTGGGCTATTCCTATGCCTGGAACGACGAGCAAACCGATGCCACGCTCGTCGATGCCAAGGGGATCGATCGCGCCTACACCGTTCACACGGCCGACGGCGGCAGCCGCAAACAGGCGTGGCGATTTCCCAGCCGCAGCGAATGCATGGTCTGCCACAGCCGCGCCGCCAAGTATCTGCTCGGACTCTCAACCGTGCAAATGAACAAACGGCACGACTACGATGGTGCGGACGCCCATCAATTTGAAGTCCTGGAAATGCTCGATCTGGTGAAGGTCAAATGGAACGACGGCGAAACAAAAACGGCGCCCGAGGGATTGAAACAACTCGTCAATCCGTACGACGAACGGGAAGCGGTGGCCGACCGCGCGCGGTCTTATCTGCATGCCAATTGTGCGATATGCCATATCGACGCCGGGGGCGGCAACTCACAGATGAACCTCGAGTTCACCACGGCATCCGACAAGATGAAACTCATCGATGTGCCGCCAATCCATCACAAGTTCGGCATCGAAGACGCCCGACTGATTGCTCCGGGTGACCCAGACCGCTCGGTGTTGCTGCACCGCATTTCAATTCGCCAACGCGGACAGATGCCGCAACTTGCCACCACGCTGATCGATAAGCCGGCCGTCAAACTCTTTCGGCAGTGGATTCTCTCACTGGAGAAACCGGCGAAGAAATAGCGGGGCGCAACAAGAAACCCGGTTTCTTCGGTGAAACCGGGTTTCTGTGGATGCGTCTCGCGATCCCGCCGGACGCGGCCGGCGGGCTTTATTGCGCCGGTTATTGTACGAGCGCTGCTGTGTACGCGACCAGGTCGCCCTTCTCGCGGGCGACGTTCTGCAGGACGTCTAGCCGATCTGCCTGCTGGCAGAGTTCGGCGAACGAAAATCCGTTAGGATCTTCCACGTCCTTCAGGTACTTTTCGGCCACATCCACTGCATCGCTGAGACGTTCCACGCGTGTCAGCAAATCGACCAGCACGTACGCCAGCATCGGCTTGTTTTCATCGTCCGATTCTGCATCGAGCTTCTCGCGGAAATAGCCAATTGCATCGTCTTGGTTCTCGTCGGCCAACGCCTTGAAGAATTGCACGTGCGCCGGGTAGAAGTCATCGAACGGCGGATCACCTGCGTAATGAAATTGCGGTGAGAGCATCGCGCCGTATTCTGCCAACTGAATCGCCTTTTGCAACTCGGGATAGGACGAATCGAGAAAGCGGGAAAACCGCACCACCGCGTTCAGGTGAGATACGTCAACGTGGTAATTGTCGTCGGCAAACAGCCAATCGCGACCAGTAATTAACTCGCGAAGTGAATCGCCGGGCGGGGCCAACGCCATCCGCTGCTCCACTTCACTTTGCACGGTTTGGCATAAGTCGCCGAACAATTCGTTGACCAACAGGCAGGCCGCCTGTTTTCGGTTTTCGGGTTTCAATTCCTGAATCTGCTGATCCAACGCCGTGACCGTGTTGCAGGTGCCGTGAGACCGCAGCATCATCTCCAACCCCTTGACCGGGTTGGCTCCTTCATAGAGCGCGATGTTGATGAGCTGTTCGGTTTGCTCGTCCACTTCGCGGCCGGAATCGATCGCATCAAGAGCGGCGGCCACTTTTTCCGGTTCGCCAATCGTCCGGAGATACATCCAGGCTTCGGGGATGTCCCCGTCGGCCAACAGCAACTCGCCAGCTTCGCGGGCCGCACAAATGTAGCTCGCTTTGAACTCATCCTGTTGTTCGTCCGGCACATCGTCGAACGATGTCGGCCGCGTCAGCGGTAACCCCAATTCAAATTTCTTCTGCAGGCAGATCGCGTCGAACAGTTTGTGATACTGTTTTTCTTCGCGAAGTGTCGCAATCAGGCGATCGATTGTCGCCTTCGCGCCACCACTCGTCTGCAATTCGTCCAGTTGTGAAAATGTCTCTTCGCTCATGATCGGTCACATACCTGTCGTGTTTTGATTCTGAAAGTTGCCGTTTGCGTTTCGTCTTTCGTAGCGGCGGTTTCTCACTCTCTCAATGACAACAGCCGCTCAGTGACAACATCCGCCACCACCTGACCCGCAGCCACCTCCGGTTGGTTGAACTCTTACTTGTCCCTCATGATCGACCGGTTGGACATCAATCAAACCGAGTCCCGCTGCAGCCGCCTTCAGCGCCAGTGTGGTGCATGCCGGACCGCGGTCGTTCAGCACGTACAATACAAGTTTGCTGCCATCCAGCGTCCACTCCAGATCGATCAACTGCAGATCGAGTTTCCAGTCGTCGATTCTCGCCTGCCATTCGTCGAACTCGCGTCGGTTTTCGGTTTGCCGATCCAACAAGTCCTGTTCGTCTTGCGCGCTGGCCGCCCGCAGTATGGCTGGTTCCTCTGTGCCAGTGGAGTCGTCGTTTGTCCCGTTGTCCCCTTCAATTGGTTCCAGCAGCGTTCCCACTTCCAGCCCACGTGGACTGCGAATGACCACGCGTGCATTGCGCTGAAGTCGCTCGCCGGTTGCAACCCGAATGCGAGACACTTCGCCAATCGCACCGTAACGCACCAAAACCTGATCAGACATCCCGATTCCAAATTACGGGGACTCAGAAAACGGCAGCCAAATTATCCCATCGGCCATCGTGCCATAGTTGCAGTATGAAGCGTCGGCGGCGGAAAAAAAAGGGCAGGGCGGCCGTGCGCCATTTATTAATGCTTGGATAAACACTCACCCAAATTCCCGTCCGACCCCACGGGACGTAGCCCGTGGGCTTTGGGCGTGAGTTGTAATGGACCCACTCACTCCACAATCAAAATCGGCGTCACATCACCTGCATTGTCGAATTGGCCGATTAACGTTTCGTTTGATGTGTGTTGCCCCAGCACCGCGCGAGGAATCGTCGGCTGCTGCAGGCTGCGGTACAACAACAGTTGGTGATTGCCGATTCGCAGGCGATGTCCGCTGGCCGCCTCCGTCTTCTGAATCTCCCCTCGCTCAGAGACCGTCACAGTTCGCCAGTCGGCTTCCTGACGCCGTCGTTTCTTGTGCCAATCCAGAATCAAAGGAGCATATAACCCGCCCACGCCAACTTGTTTCAGTTCGATTCCACCGGCCGCGTTCTCGTTCACTGCAGAAAACGATCCGGCCGCGCTCATCACGCGGTCGTCGGGTAATGCCAGCGGAAACGCACGGACCCGCAAACCCTTCCGGCCGATGCGGCATTCGCGGGACGGCACGTCGGCTTCAATCTCAAGTCCTTCCACCACCGGCAGCGTCGAGGAATATTCAATCCGGCTGTCTCCCGCCCCCGAGACAACGTCGGCCAGCACAGCGTAACGGTCGGTTCTCGACAGCAGCAATTGGCGTTCGACCTGAATGCCGTTCTCGAACGACAACTGCAACTCCACGTAGTCGGCGTCCTTGTCCGAATGCCAACAGGTACACGTCCACTGGTTGACGAATTCCAGCGGCTCGCTGTCAATCGTCAATTCAATGTCCCAGGTACCGTTCAGCAGCCGTTGCCCATTTGCCGTCAGATCGATCAGCGGCATCTCGCCGTGATGCGCGACCAGCAGCATGTCCGCATTCGGCTGCCAGCCGGTTCTCAGCGATGCCAGTCGCGCCCAATCGGATTGCACAACCGGGTATTTCGCCTGCTTGCCCACTTGAATGGCGTTTTTCTGCTTTCCTCCGGACGCACGCGTTTTGTCTGTAATCGATTGCAGGTAACGTCTTGGCTGAGACTGCTTTTTCCATCCCGCCGTCTTTGCAGCGGAACTCAGCAAAGTGACGGCGCTGCCGCTTTTGTCGTTGTGAAACGGCAGCCGGCCGTCTGCGCCGCACAGCGAGATGGTCGTAGCCGTCAGTTCGCGAAAACGTTTTGTCTCTTCCTCATTCCATAACCGATTCGAGAATGCACGTCCCCAATGAATCGCCCGCACGAGCGGAGCCAGCCACAATTCCAGTTCGTGCAGCAGATCCGCCTGCGGGGTTCCGTCGGTGTCGGTCCGGTCTTCCAACTGCTCTGAAAGATGCTGCCGTCCGAATTCTCGCAGAACTTCTGCGCCGCCCACGTCGGAAAACAACAGGCCCACCTGCCAAGGCAGTTCGCCCTGAAACATCAGTCGCTCAGAATCCGACGCCTGACTGCCCCGCGATTCGTCCAGTTCAGCGCTCAGTTGCAGCGATTCAGTCAATGTGAGCCGCCATAATGCGCCGAAGACATCCAGCGGTAATTGACTTCCTTCTCGACGCAACACTTCCAGCAGAAGTTGCAGTTCGATAACCGTCGGCTGTTCGCCTGCGAGTGTCTCATCAAGCCATGCAGACAACTCGTGCGCATGTCGCCCGGTTACATGCTTCGGCTTCGCGGTGATGATCGTGTCGAGCAACTCGATCAGCGTAGCCGTGCGTTCGGCGTCTTTCGGCGGTTCGCCATTTGCAGGCGACTTGACACCGACGACGCACGCGTTTGCGGATGTTACCGTGCCGAATCCTCGCTTCTGCAGAGTGCGGTAGAAGCGGTTGACCTTCCCGCCGGCTGCGGCCGACACCAACGACTTTGGTGCATCCGACTCCCACGATAACGCCTGCAGAAACTCCGCTGCGGATAGCTTGCGGAGGTCGCATACGGGCTGGCAAAATGCAACGTGATGTTCTTCCATGACGAACTGAACTTTCAATGCACGAAAGCTGCGATCCAATGGATCGCAGACGCTGTGGTGCGTTGCACCGCAGCCATTTGAAACGACTTGAAACGACAACCGACCGTCTGACTAGAGTACCTGTTTATTGCTCGAATGCAATCACACGCGTCGTTCAAATCGTTCGATGCGCCCACTGCCCACCGCAGAGTGTTCCTGCAATTTCATTTTCCAGCCGCAGCAGATTCGAGTACGGATTGCTGTCTCCTGCAGCCGGTAGCCGAACGACTGTCATGTCGGCCCGCTTGCCCACGGTCAGCGAGCCGGTCTGTTCTTGCAGTCCCATGGCACGCGCGCCGCAAATTGTTCCCAGTTCCAACAACTTGCGTGGATCGACCTTGGCGTGACGATTGCGCAGGAAGCAAAGTTCACGCCACACGCTCAAGTCGGGATTCGACGCGCGGCTGTCGGTTCCCACTGCCACCCGCGCACCGCGATCGAGCAGTTGCAGCCAGGGGTGTGAATCGTGTCGGAAATAGGCGTGCGTTCGCGGACAGTACACCACCGTTAGGTTCTCATGTGCGGCCAGAAAAACGACTTCCTCATCCGACAGATAGTTGCCATGAATCACCAAACCGCGCTGCAATTCTGCCATTTGCTGCAGATACCAAAGCGGTCGGCCGCCAACTGGAAGAATGCCGTCGTGCCACACGCCGAATTCGGTTAACAAATCAACGAACGGTCCGGTTGAGCGATCCAGCAGTTCCAATTCGGCCTGCGTTTCCGCCAAGTGAATTGCCAACGGACACCGCTGTTGTGTGGCCAGTTTAACCAGCCGGACGAATAACTCGGGATGAACGCTATACGGCGCATGCGGGCTGATGGCGGGGATGATTCCACCGGAATCGGAGTCGGTCGGCTGCTGCAGATGCCGAAGTGCAATCTCCATTTGTCGCTCGGCCTGATCAGACTGCAGGCCAATCAGTTCGAAAAAGGCAACGACTAATGGACCGGGTGTCTGGGCCAATTTCGCCGAGTTATCGTTTGTCGCGATCTCGCCAAGCAGAGTTGTTCCGGCACGGATCGACTCCGCCAATCCGGAACGGACTGCGTCATCGCCATTGGTGGCACGGCCGCGGCGATTCTTGACGACGGATCGTATCCAGTCGGTGAAGGGTTCGGGCGGTTCCAGCGGCGATTCGATGTCGCTGAATTCCAAGTGAGTGTGCGCGTTGACCAGACCCGGAAGAATTGCCACCCGTCCCAAGTCGGTCGCGCGCGGATCGACTTTGTCGTGCAGTGCGGCGATTCGCCCGGACGCGTCGATCTCAATCGTGCCGTCGGGAATCGGATCGCCGTCCACCGGTAAGATCCACGCGGCCCGAAATCGTTGCACGTCCATGTCGTTCGCCTCGCTCCCCAGAAACCCGGTTTTTTCAAAAAACCGGGTTTCTCATCGCGTCTTCACCTCAAACGCGAACCGACGTTTTCACGTTCACATCCGATTCCATCGACAGTTTGGCATTGGCCGATGCCGACGATGATTTTCCGACCGGTTGGGCGAGCAGCCACCGCAACAGTACAACAGCCAGGACGGCGGCAATAACCAGTGTCGGCCATTCATACCGTATCGCTCCGCCCTCAACGGCGAAAAACCATTCTGCTGGCGTGTCCTCTATCCACTTTGTCTCCATCCGTCCGCGAAGAATTGGTAGAGAGTTGTAAGTCAGATGGAACAAAATGGCCGGGACCAAGCTGCGCGAATGATAGACGATTAGTCCGAGGACTACCCCAAGCAGTGTTGCGTTAAACACCTGCTGCGGAATCATGTGGACCAGGCCGAATGCGAGGGCCGAGAGCATGATCGGCAGCCATTTGCGATTGGAATGGCTGAATCCACTCATGATGAAACCGCGGAAAGCAACCTCCTCGCACACCGCCGGCGTTACGGCAAACACCAGCAGCACCAACCACAGCGGAAGATTATTGTCTGTCAGCGCCGCCAACTGCGCTGTGACCGCCGACGGCAGTTGCGGGAAAAACCACTCCAGACTGGCCAGCAATTCCAACGACAACGGATGCAGCGCAACGGGAAGCAAAACGGCCAAACCGAGCATCTTGCCCGATGGCCAACGCAGCCGAAGCGTCTGCCGCACGCTCTTGGTGAGCATCACGGCCATGAACAATGCCGGGCAAGCGACGGTGACCACCAGATACATCATCTGAAGTTTCAGCGCCTGCAGCGGTGCGTCCTGGTCGATTTGTCCCAGAAACTTGTATGAAGCAAACTGCAGAAAGAAGATCATTACGATGCAGACCACGCCTTCTGTGAAGCTGGGCGTTGCCTCTTTTTCACGCAACAGATGGCGCAGCCACAGTCCCAACTCGAAGCGTTCCGACTCGCGGAACAGCACGTCTTCGCGCGAAAACAGCTCAATCGCCCACCACAACGCCAGCATGCTATAAATCACGCTCGTCACCAACACCGGAATCGCATACACCAACGTTTCGGCACTCCCCTGCGACGAAAGCAATTCCTTCAGCAGCAGCGCCGGCCCGATGATCGGCAGCACGCTGAAAAACGGCGTGATTTCAATCATTGGCGACAGACAGAAGACTGTCAGTCCCAACGTCACCATCAGCAGCGGTGTCAGGTAATACTGCCCCTCTTTGCTGCTCTTGGCGAACGTTGCCAGCGACAGGCACAACGCGCTGAACAAAGCCGCCAACGGAATCAGCAGCACCAGCACCCACATTAACGCCGTCAGCGATGGTGGTGCCAAGGCGCCGGCTTGTCCGAAAATGCCGCCCCCCATCGCCGACATCATGTAATTGCCCGTCAGGCCCATGCTGAGCAGGTTGAGGATGGCAGTCGACATGCTGAAGGTCATGATCGTCAGAAATTTGCCGATCACAATTTCGGTCCGTGACGCCGGGCAGATGAGCAGCGTCTCCATCGTCCCGCGTTCCTTCTCGCCCGCCGCCAGGTCAATCGCCGGATAAAAGGCCCCCGTCACCGACATGATGATGAGCAGCGCCGGGAACAATACGCTCCACAGGCTCTGCGAAATATCTTCCACCTGAGCCAGATCGACCGCCTCGGCGTTCACCGGCGTTGTCATGGTTGCCGGCAAGTGGGCCGCCGACAAACGTTCGCTCAGAATACCCTGCTCCCACGCCGACACCGCACTCGAAACGCGGCGATACGCAATCTGCGATTTCTTGTCGGCCTTGTTGTGCATGATGATCGGCCGGCCGTATTCGGGAACGGCTTCGCTGTCGCCGGACTTCTCGCTCAGCAGCCGGTTGACCTCGGCAATGTTGGCCCCGAAGCCGTCGGGTACAATAATCAGCACCTGAATCCCGCTTGTGGAAAACAACACTCCCAACTGCCGGTTGACAAGTTCGATTTCGTCCTTCGTTCGCCCCGGTGTCGATTTCAGTGTTTCCCGCTGATCGTATTTCTGACGGATGCGCTTCGCGTCGGCCAGCAGTTGTTTCAGCTTCGGATCGGCATCCGGATCGCCGGCTCGGGGCAGCATCGATTCCGTATACACATCCAGTTTGTCGGCATCGCTATACAGCCCGAACCAGCCTTTGACGAATCGCCGTGGGCCTTCCTCGCCAGTTTTGGTCGGCTGAATCAATTCCGGATGCTCGGGGAGTTCTCGTTCGCCCAGCACAACCACCGTTCGCGGTTGCTCCTGAAACGACACCAGCATCCGCACCATGCCGACGCCCATGGCCGGATACAGCAACAACGGCAGAACCGCGATCATGAACAGCGTGCGGCGGTCCCGCATCTGATCGCGAATCTCGCGCTGAAAGATTAGTTTGATTCTGCGCCAATTCATGACAACTCCGCTGCTACTTGAGCGTCACTGCGGGAAATGAGTTCGAAGAACAGCTCCTCCATGTCCGGTTCGTCGTACTCCGATTCCAACTCGTCAATTGTGCCGGTCGCCAGGATCTTTCCCTTGTGAATGATCGCAATGCGGTCGCACAGCTTTTCCACTTCTCGCATGATGTGCGTCGAGAAGATGATGCACTTCCCCTGATCCCGCAACGATTCAATTGCCTTAATCACCGCACGTGCCACCAGCACGTCCAAGCCGGTTGTTGGTTCGTCAAAAATCAGCACCGGGGGATCGTGGACAATCGTCCGAGCAATCGAAACCTTCTGCTTCATGCCGGTTGACATTTTCGAGCCGAGAATGTCGCTGATGTCGTGCATCTGCAGCGTCTCAAAGATCTCTTCGATCCGCTGCTGCAGTGCGTCTTCTTCCAGCCCGTACATCCGGCCGAAGTACTCGACCATTTCGCGGGCCGTCATCCGATCGTAGATGCCGGTATTGCCCGACATAAATCCGATGCGGGAACGAACCTTTTCCGGCTGAGTGGCGACATCGTAGCCGGCGACAACCGCACTACCGCTCGTCGGTCGCAACACCGTGCTGATGATCCGCAGGCAGGTCGTCTTCCCCGCGCCGTTCGGACCGAGCAGGCCGTAGATTTCGCCCGGCTGCACGTCGAAACTGACGTGATCCAGCGCGTAGACGCTTCCCCGTTTCAAATCGGCAAAGCTCTTTGTCAGGTCTTGGGCATGAATCATCGAGGGGCCGTTCGCTCCGTCTGCAATACGAATGACGCTACCCGAACGCAGCGCTACCAGCCCGCAGCGCGAGCAAGGGTTCAACTGTTGGAGTCCTAAGTCTAGCCCAAAACCAGCGGTTGCGAAGCCCCGATTCCGCCAACCGTTACCCAACCGGCGAGTTTAGCACGGGTAACGCATTGCCCCCCGCCTCTGCCGCACATCCCGCGCTCTTCCCCTTATCCACATATTCGTAAAAAACGTTCCGCTGACGCGGTTCAAAACCGGTTTCGCGGATGCAGCGGCGGATCGTTTCCAGCGACAGATGGTACACCGTCCCCGCTTCGGCCACCACGTTTTCTTCGATCATCAAACTGCCCATATCGTTTGCGCCGAACATCAACGCCATCTGGCCAATCTTCTCGCCCTGCGTAACCCATGACGATTGAATGTTGGCGAAGTTGTCCAGATACAACCGGCTGACCGCCTGTGTTTTCAGATACTCGAACGCCCCGGCCGGCGGAAGCTTCGACATATCGACGCCGACACCTTCGCGGTGTTTCCCAAACCAGGGCGGCTCGTTGGGCGGTTGCATTGTCCAGCAGATGTAAGCGGTGAAGCCTCCGGTCTCGTCCTGCAGTTGTCGTAATCGTTCCAGGTGTTCGATGCGTTCTGCCAACGTCTCGACGTGTCCGAACATCATCGTTGCCGACGATCGTCCGCCCAACTCGTGCCAGACACGGTTGACGTTCAACCAGTCGTCGGTCAGCACTTTGCCGCGGGTGATCAACTTCCGCACGCGATCAACGAGGATTTCGCCTCCCCCGCCCGGCAAACTTCCCAATCCGGCGTCTTTCAACCGCTGAAGCACTGTCCGCAACGGCAGGCCGCTGATTTTGGTGAAGTGATACAATTCCGGCGGGCTGAATCCATGTACGTTGAAGCCGGGGAACCGCGTCCGCACGTCGCTCAGCAATTCCTCATACCACTCCAACGGCAACTTGGGATGCAAACCGCCCTGCAGCAAAATCTGATCGCCTCCGAGCGCAATCGTCTCCTCAATCTTCTCGAACAAAACTTCGCGCGACAGCACGTAGACGTCCGGGTGATCGACGGGGCGATAAAACGCACAGAAATCGCAGACCGCCGTACACGCGTTCGAGTAGTTGACGTTGCGATCGATGTTGTACGTGCGATACGGCTCCGGATGCAAACGCCGCGTTACCGCATCGGCCGCCGCACCAATCGCAGCCAGATCGTGCGATTCCAACAGCCGCAACCCCTCGTCACCCGAGAGCCGCTCACCGGCAACCGCCTTGTCCAATATGTGTGCAATCCCAGACAACCGAATTCTCCGTTCCACCCCGGTTAGCCGCGACCCGAAAGGGGAGCGCTTCGTTTTCACCGAGAAACTACGTTGAAACCACCACCGACCCACGAGATCGTGTTGCCGACGATTCCGCTTCCACACCCAACTTCCGAGCCAACTCGTAATACAAATTCAATCCGCTGCGTTCCGCCGAACCGAGGGTGAAGTGCAGATTGTCGCGCAGATAATTGGCTGCGGTAGGAACCGGAATCCCCAACGGCGGTGCTTCACGTGCCGCGATTTCATCGAGGCGACTGGCGCCCAAATCGCGTGCTTGCGACAACGCCTCGGCCACATTGCCCAACGCAACATCCGCTCGCGCGGCCCAGTGCGCGAAGACGAATGGCAAGCCGGACCAATTCGACCATTCTTCGCCCAAATCCCAAATCTCAGCAAACGACTCCGCAGGAACGTGCATTGCCCGGTCGCCGATCAGCAGAATCGCATCGGCGTCGGTGTCGGCAGCCGACTGTCCCAATGGCAGCGACTGCAATTTTGGAGACACGCCGCACCGTTCGGCCAGCATGATCTGCGCCAGCACCGCGCTCGTTCGCGACCCCTCATCCAACGCCAGCGTGCGAACCTTGCCCATCGGCACGCGGCTGTAGAGTTTCACGCTGAACACTGGCCCACGAGTCGCCACGCAGGCATCCGAGACAATCTCATAATCGGGATGCCGCAGGCATTCAATCGACGGCACCAATGCCACATCCAATCGCCCGCCCGCCAAATCATCGGCCAACCGGCTCGGCACTTCCAGCACCAATTCGGCATCGGCAGCAAGTTCGCGCAGTCCCTCAATTAGCGGTTTCGAGTTCAAATAACTCACCGCCCCAATCCGCAGGGTGCGAAATGACGATCCATTTTCGGAGTTCAAACCAGCCATAACTGTACTCTCTTCAGTGAGAAACCGGGCATCATGCCGTGACGTTCGATTATAGTTGACGCGTCCATTCCCGCAATCAAGCCGTTGGCAAACACGCAGAGGAAACGATACGATGCGGCGAATCTGCTTTGTTGTCCGTCGATATGCCCAGTCACGGAGTTAGAGAAACTACAGACAACAGGAGAAACAACAGCAGAAAACAACCGTACAACGCGAGAAATCGCTCTAACCAGACATTTTCATAGTTGACCGGTTTGAAAAGCCAATAGATCGCAAACGGTGCGAGGACGACGATCAGAATGGCAAGCAGGACCGGTGCTGGGTTAACGGCCATTGTTTTTCTGTCACAAGAAATCACGACTCAATCATCTCGACAATCGAATAACCGCGAACGCTGCGAGTGATTAACTCGTGCGTCCCACCGGACGCGGTCGGTGGGCTTTTGCAAGCCATGTCACCTGTTTCCTAACCCCTGTCTGCCAAATACCTATTCATCAATATGCCGCCACTCAAAATTGCTCTCATTGGACTTGGAACTGTCGGTAGCGGCGTTGCCCGTTTGTTGATTGAGCAGTCCGAACGGATTTCTCGTCGTGCCGGCCGATCCATTGAGATTCGTCGTGCGGTCGTTCGCGATCTCGACAAGCCGCGCGGAGTTGAACTTCCGGCCGGCGTGCTGACGACCGACATTCAATCTGTCATTGATGACCCCGAAATCGACGTTGCCGTGCAGCTCATCGGCGGGGTTGACGATGCTCGCACGGTGATGCACGCGCTGCTCGACGCCGGCAAAGACATTGTGACGGCCAACAAAGCGCTGTTGTGCGAACATGGCTTTGAATTGTTCGGCCGCGCTCGCGAACTCGGTCGCACCATTTCGTTCGAGGCGGCTGTTGCCGGTGGCGTTCCCATCATTAACGCCGTCAGCCAATCGCTTGCCGCCAACCAGATTCTCTCCATTGAGGCGATTCTCAACGGCACCAGCAACTTCATTCTCACCGAGATGCTGACGAAGAGAACCGCCTACGATGTCGTACTCCGTGAGGCGCAGGAACTTGGTTACGCCGAAGCCGATCCGGCAATGGATGTCGATGGCACCGATGCCGCCCAGAAGTTGGTCATCCTGACGGAGTTGGCATTCGGAACCAACGTCCCGCTAACTGCGTTCCCGGTGCAGGGCATCGACACGCTCGACCTCGTCGATTTGTTGACCGCCGACGAGTTGGGTTACCGCGTGAAACTGTTGGCCGTCGTCAAGCTGCTTGATGGTCAACTCGAAATGCACGTCCAGCCAACACTGGTGCGGGCCGATTGGCCGCTGGCCAAAGTCGATGGAGCCTTCAACATGATTGCCGTTGAAGGCGATGCCGTCGGTCGCACGTGGTTTTCCGGTGCCGGAGCCGGGCAATTTCCCACCGCCTCGGCCGTGGTTGCCGACATTATTGACACGGCCGTTGGACGTGCAGCGTTGACGTTTCCTCAACTCGATCTCTTTCGCGAGCAGGCCGCATTGCCCGTGTTGCCCACCGAGAAGATTTCCCGACGCTACTACCTGCGATTCACCGTCGAAGATCGGCCACACGTTTTCGCCGAAATCGCCGACATTCTTGGCCGCAACGGTGTGAGTCTGGCTTCGATTATCCAGCACGAAACGCCCGAACCCGATGAGGCACCGGCCGCCACCGATGAAGCCACCGTCTCGGTCGTCGTGATGACCCACCGCACCACGCTCGGAAAACTCCAGGCCGTCGATGCGGAACTTGACCGCCTCACCACGCTGCATGGCCCCAGAGTCCGCATGCCAGTCGCCGATTAAACCGACTACTTTATAAGGGCAACCCCATGTCCCCAAATCAATCAACCATCGCTTGCGGTTTAGCGCACCCCAAAATCACGGTCGTCCTCTGCCTCCTCGCCATATCCACAACCACGGCCGCCGGCCCGCCCAACGCCGTCTACCCGGAGACCAAACGCGTGAATCAAGTCGATGATTACCACGGCACTAAAGTCGCCGATCCCTATCGCTGGCTGGAAGACGACGTTCGCAAATCCAAAGAGGTCGCCGCGTGGGTCGAAGAACAGAATAAGGTCACGTTTGGCTTTCTGAAGTCGATCCCTGGCCGCGAGCAAATCGAAAAGCGGCTGACCGAATTGTGGAACTACGAAAAAATCGGTGCGCCGTTCAAACGCGGCGGACGCTATTTGTTCTACAAGAACGACGGGCTGCAGAATCAGTCGGTGCTCTACCGCATGGAGAAACTCGACGATGAGCCGCAACTGCTCATCGATCCCAACACCTGGTCGAAAGACGGCACCGTCGCGCTTGCGGGTACCTCGTTCAGCGACGATGGGAAACACATCGCCTACGGAATTCAGGACGCCGGCTCCGATTGGCGAACCTGGCGGATTATGGAGATCGAAACCGGGCGGCTGCTCGACGACGAACTCAAGTGGATCAAGTTCGGCGGCGTGTCCTGGACGAATGACGGCAAGGGGTTCTTCTACGTCCGCTACGATGAACCGAAAGAGGGGGCGGAATTCCAGAGCCTCAATCTCAACCAGAAGGTGTTCTACCACCGCGTCGGCACGGCACAATCGACCGACGTCCTTGTCTACAAACGGCCCGATCATCCTGATTGGGGCTTCTCTCCCGACGTCAGCGAAGACGGCCGGTATCTCGTTCTCACCGTCTGGAAGGGAACCGACGACAAGTACCGCGTCCTCTACAAAGACCTCACCGAACCCTACGGCATGCCGATCGACCTTATCGAGGATTTTGAAAACGAATTCTCATTCGTCGGCAACGACGGCCCCGTGTTCTACTTCAAGACGGATCTCGATGCCCCGCGAAAGCGGCTGATCGCAATCGACACCCGACATCCAGAACGGGAGAACTATCGCGAAGTCCTCCCGCAGACGGGCGAAACGCTGACCAGTGTTTCGTTTGTCGCCAATATGTTTGTCGCCCGGTATCTCAAAGACGCGAAAACGCAGATCAAAATGCATTCGACCGCGGGCGAATTCATCCGCGAGGTCGAATTCCCCGGCATCGGTTCGGCTTCAGGTTTCGGCGGCAAACGCACCGACACCGAAACGTTTTATTCGTTCTCCAGTTTTGCGACGCCACCCAGCATTTACCGCTACGACATGCTCACCGGCAACAGCAAACTCATCCGCCGCTCGAACGCCAAAGCCGACCCCGAAGATTTCGAGGTGAAGCAGGTCTTCTACAAAAGCAAAGACGGCACACGCGTGCCGATGTTTATTGCCCATAAACGCGGAATCGAACTCAATGGCAAGAACCCCGTGTTGCTGTACGGATACGGTGGGTTCAACATTTCGTTGACGCCGCGTTTTTCCATCAGTCGGCTTGCCTGGATGGAAATGGGCGGCGTCTTCGCCATGCCCAACCTGCGCGGTGGGGGCGAATACGGCGAAGAATGGCATCGCGGCGGCACCAAGGCGAACAAGCAAAACGTCTTCGACGATTTCATCGCCGCCGCCGAATGGCTCATCGAAAACAAATACACGCGGACAGACAAACTTGCCATTCAAGGTGGCAGCAACGGCGGTCTGTTAGTGGGTGCCTGTATGACGCAGCGGCCCGATTTGTTTGGTGCCTGTCTCCCTGCCGTCGGTGTGATGGACATGCTTCGCTTTCACAAGTTCACCGCCGGAAGGTTCTGGACCGACGATTACGGTTCGGCCGACAATGCCGATGAGTTCAAAACGCTCTACGCCTATTCGCCCTACCACAATCTGAAACCGGACACAGCCTATCCACCCACGCTCATTACCACCGCCGACACCGACGACCGTGTCGTTCCCGGTCACAGTTTCAAATTTGTGGCCCAGTTGCAGAACGTGCATAAAGGCGATGCCCCGGTACTCATCCGCATCGAAACCCGCGCCGGTCACGGCGCCGGCAAACCGACATCGAAAGTGATCGAGGAAATCGCCGACCAATGGGCCTTTCTGGTGAAAGTCCTTGGCATCAATCTCAAATAACGCTGCGAAACGGCAAGCGGCGACCCAACAACAACGCATCCTCGGACTGAGGTTTTAATGGCCAAATACGAACACCTCACTGCACCGCCCGATACGGCCGAGTTGCCCAAGGGCATCCCCTACATCATCGGCAACGAGGCCGCCGAGCGGTTCAGCTTCTATGGCATGAAGGCGGTGTTGGCCGTTTTTATGACAAAATTTCTACTCGACATGCACGATAAGCCAGCGTACATGAGCGACGAAGATGCGAAGATCTGGATTCATAATTTTGGGACGGCCGTCTATTTCTTTCCGATTGTGGGCGCTTTCATTTCGGATTGGTTGACGGGCAAGTACCGGATGATCTTGTCGCTGTCCCTTGTCTATTGTGCCGGTCACGCCGTGCTGGCGTTGATCGATATGCCGGTCGCTGTCGAGCCAAGGCAGCTGCTGTTTTGGGGGCTGGCACTCATCGCAATTGGTGCGGGTGGAATCAAGCCGTGTGTCTCAGCCCATGTGGGCGACCAGTTCGGGACGGGGAATCATCATCGGCTGTCTCGCATGTTTTCGTGGTTCTATTTTTCCATCAATCTGGGGGCGATGGTTTCGACGATTCTGACGCCGATTTTGCTGGACGAGTTTGGGCCGGCCTGGGCATTCGGAGTTCCCGGCGCGTTGATGGCTTTGGCGACGCTGGCGTTCTGGATGGGACGCAAGGTGTTTGTGCATATTCCACCGGCTGGGAATCGGTTCTTCAGCGAGACATTCAGTTGGGAAGGAATCCGCGCCGTTGTGAATCTGGTGCCGTTGTATGCTTTCATCGCCGTGTTTTGGGCGTTGTTCGATCAAACCGCCTCCGCGTGGGTGTTACAGGCGGAAGATATGAATCGTCACATCTTTGGGTGGGAAATTCGCTCCTCGCAAATTCAGGCGGCAAACCCGTTTCTTGTGATGTTCTTCATCCCCGTGTTTTCCTACGCCATTTATCCGTTTCTAAGCCGTTTTTTTCAGCTCACGCCGTTGCGGAAGATCGGCATCGGATTGTTTGTCACGGTCCCGGCATTCGCCATTCCGGCCTGGATTGAAATGGGAATTACGCGCGGCGACTCGCCACACATTATCTGGCAGTTCCTCGCCTATGTCGTGTTAACGGCGGCGGAGATCATGGTGTCCATCACGGCACTCGAATTCTCTTACACGCAAGCACCCAAGAAGATGAAGTCATTCATCATGGGACTTTACCTGCTGTCGGTGGCGGTCGGAAATCAATTGACGGTGCAGGTGAACGTCTTCATCAAGGCTCAAAAGGAAGTGGGCGTGAATTATCTTAGCGGCGCGAATTACTATTGGTTCTTTACCGGCCTGATGGCCGTCACGGCGATCGTGTATGTTGTGTTCGCGCAATTCTACCGCGGCCAAACCTACATTCAGGGCGTTCAAGTGCATGATGACGTCGCCGTCAAGTATACAGACTGACCGATGCGGCTGTTGCCCGGCGTAACCCGTGTGACCGCCAATTCTTCGAGCACAGCCATTCCCAGGGCCGCCGAGACAACCTACAATTCTGCCGCTGTCGTCTGTGAGTGTCGGCGGTCCAAACAACAAAAATCCCCACACCCGAAGGAGTCGGATATGCCCCGTACCCACTGTGTTACTACCTGTTTCGCCATCACCTCACTGTTACTGCTTGCCGGATGCAATTCCGGCGATGATGGTGACTACCAGGCGCTGCCCGAGAATCAGCCCGAAGTTGTCGCGCCGGCACATGATCATTCGCACGAAAGTGGCCCCAACGGCGGACACCTCATCGAATTGGGCGAAGAGGAGGAGTACCACGCCGAGTTGGTCTTCGACGGTGAAACACGAGTGACGACCATTTACATTCTCGATGGCCACGCCAAGTCACCCGTTCCCATTAAGGCGACCGAACTCGAACTGCACCTGGAAGGCGAAGGCGACGAAACCGAACTGATGTTTGCCGCCTCACCGCTGGAAAGTGATGGTCAGGATATGTCATCCCGCTTCGTACTCGACGCCGAGAATCTGCCCGAGTCGATCAAAGACGAAGAAGAAATCAAAGGCCACCTGCACATCGAAATCGACGGCAAGAACTTCAACGGCGAACTCGAACACGACCACGATCATGAAGAGGGTGACGGCCACGCACACGACGACGACAAAGACGACAAACACAAGGATGACGAGGACAAGGAATAACGTGGAACCACGAGCGATGAATTATGAACGTCATCGTTCATAATTCATCGCTCAAATCGGTAGCATCCCGCGAGGGTGCCATTGCCGTGTCGCCTGTGCCGAATGTGAAATCGGCACTGGTCGTCGATTCAAACCAGCAGTTTCTCAACGACGTTGCCCGCGATGTCGGTTAGCCGAAAGTCCCTCCCCTGGTACTTGAACGTCAGCCGTTCGTGATCGATGCCGAGCAGGTGTTCGATCGTGGCGTGGAAGTCGTGCATGCTGACTGCGTCTTCGACGGGGAAGTAACCGAGTTCATCGGTCTTGCCGACGCTCGTTCCGCCCTTCACACCACCGCCCGCCATCCACGCGCAGAATGAACTGCGATGATGATCGCGCCCGGCGCTCTTGCCGGCCGATCCTTGTAACAATGGCGTGCGGCCGAATTCGGCTCCCCAGATGACGAGGGTTTCGTCCAACAATCCCCGTTGTTTCAAATCGCGGATCAGCGCGGCAATCGGTTGGTCGACCTGCTTGCATTTTCGCGGCAAATTGCTGAAGACCGAACCGTGATGGTCCCACCCTTGATCCATCAACTGCACAAACCGCACGCCCCGTTCCACCAGTCGCCGCGCGAGCAAACAGTTGTTCGCAAAACTTGCTTTGCCGGGTTCGGTGCCGTACATCTCGTGGACGTGTTTCGGTTCGGCGGCGGAGTTCATTAACTCCGGCACCGACGTCTGCATGCGGTACGCCAATTCGTACTGCGTGATTCGCGTGGCGATTTCTGGATCGCCCACGTCGGCCAGTTGTGCGCGGTTGAGCGTGTTGATGCTGTCGAGCGTTCGCCGCCGGTCGCCGCTGCTGATCCCCTTCGGATTCGACAGAAACAGCACCGGATCGCCTTGGCTGCGAAACTCGACGCCCTGATTTTCCGTCGGCAGAAATCCGCTGCCCCACATGCTGTTACCCGCACCGCCCACGCTGCCGGTAATCAACACGACAAAACCGGGCAGGTTCGCGTTTTCGGTTCCCAGCCCGTAGTTGATCCAACTTCCCATTGTCGGCCGCCCGAAGCGTTGGAACCCGGTGTGCAGAAACAACTGCGCCGGCCCGTGATTGAACTGCTCGGTGTGCAGCGTTTTGATGATCGCCATCTCATCGGCCACCCCACCCAAATGCGGCAGCAAGTTCGACAGTTCCAATCCCGACTCGCCGCATCGCCGAAACCCCATCCGGCTGCCCAACAGTTTCGGTGTCCCGCGAATGAAGGCGAACTTCGCTCCTTCGAGGTACTGCTTCGGGCATTCCTTGCCATCGTTCTCCATTAACGCCGGCTTGTTCTCGAACAAATCCAACTGCGACGGCGCACCGACCATGTGCAGAAAAATTACGTTCTTCACGCGCGGCGGGAAATGCGGTTGCTGTTGCTTCTGGGCCGCCGGCAACTCATCGGCCAACAACGAGGCCAACGCAATACTGCCAACCCCGGTGCCAACCCGCTGCAACAACTCGCGGCGGGTGATGTCTTGCAGTGGCTGCGATGTGTTCAACATGGTCTCTATCCAATTGTCTCTGTATCGTCGGGTCGACTCGGGTGCATCGTCAATTCATTGTACTACAATTATTTGCGGGCGAGGGAACCGGCCCTTTCTGGCTTCAGAACAACTCGCGGATCGGTTGACCGTTGCCATCGACAATATTGATGGGGCGGCCGGCTCGGTCTTCGTATGTGATATCCAATGGTACGCCCATGTGCTTATAGACAGTTGCGGCAATGTCGGCGGGGGTGACGGGACGCGTATTGATGTGGCCTCCAGCGGGATCGGTTGAGCCGATCACCTGACCATGTTTCAATCCGCCGCCGGCCATGCACATCGACATCACGCGTGGCCAATGGTTGCGGCCGCCCACGAAACCGGTTTGTGTCCCAATGATCGGCGAACGGCCGAACTCTCCCATCGCCAGAATTAGAACGTCGTCGAGCATCGCTCGTTGCTCCAGGTCGGTCACCAATGTTGTGACAAGATGATCGAATACCGGCAGCAATGGTTTCAGTCCGGTGCCGATGCCGCCGAAGACGTGGTTGTCGCCGTGGCTGTCCCAGTCGCCGGCATTGATGCCGAAACTGAGATCGATGGTCACAAAGCTGACCCCCGCTTCAACCAATCGGCGGGCCAACAACGCCTGCTGACACCAGAGATGTTCGCCATAGCGAACGCGCGAAGCTTCCGGTTCGAGCGAAAGGTCGAACGCCTGCCGTGCCTTTCCGCCGAGAACAAGTTCGACCGCTTGTCTTTGAAAATGGTCGAAAGCGTCCATCGTACCGGAACGGTCGGTTTCGCTGCGCAGTCGGTCGAAGCTTCGCGCGAGAGCGTTGCGGTCGTGCAGGCGATCAATGCTCAAACCGTCTGGCAAGGTGAATCGCCCGGCGCCGGAAATGGCCGCTGCTTCTTTTGTCAATCTGCCGAAGCCTTCGTACTCCGGCAGGCCGGCAGCCCGGTGACCGTTCATGGCATTGTACCGCATGCCGATGGCTCCGCCGCCGGCGACATGTGCCGGGTCGCGGTTGAAAGCGACATACGGCGGGATTTCCGGCCGTTGCTCTCCACGGAACTTCGCGACGACCGACCCGATCGCCGGGTAGGTATCACCCAACGGGTTCGATCGGGGGCGTGCCTTGCGGTTACCGGTCTGCATGACCTTGCCGGGCGAATGGTCGCTTCCCGCCGAATCGACTGAGCGAATCAAAGTGAATCGGTCGAGCATCGCCGCCTGTTTTGGCAAATGCTCGCAGATGGCAGTTCCGGGCAACGCGGTCGATGTCGTCGCAAATGGCCCACGGTTTTCACTGGGCCGCCTCGGCTTGGGATCCCACGTATCAATCTGACTGGGGCCGCCCGCCATCCACAACAAAATAACGCTCTTGTGGTTGGACTGCTTGTTCCCCTGTTCCGACGCCTGCGCTCGCCATCGTAGCAATTCCGGCAGAGTCAGCCCCGCGACGCCGGACAACCCCAATCGCAGCAACTGCCGACGGTCAATCGCGGCCCGCCGCCCGGCAATCGGTGCGCGATTGTCACGACACGTTTGACCCGTAGTGCTTGAATCCCGCTGCACTTGACAACTTTCCGTTGGCGTCTCGTGTCTGATCCCGGAGTTCGATCCACGCAACCGATAGAGAGGGAACCCCGGCCTCTAGTTTAATCGGCATCGAGGGCTGGTTCAATTGATGCCAAAGCACGGGTCGTTTGGGCAGTAGGCCGCCGCGGTTTCCGGCCTGTGGATTCAAGGGGTGTTGAACTGATTGGGTGGTTGCTCAATCGATTGGTTGTGCTGCCAACACTTGTGGCCGGCACGGGTCACGGCTTTTCTGGTGCCGCCCGTTCTTTCGGTACTTCGTAGGGTTTGAGTTTTTCCGGTGCGGTTTTCGGTGGCCCTTCTTTCAGGATATCCCGTAACCACGCCGCCCAAGCTTGCACTTTCTCACTTTCGTCTTCTTTCGACATCGTTTCCAGCTTCTTGTGCAGTTTGAGCCGATCGACGGCACGGAACGTTGTTTTGCTGCCGATGCACATTGCTCGCAGGTGACGCAACGCACATTGCCGAATGGCCGGGTCGGCATGCGCGAGATTTCCGGCCAACGCCTTGGCAAGGTCATTCGGCCGCAGCCGCGAGTGTTCATAAACCTGGATTGTCCCGGACAGGCTGTAGAACTCCCGGTATTGTCGTTGAATTCTCTGTTCGTTCGTCTCTGGTTCCGTCGGCTTCTTGCGGTCGGCCGTTGTGCGTAGCAGGTGGGGGACGAGGACGGCCATGTTGTCGGTCAGGCGGAAGTGCGTCACATGGGCATTGTTGCGCACCGTCCATTCGGAATCGGCGAACATCGTCTTGAGCGTTTTCAACACCTTGGGAGTCTTTCCCACGGCCTTGCCCAAAACGAATGGAACCGACGAACGAACTCCCGTATGTTTCGATTCGGCCGCCGCGAACAGAATGGGAATGGCCTCCTTGGGAAACCGCTTGAACAAACCCGCCACCGATGTGGCATTGGTGCGGACGGTCGCATCGTCGTCGTTGAACGCGTTGATGATGGCAAGCGGACAAGCGATTCGACTAACCGCCGACAGCCCGATGGCAACCACCGTGGCGTTACGAATTTCGGTATCATCCTCGCGAGCATAGGCCGCCAACGACGCGCACGTCCGTTTGGCGTCGTTCTTCCCCACGTCCTTCAGTTTCTGAAGAGCCGCCAACCGAACGCCCTTCGAATTCGTCGGCTTTGCTTGTTCGAGCAGCGAAGACAGTTCGTCCGCGGCATCAACCTGAACGGCGAGGGCGATGAGTAGGAAAATCGACATGCTTGCGAACCGTTGCGTTGAGTTGATTCATTGTGGCTCAGCCGGATGCTCCGTCAATTCATTGTGGTGCGAGCATTCGCGGCCGACAAAGCGGGCTACATGCTATCGATCAGTTTTTTTGCCGAAGCGAATCGCTCAACCTCTTGGCGAAACTTGCCGTTGGTATGGTGAAATGCCTTAATCGCTTCGATAAACCGGCTCTCCAATTCACTGTCTGCTTTGTCGCCATTTTCGCGCAGATTCGCGATATCTTCACACAGACTTGCTAGCTTGAAGAATTCTTCCCACAAGTGCGAAGCTTCGGGAGCAGCGAGACGAATCGCGTACTCCATCTTTTCTTCAAGTTCCATCATCACCCCTTCGTAATCATCTCATCCAAGTTCATCAGAATGTGCGACACGTGGAACCATGCCACCAGTTGGGCGGCGGAGACGCCTTTGGGGAGTTTCGTTTTGCCGATGATTTTGTTGGCGGTTTTGGGGTCTTCTTCGTAGCGCTTGAGTTCGCGTTGATAGACGGCGAGGAGATGATCGGCTTCGAAGTCGGTGGGTTGGCGGGCGAAGCAGCGGCGGAAGCCGTGGATGACGCGGTCGCGGTCGGAAGTGAGTTCGACGTTGGCGGCCATCTGCCCGGCGAGGGCCATTGCCATTTCGAGGTAGGCTTCATCGTTGAGTAGCGTCAACGATTGCAGCGGCGTGTTGGTGCGCGGGCGTTTGACGACGCAGGCGGCTCGGTCGGGGGCATCGAAGTTGACGAAGCTGGCATACGGGGCGCTGCGACGCCAGATGGTGTAGATGCCCCGGCGAAAACGGTCTTCATTGGTGGCGGCCACGTACTTCGGGGCGTTGCGACCGACGTGTCGCCAGACGCCCGGCGGTTGTGGAGGAAAGACCGGCGGACCGCCCGCTTTGGTGCTCAATAGGCCGCTGACTTGGAGCGCGTTATCGCGAATCATCTCGGCCGGTAAACGGAACCGTGCACCGCGTGCCAACAGCCGATTCTCTGGATCGCGTTCCAGCAGCTTCGGTGTGACGCGTGACGATTGCCGGTAGGTGGCCGAGTTGACGATCAGCTCGTGAATGTGTTTCATCGACCAGCCGTTTTCCATGAACTCCACGGCTAACCAATCGAGCACTTCCGGATGCGTCGGCGGATCGCCTTGCGTGCCGAAATCTTCTTCCGTGCGAACGATGCCGCGCCCGAAAATCTCGGCCCACCAGCGGTTGACGGTGACCCGCGCGACCAGCGGGTTTTCCTTATCGGCCAACCAACGTGCCAGTCCGAGCCGATCTTGTGGCGCGTCCGCTGCGTCCTTATTCAGATTCACGGGGGCATGCAGACTTCCGGGCGTCCCCGCTTCAACCTTGGCCAACGGTTTCAGAAAATTACCACGTTTGAAGACGTGCGTGTCGCGCGGCTTCTCCTGTTCAACCATGACCAGCGACGTGTTTGGTTTGACCGCCGCCAACTGTTTTTGCAACGCGGCTGCGCGGTCGCTTAGTTTCTTCACTTCCGGGTGACTCTTCAAAAACTGATTGTGCAGTAAGAGTTTCTGCTTTGGTTTTCGCTTCTTCGCAGGCAACTTCAAAATCGCGACGATTCCCGGTGGGAGTGTTTCCTTGGCTTCGGCGGAACCCGTCGCTTGCTTGTTCTTGATGCGGGCTGTCTGCTCTGTTTCCCAAACCGTTTGCAGTTTCGCGATCTCCGCCAGTTGCGGTTTCAACTTGGCATTCACTGCGGCCAGTTTCGCTGTCAATTCCGCCCGTTTCTGCTCTTGCTCTTTCGTCAGCGGCAGCGACAACTTCGGGCCGTAGAAGTCGTAGGTTGTGCCGCTCGTGTGTTTGACTTCGATCAGCGTGTTGTTGAAGTAGGCGAACAGCCGGTAGTAGTCGCGTTGGGTGAATGGGTCGTATTTGTGGCTGTGGCATTGGCCGCATGAAATCGATGTTCCCAACCAGACGGTGCCGGTGGTGTTCACGCGGTCGATGACCTGGTTCACACGGTTCTGTTCCGGATCGACGCCCGCTTCGACGTTGCAGGTGGGTTGCCGATGAAAGCCGGTGGCGATTTTCTGGCTCAAAGTGGCACCCGGCAACAAGTCGCCGGCGATTTGCTCGATGGTGAATTGATCGAACGGCATGTCGGCATTCATTGCCTGAATGACCCAGTCGCGAAACGGCCAGACGTCGCGGTATTGGTCGGCCTGAAACCCGTTAGAGTCGGCATAGCGGGCCAAATCGAGCCACGGTCGCGCCCACCGCTCGCCGTATCGCGGCGATGCCAACAACCGCTTCACAACCCGTTGATAGGCATCGCTGCGATCATCGTTCAAGAACGCGTCAACTTCTTCGACCGACGGCGGAATACCGATCAGGTCGAGAGAGACTCGCCGCAACAAACGCGCCTTGTCGGCTTCGGCCGACGGTGAAATGTTTTCTTTTTTCAGACGGGACAACACAAACGCATCGATTGGGTTACGAATCCAGTTGGCGGGCGAGAAACCCGGTTTTTTGGAAAAACCGGGTTTCTGAAACGTGGGCAACGCCGGCTTCACCGGTTTGATATAGGCCCAATGAGTCTCCAGCGATTCGACATCAGAACCGACACCGTCCGGCCAGACGGCGCCTTGATCGATCCAGTCGCGGATCACTGCAATCTGTTTATCACTCAGCGGGTCGGCATCGAGCGGCATGCGTTCTTCTTCGTCGCCGTCGAGCATTCGCCGCAGCAACAGACTTTTCTTGCTGTCGCCGGGAATGATTGTTTTTCCAGACAGACCGCCCTTGAAGACGATCTTCTTCGCGTCGAGTCGTAAGCGGCCCTCTTGCGCATCGGCTCCGTGGCAGTCATTACAGTGCTCGGCGAAAATCGGCGCGACGTCACGGGCGAAGTCGATTTTGTTTGTTTCCGGTTTGGTTGCGCCATCGGCGGCGAGCGCATTCCCCGCGCTCACGCAGGCAAGCAATCCACACGCCAGGAAAAAACGACCGATTTGACAGTGACTGAAATTCACGTTCGTTTTCCTTTTGACAGCGTTGCTCACAATCGATCCCACGGGACGCAGCCCGTGGGCTTTGAGTCGCGGCATTGACGATCTGCATTGGTATCAGCGGCGGACGAAAATATAGGACTCAACGTCCCCAATTACATCAAAAACTGCCGCGGTTGTCCACTTTTCGACGCATGCCGCTCGATCCACCGGGCCTCAGCCCGAGGGCTTTGAATCGTGCGGGGCGTTTTCACATCACCGCTCGAAAACATCGATTCCGGCGTAATTTCCGCACTGTTATCTGTGAAAAAAGAATATTACCCAAATAGCCGTAACATAAACCGGGGACAAGTGTTGTGTGGGTAACTATACGCCCTGGTCGGCTGTGTCGAGTCGAATTTCTTTGTTTCAAGGGGGCGATCCTGATAGCCTATTGGGTGGCCCTTCTACGGGTCACATCAATCAGCGACGGTTGTTTTCATATCTTTGCCGTCGGTGTGCCGTTCGTTGTGCACGATTCAGAAGGATGTATGTTGTGAACACGCCCTCTCTCGCCAAAGATATTATGGTCACACGTCTGGTGACTTTGTCGCCTGGGATGGACGTGTACGACGCGATTGGTCTGTTGCTCAAGCACAAGATCTCCGGTGCCCCGGTCGTCGATGCCGCCGGGAGGTTCCTCGGCGTGTTCTCTGAAAAGTGCTGCATGAGCGTGCTGGTCGAGGCGGCTTACGAAAGCATGCCCGCCTCGCAGATTGATCCGTTCATCGATACCGAAGCTAGCACAACCACCGAAGAGACCGATCTGCTATCGCTCGCGCAGATCTTTCTCAATACCGAATCGCGTCGTTTGCCGGTGTTGCGTTCCGGCCGACTGGTGGGGCAAATCAGCCGTCGCGACGTGTTGCGAGCTGCTCATAAGCTGCTTGCGGTTTCGCCGGGGAAGCAGTCGGACCTGTTATATCTCAGTTCAATTTTCGACAGGAACGACGCCCCCATCGCACAATGACTGGCATTGCACAATGATCGGCAAACTTTGAAATGACGGCCAGGAAGGTCGAAGCGATCTTCTCAGCCCATCGCGTTCACTCGGCGGCAAACCATGTCGCCGGGTGGGGCGGTGGCCCGGGGAAGCCGGGTTGTGTCGGGTGAAGGCGGGCGGGTGGGCGTTCGGCACTGGCGGCACGCCAGTGGCACCCATTCGGCAACGTCGCATCCACCGTCGAACTTGTGGCCCGCGCACCAAGTTGCTAGGTTTGCCCCGTACCGCAGATGTTCGACTTTCCACAAGGACGGCTCCACATGACGGCCCCCGGTTTCGGTTTCTCGTCCGCCTCGAAGCGGCGGCCCATTGCGCGCTCGACAACCATTCTCACCGTTCGGCATAAGGGCAAGGTGGCAATCGGTGGCGATGGTCAGGTGACTTACGGCGAAAGCATTCTCAAGTCAGACACCTGCAAGATTCGCTGGATGCTCGATAACAAGGTACTCGTCGGCTTTGCCGGCTCAACCGCCGATGCGTTTTCGCTGTTAGAGCGTTTTGAAGCCAAGGCGAAGGATTACCCGGGCAATATTGTGCGTGCGGCGACCGAGTTGGCACGCGACTGGCGAACCGACCGCATTCTCCGCCGACTCGAGGCACTGATGATCGTGGTCAACGCCGAATTCAGTTTGCTCATAACGGGGCAGGGCGACGTCGTACAGCCGGCCGATTCGGTCATCGGTATCGGTTCGGGCGGGAATTATGCCGTCGCCGCAGCACGGGGACTTCTGAAACACTCGAAATTGTCGGCAGGCGAGGTGGTCCGCGAATCGCTGGGCATCGCCTCCGAAATTGACATCTACACCAATAACAATATCACTGTGGAGGAGTTAAGTTGCGCGAAATGACGCCGCGCCAGACGGTTTCTGAGTTGGATAAACATATTGTCGGCCAAGGCGACGCCAAGCGCGCCGTTGCCATCGCTTTGCGCAACCGTTGGCGGTGGAACAACCTGCCGGACGAAATTCGCAACGAGGTGACGCCGAAGAATATCATCATGATCGGTCCGACCGGCGTCGGTAAGACGGAGATTACCCGCCGATTGGCCAAGCTCACCGGCGCACCGTTCATCAAGGTGGAAGCCAGCAAGTACACCGAAGTGGGGTACTACGGCCGCGACGTCGAAAGCATGGTCCGAGATCTCGTCGATGCCGCCATCAATCTTGTCACGGCGCAGAAACGCATCGAGATTGAAGAGGTGGCCAGCCAGCGCGTCGAAGAACGCCTGCTCGATCTGCTCGTTCCCGGTCCCGATTGGGATGCTGCCGACGAAGCAGCGCACGAAGAAAGCGTCAAACGTCACGAACGGACCCGCGAAAAGTTTCGTAAGAAACTCAAAGCGGGTGAACTCGAAGAGCGAGAGGTCGAACTGACCGTCGAACAGCGGCAGTCTCCTGTGCAGGTTTTTTCGAGCATGGGCGGCATGGAGCAGATGGACATCGACTTCCAAAGCATGTTCGAACGCATCATGCCGAAGCAAAGCCGCGAGCGGGATGTAACGGTCGCCGAGGCGCGACAGGTGCTGCTCGAACAGGAAGCCGAAGCGCTGATGGATCGCGATGCGATCAACGAAGAGTCGATCGCGTTGGCGGAAGCGAACGGGATCGTCTTTCTCGACGAACTCGACAAAATTTGCGGCGCGGGTGAAGGATCGCGGGGGGCCGACGTCAGCCGTCAAGGTGTGCAGCGCGACCTGTTGCCCATCGTCGAAGGCACGACCGTGCAAACCCGTTACGGCAGCGTGCAGACCGATCACATGCTGTTCATTGCCGCCGGTGCATTTCACCAGGCGAAGCTGTCGGACCTGATGCCGGAGTTGCAGGGGCGCTTTCCCATTCGCGTCGAGTTGCAGGATCTGACCCGCGACGATTTCATCTGCATTCTCACCGAGCCATCCAGTTCGCTGACAAAGCAATACGAAGCCCTGCTGCTGACCGACGGCATCAAGCTCCGTTTCAAACCGGACGGCATTGAAGCCATCGCGGACATCGCTTACAAGGTGAATCAGACGACGCAGAACATCGGTGCTCGCAGACTTTACACCATCGTCGAACGATTGCTGGAAGAGATCAGCTTTGCAGCACCCGATGTCAAGAAGAAGACGCTGACGGTCGATGCCAAGTACGTCCAAAGTCAGCTCGCGGAAATTACCAGCGACGAAGATCTCAGCAAATTCATCTTGTGAAATTGGTTGCGGCAGCCTATCTCCGGCCCTTGGCTCTGGTGTCGTTCTGGCACCGCGCAGGCTGGCGAGTCATCGAACAGGGAACCGCGATGACAGATTCAAAACGACATGACGAATCGCAGGACGACCGTTTTACCCGTCGGTACACGTCCCGTGCTAATGCCGTCGTTGTCCGCGAGACCGATCACATGCGGACCGGAATACCGGCTACGCTGCACAATGTTTCCACCGGCGGGCTGGCGTTGTCCATCGAAACAGAACTGCAGTTGGGCGAGCAGATCAAGATACGGCTCAGCAACGAAATTCAGCGGTTCAATAAGGAAGTCCGCGGCACAGTGCGGCGCGTGTCACCCACCGACGAGGCGACATTCTTTTGCGGCGTTGAACTGGCGACTCGCTTGACACCGCTTGAGGTGTCGTACGCCAGCAAGAACGTCATCGCCCACCCCGACAGCGACGGCCCACTTTGGATGTAATTCCCGATTGAATTCATGCAAAGCCCACGGGCCGCGTCCCCTGGGATCGCGTCTTGTGGGTGACGGAACCCCTAGGCAGCCCGCCCTTGTGACTTGGCAGCGCGCTCCGCTTCTTTTTGTTGCTTCCGTAACCGACGGCGTTCGCGCTTGGTTAATCCCTTCATGGATTGCACGTCGGTTGGAATGCTCGCCGGAGCTTCCGCGTTCTCTTCGTCATCCGCCGATAGCGTTTCCGGTTCAGTCGGCGGTTCTTCAAACACTTCATCCGCTACGGCTTCGTCGGTGGTTGGTAGTTCCTCTTCAACTGGGGGCGGAGTCGGAACGTCCTCGGCCGCGACTTTCACAGGAGCAGGCTTCTGTTTCCGTTTCGCGGGTTTCTTCGTTTTCTCTTCCGCTGTCACCGCTGCAATGGATTCGTCTGCAGGATTGTCGGCCACGGTCGCCGCCTTCGCTTGCTTCTTGCGTTTCGGCATCTTCGGAAGACGTAACATCGATGTCAGGCGGAACATCGGCGGGCGAATCTGTGCCGGATCGGGTGTCACATGCACGACGTGCCGGGCATGCAGCAGCAGGCTCATGAATAGCAGCCAGCAGGCAGAAAGTTCCAGTCCCCAACTCATCAGCCGGTTTTCATCGGACGGCAGCGATATCGTCACGACATTCAGTTGAAGCACGGCGATGCAAACTCCACACGCGGTCGCCATCCATAACATGGAGAGGCTCGACCGGCAGTCGCGCATTTCCCGGTGCAGTGTCCGCAACACCCACGCGGCAGCAAGGCAGATGGGCAACAGCCACACCGCGACTTCGGCGTGCCAGAATTCCGGTTCCCACAGCCACATGGCCGTCTTCGCCCACGCGAGATGCAAGTCGGCGGCGATGGCCAGAGTCGCCCCCATTCCGATTGCCACGCACCAACCCCACTGGCGAAAACGGCCGTCGAAATCGCGCGGACTTTGCGACCGAACCCACCAGATGAACCAGGCCAATTGAGTTGATACCAATAGCAGCAGCGTCGCAAACGGCTTCACGGCGCGACCTGCCGCTAAGTCGAACAGATGCGCAAAGCCGGGACCGAACTGCGTATCACCCACCGTCGATGTCGTTCCCGCCAGAAGCAGATTTCCGCCGACCAATAGACCCAGCACACCCAACGCCCACAACTTCCAAAGTTTCGGCGAAATCAACCGACCGAGCGGAAAATGGGAAACGCGAACGTCACCGGGCGGCATCTCTCCCTCATCGCCAATCGAATCAACGTCGCGCGATCCATCGTCATCCCGCGAGGATGACGACTCATCGTCGAAATCGTAGTCGTCCGCTTCGCCTGCCAACCGACGGCGGCGGCGTTCGTCCTGACAACGGGAACCGGCAAAACCAGTGGACATCGGCGATTTCTCGCAACACGATATGACGGTGGGGGGAATAGACGATTTCAATCGGCGCATCGCCGACCGGACCGGGAGAAAGGGCCGGCAGTATCGCCATTCATCGGAAACAGAGCAAGCAGACATTGCCGAATGTAGCCATTTTGGCGGCCCTACAACCGACATCGCGATGCACGGCGGAAAACCTCCTGCGATGAGATTCGTTGGGCCAAACTACGCGGTCTGCCGTAGTTACCCAACTCGCAAAAAATCCCACGCCGAGACTCGGCGATCATGCGTCGCGCCATGCACGCTGATATACTGGTCTGAACCGACTGGGAAGAACCGCGGGCTGTTTCCCGTGGACATTCGCAACTTATGATCTGACGAGGCTGATTTCGATGATCCGTTTTCTGTTGTGTATGCTGAGTGTGGGATCGTTTGCCGGTTCGTTTTTTGTGGCACCGGCAGATGCTGCCGACGGGCAGAAGAACGTCATTCTCTACGTCGTCGATGACCAGGGATTTCAAGTGGGCTGTTACGGCAATAAGGCGATTAAGACGCCGGGACTTGATCGGCTCGCCGCTGCCGGCACTCGCTTCACACGAGCTTACTGCACCACGGCCAGTTGCAGTGCCAGTCGCTCGGTACTGATGACCGGACTCTACAATCACGCCACCGGACATTACGGCCACGCCCACGGTTACAATCACTTCAGCACCTACGAATCGGTGCAGACGCTGCCGGTGATTTTGAAAGAGGCCGGCTATCGCACCTGTTCGGTCGGCAAATACCATCTTGCTCCCAGATACGTCTACGAATTTGAGACCTATCGCAACACGGGCGTGCAGGGAAACCGCAACTCGGCACGGATGGCGAAGAACGCACAGGAGTGGATTTCGGAAAACGACGACCGGCCGTTCTTTTTGTATTACTGCAGCAGCGACCCGCATCGCGGTGGTGGTGTCGGCGGCTTTGCCAATCACAACGACAAGCCCGGTTTCTATCCCGGCGTGAAGGAAGTGCGTTACAAGCCGGAAGACGTCATTGTTCCACCGTGGATGTCCGACAAGCTGGAAGTTCGGCAGGAACTGGCCGAGTACTACCAGGCGATCTCGCGTGCCGATCAGGGGCTGGGCCATTTGCTCGATGCATTGAAGACGACCGGCCACTGGGATGACACGATGATCATCTTTCTCAGCGACAACGGCCCGCCGTTCCCCGGCGCGAAGACGTGTTTGTACGAACCGGGTGCGAACTTGCCGTTGATTGTGCGCGACCCGACGGCGAAAAATCCGGGTGGTACAACCGACGCGATGGTGACCTGGTCGGACATCACGCCGACCATCCTCGATTACTGCGGCGTCAAACCGGCCGACTCACCCGCCATCCGCACCGTCGATAATGTCGGACAACGGGTAACCAGAGGACCGAAGAAACCCTGGAAGTTCCACGGTCGCTCGTTCATGTCCGCCCTCGGCAAAGAGCACGCGCCGAAATTCAACGAAGTCTTCGCTTCGCACACCTTCCACGAAATCACCATGTACTATCCCATGCGGGTCATTCGCAGCGGCAAGTACAAGTACACGTTCAACATCGCGCACCAACTGCCATACCCGTTTGCGTCCGATTTGTACGCCTCACCCACCTGGCAAAGCGTGCTCCGCGACAAAGACGAGTTCTACGGCAAACGCACCGTCTACGCTTATCTGCATCGCCAACGGGACGAGTTGTACGATCTCGAAGCCGACCCGCACGAGATCCACAACCTCGCCAACGACGCCAAACACGCAGCCAAGCTGCTGGAACTGCAGACGAAGCTGAAGGCGTGGCAGAAGCAGACGAAAGACCCGTGGTTGCTGAAGTGGGAATACGAGTAGGGGGCAAAAGCGGAAAGCGGAGTGGGGAAAGCCTAAGACTCATAGTTATGCATCATGCCGATGTCGGAAGACTCTGGAAGACTCGAACTAGACGGTGACGTGATCCAATACACGTCGACGACATATCCTGACTGGATCATTCGCATTGCCGACATCCGGATCATTGGCGAGGCGACCAATCAAAATGGACCATTCGCCGATGACTATGTTCTCTGCTTTTGTACTGGGCCTGGAATGTGGCACGAAGCGTCCTTCTACGCCGAGGGACGCGACTCCTTCCTCACTGCACTTGGTGCGCGGCTCGGCGCTCCGCTTCAACTCTGCCTTGCTTCGTCCAGCGACTTTGCAAGTCGAATTTTGTGGCCAGTTGAATTCGTCGATAAGCCCATGTTCAAATACGAAGATGTGCCGCCGATAACTGTGGTTGACCGATTGCTTGGACCGATGAGGAACTGGCAGACATATTCAGATCATGCACTCGAAGCGTTAAATAAATGATGCTTAACAAGGCGGCGGGGTGGCTGGGGTCGACCGTAGGGAGCCCCCAGACGATGCGTGACCGACATTCCTTTTGCCTTCTCGTATCATCACCGATACCATCGCTGGAATGGGGAAGCCGCATCGCAGGAACTTCAATGACCCCGGTCATGCTCACGAATTGACTTTCACCTGTTACCGAGGGTTTCGTTTTCTCACGCGTGATCGTTCCCGGCGATGGCTGGCCAATGCGATTGCCGCAGCGCGTGAAACCTGGCGATTCGATTTGTGGGCGTATGTGATCATGCCCGAGCATGTCCACATGGTGGTTCACCCGCGCGAAGCAGAATACGACATCTCCGCCATCCGCAAAGCCATCAAGGCACCGGTCGGTTCCGCTGCCATCGCCTGGCTCGAAACGAATGCTCCCGAGTGGCTGCCGCGCGTCACGCGACAGCGTGGGGGTAGAACCGAACGAATTTTCTGGCAATCGGGTGGCGGCTACGATCGTAACATTATCGAGCCGGACACACTGATGAGCATGATCGATTACATGCACGCCAACCCTCTCAGACGCGGACTGGTCGAACGCGCACCGGAGCGGGAATGGTCGAGCGCTTCCTTTTTGTTGGATGGGGGTGAGTCGCCGATTCCAGTGGATCGAATTCCACCGGAGTGGGTGCCTTAAATGGAGCGTCCGTCTGGGGGCTCCCTACGGTCGACCCCAGCCACCCATTGCGGTTAGGCGTCCCGATACAACCCATGCTCCGAGATGTACGCCTCGACGGCGCGGGGCGTCATGTAGCGAATGCTCTTGCCGGCGCGGACGCGTTGACGGATGTCGGTTGATGAGAGGTCGATGCCGGGCATTGTTGCCAGCGTGATCCGCTCGGCCACTTCGTCGCCCAATGCAGCGCGGACCGGTTCGACGTCGTGAATTGGACGGTCGCCGCGATTGACGGCGACGATTCTTGCCAACTCCGCAATGCGGCGCGGCTCGCGCCAGGTTGGTAGATCGTGGAGCGAATCGCCGCCGATTAGAAAAAACAGTTCCCGACTCGCATCGTCGGCCATCAGCGACGACAGCGTATCGACGGTGTACGTGGTGCCTTCCCGTTTCAGTTCGCGGCGATCCACCTTGAAGGCGGAATGGCCGGCGATGGCGAACTCCAACATCTCGGCGCGTTGTTCTCCATCGCTGATGCCTTCATCATTCTTATGAGGCGGGCTTCCCGACGGCAGAAACCACACCTCATCCAGCGCGCACTGTTCCCGACATTGTTCGGCCAGAATCAGATGGCCGAAATGGATCGGATCGAATGTGCCGCCGAAAATGCCCAGACGCATTACAGCGCCTCGCTGCCCTTTTCACCTGTCCGGATACGGATGGTTTCGGCCAGATCGGTGACGAAAATCTTTCCGTCGCCAATTTGTCCGGTGCGGGCCGTTTCCACAATCGTGTTAATCACCTGTTCGGCCTGCTCGTCGGAGACGGCGATTTCCATTTTGGCTTTCGGCAGGAAATCGACCGTGTACTCGGCACCGCGGTACTGCTCTTTGTGTCCTTTTTGGCGACCGAATCCGCGCACTTCCGAGACGGTCATTCCCTGGATTCCAATAGCGCTCAACGCATCCTTGACTTCTTCCAGTTTGAAGTGGCGGATGATCGCCTCGATTTTCTTCATTGCTCTCTTTCCCTTAGTGAACGCAAATGGTTGTTAATCAATCGGAAGTTTACCGCGCTGATGCTGCCACGACACCGAATGTTATTCAGAAATTCTTGAAGATGCTACGCAATCTCGGCGGCGCGATGACACATCTGTCAAACGACAGTGGGAATATCATGCCAAACAAAAGTAATCTTGCGTCGATCGACGCTGGGAATCGCGACAACAATTGTTGTCCGGCCCCAGAATATCGAGCCGAGACTTAATAAACCACATCGCGGAGCCAGCAAAGCCTTCCGTACATTTTTTCTGGAATTGTTTGTAATCAGTCTGCATTCGGCTGACAATGGTCGAAGACTATGCAGGGCTGCTCAGTTTTTGAGTTTTTTGAGTTTTCCGCACGAAGAGTTTCTTCTCCGCAAGCACGAATTCCGACACCATGATTGATCAGCGGAATTCCAGCACGATTTCGAATGACAGTTCGTTCTACGTGGTAATGCACGATGTCGCGCCCTGTTTTTTGCGGCAGATTTCGGCGATTGTTGACGCGTTGGCTCCGTTGATTGAGACACGGATTGCCGCTGCTGTTGTTCCCAGTTGGCATGGTAAGCCAATCGCGGCGGAAGACGCGCCGTTTGTTGACCTCGTGCGAGAGCGATTCGACGACGTGCTACTGCACGGATTGACCCACTCGCGTTCCAGCGGACGCGGTCTGGTTTCGTTCATTACCGGCGGTGCCGACGAGTTCAACGGCTTAACTCCCGAGGAAACCGACTCGCGTCTCCAGCGGGGACAAGCGGTCATGCGTGAGCAATTCGATGCACCCGCCTGCGGCTTTATCGCGCCGACGTTTCAGCGGGGGCGTCTGACGGCCGATCGGCTGGCGCGGTTTGGTCTCAACTACGCCGTCGGTTTTCGCCACATCGACTTTGCCGACGGCAGTCGTATTCCCGTTGCCACCTGGTGTTGGGATGTGTCTCGCTGGGGAACGCTGGGACACGTGGGGCATTTTTACGGAAATCTCCGCATGCGTCTTTACAGGAACCTGCTTCCCTGTCTGGCGATTCACCCGGTCGATGTCGATCGCGGGTTTCTGCCGCACATCGTGAAGCTGACGCAAAAGCTGCTCGATGAAGGTCGTAGCCCGATTCTCTTTGATGCGGAGAGACGAGAGTCTCGAGTCTAGAGCGAGACGGGTTGGCGCCGATAGACTCTGGCTCTCCGCTCTTGACTCTCGACCGCGGCCTATAGGACGCGTTGCACGGGAACGTCAATACGCTCGTCTCGTCGGTACGTTGTACCCCGCCAGGTTGTGCTCGCCACTCCGATTTGCTTCATCAAGGCGTTCAGCAGCATTGCGACCGTCACGCCGGCTCCCAGGACATAGGTCAGCGACCACCATCGGTTGGCCTTGAGAAAACTGTAGAATCGCCAGGCGGCCGCCTGGCACAACACCACAGCAGTTAACCACACACCGACGGCAATTGTCCAGTTGGAAATCTGACCGGCATCGGCCATTGCTCGTCCGATGAGTGATATCGTCAGAAACATCGGCGGCAATACCGTGAACAGCAGACTTGCGGTCAGCGAAAAACAGAGCCGCCACCCCGATTTCAAACTGCCGAACAGGATGCGACTCCAACCTCGAAACGACTGCAACGCTGAGCCGTACATTTGCGTACGATACAAGTCGTCGTTTTCAACCATTCGCAGTTTCAAGCCGGCAGCTTTGGCATACCGCGCCAGTTGAATGTCCTCGTTGACTTCCGTCTTCACACGGTCGTGGCCTCCAATCGCGTTGTAGCAATCGCGGCTCATCAGCATGAACGCACCGTTGGCGTAGGCGGTCGCTCTATTCGGATCGTTCACGCGACTTGGCTGAAACCAGAACATCAACGATTGAGCACACGCCGGTTGCGTCACTTTTTCCCAAAGGGTGTTCATTTCCAGCACCGGAGTGATCGTCAGGAAATCGATGTCGTGCTTCAGCGCCTCTTGCATGGCGACGGTCAACGCACGCATCGATGTCAATCGGCAGTCGGCGTCGGTAAAGCAAAGCCAGTCGCCGCCGCTGGCCGCCACACCTTCGCGCATCGCATTGTTCTTACCGAACCAGCCATCCTCCAGATGCAGAATCGAGACCACTCGCAGTCGGCCGTTCGACTCATCGGCTAACCGCTTGAGGATCAGCGGTGTTTGATCGTCGCTGCGGTCGTCGATCGCGATCACTTCGAGATTCGGATAATCCTGCATCAACAACGAACTGACACAGCTCTTGATATGTTCTTCTTCGTCCTTGGCCGCCACCATCATCGTGAGCGCCGGCAGGTCGCCGTGTTGACCGGGGTGTGAACGGGAACCCAGCAGCCGCCGGCGGTGATATTCCACGCTCAACATTAACAGCCGAGTCAACCATTGCAGGGCGACTACAATTCCCAGCCCGATCCAGGCGGGAAAACAGGCTTCGATCGTCGGCAGCATACAGGCACCTGGGTTGCTCGTCCTTGGCAACCGGAAACCGAGCGGCATTGGGTACCGAACGAATTCCGTCTCGTTTATACGATAGCGAGCGATTCAACAGTCAAGTCTGAACAAATGGAAATTACGCGGATCGATCCCACCGACAGGCGGAACGGCGCGCATTCCTTCTTGAAGTAGCTCGGCATGGGAACGCCGGAAAATTCGGCCCAATTTCCGGAATCGAAACAATCGGCGGGATTGACGACATCCCCTATGGTTTAGCGAAGCGCGATGCGGTTAAAACGGAACTTCGTCGTCGCCCGGCAAGTCGCCTCCCGCCAAGTCATCATCGGGATTTTCGCGTCGTCGTCGTTCGTATTCCTCGAACTCGCGGTCCATTTCCGCTTCACAGATTTCGCAGAACTCCGACGTCATAAAGTGCTGCACCCATTGAGTATCTCGCAACTGTGGATACGCACGTTCTTCGGTGCAAATGTCGTTGAGAAGTAAACGGTAGGCGTCTCTGGGCGTGAAATGCTCGCAAACCGACAACGCAATTCCAAACCGCGCCAGTTGGCCCAGCAGCGTTTTCAAGGCGGATTCCACCTGAACGTCGTCGAGCTGGTCGGGACGCGGCAACTTCATCGGCTCTTCGAAGATCGAGGCGATAATGTCGCCTTCGCCCCCCTCGATCAACTCGTCCATCAGCTCCATTTCACGGAGCGATTGCGGTTTCGATTCGTCGTCTTCAATCGAGTTGTCGAGTTGAGAGGCCGCCAGGTCGAATTGTTGCTGTAGCCCTTCGGGAAACAGGCCATAGGGATCATCATCGTTTTCGGGTTCGAGTTGTTCTTCATCGGAAAACTCACCCGACAAGCCCTCGGTCGCTTCCTCGGTATCGTTGGCGAATTCGTCCGCGGAGAAGTTCTCTGCATCGGTGAGCGCGCCGAACTCGTCCTCGGGATGCAGTTCGTCCAGCAAGGCCAATTCGGCCTCGTCGGTCGTTGCATCATCGATCGCATCAGTCTTGTCGAAGTCATCGTCGACAATTTCAATCACCGGATCGACCAACTCCAACACGACGCGACCGTTCTGGCTGAACCATTCCAGATACAGGCACCGCTTCCACGCAAACGGCTGCGGTTCACCCAGCTTCGAGCGCTTGTACATTTCCTCGGGCGAACAATCGCTGACCTTCACTTTGCGGTCGGCAGTCATTTCGCCGGTCGGCCCAACTTGCTGCCAGGCAATTCCGCTGATATCAAAATCGATGGTGTCGTCGTTCGCTTCCCGTGCGGCGGCGTCGCGTGCTTCAAAGCGAATGTGCTTTCCCATCAGGTCGGGAAGGCAATTTCCCGTCAATTGCAGCGACAGCGCTTGTTCCTGCCCGCGCAATCGCAACCAGCCATGCGTCGAGTAATTTGTTGTATTGATCAACTCGCCGCTGATGACCAGATCATCCAGACGGTACGCCATCGATTAACTCCGGGAACCACGAACGGGACGCCGCAATTGTAGCAACCCGCGTCTCCCCCGCTCCAGCGTAACGGTCAACCTGCCCTCACCGCCACGGCAGGCAAGTGAATCGCCCAAATTGCGATGCCTGCCCGACGTCTAGCCGTCCCGGTTGCGGGATGTGGCAAAAACTTGCGAATTGTTGCGGTGACCAGCGCGGATTAAAGGAAGATGTACCCTTCTTCGCCATGCTGACTCAGATCGAGCCCCTTCACTTCGTCTTCCTGTGAAACGCGAAGTCCCATCACGATGTCCAGCACTTTGAGCAGAATCAACGTACCCACCAGTGCAAATGCACCGCCGGCCAGCACACTGATGACCTGATTGCCCAATTGGGCGGCGTTGCCGTCAACCAGGCCGACGGCAGAGGGGCTGCCGGTCACGGCTTGGGTGGCAAATACGCCAGTCAGAATGGCACCCACCGCTCCGCCAACTCCGTGAACGCCAAACGCGTCCAGCGAATCGTCGTAGCCGAACTTCGACTTCAGAGTCGTGCAGGCGAAGAAACAGACTACGGATCCGGCCAAGCCGAACAGGAGTGCCGCCAACGGTGTCACGAATGCACATGCCGGTGTGATGCAGACCAGTCCGGCGACTGCTCCGGAACAGGCACCCAGAATACTCGGCTTGCCGCGGGTGATCCATTCCATTCCTGCCCAGCCAAGTACGCCCATCGCGGCTGCCAAATGTGTTGTAACAAACGCGTTGACCGCCGTCGCATCGACCGCCAACTCACTGCCAGCGTTGAAGCCAAACCAGCCGACCCACAGCAGCGCCGTACCAATGCATGTGTAGGTGAGGTTATGCGGCGGCATCGGCTCCTGACCGTGACCCAACCGTTTGCCAATCAATATCGCCACCAACAGTGCAGAAACCCCCGAACTCAAATGCACCACCAGGCCGCCCGCAAAATCGAGCGCAGCAAATTGGCTATCCCCGCCCAACCAGCCGCCGCCCCAGACCCAATGCGCTAACGGACAATAAATCAGCGTTCCCCACAACACGAGAAACACGCACATCGTGCTGAATTTCATTCGCTCGGCAAACGCCCCGCAAATCAACGCCGGCGTAATGATGAAGAACATCCCCTGGAACACCATGAACAATGACATGGGAATGGTACCATCCTCCAGCATCGGCACGTGCGATTGCGATCCGCTCCAGGAAGGCATGACACCGTTCAGGTACAGGTACTTGGTGTTACCGATGAATCCGCCCAGCGCATCGTCGCCGAATGCGAAGCTGAATCCCCACAGTGCCCAGACGACAGACATCAGACCCATCAAAAAGACGCACTGCATCATCACACTGAGGATATTCTTCTTGCGGACCAGTCCACCATAAAACAACGCCAATCCCGGTGCGGTCATCATCAGCACCAACGCCGATGCAACGAGCATCCAAGCCGTATCCGCCCCGTTCAAGCCGACAGCACTAATCTCCTCTAGCTCCTCAGCCTCCGCCGGCGTCGGTGCCTCCGTCGGCTCGACTTCTTCCGGCTCGATTACCTCCGGTGCGTTCTCGGCATTCTCAGGCTTTGCCGGCGGCTCTGTTTCAGGATCTTGCGAAAAGGCCGGTACGGCCAACAAACCAACGACGACCAACGCCGACAACCAGCGAAAACTCAGCCCGTTCATCGAACTCTCCTCGCGCAAACAGGTGGAAGCTATTTTGTAAGGCTCTTGAAGGTTGAAATTGAAAAGTCAGTCGCCTGAAGAATGGAACACTGGCAACCGGTTGTGTACTCTCAACAATCACAACATAAAACGCAACCGTGTTGACGGTCACATTTCGTCGCTCGCACGTTTTCTTTTTCTCATTCTCAAGAAGCACACAACATGAAAATCACTGCCGTCACGCCTCACGTCGTCGGGCATGAAAGAAACTTCCTCTTTGTCGAAGTCGAAACCGACGAAGGCATCAGTGGAATTGGTGAAGCGGGAATCACCTGGCAGGAGCCGGCTACCGTCGGTTATGTCACAAGCTTGACCCAAATGCTCATCGGGCAGGACCCGTTCCGCACCGAACATCTTTGGCAACTGATGTTCCGCGGAGGATTCTTCCCCGCCGGCCGCATCGGCTGTGCTGCGATCAGTGCAATCGACATTGCCCTCTGGGACATCAAAGCCAAGGCGCTCGGCGTACCGTTGTATCAACTGTTGGGTGGCAAAGTCCGCGACCGCGTGGTTTGCTACCCGCACATTCGCGGCAATTCGACCGAAGAACTCGTCGAGCAAGCGCTCGCCAAACAACAGGAAGGTTGGAAGTTCGCCCGCTTCGATCCCCGCATCGAACCCGACGGCGTGACCTTCGAACCCGTTGCAGCAACACGCCGCTGTATCAAAGATTTCGCCGCATTGCGTGAAGCGGTCGGCGACGACATGGAACTCATCGTCGATGCGCACACCCGCCTCGATCCGACCGAGGCGATTTTACTCTGCCGTGGACTGGAACCGTACCGGCCGTACTTTGTCGAAGATCCGATCCGCATGGAGAACTTCGACAGCTTCCGCAAGCTCAGCCGGCATGTGAATGTGCCGTTGGCCGCCGGCGAACAATACGCCAGCAAGTGGGAATTCCGCCAACAAGTGGAAGAAGACCTGATCGACTTCGCCCGCATCGACGTCTGCAATGTCGGCGGCATCACCGAATCGCTCAAAATTGCCGGTTGGTGCGAAACGCATTACATCAAGGTCGCGTTCCACAACCCACTGGGACCAGTCGCGACGGCCGCCAGCCTGCATCTCGATCTGGCCGTCAGCAACTTCGCCGTCCAGGAACTCGCCCGCCCACCGGGAACCGTTCTGCCGGAACTCTTCCCACTGCAAGTGCCATTCGAGAACGGTCATTTATTGCCGCCGGAAGGCAACGGTCTCGGCATCGAATTCAACGCCGACGCGATCTCCGCCTACCCTGCATTTCCGGAAGGCCACACCCCACGGTTGAGTCACCCCGACGGTGCGTTTACGAACTGGTAAAGACTTTCGTCACACCCCAAGCCCACGGGTTGCACCCCGTGGGATCGAACCCCGGCGAACGACAGCAAGAGTGAATCGAAACCCTTCGGTCCACACGGGAAACCGCCACAGGTCGGGTATATTTCGTGGTACCCACGCCACAACAACGCCGCCACACGCGTGATGTTTTCGCTGTTTTCAGTGGATGGATGATCTGCTATGAGACGATGAATCACCCGTTGAGCGTTGAAGCGGAAGCGGCAAAATGGTTGACCAACACCAAAGGCGGAGCGAGAGGGACGAAACATGAAGGTTCGGCTCTTTGCAATCATGTTGTGTTCTGCGCAACTCATCGGTTGCGCTACGACAGGTGCCGGCTCGATCCAGCATACGGCAGACATGCAGCCGGGTAAGTCTCGGGTGAAGGCCTCGCCCACCCGTACTCGCATCACGCGGGAGCGACTCGCCCGCGATGCCACGTTCGGCGTACAACGCGTCATCAACGGGTACGGCTGGGTCGTCTACCAAGCGGTCTATGTCGCCGGCATGGTTTTTGGTGGTGGTGGGCCGAGGGGAGACTTCAGCGTCGCACCGGGCGCAGAATGGGTTGACGCTTTCCAGTAGCCGTCGAGGTAGGTCGGCAAACTACGGTGTCTGACGCAGCGAATTCTCCAAGCTCACGTGTTGCCCCCCGTGGGACCGCACCCCGGCGAACGACAGCCAACCAAGTTGGGGAGAGGGGGAGACAAGGAGATCGATTGATTGCCGTACGGCCCATACCGCGAAGCGGTTACACAACATAGCCCAGGGTCAGCGGCAAAGCCGCGCCACCCTGGGAAACCGTTCGTAGAAGTTGGACGAACCCTGAAAGGGTTCCACGACGAGCCACATTTCGCTTCTTAATGGATCGGCGATTGTGCAACCCCTTTGGGGTTGAGATTTGTTTCTCACGTCAACCCAGGGTGCGCTCACTTCGTTCGCGACCCTGGGCTTTGTTGTGTAACGCCTTCGGCGTAGAAGTCCTGCCGCATTCTACCTGACTGATTCCAAATCCTTGGGAATCTTGAATGTGACAGATGAAGGAATTTCCGCACCGCCGAACTTGATTTCGTATGCCGAAGAACCCGATGGCTGTCCGAGGTCATTGTAACTGCGGAAAATCACTAAATGGCAGTCGTGTTCTGCGAATTCGTAAGCGTGACTTGAAGTAATACCGCCAATTGTTCCGTTTGACGAAGGACCGAAATCACGTAGTCCGAGAACGTCTATTATTTCGTCATCCGACATGCTTTGACGCACCATTGAAATCTGCTGCTTGACTCCGTGCAACATCTGCTCGGACACTGGCATGTCGCCGAATATGTCGCCTGACGGTTCTGTCTCGTTGTCTGCGTTTTCTCTGGTTGACGCGCCGTCCCGAACACAACCGGAAACGCAACAGAGAATGACCGCGACAACAATCGTAATTGACGTGCGGTGAAGCATGGAGCCATCTCCTTACTGCTCGTGACGCTGTCTGAGGACGACCGAAATAGCTTTCTACCGAACACAGTGTCGCAATAGAGACGGTATGATCTGAACATCATTGCACAATCGCGCCGATTTGCCAAAGAAAACTCGCACAAACCCCACGTCCCGCGAGTGGGGCGGCTAAAAATTTACTTCCCCTCTCCTGATCTCCCCATCGCAATCACTCTCCCTCTCGGTCACCTCGCGTGCTAAATTGTCCGCATGGCTTTCCTGTTCACGAAAATTCCCACGGAGATCACGATTCTGCTCTTCGGCGGGCTCGGCCTTTGCGTTGGGCGATTGATCGTCGCGTATGCCGATCGCTTTCGGCGTGAACTTTTTCAAATCGACGGCGGCTCGCCGTTACCGTCGGCTGACGGTCATCGGTTGCTGAGCGCGCTGCCGGTGTTTGGTTCGCTGCGCCGTGGCGACTCACCGCATCGGCTTTTGCGGCGACATGCGCTGTTGCTTGAAATCGGGACGGCGTTGTTGTTCGCCCTGTACGTTGCCGCTGTGTGGCTGTTGGGTTGGCAGCGGGTGGAAATGGTTGAGCCGGATAAAGTGTGGTGGTACGGGCGGGTTTTTTATCACCTGATTCTCATCAGCCTGCTGATTGCTGCGACGACCACCGATCTGATCGACTATCTGATTCCCGACGAAATTCCGATATTCGGTGTCATTGTCGCGATCATTGGTGCTGGGATTTCCGGCGATCTGCAGATGGTGCATTTGTGGTTCGACTGGAATCAGGCGGACATGCTCATCGATGGACAGCTTCAACGGGGGGCGTACATCCCCGAGTGGATTCGGCTGCACCATCATTGGCATGGTTTGGCGTGGAGCGTCACCGGGATGGTGGTTGGGGCGGGCATCATTTGGCTGATGCGGGGTGTTTCGTCTCTATTGCTTGGCCAGGAAGCGGTCGGCTTTGGTGATGTGACGCTGATGGCAATGGTTGGCAGCTTCATCGGTTGGCAGCCGGTTTGCTTTGTGGTGCTGCTCGCTCCGCTGTGTGGAATCGCCGGCGGCTTCGCGGTGAAACTGTTCAGCGGCCGAACCTTCATCGCCTTCGGTCCGTATCTTTGCCTGTCAACGTTTCTGGTGCTTTGCAGTTGGCGGTGGTTGTGGGAGCCGGCCCGCGATATTTTCGGACACGTTCCCAGTCTGGCGTTATTGGCAGCGGTTTCACTGGGCGGCCTGTTTCTGTTGCTGATCCTGCTTCGCCTCTATCGTGCCGTTCCCATCGAATCCCGCCGAAAAGAGGGAACTTCTCCTCCTGAGTAGGTCTCTTGATTTCATGGAGGCAAATCGTGAAATCTGAACTAATGGCGTCGCAAACGGACTCATCGATTACCGTGGGGTGGCGACGCTCGCGTCTTGCCGTTGCGGTACTCCTGTTGTCGTTGACGGGTAGTTCGACGGGAGTCGCACAGGATACTGCTGGTTCAACAACGGTTCCCTTCCGCAGCATCCAGGGCGACCCCGGCCCACCGGGCGAAGCGGTAAGTCCGTTTGGCGATCTGTTCGGGAGGCCCGAAGCCGGCAGTGCGGTGATTGGGGTAGACCGTTGGCCCGAAGCGGGCAGCGCAATCGCCGGTAGTGTCGTTTATCCAGACCGCGAAGCGTATCGCGGCGGCACGCGGCCTCCCCGCCGCGAAGACCGCACGAGAGTCCGTTTGCACGACGTCGGGCGACTCACGATCACCCTGTTGGTTGCACTTGTCTTGGTCGCTGCCGCGTACTGTTTGTTTCGCATCGGCGGCCGACGGCCCCACAATTCCGATCTCTGGTCGCGGCGGATGAATCTGGCCAGTGAAGTCGCTCAGCAGATGGATCTGTTTCTGGTGGCCGCCTATCGAGAAGAGTGGGACATTTGCGGAAAGACGCTCGCCGCGCTCAATGATCTGAACGGACAACGCACGATTCTGTTGGGCGATGAGGCGAATCGGCAAGTGTTGCAGTTCATCGCCACCGCCGTCGATTGCCGCATCAACCGCGATGTGGCCGACAATCTGCCCCGGCTGCGGACGATCCAGGTACACGCATTGGCCGCTCTGCGAGAGGAAATCGGCCAGACCGGCCAATTGAGCGCGACATTAATGAGGTCGCTGAGAGATACCCGCCATCTCTACCGCTCGCTGCGCGACGTACCGTCCAAAGAACAGACATGAATATCAGCCCGCAGCGCAAGCAAGGGGTTCGCGATCCGAAGTTCATTCTTGCCGCGTTTCATCGGCTTGCATACACTCGATAAATGAGCAACGCGAACCCTGAACCGTGGTACAAAGAGGGCCTCAACTTCACCTGCACCGGGTGCGGCAATTGCTGTACTGGTGCCCCCGGCGCGGTCTGGGTTGAGGACGAAGAGATCGAGCGGATCGCCGAGCATCTGGGAAAGTCGGTCGGCGAAGTGCGGCTGATGCACACGCGACCTTGGCGTAACCGGGTCACACTCACCGAGTTCGCCAACGGCGACTGCACCTTCTTCGATGGCAACACACGCCGTTGTTCCATCTACCCGGTTCGCCCGACGCAATGTCGCACGTGGCCGTTTTGGCAGTCAAACCTGGCGACAGAGCACGACTGGACAGAAACGCAGAAGGAGTGTCCCGGGGCGGGAAACGGCGATTTTTTCAGCCGCGAAGAAATTGAACAGAGGCTGGTTCAAATCAATATCTGACTCCTTGGCCAGCTCTCAGCTCTCGGCCGAATGTTAATCTATATAAAATATGCTGATCTTGCCGGTTCTGCTGGAGGTACCGACTGCAGCGGGCCGATACTGAAAGGGAGTGGTTGTGCCATCAACACGGCATTGCCATTCTTAACGTCAAACTCTTAAAACAGTTACGAAATTTCCTCATGCAGCGGCTGGATGCAAATCTGAAAACCAACGCATGCAGGCTGCTGTTGCACGAAAAATCGACGCTCATATCCACAAGACGCGGCCGACACAACCGTTCACAACCCCGTTTTCAGCCCCAAAACCGCCTGCGGAGCGCTCGATTCTCCTCTGTTTTTCAGAGTCGCCTTGACAGTAAGTCCAGTTTGGAATTACAGTTGAGACGTTATGTCGTGGCTCAATGGACGAGCAAATCTGTCCGCTGGCACCTCTCGCGGGAGACTCGAGTTGTGACCAAAAAAGAGATTGTTAAAGCGATTTCCGAAGAGATTGGTCTGACCCAGTTGCAGACCAAGGATATTGTTCAAAAGACTTTCGATGCCATCGTAGAAACGCTGGTTCGTGAGAAACGGATCGAATTGCGCAACTTCGGTGTCTTCGAGGTGAAGAAGCGGGCAGCGCGCAAGGCGCGCAATCCGCGAACCGGTGAACGTGTTGACGTGGCTGAAAAGTACGTCGTCACTTTCAAGCCCGGTAAGGAAATGGAAGAACGCGTTCGACAGTTGGAAGTCGAGGCGGCCAATGCCGCGCAAGCTGCGGCTACGGACGGTCAAGAAGAGGTTCAGGATTCACAGAACAGCGTTCAGCAGCCGGCTGCCAGCCAGAACGCACCATACAACGCCTTTGCTGGCGGCACAGAATAGTTCAAACACGATAGGTGGATGGCAACCGAGTGATTTTCACTCCAGTCCAGCCACGAAGCGAACGATAACAACTTTGAGCGCGGAACTCGCAGGCAATCGACTGCGACCTCTCACAGTCTACCACGATACCCCCTTAAAACTGATACACGTTTGACGGACGTTCCCAGGTGGCATGTCCGGTTCTCCTTCGACTGCCTGTCGCGTCGCGGAGAGGGCCGTTACGCCACTGTAATCGGATCGTCCATTCGTTCACGGAGGAGCGAAATGCGAAAGTTCGGTCTCGCACTGCTGTTGCTTGCAGCAATTAGCATCAAAGTCGGCTGCATTGTCCCGATTTACTCGTCCACCAAGGACGTCCGAGCGCGGCAGCTCATCTTCGTTTCAGAAGGCTACCGCCACATTCCCAAAATTTGGGAACGGATTTGGGGACTCGATATGCCCGACGTCGCCACTCCGTACCGAACACATGGCGGCGTGATCTAACATCGGCTGTGCGCGACGCCCGTCGGAGTCTGCTCCGACGGACAGACTGTGCAGCACGTGTTGTCGCGCCCCGTTGCCTGTCGCGCTTGTTAGCGATACGATGGCCGCGTGAATCGACTCGCCGTACAACTCAACCGCCTGCAACTTGCGAATCCCATTCTCGTCGCCTCGGGAACGTTTGGATACGCGCGCGAAGCGCAGGCCTACATCGATTTCGCCACGCTCGGCGGAATCATCCCCAAAACCATCACGCCGCAGCCGCGCATTGGCAACCCTCCGCCGAGAACCATCGAAACCAGCTCCGGGCTGCTCAATTCCATCGGGCTGGATAACGACGGGTTGGAGCAGTTCATCGAGAAGCACCTCGATTATCTCCTCTCGCTCAACACATCCATCATCGCCAACATTGCCGGCCGCAACGTCGATGACTTCAAGCAGATGGCCGCACGGCTGAATGAGTTCGACGGACTGGCGGCATTGGAACTCAACATCTCCTGCCCCAATGTCAGCGGCGGTGTTGATTTCGGCACCAACCCCAAGCTGGCGGCCGAAGTTGTCGGTAGCGTTCGAGATGCCTGTTCGCTGCCAGTCATTGCGAAACTCACTCCCAACGTCACCAGCGTCGTCGAAATCGCTGCCGCCGCTGCCGAAGCCGGCGCCGATGCCGTCTCCCTTGTGAACACGTTTCAGGGAATGGCCGTCGATTGGCGAAGGCGAAAACCAATTCTTGGCGGGGTTCTCGGCGGTCTCAGTGGGCCGGCCATTAAGCCGTTGGCGTTGCGAATCGTCTGGCAGGTGGCTCAGGCGGTCGATATCCCCATCATCGGTGTCGGGGGAATCGCCTGCATCGATGACGTCATGCAATTCATCGTTGCCGGAGCCACCGCGGTTCAAATCGGCACCGCCAATTTCTACAATCCAGGCATCGCCAACCAACTCGTTGGCGAACTGTCAGAAATCGTCGAAGAACAGGGCTGCACCCACATCAGTGAGCTAACCGGCAGCCTGCAAACCTAATCCCCCAAAGCTCACGGGCAGCGTCCCGTGGGACATCCAATATGCGCATCCTCTCCGGCATCCAACCTACTGGCCGTTTCCACTGGGGCAACTACTTCGGTGCGATCCGGCAATACATCGCCCTGCAGGACAACGAGCAGGCGTTCTATTTCATTGCCGATCTGCACGCACTGACCACCGTGCGCGATCCCGCGCTCTTGCAGGAGTATTCTCGGGAAGCGGCGATTGATCTGCTGGCGCTCGGTCTCAAGCCGGAGCAGGCAACGCTGTTTCGACAATCGGACGTGCCGGAAATCAGCGAACTCACCTGGCTGCTGATGACCGTCACGCAGATGAGCCTGCTCGAAAAATGCCACGCCTATAAGGACAAGCAGGCGAAAGGTCTCGCCGCCGACGCCGGCCTGTTCACCTATCCGGTGCTGATGGCCGCCGACATTCTGCTGTACGACAGCGACAAAGTTCCGGTCGGCGTCGATCAGGTGCAGCACATCGAAGTCGCCCGCGATATCGCCGGGCGGTTCAACGCGATGTACAACGCCGAAGCCCTGCATCTGCCCGAAGCGTACGTCGTCGAATCGACTGCCAAAGTCCCCGGCACCGATGGTGAAAAGATGTCGAAGAGTTACGGCAACACCATCGAGTTGTTTCAGCCAGCCAAGAAGCTCCGCAAGCGAATTATGTCCATCAAGACCGATTCGGCGGCCCTTGAAGACTCCAAAGTTCCCGAGACCTGCTCGGTCTTCACGCTGTATCAATTGTTCGCCGACGAGCAACAACAGAACGCTCTCGCCGACCGCTACCGCGCCGGCGGCATGGGTTACGGCGAGGCCAAACAAACGCTGTACGAAGCGGCGATGGAATACTTCGCCCCGGCACGCGAACGCCGCGAACAACTCGTCGCAAACATCGATCAGGTCGAAGACATCCTGCAAGCCGGTGCAACCCGCGCGAGAGAAAAAGGCCGCGAAGTCCTCGACCGCGTTCGTGCGGCATGCGGGCTTTCGGCACAGGGGCAATAGATGCCATGTCAGCATCGAATGATGAAGAACTCGACAAGACGGGATCGCCGCCGATCTCATTCGTCAAATGGCTGTCGCTGAGCTTCGTGCTGACGGCCATGCTCGCCTTTGCCGCCGCACATGCCCCCGGGCAAGCCGGCATCGCTTGCCGTTTCGCATTGCTGTTTGGTCTCGTCGTCGGTGCGCTCAGCGGCTGGTTGGCAGGGCAGGGAAGGGATGCAAACCATTGGCGCCGACTGCTGTTCGTCGGAGTTCTTGGGGCGACCGGTTTCGCTGGTCTCACGCTCGAATCATATCGGCTTTACGTTGTTCACCTGAAAGATTCAATCGGTTCCGGTGTGGGTTTGAATCTGTTGCCGCCGAAAATCCTCGACGAGATGAACGAAGGGCGCGCCGAAGTTCTTGCGACCCGTTCCCGGTTCGACGTCTATCTTCGCTACCGAATCATGGAGAACCAACTCGTCGGCGACAAGGCGTATCCAGGGCCGACGGCCGCTTACTTCTGGGCCGTCGAAATCTTCCTCGCCGCGATCGCCGCTGCCGGAACTTTCCACATCTTCACGCGCCCACCGACGCAGGGTTCCAGCTCAAGTTCGTAGACTCCTGGCTTCAGACCCTCCACACAATTGCATCTCGCCAGCGATGCAGACTAAGCTGGATGCCGCAGGACTTTTGTTTTTCATTTCGTCATCGAGACCCGCTGCATGCCACCCTCTTCACAAAAAAACGGCCGCTGTCGTATCGTCGGCCTCGGCACCGACATCGTCGAAATCGTCCGCATTGGCCGGATGGTTGAACGGCACGGCGAACTCTTCCTGCAGCGAGTTTATACCGAAGGCGAAATCCGCTACTGCCAACGCCGCAAAGAGTGTTACCCGCACTTTGCCGGCCGTTGGGCCGCCAAAGAAGCCGTGATGAAAACGTTGGGAACCGGTTGGACGCGCGGCGTCGGTTGGCAGGACATCGAAGTCCAATCGGCCAAAAGCGGCCAACCCAGCATCGCCATCCACGGCGGCGCCCGCGACCACGCCAACCAAATGGGCATCGACGAAATTCTGATCACCATCTCACACTGCCGAGCCTACGCCACCGCCACCGCAGTCGCCGTGTCGTACTAACCGGTTCGCCCCGCCGGGTTAGCCGCGACGCGCAGTCTTTACGAAGCGGAGCGCTCCCCACGCTAACAAGACGGTTGAACAAACTCCCAATCCTGCGCCTCCCGCCCCTCCTTCAACGGGTTCTCTTCCACATAGCGAATCGCCCGTGGGACATCCTCGGGATCGAGAAAAACCTTCCACTCTCCCCGAGCAAAGCACTTTGGTACGCGTCCTTTTGCGTCGGTAGATTCCCGCAGCGGATGGATTCCACGCTTCACCAACTCCTGCGTCGTGTCGCCTTTCACTTGAATGACAAGATTTTCCACTGCGTATTTCGCCCGCCCCACCACCAGGTGAACGTGGCCGGGCATGATCGCACAGGCCCAAATGTCGACCCCGCTTTTTGCGAAGTAGTGTGAAAAGCCGGCTGCCACCGCCTCCGCTTGTGCGTCGCTCAATACGACAGTCGGATGCTTCAACGAGCGTTTGGCCGCCGCACGTTGCCGATGATTGTGCTTGCGCCACGCCACTGACCGACGCTCGTCGGTCTTGGTCGCGCGTCCAAAACGAAACAACTCCCACGACCCGACAAAATCCGACCACGAACCACGCGGGTCGTTAGGTAACCAGAAACCATACATTCCGAAAATGACATGGTATCCGACGATCATGGCGTGTTGGCCCATTGGAAATCGAAGGCACGCTCCGCTTCGTAAACTTCGCGTCGCGGCTAACCCCGATTAAACCAGCGGGTCACAACCGCATCAACCCCCACCCGGTTAGCCGCGACGCGCAGTCTTTACGAAGCGGAGCGCTCATTACGCTCCATCGCGAACGATCCCACCCCGAGCTATTCGCCCCGCTGGTACAACTCAACAGAGCGTCCATCGGGGTCCTTTACGACTATCCGCAGTCCCCACTCTGTTTTCTTAGGTTCTTTTTGCGGGGACAGGTCTCGTCGCACAAGTGACTCAATCACAGGTCCCAAGTCCCCGACGACGAAGCCGAGCCGTATAGTCTTGTCTGCTTCGTCACCCTCGACGAGTGGGTAGATTTCGATCACAGCGCTGCCGATGCGTCCTGCAAAATGCAGCGGTCCTGATCCATGTTGCTCCGCCACTAAATCGATACCAACCGATTCGTAGAATTGGCACATGGCATCGATTTGATGAGTCTTCAGCACGAGTAGGGACAATGATACATCGGTCATTCCGCCTCACTCCCCAATAATCTTCACCAACACGCGCTTCCGTCGTCGCCCGTCAAACTCGTAATAAAAAATATGCTCCCACGGGCCGAGATGCAGTTTGCCGTCGGTGATGGCGACGACGACCTCGCGGCCCATGATCTGGCGTTTGTGGTGGGCGTCGGCGTTGTCTTCGCCGGTGCGGTTGTGGTGGTAGCGGTCGGGCGAAGCATCAAACGGGGCGAGTTCTTCCAGCCATTTGTCGTAGTCGCGATGCAGGCCGGGTTCGTCATCGTTGATGAAAACACTGGCGGTGATGTGCATTGCGTTGATGAGGACCAACCCGTCGGCGATGCCGCTTTCGGCGACGAGTTGTTCGACGTCGGCGTGAATGGAAACAATCGCCCGGCGCTTTGGGACTTCGAGCCAGAGTTCTTTGGTGAGTGTTTTCATGTTCTCGTCCGCAACACCCCATTCCACCGGCGGGTT
>JABISG010000096.1 GCA_018699955.1 Planctomycetaceae bacterium | reverse complement strand
CTCCTTGTGGATCGCGGGGCGTGTTTTGCCGTAGCTGAACTCGCAAGAGTTCAGGGGGTCTGTCACAACATCTGAAATCTCGCGAATCCAGCGACCAGACCGACACGTCCTTGAGGACGATTGGGTGATGAGTGGTATTAGCGGGAATCGTGTTATTCGTTCCCGTTTCCTGCGAAAGATGTCATTTCGCCCTTCTTTGCTCCCTTGGAACGAAGGTAGGCAGCGACGTTCTTCTGCTTCTGTTCTGTTGCTTTCGTGAGCGGTGTGTATCCGTCGATATCTGTTGCGTTGATGTTCGCGCCAGCCGCGAGCAATCGCTTGATTGCATCCAGATGACCGTTCCACGCCGACTTGTGCAGGGGAGTCAGGCCGTCGCTGTCTTTGGCGTTGACGTTCGCTTTGTTGGCCAGCAATGTTTCGACGACCGCCGTGTGTCCATTCCACGCTGCCGCATGCAGGGGCGTGTAGTCATTCACGCTCAAATTCACATTGGCACCGGCGGCGATGAGCGTCTTGACGGCTTCGGTGTGCCCGTTCCAGGCGGCCATGTGCAGAGCAGTCTGTCCGCTGGCATCGAACGCATCGACGTCCGCTTTTCGCTTCAGCAGTTGACGAACGACGTCGGCATGTCCATTCCAGGCGGCGGCATGCAAGGGCGTTTCGCCATCGGCGTTCTTGCCATCGACGGCAACTTTCCGCGCGAGCAGCAATTTGACGACGGTCGCGTGTCCGTCATTGGAAGCGAGATACAACGGCGAGCGGCCCTGTCTATCCTTGCCGTCAATCTTCACGCCTTCGCGTTTCAACAGGATTGCGACGACGTTTTCCAGTCCCAGGCGACTCGACCAATGGAACAGCGTTTCGCCGGTGGTCGGATTGATGTCGAGATTCTTCGTTTTGCCGACCAGCGCATTGACCGCGACGTAATTGTCTTTTGCGACCGCTAACTGCAACGGTGTCTTCTTCTGTTTGTTCGCCGTGTTGGCGGGAGCATCGGCTTTCAGCAACGCAGCAACCACAGTTCCAAATCGTGCACGCATCGCAGCCGCCTGTTTTGGATTGTAGTAACCGTAGAATTGTCCCCCCAGATTGGCGGCAACGTGCAGCGGCTGATCGCCGTTGGGGTTCGTGAGCGAAACGCTGACTTTCTGGGCCAACAGCAGATTGACGACTTCCACATTGCCCGTCTGACAGGCGGCGAACAATGGCGAAGGCTGATAATTATTCTTCACTCTCACATCAGCATCGGCCCCCTTGGCGAGCAGCGTCTTGACGACAGTCGCCTGTCCGCGCTGGGCCGCGAGATATAACGGCGTCTGACCGCCGTTATCCTTCGAATCGATCGCGACGCCCCTCTTGATCAACGTCTCGGCAAAGTCGGCGCGCCCGTTAGAACACGCCAGATGCAGTAACGTCTGCTTGTAGCGAGTCGCCGTTTTGAAGTTAGCACCGGCGGCAATCAATTTGTCGAATGCTTTCTTGTTGCCATACTGAAGCGACGTGAAGAGCGGAGTGTTCCCTGCGTTGTCCTTCAGTTCAAGATTCGGTTTCTGTGCGATGATCAGATCGTAGATCGCCGCGGAACGGTTCATCACGGCAAAATGCAGCGGCGTGTAGTTGTATTTCGTCTTCGCGTTGACGTTGGCCTTCTTGCCCAGCAGATACTTTACAACCTCGGTTCGGTTGCTGGAGACCGCATAATGCAGCGGCGTATAGCCGTTGCGGTCTTTCAGTTCCAACAGATTGGCATTTCCCGCAATCAGCTTCTTGACCGTTGCCAATTGATTCGACGAAGCCGCCTGGTGAACGGGAGCTGCGAGGACACCGTTCGCGATGCATCCTACAATCAGCAATGCCGCACTCGATGTCACCATTCGATTCATCCGTTCGCTCCTGTGTTCCGTGCTCAATCCGACGGGGTGAAAGTGACCTCAGGTTGTGGCTCAGGCTCGTCCACGCATCAGTCCGACTCAGCGCCACGCGATCTCATTCCTCTGCCTGGCACGAAGCCGAGATGCCACCAGTTTACCGCCCAGCCGCAGCCTGTCGATGTCCCACGAAATTTGTTCCGCCATCGTTGGTGAGTAGGACGTATCAGCATCGGATGAGTTCCCCACTTTCCGTGGAATCTTGCTTCTTGTAATCGAAAAAAGTGTGATCCGTCGGAAGAACATCAGTCTGGACAACCGGCCGTCATTTGCGTCTGATAAGACGGATGCAACTGGAAGCGGGAATTTGTGCAGCCGGTGGGAACCATCCGGCAGCACAACTCGTCAAATGCGTCGGAATTGGTGACATTCAGCCATAGTATAGGAGGTTTTCGCGTGCGAATCGTCTTTGTCGGCGTACTTGCGGTCTCAGGCCTTGCTGGGCTGATCGGGTGCGGTACGTCGGTCGATGAGGAATTCGCCGCTGGTGGCGAAGCCACTGCACTTTTGGATCGAACGGATTCTGCGAATGCGGCTCAAGCCGACCGGGCAGAGAACGTTCCGCTGTACGGAGCAGAGCCACTGGTTCCTGCCATTCAGTTGGACGGTGAACCTGCAGGCGACTTTGGCCCAATTGTCGGTTCATCCACGGGGGGAACGTTTCCGGTTTCGATGGGACTGAACACCGGCATCCTGGCCCCCGACTTCACCGCCGATCCGCGTGCGGCCTTTCATCCGCACGGTCCGCAGGTTTGCGCATCGGGATGTGCGGCGAGCAATCACGCCACGCCCGAATTAAGCCGCAACGAATTCCAACAGCTGCTGGCCCGGTACGAGCAAGGACCGCTGGACGAAACGAACGCGGCGCTCGAGGCGCTCTTATTCTATGGGCGGCAATCGACGGCATTGCTGCGGCAACTGTCCCCGTCGAGTCCGATGCGAAAACACGACGAATTCCTGCGTCGCGAATTGAAAAAGACGCATGCGGTTCTGTCGTTCCGCATCGTTGATGAACAGGGAATCGTACGTGTCGAGATGACGCGAACGCGCGTGCCACTTGACCGCCGGCATGTTTTCGACATGAAGACCCAGGGGCTTCAGCCGTTGGTGACCAGCGGGACCGTCAAGCGTGTGGGGCTGCATCATCTGTGGACGCGGCTCTGACTGGAAGGCATCCACTTTGTGGCAGGACCGTGGTTCACGGTCCAACGATCTGGGGACGATTGGCAGGTGCTGGACAATATCTGGATCAGCGACGGCACAAAGAACGATCGGGCGCGGGTTGAACTGCGCGTCGAATTCGAGGAAGCGGAGGGTGAAACGACTCACGCTGAATGAGACTAGACGGATGGCAGTCGCAGCGCGAAGACGCTCAAACCTGCAGCGGTCGGGCAGGGCGTGATTCATATGGGCGCAGTCAGCCTGAATGGTCTGCGAAACGGCAGGCCCGCGCGACAATCACTCCGCGCCAATCTCCCCAAAGCCCACGGGGCGCGCCCCGTGGGAACCGGTCTCACCCCGAATTCCAGCGGGCCTTTGACGATGTTGCCGACAAGCAATAGAATAGCGCCGATGGTCGCGGCAGGAAGTATTCGGCAGCCAACCCGACGATTGAAATTTGAATGGCTCCCAAGTTGTTTGCGAGAGAAGCACATGTCCGACAACAGATTGCCAATCCACGAGACCCGCAAGTTGACGTTCGAGAACGGCACGGCGATCGGTGTCAGCAATCGCTGGGTGGGTGGGCAGTATTGCTCGATTCTGACGGAAGCCGGAATTGTCGGCTGCGGAATCTACGATCTGGATACCGCTGCCGAATTCGGTCAGGCCATTGCCATCGCCAAGGGGACGCCGGCCAAACCGCTGGTGGAACCGGAAGACCTTTACGAAGCGAAAATCGTCGGCGTCACTTCCCAGGCATCCGGCCTCGGCATCGAGGTTGGCATGACCGGACGTCAAGCCGTCGAACGCATGTTGCAGGCGGCTGAATCTTCGAGTGACCAATAATCATCAGCAATTGAATTCAGTGGGCTACGGCCCGATTGTGAGTGAACCGTTATGACCGCCCCCGCCCCTATCGTTGTAAGAACCATCGATCACGTCACACTGGTCGTCAAAGACTTGGAGGCCAGCCGCAAGTTCTATTGCGATCTGCTAGGCATGGAAGAACAGGATCGGCCGAATTTTTCGTTTGGCGGTAGCTGGTTTCAAGCCGGCGTCACGCAAATCCATCTGATTCTCGAACACGACGAATCGGGGCCGGCCGGCGAAAACATTTCGATTCAGAAGCAATCGAGCCGTAACCACCACTTTGCATTTGAGGTGGCCGACGGTCACGCGGCGGCCCAGATCTTGCAAGAACGAGGCATACCGTTGGTCGCCGGCCCGAAAGCCCGTCCCGACGGGGCCGTGCAGGTTTTCGTCAACGATCCGGACGGCTACGTTGTTGAGCTGACTTCACCGCCGATTGGTTGAGATCGCGTTGCCAGCATCGCAGTTTGTGCAGTATGAAGTCGAAAACAGCGGCGTTTTGGAAACGCGACTGGAAAGAAGTGGCCACTCTGCGCTATACTCAATGCTATACTTAATAGAGAGGCCGCTATTGCCGGGCGGCGAGGGTGTGAGCGGAATGAAGAGCCGAGCGGAGCAGCATTGATGGCGAATATGACGAAAAACGTAATCATCGGCTCGATGGGAATCGCGGGGGTCGTCGCGCTTCTGGCCATCGTCGATCTGGTCGTGGGGTTTCCGTTTCAAGGCCAGATGCTGATGGACATCATGTTCCTCGTTGGTGCCGCAATGGTCGGCTACATGGGCTGGGACTCGTATCGCGATCTGCGATGACATTGGACGATCGGTGGCACCCATCGAAAGTCACAAATCCAGATCGTCGGCGAAACTCGCTTCTTCCATGATGACCCGGTAACGCTCTGACGGGTCTTTCCCCAGCAATTGCTGAAACGTTCGGTCGGCGTCAATCTGGCTTTCGATGTCAATCCGCACCAGCGTTCGCGTGGCCGGATCGAGCGTCGTCTGCTTCAACTGGTCGGCATTCATTTCGCCGAGACCCTTGAAGCGATCGATTTCCGCTTTGCGATTGGCTGGCAGCGACGAGAGAATTTCTTCGCGGTGCGCATCGTCCTGCGCATAATGCACGGTGGTGCCGACCGTGATCTTGTACAACGGCGGTTGGCCGATGTAGACCTTCCCTTGACGAATCAGATCGATCATGTGTCGAAAGAAAAACGTGAGTAGCAGCGTGCTGATGTGGTATCCGTCGCTGTCGGCATCCATCAACAGGATGATGCGGTCGTAACGCAGTTGGCGGATGTCGAACTGCGGCCCGATGCCGGTTCCCAACGTTTCGACCAGCGCTTTGATTTCCTGATTGCCGAGAATCTTGGAAATTGCGAGCGACTCGGTGTTGAGGATTTTTCCCTTCAACGGCAGGACGGCTTGGGTGAGGCTGTTGCGGCCGAGGACGGCAGTTCCGCCGGCCGAATCGCCTTCGACGATGAACAGTTCCGACTTGCCTGGATCGTTCGAGCGGCAATCGACCAGTTTGCCCGGCAGGCTGTTTTTGCGTGAACCGGGTGTCTTGCGGCGGACTTCGCTTTGTGCTTGCCGGCTCGCTTCGCGGGCACGTGCGGCCAGGACGATGCGGCCAATGACGGCATCGGCAATCGAGGGATTGTTATTCAGCCAGGTCTCGAGCGCCGGGCGCACCAATCCATCAACCTGTCCGGTCATTTCCGGGTTGTTGAGTTTTTCCTTGGTCTGTCCCTGAAACATTGGGTCGGCGTGAAAGACCGAAAGCACCGCGACCACGCCCTCGCGAATATCATCCGCCGAGATTGAGATGCCTTTGTGCTTGATGTCGTGGACGTCGATGTAATTCTTGACGGCCTTGGCGATTCCTGTCCGCAAACCGCTCTCGTGTGTGCCGCCGGCATGGGTACGAATGCCATTGACGTAACTGCGAATTTCCTCGTCGGTTGCGTCGGTCCAACGCAGCACGACTTCGATCTTCACCTGCCGGTCATCCTTGTCGGTCGCAAACATTTGTTCGTGAATGGGCTGCTTCTTCTCGTCGCCGATCAATTTGTCGAGGAATGCCGAAATTCCATCGGGATGCGAGAATTCGGTCGTCTCTTTCTTGTTCTCGTCGTGAAAAACAATCTTCAGCCCGCCGTGAATGTAGGAAATGTCTTCCAGATGCTGGCGGATCGTATCAACATTGAACTGCACGCGGCGAAAGATGGAATCGTCGGGCCGGAACAAGATCCGCGTGCCGTGGCCACGAAACGGCTTCACTTTTTTGACGGGCGTGGTTGGTTTGCCGCGTTTGTATCGCTGGACCCATTCATGACCGTCGCGATGCACGGTGACAACCATTTCGGTCGAGAGCGCGTTGACGACGGACGAACCAACGCCGTGCAGGCCACCGCTGCGGGCATAGTTCTTGTTCGAGAATTTCCCGCCGGCGTGCAGGGTCGTCATGATGACTTCCAACGCCGATTTCTTCATCTTCGGATGCTTATCAACCGGAATGCCGCGCCCGTTATCCTGCACCGTCAGCGACTTTCCGTCCTTGTGCAGCGTGACGACGATACGGTCGGCTTCGTTGGCCAGAAACTCATCGACGGAGTTGTCGAGAATCTCCCACAGCAGATGATGCAAGCCGCGATTGTCGGTTGCGCCGATGTACATCGCCGGCCGGCGACGGACTGCTTCGAGACCTTCGAGAACTTCGATATCGGCGCCGGTGTAACTGCCGGTCGATTTGTTCGACGCGGCCTTCGGCGATTTCGCCTGACGCTTCGTTTTGGTTGCCATGTTTCGATTGTAGTTTTTGGCTAATGGTATTCCAACAATCACTTGCGGTTTAGCGGATCATGATCAAACGATGATCAACGAATCGCGAAACCGCAACCGTGTTCTATTCGTCTTCAATCTCGGCCCAGTCAATGAGCTGAATCGGTGGGTGAATGATCGTTTCGAATCCGCTGCGCTGACTGGTCTTGATGCCTTTGCCGCCGCGCGATGTCACTTCGTACTTCATCTGTCCGAAGCTCAACTGTTTGCCGTTGGTATTAATGACGCGCAGGCAGTCGCTGACGCGTGCCAATTGGACGGCACTGAGGACGCGGTCGTCCTTTACCAGTTTGATTCCTTTGACGCCGATGCCCGCCGATGCCAGAATCGGTACGTCTTCAATCATGAAGTGCAGCACCCGGGCTTCTTTCGTCGCCAGAAACATGCTATCGGCGTCGGTGATCATTTCGGCGAACACCACGCGATCACCTTTGCGAAGTCGGCAGAACTTGCGGCCCACTTTAGTGGATGGCAGACGAAACGGGCTGAAAGAGAGTCGCATGACCTGTCCCTGCTCGGTGGCGATGAGCAGGTAAGGTTTCGGCGTTGGCTGGCGGCGAACTTTTTTGTCTTCTGGTGTGAAGCGGGCATCGGTCGAAATCGCGGCAACCATTTGCACGCCGTCCCCAAACCGCACGTGTTTCGAGAGAGGATCGCCGTAACCGGTCGAAACGGGAATCTGTTTGATCGGCAGCGTATAGACCACGCCGTCACTGGAAAAAATGGCGACGTGTTCGAGCGTGTTCCCCGGAACCACGTCGAGTACGCTGTCGCCTTCGCGGACGCGGGTGCTTTTCACCTTCTGCAATCGACCGACGCGTTTGACCCAACCGTCGCGGGTGACGACGACGTTCGTATTTTCCCGCACAATGTAAGTCTGTGCGTCGAACTCAACGATTTCACCGGATGAGCCGATGCTGGTGCGTCGTTTGTCGGCAAACTTCTCGGCGATTTCCTTCAACTCGTTTCGCACAATGGTCCAAAGCCGCCGGTCGGAGTTGAGGATCGCGCGAATCTCTTTTGCTTGGGCCCGTTTCTCTCGCAGTTCCTTTGTGATCTGGTCGATTTCCAGCTTCGATATTCGGTAAAGCTGCAGTTCCAGGATTGCGAACGTCTGTTCTTCATCGAGCGGAAACGCTTTCATCAACTTCACGGCGGCATCTTGTTTTCCGGAACTTTTTCGAATAATGCGAAGGGCTTTATCCAGCCCTTTGAAGATGATGGCGTATCCCTTGAGAATGTGAATTCGCCGTTCGAGTTGCCGTAACTGATATTCAAATCTTCGCCGAACGGTCTGAAAACGGAAGTCGAGAAAATGCTGCAACATCTCGACCAGACTGACGCGAGCCGGAACGACGTTGCCGCGCTCATCGGGAATGAGGCAAGTGGCGTTGTACGCGAAATTCTGTTCCAGCGCAGTGCGTTTATAGAGGTACGCCATCACGGCATCCGGGTCGGCGTCGGGCTTCAATTCCAGCACGATTCGCAGCCCGTGCTTGGAGTCGGTCTCGTCTCCGACTGCGACAAGTTGAGGCAAATCGGTGCCTTCGGCGACATCGCCCAATTCCGAGATCAACGGCCCTGTCGAGACGCCGTACGGAACCGAATAAATCACAATGGCGTGCGGGGCGTTCTTGCGGCGCTGCCTGTCGATTTTCCACTCTGCGCGAGCCTTGATCGAGCCTCGACCTTCTTTGTACGTCGCAGTGAGCGAACGCTTATCAGTTACGACTCGGCCACCGAGTGGGAAATCGGGGCCTTTGATGAACTTCATCAATTGGGCAACGGTCGCATTGCGGTTCTTGATGAGATGCACGCAGGCGTCGATTACTTCACCCAGATTGTGGGGTGGGATGTTGGTCGCCATACCGACGGCAATTCCCTGTGTGCCGTTGACCAGCAGGTTGGGGTAACGGGCCGGCAGCACCACAGGTTCGGTTTTGGAACCATCGTACGTCGGACGCGTTTCGACGGTTTCAAACCGCAGCTCGCTCATCAATTCTTCGGCAATCGCCGTCAGTTTGACTTCGGTGTACCGGGCGGCCGCGTGTGGCAATCCGAGTAACGAACCGAAATTGCCCTGCCCATCGACGAGGGGGCAGCGCAAGGTGAAGTCCTGTGCCAAGCGGACAAGCGTTTCGTAAACCGCGCCTTCGCCGTGCGGATGGAAGTCGCCGGTGGTGTCGCCACAAACTTTCATCGATTTGCGGCGTCTGCTGTCGGCCGTGAGATGCAGCCCGTGGTACATGACGTACATGATCCGCCGCTGCACCGGTTTCAGGCCGTCTCGGACGTCGGGTAGCGCCCGCGACGTGACGACTGACATTGCGTAATTCAAATACCGCCGTCGTGTCTCCTGACTGATGGGGACATATTCGATGCGATCGTTCGAGTCAGCCGCGCTTGCGCCATCGGAACTGCCGTTCTTGCCACGTTTTCCGGGTGTTCGTTTTCGATTACCGGCCAATTCTCTCTCCTGTCGGCCCTTTCAGAGATCAGGCAGGGCAGATGGTTTCTGCCCTTTGACTTCTGCACTCGGATTCCTGATGCCTGCGGATTCTTCCGCAATTCAGCAGGGTGTTAATTCTTAATGATTCTGACGGTTTTTCAAGACCAATCGATTCGGCCGATTGTAGCTGTTCTAGCAGTCACCGGACAGGCTGTAAGACCTGTAACGTTTGCAGCAGCAACTCGTTCGGGAAAGCAGCGAGAATCGTCATGAGGGGGAAAGTTTGATTCATCGCCCTGATCGATACCGACCGAACTTCTACTACGGCACGTCGCGGTGACGTGGTCGAATTGCTCCGGCAAGAATGCCGTGGGCACCTGCTCTGGGGCGGGTCAACCTGATAGGCGACACACACCACAGATGGTGGATCGTCGGCCGTCAGTAGGAATACCGAATTACCTGCATGCTGGTTTGGGGTGAGAAACAAACCACGGAGGGATCACGATGAAACGGATTCAATTGAGCGTAATTGTGGGGACAACGCTGTTGTTGGCGGGGTTGCAAGCCGCGGCGAACGCGCAGCAGCCGGGCGGTGTGGCCTACGGACCGGCTCCGCAGCGTGCTCCGGTCAACATGGCCCTCTACCCGATTCCTTATCAACCAGGACATCACGGTCTTCGCAGTCACCAATACACACATTACGACCACATCCCCCAACAGCCGGGATCGTACACACATACGCCGCAGCGGCCGCATTACCCGTACTTGAACGCGCCGCTGTACGCCTCGCCGCAGCCGAACATTCCCCATCAGGTTGGCGGAACCGTGGTTTCCAACCAAGCGTTTGCGCCGCACGAGATGTTGTATCCACACACTTACCGCGCCATGTACGGGCCGTTTTCGTACAGGGTTCAAGGTGACTGGGTTGTGACTCCGTTGGGTGTCTGGTCGACCGAGCATTGGAAGCTGCAGGGAACCGAAGTCAGCGTCAAATACAAATCCCGTATCAGCTTTCTCAAAGGGTTCTTCCCGCCAAGTGGAAGTATGAGATTGCGTTAGCCGGAATCATTGTGAGGTCAAAAGCCTCCTTAACTTAACTCATTTTGGTCGCTGCGATTCGTTCATCGATTCGCTTATCGGGAAAGTACCCATGCAAACTTATCGTTGGAAACGCGTTGGAACGAGATTGATGAGCGGCCTGGCAGCCTGTTTGTTGACGGCGAGTGTGTTCGCGCAGTCGCCTGCTGCAGTGGGTGTTGTACGGATCAGTGACCGACCGCGGCGCTCGTATGCGCCAAGTCGTCAGGTTCGGCAAACGTCGCTGACCAGAGGGCAGCAGGTCGTCAATGCCGGACCGGCGTATGCCGCGACGTGGCAACCGGAGGCCAATCCGATTCGCAGGACGTCGTTGAATCGTTTCATAACGGCGACGAATAACTGGTTAGCGTCACCCGCATTTGGAAGTGGTTATTCATCCTGTCAGCAAGGATGCGCCGATCAGGGATGCTCTTCCTGTCAGCAGGAAGCCTCTTGCCAGGAGTGCTCCTCTTGCGACCAGGGCTGCTCGGATGGTTCCTGCGGCTCGTGTGGCGGCAATGCAGTCGGGCGATCGTTAGACAAAGTCGATCGGCTCCTCGATGATTACTTCGCGTTTGAACACAAATGCAAACGCTGCCTGTTTGGCTACTTCATGCCGGACGGATGTTGTGGTCAGGGTTGCGCACCGAAGGGACACTACAACCTGCTTTACTCGGCGAATCCCAACCACTTCGACCAGCGCGATGGCCGGGTGTATGCCGCCCAGGGATACGGCGTTCCCATGGCAGTGCCGCTGGCGCCGAACGTCAGGCACACCTACAACTACGGACACGGAATTCCTTCCAGCCGTCTCACACCAATTTCCACCGGAGCCCCGTTCTAAACCCCTGCCCCGCCCCAAACCGGGGATCAACCGATTGCGATGCCAGGCCGCAGATACGTGGGACGTTGTCTCGCCGCTCGAACTGTGTCGAATCGTTGACTCGACAATCGCGACATCAATCAGGACCAGCGCTATGCGAAAAAATAAACAGATCATGTTAGCGGCCATTGCCGTCGCTGGGCTTTTTGCCGCGTCGGCCGAAAGTGCCTCCGCTGGCGAACCGGGTATCGTCCGGATCAGCGACTCGCCAAACGGCACGACGGCCTCGGTTCAGACAGAAGCAATTCCGACATCGGCAGCACACATCAGCTACGGACATGCGGGATGTCAGAATTGCGGAGACCATGGCTGCAATTCCTGCGGACACGGTCGATGCAGCCTGTGCAACCTGTTGAGGTCACATTGCCTTTGCTCCAACTCTCCCGATCACGGTTGGGGCCGGCCTGTCAAACGGCCCATCAATCGCCTGCCGGTGCTTTACCAACGGTATTGGCCAAACGCCTGGAACGGGCAGCGGGGAGCAGGCTATGCCCCTGCGGGGAAGAACTACTTTCCAATGGTCTACTCGCCGACCGACACAACCCAACTCGGCTACTACTACCAGGGAGTGCCGTTTTGGCGTCCCAACCCGAGCATGACACCTGCCGTGCCGTGGCCGGGCAACTGGCATCGGCGCGAATGCCAGGGGAACCAGTGTGGATTCGGTGCCTACGGCCAGCCGGTGTACGGGCATGGGAATGGGGCCGTTCCAGCTCTACGGCCGATTCCGAAGGCCGCCGAGTCGGAAGATCCGCCGCCCGCACCAAAGGCTCAGGATGACACGGCACTGAACCTGTTTCGCTGAAAAACGACTCGGCATTGATCGCAGCGGCCCTCACAGGTCACCGCTTGTCAACAACGGCTCCGTTTCTCGCCCCGCCCGCACAGCGTCACTTGACTCTGTGCGGGCTTTTTTTGTTGAGTTGTCGCGGGCTATTCTTGGGACGGTCAGACACGCACCGTCAGTGGTGACGATAACCCGACGGCAAATCGTATCCGTCAGATTCTCGGGGTCGTGGCCTCATTTTCCAAGAACGTCATCGTTCTGAAGAGGAACGCATCGCGTGACTAGCAGAACAAGATACCGGACGCGCCGGGTGTTGCCCGCCGCTAAACGGCATGGCCGAAATCAACATTAGGTCAAGCGGCTGCGGGTGTTCCACTGGGGGGCGGCGTGGCGAAGGCGGCTCCGCGTGCGCGGCGCTGCAGGTAGTAGGCGAATGCCAGGCCGATGGAGAACAGCACGACGCTGACCCACTGCGACGGTGTGAACGGCGTGGTGAATGTTGTCACCTCTTCGCCCCAGAGTAACGCTGTGCGAATTGTCATCACCACGGTCAATTCGTCGCTGCGCAGGTATTCGATGACGAACCGCGTGACGGGATACGTGCATAAAGCCAACGCCAGCACGGCTCCGTTTTGATGCCGATGCTTGAAGTAGGTGGCGGTGAGAATCGCCAACACGACGGCGTTGATGGAACTGTAAAGCTGTGTCGGATGCAGCGACATCGTGGCCGTCGCTGTTTCGCTGAGAAAACCCTTGCTGACCAATGCGGCAAATGTTGCGCTCCCTTCGGGGAACTGCACCGCCCACGGTAGGCTGCAGACGTCGCCGTAACAACAGCCGTTGAGAAAACAGCCGAGCCGGCCGAATGCCAGCCCGACAAAAAACGACGGCATGATCACGTCGGCCATCAATAACGGGTTGAGTTTCCGCCGATGGCAGAACCAGAAGAACACCAGCAGCCCGAGAATCACGCCGCCATACAGCACCAGTCCGCCATCGGGCAAATTGAAAATCGCCCAGAACTTGGCCGGCCCCACTTTGCCCGCGAAAACGTTCTCCGGAAAACGGATGACGTACAGCAACCGGGCGCCGCCGATTCCCGAAACGATCAGCCAGACGGCTAGATCCCAAATCAAATCGCCCGAAAGCCCAACACTCTTCGCGCGACGCATCGCCAGCCACGCGCCGGAGAAGAAACCGAGAAACAGCATGAACCCGTAACCGTACACGGGAATCGAGGTGAGGCTTGCGGGGATGAACCATTGCCCAATCGACAACAAGGCAACTGCGCTACCGAACCAGATCAGCGCGCCGGGCAAATCTTCGCGCGTGATGCCATCGCGGCGAACAGTCGTCACCGCCCAATTGACGGCCATCAACGACCAGATCAACAGCACAACAAATCCCAGCCCAACGCCGGTAATGTCATCGATGGGAGCCATCGACCAGATGTCGTCCAGACGAATACGAAGCAGCGTTTGTCGCATGCCGCGGTGGTCCTTGAGTTGGTTTTGAAGGGGGAAAACGTGTTTCAGAGGTCAGTTTGAGTGCCCTGTTAAGTGTCTTCCTCTTCGCCTTCGAATACTCCCGTTTCGACAACAGCATTTGGGTCGTTTTCATACAACAACGCCGCATTGCCGAATGCATACTCGTGAAACGAGAATTCCTCTGATGGAGCGTAAACGTCACCTAATCCATCGACCTGAGTGTCGGTATTTAAGAAGCGATTGGTAAAGCAAAGAAGCGGAAAGACAGGGCCGCCATCGGGTGATGGCTTCAGCCATCCCTGATCATGAAAAACGCCCATCTGAAACAGAAATGACTCGCAGACCTTGCGTCGGACGTCAGCATCACTGATTCCGTGTTCTTGAAGTGCGCCATCAAGTACGGCAGTTTGATGGCATTGAAATGACGATGCCATCTCTTCGTAATCATCATCGCGTACGAGTCGAGTTGTTTGTGCCATTTTTTCTATTACCTAACAGTTGGATTCGCCGTCCCTCTGGTCGCTGACCTCTGTTTGAGGTTCGTACTTCGCGATCAATCTTCGCAAGCTCAGCGATCGGCGGGCAGGTGAATCGGTAGGTTGTCGATCAGCCGTGCCCGGCCGACTTTGGCGGCGACGAGGGCGATCATTTCTAGCTGGGGCGCTGTGATGTCGGCGAGGGAATCCGGATCGGCGATGGTTGCGTAATCGACGGCGACGCCGCGAGTCTTGTTGAGCAGGGCGAGCATTTCGCGGCGAACTAATTCGACGTCGGTTTCGCCGGCGGTGAGCCGCTGTTTTGCCAGTTTCAGACACTTCGACAGTGACAAGGCGGCGATTCGTTCGTCGTCACTCAAATAGCGGTTGCGGCTGCTGAGTGCCAGGCCGTCCAATTCGCGAACGGTGTCGCAGGTTCGGATTTCGCCCGGCATATCGAGATCGCGGCACATGCGGCGGATGATCGCCTGCTGCTGATAATCCTTGCGGCCGAAATAGGAAACATCGGGCTGCACGATGTTCAGCAGTTTGAGGACGACGGTGGCGACGCCGCGAAAATGCCCCGGTCGGCATCGGCCTTCGAGAACATCCGAGAGTCCTTCCAATTCGACAAATGTGGAAAACGTGTCGGGGTAAATCGTGGAAACGTCGGGCGCGAAAACGAGATTGACGCCACACTCGCGGCATGCCTGGAGATCTGCCTCGAATGCGCGGGGGTACTTGTCAAAATCTTCGTTGGGGCCGAACTGCGACGGGTTTACAAAGATGCTGACGGCGACGAAATCGCATTCTTCGCACGCCGTCTGCACGAGGCTCAAATGTCCGGCATGCAGCGCACCCATCGTCGGCACCAATGCGATTTCTTCACCGCGCGCTCGAGCAGCGGCAATTTCGCGGCGCGCATCTTCGACGCTGCGGACAACCAGCATGTCCGCCGTCGATGGTCTCGCCGCAGTTGCAAATCGCATGGTGAGGGTATCCTCAATAATCAGCTGCGATGCAATGCATCGCAGAAACCGCACCCCATTAGGTTGCAGCGAACAGAGGAATCTTACCCATCGCCCCGTTTCGAGGAAACCGGAGATCGCGCGTCAGTAAGCGTATTTCGGGTTTTTTACGTCGAAGTCAATGTCTTTCAGCCCGACATTGAGTTTCACGTTGCGGTAGGTGTACTCTTCGAGCAGCGGCGGTTTGTCGTTGGGGCGGGCGGGGAATCCCCAATGGGCAACGCGGACCGGAAGGTTTGTCTTACGGTCGATCCAAAGTCGCGAGCGGTGAAAGTTGAACTGCCGTCGCCGTCGCGGATGGACCGCCTGAATCACCAGATGCTCTTGCTTCCCCAGTTTCTTGTGGGTCGCCTGCGGAAAATATTGCACGTCGATCTCACCGAATTTTGATTCGGCTTCCCACTGATCGATCAGCCCAATGACTAACTTGGCCATGCCGATTTCGGTGATTGGATGCTTGCTCTCGGACATCGCCCGAGTACTGGTGGGCAATAACGAGATGGTCCCAATCAGCGAAGCCAACCCGGTTTCGTGGGCCAACAAATTGCCGCTGTTCTTCCCCTGCACAAAAATGACCTCGCGGCCGGCGTGTGGATCTTTGAACTTCAAATAGGCGCTCATTGGTTTGGCGCGGTACTTCAGCAGCGTGGTGTGGGCATGCACCTGCCCGCCGACAATATCGCTTTTGGAAAATTCGGCCGTGTAGTCTTTGGCATTCTCAATTGTCTGTTGGCTGGACCGCGCATACTTCAATGCACGAATGAGCGGATGCACCGACTTAGCGGTTGGAGTATCGGCCGCCGCGCAGGGCAACGCGTAAATGAAAACGATGGACACGATGCCGGAAATCAACAGCCGACAACCATGCGCCGAATTTGTGACGCGATCGTTACTGAAACTCATAGCGATTCCTCCGTGCGGCAGTGTCAACGGGTTGCCGACCCGCAAAGACGTTTGTGCCGTCGATCTCGCCGACAATCCTGTTCAATTCGGAAACAGGCAAGCGGGCGAAAAATGCAATTTGTACAAGAACAACGGGGGCAAAAATGCCAAAATTACAATTCCCGTTCCATTTTGTGTTAGCGAAATCCTTTCGCCACTTAACGCAAACTAGCTAAATTCACCGGTTGATGCAAAGCCGGTTTCCGTGGTTGGTTCATAATCTCGGCCTTGGTGCGGTTGCTCTGGTGCCGCAGGAAAGGACCTTCCGTCCGTATCTTGGCGAAATGTCCAGAACATTACGTGGTTTGCACGGCGAAGCGAATCCGATTTTCCGGAATCGAGCATATTCGGTACCGATCACACGAAGATCTGTCATCCTTCGGGTTTTGGAAACAGCGCCGCCGCGCTCGCGTGTCATTTGGAAAAGCAGATAAATTGGCATCGATTTCGCGTGGGAAGGCTCCGTCGGAGGTTGGTGATCGATGGACTCTGTTCGAAAAACGGAATCGCATCATCGTGATTTTGTCGTACAAAAGTTCGATTGTCGCAACTCTCAAGTTCCGATACAGTTCGCCCGCTCGAAAGGAATTCGAGCGACATTCGATAGGTTCACAGGCCACACCTTGGGGGGCGTGCTCTGCGTGGCGCGACTCACTCGATGGCCGCTTTTTTGTCGATTGAACAAGAACACGCGCGACGGCTGCTTGCTTCTATTTTGGTCGAAAGGCAATGACCCATGCCTTCCAGACCGCCGAGACCCAGGCAATGGCCGCCGCCCAGAGGGAAGGATCCCGCACATGCGCGTACAGGGGAGTGGTTCTGCCACATGGTTGATTTTGTTTGTCCTGGGGGTGGCGGCCGTCGTCGGCGTCTTTGGCCTGCCGCAATTTGCGCCGGTCATCGCATCGTCGGAACATGTTTCCGGCGGCGATCAACTCTCAGGCGACATTGTCTCCTTTCATCAGGCCGGCGCCGGCGAGTCGATGGCGCAAGGCGTTGAAGACCTGTTCGCCCCGTTTGATGATGTTACCGAAACCGGATCATCACCTGCGCAAGACGCCTTTCGACCGCTGAATGTCGATCGATTGGAAAATCGGGAGTCGAGCGAGCCGCGGATTACCAATTTGTTTGGCAAATCATCGCAGCAGCCGAGGGGAGATTTTGACGAGATCGCAAGGGAATCTCGTTCGACGGAACACGAAATTGCTGACCGTCGCGCATCGAACACCTCGGCGCGAGACCGATTTTCCCCGGCCAATGAACGCCTGGATCAGCAATTCTCGGCCGATCGATCAGATGTCAACCCATCGGATGAACGTCCCAACCGCCGCGAGTTCGACTCGCGTTTTGGGCGAGATGACACAGAGACATCCACGGCAATCGCTGAAGTAGACAACCGCGAGCCGTTCCACCGAACGGTTCCCGCCGATGACAGCCGGCTGCAAGAAACCACCGCCGCCATTCGTCAACCACAGACGTGGCGAGAGGTTGTCAGCCGTCTGAATTCACTTGGGATTCGCGACTACCGACTCTCAGCGGGAAAACAGCCCAACGAGTTTCACTTCAGTTGTTTCTTCTCGCCGAAGGAAAACCCACGAGTCACCCACCGTTTTGAAGCTCAAGCCGACGAACCCTTGCTCGCAGTTCAACAGGTGTTGACGCAGATCGATCAATCGCAGAACCGCCGTTGACCGAACGGCGTTTGACCACGCGGCATGAATACAATGCGGCAGACGCAAGAGACCCAACGATGCCGTTCCATCCAGCGGCCGATAATTGGAAAACGCCAACGTCGATGAGTTGGGATTGCGCGCCGCGAAGGGGTTGGCAATCGTGCCGACGCGAGTCGGCGTTGGAGTTTCGCAATTGGCTGCGGCGACGAAGAACCTCAGCGGGATCGATCGAGGATACAAGTGACGGCGCACACCCAACGTTCCGCAGTCCAAAGATGGCGCGGCTGGAAGCCGTGTTACTGATTGCCGATGGTGCTTTGTCGAAACGCCGACTGGCTCAACTGGCAACGTTGGTCGATGCGGCTGAAGTCACGCAGTTGATCGACGCCTTGAACGCTGCTTACGATGCGGACGAATCGGCCTTTCGTATCGAACGAGTTGCGACCGGTTTTCAACTGCTAACGCGTCCACAGTTTGCACGTTGGCTCGACAAGTTGCATCACCGGCAGTCGCAGCTCAAGTTGTCGCCCCCCGCGTTGGAGACGCTGACCATTGTCGCCTACCGGCAACCGGTCACCCGGGCAGATGTCGAAGAAGTTCGCGGCGTGCAGTGCGCCGAAATGCTCAAACAGCTCATGGACCGAAACCTGGTACGGATCACCGGACACGATGAATCACTGGGACGTCCCTACCTGTACGGCACCACTCGCGCGTTTCTCGAATCCTTCGGCCTGCGCGACCTGAAAGACTTGCCGATGTCGGACCGGCTGCGACGGAAGGAACCGCCATCCGCAGACGCTGACGATGTAACCGACGAACCGGACAGCGATGCGACGACGGAAGCAGATGACGATGAAGAGGACGTCGCCGCGGCATAGCTGTGAGCTGTGTAGAATCACGCGGTCACTGGTTGTTCCGGCGGGCCTCGACGGTAATCCAGATTTCTTCCGCGATGTCGTCGATGTTTCGAATCGTTTCGTTGTCGGCGCACGCCACGCGATGCCAATTTGCCTGTCCTTCAGCCAGTTCGAGATAGACCTGACGAACGCGAGCCAGATAATCGCCGTCGGCTTCCTGAATGTCGGCAGCCTTGTCGGTGTAGTCGCGCTGATTCTTGGTGGCGATAAGTTGCTGGGCCTGTTCGGCCGGCAGATCGAGAAGCACGACGAGATCGGGCTGCGGTAGTTGGTAAATGTCGTGTTCGATCGTGCCGATCCATTCGACAAACTCGCGCCGCTCGTCGCCGTCGAGTTTGGCTCCCTGATGAGCAATGTTGGAAGCGACGTAACGGTCGATGACGATGGCGTCGTGCGACTCGGCCGCTTCGAGCAGCATGCTCCGCGACTCGAATCGGTCACCGGCGTAGAGCAACGATGCCAGAAACGGATGGACGTCGTCGAGCGTTCCAAACCGGCCGTTGAGAAAATCCCCAACCGTTTTTCCGAAAACGGTTTCGGAGTACCGCGGAAAACTGAGCAATTCAGCGCTCCGGCCGTCGGCCTTCAGCCGTTCGTATAAAAGGCGTGCCTGCGTTCCTTTTCCGGAACCGTCGATGCCTTCCAGCGCAATCAGAAAAGCCAAGGTGGGTCGCCGCCAATCGTCAATGAGAAACGTGCAAGGCGGGACGCGCCGCCGAATTGCGAAAAACTAGCCGGCCGCCATTAACTCGTCGGCGGCGCCCAGGTCGTCGGCCAAACGGAAATACTGATTCAGCCTGCTGGCCGACAAAATCTGGTTGAGTTCTTCGCCGATATTGCAAATGATCAGCTGACCTTCGCTGCGATGCAACTTACGATGCAACGAGATCAGTTTGCCCAACACCGAACTGGTCATGTAGCGGACTTTGTCCATGTTGAGAATCAACTTGCGGCAACCAAGCTGATCGACCAGCGTGAACAATTCATGTCCCAACAGCTCGATGTTTTCTTCGTCGGTCAAGTCCGAAATCACGAACCCAACTGTCGAAACATCGTCGTCGGTCTTGACGGTGATATAGGTTGGATGAAATTCTTCAGCCGACACAACACACCTCACACGGCACCGGAATCACCGATGTCTGAGACTTGAAACCTCAACAAAATAACAACCACTCGTTTCAGATTCACACCGAATCCTACGTGACTCTGCTTGCTTCCAAATACTCTCGATGACTCGCCTTGCCGCGCGCGGCGACGAAGGTTCCGACATCGTCGATGGTGCCGGGAAGTTCCACCGGCACGTATCTGCGGTCTGTTCCTCGCACCGTGTCGGGACTCCCCGCAGAGACACGCTCAACGAGGACTTCCAACTCGCTGCCTTCCTGTGAACGATAGTAATCCATTGCCAGTTCGCGTTCCAGTTCGGACAGCCGACCGCAGCGTTCTTTGCGGATGTTGGGGTGGACCTGCTCTGGAAAATCAGCCGCCGGCGTTCCTTTTCGTGGGCTGAACGGAAACACGTGAATCTTCATGAAGGCTGCCCGGCGACAGACTTCGAGCGTTTGCTGAAACTCCGCTTCACTCTCGCCGGGAAAACCAACGATGACGTCGGTCGTGAATGCGGGTCGATCGAGCCGCTCGCGCATTTGCGCGACCTTCTCCAGAAAACGATCAACGTAATACCGCCGCCGCATCCGCCGCAGCACCGTATCGGAGCCGCTTTGCAGAGCCGGGTGAAATTGCGGGCAGAGGTGTTCGCAATCCGCCGCAGCGGAGATGAAGTCGTCGTTGATCTCGGCCGCCTCGACGCTTGAGAGCCGCATACGCCAGTTACCGGGAATTCGGTCGAGCCGCCTGAAAAGATGCCAGAGACGAAACGGCGTCTTTCCCGATTTGCCCCGTGTTGTATCGACGCCGTAATGTCCAACGTGAATGCCGGCGAGCACAATCTCTTTGTAACCGTTGTCGATCAGCCGTCGAACTTCGTCTTCAATGTCTTCGGGCGAGCGGCTCTGAAGGCCCGGCCGCACTTCGGGGATAATGCAATAGGTGCACTTCAAAATGCAGCCGTCCTGCACTTTCACGTAGGCCCGTTTTCGGCCATCGAAATGGCTGATGCCCACGGGCATATTGACGACGCCCATTCGCTCGAACACGTCGGGCAGTTCCCGCTTGTCGGTCACCACTTCAAACACGCTCGGCAGCGCCGCGACGGCATCGGGGTCGCGGGTGGCATAACAGCCCATCACCAGCGTCCGCGTGCCGGGATTCTGGCGAGCCAGTTGGCGAATAACCTGCCGCGACTTCGAGTCGCCCGTTGATGTCACCGTGCAGGTATTGACCACGCAAAGGTCGGCCGGTTCGTCCTCTTCCGCCTCGCGGTAGCCGTTTCCCTGCAAGGCCTCTTTGACAAGCTGAGTTTCGTACTGGTTGACCTTGCAGCCTAAAGTCAGCAGTCGGCAGGTCGGTTCAGACATAATCGGTGCCGGCGTTGGCGTGATGAAAAAGCTATTGATTCGGCCCCGGTATCGGCGGGGCCATTAGCGACACAGTATAGTCATCGCCGCCGAGAACCGCGAGAGATCGCAGCAGTCACACTCACCACCGACCGCCACGGGACTTTTGAAGCTCCTCAAACGACAGGTACGCCAGATAGCCGAACATGACGCCCAGAAATAGTCCATCCAGTCCCAGAATTCGCCCGATGCTCCAGGGAGTGTCACGATTTGACATTGAGTATAAGGCCCACGCAGCGACTGCCCCGCCGGTGCCGACACCTAACATCAGGCAGATCTGCATACCCTGTCGCGGCTTCGCCCACAGCCAGTATTCGCGGCTGATCTGCCCTCCATCTAACGGCAGTACAGGCAGAAGGTTGATAATGTTGATGATGAAATTGAAGAAGAACGAGAATCCAATCGCGACCCGTATCAACTGGTTGCCTCTCGTACCGGACGCAATTACTTCCGGCCAGTTTTCCATTGCTTCGAAATTGAATCGCGGATGCATAATGGTCGATCCGGGCAGCAACAGTCCAAGCATTTCGCACGGCAGCCAGATAGCCAGCAGCAGCAGAAACCCTGCCCCCGGTCCCGCAGCTGAGACGGCAATGTCTTTCCAGGTCGAATGCCGCATCGACGTTGCATATCCACCTAGCATGTGCAGCACGATTTCCGGTTGCCAGCCGAAACGCCGCGTCACGAGTGCATGCCCCATTTCGTGTACGAGTACCGCCAAAAAGATGCACAGCACCTGCACAGCCACGATGTCGAGCCGTCCTCGATGCCAAGCAAGCCAACCCGACGACAGCCAGAAAATTGGATGCACGCGCACGGGGATGCCGAGCAATTCGAATCGCAAATCGTAGGGAGTGGGAGCAAAGCTACCGAACATCGCGGGGCTTTTCCGGTCAATTAAACAGGGCGACAAACAACTCTCGGACTGTAGCGAGGCATCGGCGACAATGATACGGACGGGCTGGTGTTTATTTTCTGCCCGATTTCGGCTCCGTGTCGAGCTGGAGTCCCATCATCCGCATCAGTTCCAGCGCGTTGCTTTTCTTCACCACGCCCGGCTGAATGCGGTAATCGAACTTCATTTTCCCATCTTCAATCCGATCCTCAAAATGGATGTTCTTCGCCCGGACACCAAGCGGTTCGACGATTTCTGTTAATGCCAGATCGTGCGTCGTCACCAGGCCGATTGCATCGCCCTCAACCAGACTGCTGAGAATTGCTTCGGTGCCAATCCGGCGGTCGTGCGAATTCGTCCCCTGCAGAATTTCGTCAAACAAGAATAGCAGCGGCAACTCATTTTGGGCGAGGTCTACAATCGACTTCAGCCGCGAAATGGCCGCGTAGAAGAACGACTTGCCTTCCTGCAGCGAGTCGTTCACTCGCATTGCCGTGCCGATGGCCACCGGCGACACGCGAAACTCTTTGGCCCGCACCGGAGCGCCTGCCAGTGCGAGGACGATATTGGTGCCGATGGTCCGCAGCATGGTACTCTTGCCCGACATGTTCGAGCCGCTGATAAGAATCAGCCGCAACTCTCCACCCACAGAGAGATCGTTGGAGACACATTCGCTGCTGGCCAGCAGCGGGTGTCCCGCATCGACTGCTTCGATGAGCGGTTCGCCGGTGAGCAACTCGGGGAACGGGTCGCTCGGGTTTTCGTACGCGTAGCCGGCCAGCGCCGAGAGTGCTTCCAGTTCGCCCACGGCTGTCAGCCAATCGGAAATGTGCGAACCGTATCGGCCGCGCCACATTTCAATGCTGTGAACGAGATGAACGGGCAACCCCAGCAGAAATGCTATCGGTGCAAAGAACTGATTTCTCAGGCAGTTGTTGAGACGCTCGATGCGCGCATGCAATTGTGCAATGCGTTTGGAAGGAGGCAGGCCGCCGGTATCGAGTTGCGTGTGAATGTTCCGCAGCGACTCGCATTCAAACTGCCCTTTCTCCAGCACTGTGAGAACCTCGGCGAGAATCTCCAGACCCTGGCCGACTTCGTTCACGCGAGCGGCAACGTGCCGAATCTGTCTCGAAAACGAATATGCAAATGGAATTTCGATAATCAAAACCAGTAACAACGGTGCAGAGCTGGTTCCGAAGAACAGCAGCCCGGTCACGCTGGCCGTCGCCGCAATTGCGAGTATGATCGCAGCCACACGGCGAAACACACCGACGATCGTTGGCGGTTCGTTTGACCAATGTAGGAGATGTGTCTGGTCGAGATCGTCGTGAACTTCCGACTGCAGCAGCGCCAGGTCTTCACGCATATCGAGGTGACGGCGGAGTTCGTCAATCGCTTGTTGCCGAACGCCAATGGTATCCCGGTCGGCCGGCGCAGAAAGCCACGCCGCCAGCGTGTCTTCGCCCAGCCGGGTGCGGGCGCGGGAAATGAGCTGAAACAGCGAACCGCGGCCGAACACATCGAGGTCGCCCGAATAGGGGTGTTGCGGATCTGCGTAACGCGCGCCGTCGGCCCCGGTGCCGCTCCAGTTGTCTTCGAGCCGGGCGATCGCCGTCTCAAAATATGTGACGGCCGATCGTGCCTGTTCCAGTCGGGCCGTCACACGGGCGTGCCAGACCACAAGACCCACAAAAAGGACGGCGGGCAGACACATCCACCATGCCGCTGCCGTCGATGTGTTGAATATGACCACCAGCAGCGCGATTCCAATCAGGAACACAACGCCCCGTGCGGCGGAGATGCGCCCGTCGCGGACGGCATACATGTCGGCCAGCCGTTGACGTTCGTCGAGACGTGATTGATACTCGATGCGAGGATCGGGTGTTGTTTTTGGGAGGGCCATAGAGCAGGATTGTTCCACATCGGTTTCAGTCGTCGCCGCGGCGCGAACCAACTTGTACCCGATCCAATCTGCTCGAACCAGTCAGACCAGCACGGTATGATAGAATGCGAGCGGAAACTGAAGCTTCCGATTCAGAGTTTGGCAGATCAAGGTGATCGGCCGTGAATCGACGGTTAGTGAATCGACAAATAGATGTTACTGCAACCGGAACGGGCTGGCGATAAACTTTGCCCTTCTTTAACAAGGTGATGAGATGACGATATCGAAAAGACGATTTGTCCTGACGGCGATGATGTGCTGCATATTGGCCGGACTGACCGGTTTGGCGACCGCACAGGAGAAAGTCGCGGGGGCAAAGGCCAAACAGAAGAAGCGCCCCAACCCGGCTTTCGCTAAAGTGGACGACGATCCCAATTTGCCCCGCGTGTTGCTCATCGGCGATTCCATCTCCATTGGTTACACGGCTGCCACGCGTGCCATGCTCAAAGGCAAAGCCAACGTACATCGCATTCCCACCAACGGCGGACCGACAACCCGAGGTGTGCAAAGTATCGACAAGTGGCTGGGCAAAGGCCATTGGGATGTGATTCACTTCAATTGGGGCCTGCACGATTTGAAATACATTGGCGAGAAGAAGCAGGTTTCGCTCGTCGATTACGACCGCAATCTGCGAAGCCTTGTTCAGCGGATGAAAAAAACCGGCGCGAAGCTCATCTGGTGCAGCACCACACCGGTCCCCGCAGGCGTCAAGCCGCCTCGCAAGAATGCCGAAGTGCTTGAGTACAACGCCGTCGCGACGAAAATTATGGAAGAAAACGAAATCGTCACCGACGACCTCTACACATTTGCCGATAAACAGTTGGACAAGATCCAGAGGCCAAACAACGTCCACTTCACGCCGCAGGGTTCCAAAACACTCGCCAAACAGGTTTCCGAAAGCATCCTGGCAGCGTTGAAGGGGAAAACGAAATAGTTGCGGCGCAGCGAATCGACTGCGAGCCATTGGCTCTCAGCTACCAAGTCCAGACACATAGAAAGAAGCCGGTGGCGAACGAGAAACTTTTGAAATTAGTCGGGCAGGGGCGTGGTGCCTTTGTCAAGTGGCGTGCGAAGCATCCGAAGGTCATTCTCGACCTGATGGATGCCGATCTGGCGGGAATCGATTTGCGCGGCGCGAACCTCCGCCGAGCCGACCTGATTGGGGTAAATCTGATTGGTGCCAATCTGGCGACAGCCGCACTGATCGGCGCCGATTTGACTCGCTCGAAACTTTGTCAGATCAAACTGCAACGCGCCGACTTGAGCAATGCCCTGTTGGCTTTCGCCGACCTGAGTGGCGCTGACTTAACCGGCGCCAATCTGAGCGGCGCCGACCTATCCAAGACGACACTGACCGGGGCCATTCTGACCGAGGCCAAACTTGACGGTGCGCGCTTGAGCGACGCAAACCTTCAACAAGCGAAACTGAGCGGTGCTTCGCTGAAGAATGCCGACCTGAGTAACGCGCAGCTCAACGGCGTCGATTTGTCCTCGGCCGATTTGACGGAATCGAATCTGAACGCCGCCCGGCTCGACGAAACCGATTTGACCGATGCGAATCTGAACCGGGCCAACGTCAAGTCGGCTCAGTTTCACGAATGCCGCATGGGATGGACGTCGCTTGGTGGAATTGATTTCAGCGGTGCGTTTGGTCTCGATTCAATCATTCACCTTGCTCCGAATAGCTTGGGGATTGATTCGCTGCTGCAATCCCAGGGGAAACTGCCGGAACCGTTTCTGCGGGGTTGTGGAGTTCCCGCCGACTGGGCCAACACGGTTGTAAATCCGGCTCAGCGACCGGTCAACTTTCTTGTTTTCAGCGAGCAGGACCGACCGATTGCCGAGGTGCTGCAGAAATCTCTTGCGGAAGTTGGCGTTCGCTGTTGGTTGCACAGTAAGCCAATGGAGAAGCAGGAAGGCGTTCCCAGCCTGTTCGAGCGAAGGGCCGATTTGTGGGACAAGTTCCTGTTATGCGCTTCGAGCAATTCGCTTCGCAGTTGGTGGGTCGATGATGAAATTGGCGCCGCGCTGGAACGCGAGGATGCACTGACGGAACAACGCGGCAAACCGACTGAAGTTCTCGTGCCGGTGATCATCGATGGATTCATTCAAGGGGGCAACTGGGAAGGCGTGCATAACAAGCGCGTCTACGATCGGCTGTCGATCGATTTCAGCCGTTGCCGTCGAGACAAAGCCCGATTCGCGGCGGAAATCGAGAAGATCGTCCAAGCGGTGCAGGGTGAAGACGATCAAGCAAAGGGCAAAAAGAAGAAGGGGAAGTGACGCCGTTCAAATTGTAGTGGTGGCTTCCACTGCGTCGCGGCTAACCGGTTTCGTCAATCTTATTCACCTCATCTGGAAACTGCTGTTCGATGTCAACCGCCGAAACTCTCAACGAATTGCAATCGCGGGTTCTCTCCGGGTTTCGCCTGCTATTTCTCAAGACTTGGGAAGAGGCGCGCTGGCAGCGCGAACTCGAACGGTTGTCGGCGGAGATTGGTTATGAGGTTGTGGTTTGGTCGAGCGGCTATGGTCCTCAGCCACCGCCACCCGGCGAAGCGGCCGGCGAGGACTTGTCTGATCCCTATTCGTTTTTGCGTCACCTTCCCACCTATCCACCGAACCGGCTGTTCCTGTTGAAGGACTTTCATTCGTATTCGCAGGACCCCCAGATCACTCGGTTACTGCGGGATTTGCTGCCCGGATTGGTTGAGGATCACCAGCCGTTGCTGTTTGTCGGCCCCGACAATTCGATTCCGCTGGAGTTGCAGAAGGACGCCATCGCCGTCGACTTGCCGTTGCCCGACGTTGACGACATGCGTGCCGAATTGGCCGTCGTACTTCGCGAGTGCGCAGAAGATGGCGAGCAGCCATTACACCCCACTGCCGAAGAAGAGGGACACTTGCTGACCGCCATTTCCGGCCTGACATCGAGTGAGGCGCACCGGGCCTTGTCGATGGTGTTGCAGGGGCGCGACGCAATAAGTGACGACACGTACGCCGGTCTCGTTGCGGAAAAGAAAACGCTGTTGCAGGGATCGAAATTGCTGGAGTTCTACGCCTTGGAAGAAGGCTTGGGTGACATCGGCGGATTGGACAACCTGAAGGAGTGGCTTGCCGGTCGCGCGGTTGCTTTTGGTCTTGAAGCACGCGAAGAGGGCGTGCCGATGCCCAAGGGCGTGTTTCTGCTCGGTGTGCAGGGGTGTGGAAAAAGTCTGACATCGCGTGCGACGGCGCGGTTGCTCAGTTTCCCACTGGTGCGCCTCGACGTATCCCAGTTGTTGAGTTCCGATCGCGGTTCCTCAGAGCAAAACATGCGCGAGGTGCTGCAAATTGCCGAGTCGATGGCCCCGGTTGTCTTGTGGCTGGATGAAATCGAAAAGGGGTTCGCAGGCTCGTCGGAGGAAGGAGATTACGACGCGACCATGTCGCGACTGATTGGCCAGTTTGTCATCTGGATGGAAGAGAAGCGAGCGCCGGTGTTTGTTGTGGCGACGGCTAACAGCATCGCAAACCTGCCGCCCGAATTGCTTCGCCGCGGTCGTTTCGACGAGATGTTTTTTATCGACCTGCCGAACTACGCCGAACGCAAGCAGATTCTTCAGGTCCACCTGAGCAAACATGGTTGGGAGCCGAGCGACTTCAGTGTTCCGCAGTTGGCCGAACGGACCGACGGCTACAGCGGTGCCGAACTGGCCGAGGTTGTGAATGCTGCCACTGTTGATTCGTACGTTGCGGGGAAACAACTATCGCAGAAAGCGTTGGACGACGTGCAGCAGCGAACGGTGCCGTTGTCGGTCACGATGGAAGAGAAAGTGTTTGCACTGCGAGAGTGGGCGCGCGACCGTTGCCGTCCGGCGACACCCGATGCCCGCATCGCCGAAATGATTGAACGCGACAAACGCGATGAACGCCTAAAGCAAACCGCCGATGATGAAGGTCACGTCGCAGCCTGGAAACAATTGGCAGACGCTGGAAAGTTTCCTGAAGCCGTTTGCGAATTTGTCGGCAGCCAAACCGATGTTGCTTTCTACGAACTACAGGCGACGTTTTCTGATTTCCTGCAGACCGCCGGTGACCAGGGACTCGCATTGCGGTCCGATCCCAATGCCGTCATCGGTAGCGGCATGAGTGGTGAACTGGCGGGCATGCTTTCAAAGCTGTTGCGGGCCAATCGTCTGTATGTCTCGCCGGTCGCAGAAAAACGTTATACCGGCCACGCGATCAAATTGCCGGTCATTCCCCAGCTTCCCGACGAACTCCTGAAACGGCCGAGTTGGCTGCCGGTCTGCCTGTGTGCCCGGCCTCCAAAGGACCTCGACAGCCGTTTGGGCCGCGTTGCACGAGTGAAGTTGAAGTCGTAGGGAGATGTGGAAGGCGGGGACTGCGGACACCGACCGCTCGTGGATATTGCGTCTCAAAGCCCACGGGTCGCGGCCCGTGGGACCGGGCGGCCCATCCACCTTCCATCCCATGTCAAACTGGGGCGAGTTTACCGGCAAATGAGTTGGGCCAATTTGTGCCGCGACTTCCGCCCACTCTTTCCGAACAGATCGCTTAATTGAGAGAACCCTCAAAGTTCGATCGCCAGCTGGATCGATATTCAGCTAAACGAGTCTGTTCTTGTTGTGCGGCAGCAATGCGCTTTGGCCGCATCTCACAGTGTCCGGCACTTCGTGAAGGCGTACGATGATGGCAATTCTCCAACGGCGGCTGCTCTTGCGCGGACTTGCGGTTTGTCTACTGGTGGCCGGCAGCCGCACAATGGCTTCGGCGCAGGATGCCGCTCAGGCGGATACGCCCCCAGAGCCGCCGGCGCCGATGGTTCTGCCGTCACACCCCTTGGCAACGGGAGCGTTTCGCGATACCGAATACGGAGACGTGCCACATTACGGCGAGGCGGACAGCCCCGGTCGCGGATACCCGCACTACGATCACCCGAATCAACGCTACGGCCAATGGTATCGGCCGCGCGCGTTTGGCTTAACTCAAACCGAACGCTGCCTGCCCCGGCCGTTTCGGCCGCGAGGTTACGGCAACTTGCAGACTCGGCCGTCAACCTGCTATCGCGTTGACTACAATCCGTTTGTACTCAAAGATCCAACCAATGAATACGGCCCGAGCTACTACCTGCGGCAGGCCGATGGACGCTGCGGTGGCGACGAGTTGATCTCCATCGGCAACGACGTGCCGTGGTATCGCTTCAATGTGCGTCACCAACTCCAACGTGTCGGTAGCAGCGTGAAGTCGCTATTCACACACTAAGCGGCACGCTGCTAACGGCCGGCCGGGCTTTCGCCAACGATCAATTCATTCTTGATCGAACGAACGCCCGGTTCCAGGCGGACCATAATTGCGGCAAGGCGTCGCGTTTCGGGTGAGTTGACTTGCCCGCTCAATGTCGCGGCACCCTGCTCATCGAGAACGACCAACACGCTTCGCAAAGTGGGTTGTCTCAACGACACCATTTTCAGGCGAGTGTTGACCGCCGAACTAATCTGCTTTGTCGCCGGTCGGGAATAGGTGAAGGCGATTTCCTGTCGCGGTCGAACAATCCGTCGGGCTGCGCCTTGGTTGCCTCGGCCGCCACCTTGGCCGAAGTCGCCAAATGCCCGTCCGGTTCCACCGTTTCCATTGCCACGATTGCCAAACTGTCTTCCGCCCCCTTGGCCTCCCGGCGATTGTTGGCCGAGCCGTTGGTCGCCCACAAATCGCCCGGTGTTGTCATCGCGGCCAACAAAAGCCCCCTGTGTGGCGGTATTCGTCCCACCCAACTGGTTGCCACCAAGTTGCTGTCCACTCAAAGAGCCGAACGTTGACGTGCCACCGGTGATCGAACCTCTTAAGTTGGAACCAATCTGGCCTGACGGCCCGCGATTACCGAACAGACTCTGTGTTTGCGCCGACACCGCACTCGCCCACGTCAGACAGGCGGTCACCAAGGCAGCCGACAAGAGCGTTTTGTAAAAACATCGCTGGGACATCTCATCACTCCATTACGAATGACACGCACGACCTGCTATCAGAAGAACGCAAACGATCAACGAAGCAAACCACGTTGATTATACGTATTTTCGGCGCAGTTGTCGCGAAAAATTGCGGGGAGTTGATGTAAAGTCTGAATTATTCGAGCCGGAAGCGGGAGCGAAGCATCAACTGCTCCTTCGCTTAAGCATCAGGCTTCGATTCGGGTCATCATGTCTGGGCCATCAAAATCCTTCGAGCGGGTGCGGGCTGCTTTTTGACTCGTCGAGGGGATGATTCGTCGCTGAGCGACGCTGCTGGGGCGGTACATCGACTGCAGTTGTTGGTGATAGTTGAAACCGTTTCACTTGCGGCAGCTTATCCGTCGCCGCATGCGGGACGGCGGGGCGTTTGGTTTTTTGTCGCTGCTTCTGTTTTAGCTGTTGCAGCATTTGTTCGATGTGTCGAATCTGCGCCCCATCGTCTGCTTCGGGGACAGAAGAATTTTCGGCCGGCTTTGCCAGTTGTTGCGCAGACGTCAATCGTATTGGGCCTGACGCCTTGTTGGGGCCGGTCAGGTCCTGTTGATCTGGGGTGGATGCATGCAAAGCCCTTTCGATGATCGACGCTCGTTCCGCTGCTCCAATCGTCCGGCTCTTTCCAGCGCCACCTCGATTCAGCGAAGCGCCGAGTTGAAATTCCGATATCTCAGGCGATGCTCCGGCCAATTTTGGTTTCGCCGGTGCGGTTGTTTGTTCGTCAGAGTTCTTCTCGACCGGGCCGTCCAGCCGTACGTGAACCATTTCCGAATAGATAACCGGGCCGCCGTTGGGGGCAGTCAATCTAACACGGAGTGAGCAAGTGGTTTGCCAGGGATGTTTCGCAACGTAGGGAATGAAAATGCGATAGGAGGGACCGGGCATTGATTCCTGCAGATGAGTGGCCCATGCGTCTGTCGGGAAGACGAAGTGACGCAGCGGTTTGACCTGCTCCTCCTGTGTTCCACGATCGTGGTAAAGTGTGACGCGAACGTCGCCGTCTGACGTTGCCGGCAGATGCGACTCGTGCGTGAAGAACATGATCTGTCCCGCGAAACCCCGCGTCGGCAATCCGTCAATCCCCTGGCCTTGGACCGGTTCCCAGATGCAGACAATCTTACGAACCGGATTGCTTGCGTCGGCATGCGGAACGGCCTTCCCATTCCAGTTGAGCAGGTTCTTTCCCGCGCATCCCAATTGGGCGACGAGAACGATTCCCAGAATCAGCAGACGCGACGTGTTGAACGAATGACGTATCATGGCAGAGTGATCCGTATCAGGACTGCTTGAGAGGAACGCCAGGGACGACGTTCATTACGGTGTTCTTCATAAACTCAGCACTACTTCGACTTCGGCAGGAACGGCAAGCGACGGTACCACTTCTTTCGTTTCGGCACGGAGCCCCGAACCGTTTGCTGGTTCATCGATTGCACACTTTGCCGACCGACCGCGTTCCCGTCGATCGGCATCCCCGCCGGAAACTGATTGAACGAGGATGACGGCCCGGGCAGCGGTGGAACGTTACCCGGCATAATGGTGGTGGGAACATCGTCTTCGCCGGCCGGAAAATCACCGGGCGGGATCGTCAGCGAGCCGGGCAGATTGTTGTACGGTCCATCAGCCGGAACGGCGAAAATCGGACCGTGAACCTCTTCGGCGACTTCTTCGACATAGTGAAGCCGTTCGGCTTCAACCTGTTTGATCAACTCGGAGTCGGCGGCGTTGCGGATGATGCGGGGGGTCATAAAGATGAGTAGTTCCGTCCGACGGCTCTTTGTGGAGTCGTATCGGAATGCGGTGCCGAGCAGGGGAATATCTCCCAGCCAGGGAACTTTGCGTTCGACGGTGTCGTCCAACTGCGTGATCATCCCGCCCAGCACAACGGTTTGGCCATCGGGGACGGCAATTGTCGCCTGGGCTTCTGTAATGTCGAAGATGGGCGACTCGACGACTGCGCCTGTTGTGGGATCGGTGATCAGCGGCACACCCTGGCCGGCAATCGCACTCTTGTTGGCAATGGTCTCCATGACGATGGTGCCGTCGGGGGTGATTCGCGGCGTGACCTGCAGAATGATGCCGACCTGCTGCGGTTCACCAAGCGTTGGTGTGACGCCACCCAGGTTGTTGGTTGGGGCGGCCGTGATGACCGGCACCTGCTGACCAACCTGAATTGACGCCAGTTGGTTATCGACGGTCCGGATTTGAGGGCGACTGAGAATTTGGACGTTGCGCTGCGACGCCAGTGCGCGAACCAGCACGCTGACCGATTCGGAACTGGCCGAAAGAACCAATCCGCCGAACCCGAGGTCGCCGTTGATACGCCCCAACGAGAAGTTGCTCAGCCCCTGCTGACCCACGCTGGCGGGCTGAATTGCGGTGTTGTTACCAAGTTGCGCGTTGTTGAACAGAAAACCGGGAAGCCCTTCCTGGTTAATAATCTGCTCGGTCGTCGTCTGCGTGCCGTTGGGACTGGTCGTGGTGTTGGTGATTGTTTGGAAGGTCTCTTGGTTGAGCAGCCCGCGATTGAACAACAGTGAATCCTGGAATCCTAATTCGACACCGAATTCATCGGTATTATCCAGCAAGACTTCGAGGATCAACACCTGAATGATGACCTGCGCTGGTGCTTCATCAAGCTGATGGATCATCTCCTCGATTTCGTCGAAGTATCGCGGGGTGGCACTTAACAACAGGCTGTTGCTGACGAGTTCCGGCTCGACGATGATTTCCTGTTCGAGCAATTCCACGTTGCTGACCAGTTCGGGATCGATCTGCGCCAGGTCGCCTTGTGCTTCAAGGAATCGATTAATGGCGTCGGCAACGGCATCCGCGGGACTGTTCTTTAACTTGATGATTTTGTTTTTTCGTTGTCGGATGTCGCTTTCGTCGAGTCGTAACAGAATGGCTTCGACGACGCGCAATGCCTCGGCACCGCCAATGGCGATGATGGTGTTTGTGCGGACATCGACGGAGAAACGGAGCGGAATCAGCCCGCTGCTGGCATCTTCGGCACCGGCTACGTTTACGCCCAGTTGATTCTGTGCGTCGTCCGAGGCGAACAGCGTTTCCAGAAGTTCAGCCATGCCGCTGGCATCGCTGTTGGTGAGTTCAAACACTTTGATTTCCGCCACATTCGACGTCGGTAAATCGAGTTGTTTAATCAACTCCGCCATCAACGGCATGCTTGTTTCCGGGGCAGACACAATCAGGCTGTTCACGCGGGGGTCGGCCGTCACTCGAATGTCGGCCAGAATTCCTGATCGGATTATGCGGCGGGCGTCGCCGTCGTTCGTCAGAAATTCGAGCACGACGGACTTCGCGTCGCTCAGCTGCTGCGTCGATTGACCTGCACCACCGCCTTGACCGCCGCCTTGTGCGCCGGTTGTCTGTGCGGGACTCAGCACGCTTTGAATCGACTCGTTGATCACCTCGACCAGTTCGTCGGCGATGGCATTCTTTAACGGGAAGACTTTCAAACGGCTGACTGCTGGGGAAGCGTCGCGATCGATCTTGCGAATCAACGCTGCCACTTCGATCAGATCGCCCGGCGAAGCCTGCACGATGACCGAATTCGTCCTCACATCGGCAACGGCTCGAACCCGGGCACTCAATCCACCGGCCGGTTGTTGTTGCCCCTGTTGTTGCTGCTCCGGGTACATTGTGTCGAGCGTTTCAACCACCTGCGTGGCGATGGCGTGCTTCAACGCAAACACCTGAAACTCATTACTCGGATTGATCGGCTGATCGAGGTCTATGGCCAATTCACCAATTTCGCCCGCAACAGCCTTCGAAGCGATAATCAGGATGGCATTGGGTCTGACGACCGGAATGATGGCCGCCTGCGACTGCTGCGTTGTGCCGCGAACCTCAGTCAGCTGTTCGTAAACGGTACTCAGCAGTGCGGCAAGTGCTTCGGAATTGACGTGTTTGAGCGGCAGTAACTCCATCTTGGGGACCACGCCGACCGCCAGTTGCTCGAGTTGGCGTAATAGCTGCACGACAGCTTCCACGTCCCGCGGGTCGCCCGTGATCACAGTGCCGACGCCGGGAATCACGTTGATGTTGACCGGTCCGTGAAGTGCTTCGACGCTTAACAGCGGGTCACCGCCTTGCGGCGCATTCGCGCCAAGTTGTCCCTGCGGTTGATTGCCGGCGTTGGGCTGATCTCCCGCCTGGTTAGGACCGGCGTTTGCCTTGGGATTGGCGTCAGCCGGCTGTGGCCCAAATCCTTGTGCCCGATTGTTGGTGTTCTGCGCCAACATCATCTTCAGCACCGGCCGAAGTTCTTGAGTGCTTCTCCGCATATCCTTTTCACTGGCGACCAACCGAATCGCGCGGCCGGAGCCCCTTTCGACGGCATCGATGGTGCGGATCAACTGCACGATATTTCGCTGCTGATCGCGCGTCCCGGCGACAACCAGCTGTTCGCGGTCCGTGTCGATGCCGACAGCAAACTGAACGCTTGGGGAATTCGGTGCACGTTTCGTGCGGCGGGCAGTCTGTTTGTGAAACACCTGAAACGCCGGCAAGTGTCCCGGCCCATCGTGAATCAATTCTGCTCGATCTTTCAACGCGGCATAAATAACTTGCGCGACCGCTTTCGCTCCCCGCCGACGTGTGGGAACAGTCACCGGCGACAAAAGAGTTGCAGATTGTACGGTTGGCGACTGTGGCGAACTCACCGCGCGACGACCGGCAGGTTCATCCGACGATTCGACTGGTTGATGCAGCCGCGGTGTTGGCGGAAAATCGTCTCTACTGCCTGTTCTGACGAGTGGCTTCCGAAAACCATCGCTGCGTTCTGTATTCGGGAAGGGCTTTCTGGCCGGCGTCGCGACCTGTTCGGCTGCTTTCGCTTGCCGTGGTTCGTCTGGCTGACTGGCCGGAACGCTCGGACGTTGATAGCGCGTCCGTAGCGAATCGAGATGCAGCACAACCAGGAAGTTTCCCTGTTCCAGCAGGCGAAATCCCTTGGGTTCAATTTCGCGATTCAGCAAACGAACGGCGTCGGTTCGCGAGTATTTGTTGCGGTCGGCGCGGGTCAATCGGCCGGCAGGAGCGCGTTTCATGACTAGTTCAGAGTTCGTCTCTTCGGCGAGTTTGCGGAACACGCTGGGCCAGGTGGAGTTGAAGAAATTCAGGCGAACGGTGTATTCGCCCTCTTCCTCCGCGTCTCCTGCTTGCAGACCTTCCTGAAACGGCTCTTCGTCGGCCAGAACGGGGGCGTTCACCGCGAAGCCTGAATCCAGGACGGTTTCAGAGGTCAATTGCAGGCCAACCCAGCCAATTCCCAGCAAGAGAATTCCGCCAGGCCAGCGAAACTTCTTCCAACATCCTGTCGGGGCATTTTTCATCGGGCAATCCTGCGCTTCCTTGCTGTGCAAACCGCTATCAGACGAACGTCCGACGGAACGGCTGCGTTAAAACCGGCATAACCGGCATCATCATTATTATCGGTACAGAGTGCCGCGCAGGTGAGGAGATTATTCACCTGGACGTGAAAAGATGGGGGGTAACCAAGGTTGTGGAGAGAGGGCGGCGTGGGGATGCAGGCGCAGAGTGGGGGGCGTGCGCAGCGTCGGCGCGGTGCGAGGGTAGGGTGTCGCACCTTGCGGCTGCTGAGAGCAAATCGAGAACCGATTCGCAACTGTTCCTGCAATGCGCCGCTGCAATGTGACAGCAAAACGCAGAAAAAAGGCGAAATGTTTACGCAGCGAGTTTATGTCGCCTTTGGCGTATTGGACGGAGGTTCCCCGGAAGGCGGATCGGACGGTGCTTTGACAGTCGGTGTCTCTTTGGCCGGTTGCCCCGGCTTCACCGCGTCGCCCCGTTTCTCGTCAATCTCAAATTCTTCCAGCAATTCCCGTCGTCGCTCGGCGACGGCGCGGTCGAACTTCGATAGCACGTCGAGCGCTTTGTCGCGCGTTGTCACCAACCCAATAAACAGGTATTGGGCAAGCGCCATGCCGTAGCACAACCAGCCAATCCATCCGGAAACGATGGCCGACAGAATGGCAAACACCGGCGACGAACGATTGAGGTGCTGACAGATAATGCCTTTGACGATCAGCCACTTCTTCTGCCAGATCTCGCCGAACACGTGACGGTTCCAGGTGAGCGATGGCGGACCGGGATGAATGACCGCGAACAGTTCCTGGTCGGGCATCATTTCCACAACGCTGACTGCCAACATAATCCGCAGCCCCATGCCGATTTCATCCCCCTGATTGAAATGTTCAAGGAATGGAAACAGCGCGTCTTCCATGTTGCGCGTGGCGACGAGCAGCACCAACGATGCGCGAAACCATTGTTCGAGATCCTTCTCCAGTTCTTCGTCCATCTCCTGCAGTCGGACAACCTTCTTCAGAAACAGGCGAAACAACGGGATCGCGATCATACCGACAACGAACCGCGCCAATGGGCGCAGAATCGGCCTGAGCAGCGGCAATCCCATCAGAGCGCGAAACACGCTTCCCACCGTTTTGACTCCCTATCTGATTCGACAGCGTGTGGCCATCTTACCGTTTCCAGTCGATCGCGTGGTACAGTTCCCGCAACTTGTTGCCACGGTGTGGATTTAACTGAACGGCATGCGCAACGCGCCCGCGCAGGTGTGCGGAGAAATCGGCGTGATGTTCGCGGTTCTGCGATGCCGGTCCGTGCCGAACACAGTTCGTCAGAATGGCCTTCAGCCGATCAAATTCGCGTCGCGGCATGTTGGTGTGCGCGTTGACGACGACCCCGGCAACCACTTGCTGCTGGTTATTACGAACGACCTTACGCTTGTTTCGGTTCACGCGAAAACGTTCGTCGCGAATGATCTGTGATGTTAACGGAATGAAGACGGGCAACGCACGAATGAAACTCTGCGGACCAGAGAATGTCAAGTCGTCGGCGTAGCGGGTGTACTCGACGGAATAGGAACGCGCCAGCCCTGACAATCGCACGTCTAATCCATAGGCCGACAGATTCGCCAAGGCGGGTGACGACGGTGCGCCTTGCGGCAAGTGACGTTTTAGGAATGGGAAGAATGCCGACGAAAACCTCTCAGGATATCTCAAATTCGACGGCACCTTGGACGTCGTCAGCCGTCCCAGCCAAAGCGCCGCCTCGCGCGAGTAACCCAGCCCGCGAAAGATTCCCACCACCCGCGAGAAACCAACGTTCGCATAGAAATCTTCCAGATCCAATTTCAGTATCGCGCGTTGGCCAACGTGTCGTCGGGCATTCGTCACAATCGAACGCCGACGCACAAAACCGTGTGCGCAATTATGCGGCGGTACGCGGTCGAGAATCTCCCGCAGAATCTGAGTCTGCACCTGCTTCAATTTCTGCTTGGGGGCTTCAATCAGTCTCCAGCCGCCCGACCGCTTCTTGACCCAACGAAAGTGATAGTGTGCCTGCTGTTCGTTTTCGGGCCGGTAGCCGTCCGAAAAGCGTTGGGTCAGCCATGCCACCTGACCCAACGGCATCTGAAGCCATTCGGCCAATTGTTCCGGCGTGTGAATTACCGGCAGATCGAACGAATCCAGCAGACTTTCATCGCCGTCACGGCTGAGGTCGAGGAATCGCCCGTCCCGAATGCCGTACTGAGCGAACCGGTAGGGAGGCGTCTCTTCCTCAATCGGCTCAGACCAGGGCCGCTGGCCGTGACGCCGGCGCAACGGAGTGAGCTTCACCCGTCTTCGCGGGGCGCGTTCTCGCCGCCGGTGGGACGGGGAAGCAACGTCGCGTGAGGACGGAAGAAAGAGTTGCCGCAGGAAGTCGAACAAACCCATAGTGTCGGCGTCGGTCACGCGTTGAGAAGGAAAGAGCGATTCTGGTTAGCCGCGACTCGAAGAGGAGCGCTCCTCTTCGAGTCGCGGCTAACCAGAACCTGAGCAATCGGTCGCTCAAAACGAGAAAACCATGCCCGGCGGGTCGCACAACCGATCCTGTGGCGAATGTCCGTCGGTTAAAGCTCTTAACCGAAGGACATTGTCGCGGCGAATGTCGAACAACGCTTCTTCCGCGGGGTAACCCCGCAGCGTCCGGAATCACCAATCAAGGTGACTGCGAACATTCTTGTGCGACCCACCGGTCATAGTGCGTGTATGGTAGTCACCCAGCGCAGCCGGTCATAGGGAAAACGCTGTGACGCGCTTTTCTTGGCATCTCAATCTGACGCAAGGTGCCGTGGCGGTTTGCTATGTCGAACTTGCAAAGATGCGGTCCATTCGTTGTGAGATGTCGGCCAGTCGCGCTTCTCCTCCGCCGCCCACCTCGGCTGTTGCCCAGCCTTTGAAGCCGATGTCGGCCAATGACTGCATGACCGCCGGCCAATCGCAGTCCCCGTCGCCCAACTTCACGCGAAAACCGGCTCCCGGACCTTTGGAGTGCTGCAGCTTGCGGCTGTACTCTTTGATGTCGAGTTTACCAATGCGGCTGCCGAGCGCCTGAATCCAATGTTCGGGCCAACCGAAACGGACGACGTTGCCGACGTCGAAATACGCACCGACCAATTTGCTGTCGAATTCGTCGATGTACCGCGCCATTTCCACCGGGCTGAGCAGGAAGTTATTCCAGACGTTCTCGAACAGGATTCGGATGCCCAACTCTCCGGCCAACGGCAATGCCTTGCGAATTTCGGCCTGCGACCGCTTGTAGGCGTCGGCGTAAGAAATGTCCTTGTTGACGACGGCCGGAACCAGCAACACCGTTGTGCCGCCATACGCTTTCGCGTCACGAATCGCGCCCTGCAAACTTTCCAGGCTCGTCTTCCGGATCGCGGCATCGGGATGCGAAAGTGGTTTGCTCCAGTGGTCGTATGCCACAACCCCGTGCACTTTCAGTTTCGTGAGATCCTGCGCTTTGTTGACTTCGTCGTGGTCGAGCCGCACGTTGATGTCGACCCCTTCAAAGCCGGCCGCCTTGGCATTTCTGAACTTGTCCATAACCGAACCCTTGCCGGCGATCATGGTGTATTTCAACGCCTTGCGAAGCCCATGTGCCGCCGGTTTCGCATCGGCCGCACGGCTGCTGTTGGCATTGAGGCCGCTCACCGTTGCTGCCGCTGCGATGCTGCCCGTTGTTTCCAGAAATCGACGGCGTGTGAGTTCATCAGACATGCTTTGCTCCGGTTACCTACAGGCTGGATGAGAAAAACTGACGGAGAATTGTTTTTGCACACGGTGGACGACACTGCAATTGCCCGGCGTTCGCACGAATGCAGGCGAAGGTCGCGTATCCATCCTAACCGCCGGTCAAACCGACGGCAATGAGTCGCATTCCCATTCGATGTCGCAAACAGCCGCAGATTTCTGTTATGATATTCACCCAGCGGGCTGAAGGCTCCCGCCCCGGCAGTTAGCCAACTGGTTCATTCGCACACCTCATTCGTACAGCATGGAGAGTGATCTCATGACCAAGCGTTCCACAGACGTAACCCCCGTGAAGTCCTCTCGCCGCGAGTTCCTCAGAGCCGGCACCGCTTCGGTTGCAGCCGGAGCAATTGCCGCCAATCTCGGATTGACGTCGGCCGTGCATGCCGCCGGCAGTGATATTTTGCGAGTCGGTTTGATTGGTTGTGGTGGACGCGGAACCGGGGCGGCTTCGCAAGCACTCAATGCCGACAAGAACACCCGGCTGGTTGCGGTGGCCGACGCATTCGGAGACCGCTTGGAAACCAGCCTCAAAAGTTTGCGCGGATCGCACGGCGATCGCGTGCAGGTTGATGAAGAACACAAGTTCGTCGGTTTCGACGCTTACAAAGATGTCATCGCCGCGTCGGACGTTGTTCTGCTGACGACTCCACCGCACTTCCGCCCGATTCATTTGAAGGCCGCCGTCGAAGCGGGGAAGCACGTCTTCTGCGAGAAGCCGGTCGCCGTCGACGCAGCCGGAATTCGCTCGGTTCTCGAAACCGCCGAACTGGCAAAAAAGAAAAACCTGTCGCTCGTTTCCGGCCTCTGTTGGCGTTACCACCCCGCCATCAAGGAGACGATCGCTCGAGTCCACGACGGTCAAATCGGCGACATCACGGCTCTGCAGTGCAGTTACAACTCGGGCGGTGTGTGGGATCCCCGCCGTACGCGGGAGCAATGCTCTAACGAGATGGAATACCAGATGCGCAACTGGTACTACTACACTTGGCTGTCGGGCGATTTCAACGTCGAGCAACACATTCACAGCCTCGACAAAATCGCATGGGTCATGCACGACGAAACGCCGGTCAAAATCAGCGGCTCCGGCGGGCGCATTCAGCGGTCCGATCCAAAGTACGGCAACGTCTACGACCATTTCTCCATCGTCTACGAGTACGCCAACGGCGTGAAGGCGTTTGCTCGCTGCCGCCACTTCCGCGGCTGCAACGTCGATGTGACCGACCACTATTTCGGCAGCAAGGGAACCTGCAGCATCGCCAGTGCGCGGACGTCGATTGAAGGCGAAGACAAATGGCGATACCGGGGGCCGAGCAGCAACATGTATCAGGTGGAACATGACGAGTTGTTCGCGGCCATCCGCTCGGGCAATCCGATCAACAACGGTCATTACATGTCGATGAGCAGCATGCTGGCCATCGCCGGTCGCATGACGGCCTACACGGGTAAGACGTTGACCTGGGAAGACTGCATGAATTCCAAGCTCGACCTGACACCGCCCGCCTACGAATGGGGCGCATTGGAAACGCCGCAAGTGGCCATTCCCGGCGTGACGAAGTTCGTTTGAATCCGAGATAAGAATCGTTCGGCGGGCTTGCCCGCCGTGACCCCTCGGATCACATGACAGATTCCGACATCACTCCCGCAGAAATCGTTGATCGCTGCCAGACAATCATGGCGCATGCGTGGATGGTGCGGACGTTCGTCAAGCACAGTGACGAAGCTGAAGATTTCCCCGAGTTGATGCATCTCGCGCGTGCAGTCTTCGACACGGCCCGTGCGTTGGAAACACGTGTGGACGACCCGGCAGCCTACCTGAAAATGCTGACAAAGAAAATCGGCAAACTCCGAGCCGCCGCCGAACAGTTTCGGCAAGACGCACCTGCCGCGTCCGCGCACACCAACTTCCAGCAGGCGGTCATCTCAATGGACGCCTGTGTCGATGCGCTGACCCGCCTGCTCCATATCGCAACAACAATCGCCACCGACCGCCCCGTTTAGCGACGGGGCACCGCCTCGCGCGATGCTGCAACCTGTTTGATCGCTGAACGTTCCGCCGTCGCATAACTCGTCTTTCGCCGTTTTGCGGCTGCCGATATACTCCGCTCCCGCGCGATACCGCGCGTTGTTGTTGTTCTTAATACAGCGTTCCCGGGGAAGGATTCCCGATGCGTCGAATTGCCGTGATGAATCAGAAGGGTGGCGTGGGCAAGACCACCACCACCGTCAATCTGGCGGCCGGGTTGGCCCGTCAGGGGCGTAGCGTCTGTCTCATCGATCTCGATCCGCAGGGGCATGCTTCATTGCATCTGGGAGTGGAAGCGCTCGGCGGCACCCCGACGATGTATCAGGTCTTCTCCGGCACAAAAATATTGGATGACGTCAGGCAAATGGCGGCCCCCAATTTGTGGGTCGCTCCATCGGATCTTGATTTGGCGGCAACTGAGTTGGAACTGGTGGATGCATCCAACCGCGAGATTGTGCTTCGTGAAGCGATCGATGCGTCGGTGGCCAACTTCCCGTTTGATTACATCCTCTTCGACTGCCCGCCGTCACTCGGCGTGCTGACAATCAACGCGCTGACGGCGGCCCGCGAAGTTCTCATCCCGCTGCAGCCACATTTCTTCGCTTTGCAGGGACTCTCGAAACTGCTCGAAACAACAGCGCTCGTCACGCGGCGATTGAACCGTGATCTCCGCGTCACCGGGATTGCCCTGTGTTTGTTCGAAACCGGCACCCGTCTGGCGGCCGACGTCACCGACGATTTGCGGTCCTTTCTGGATCAAAGCGACGCCGACACACCGTGGGGTAATGCGCAAGTGTTCGACAGTCGCATTCGTCGGAATATCAAACTGGCCGAAGCGCCGAGTTTTGCGCAGTCGATTTTCGACTACGCGCCCAAGTGCGCGGGAGCAGTCGATTACACCGCGCTGGTCGAAGAAGTGATCGCGTGCGAAGAGCAAAACTCACAGCCGTTGCGACAGGCGGCGTGACTCTGCTTGATTGGCTTCTCTGAACTTTCCACTGGCGGATTGTGCGCCGAATGTTACGATGAATTCGTAACTTTTGTGCGAGGAGCAGTTCCATGAGTGATTCGACTTCGGTCATCGAGCCGGACGTTGCCACGCCGGCGACGGATAAGAAACAGAAAACCGACTCGAAGTCCAAGCCGAAGCGGCAGCCGCCGTACACCGTCATCGTTCACAATGACGAACGGCACACGTTTGAATACGTCATCGAGGTGCTGCAGCGTGTTTGCGGGCATTCGCGCGCCAGCGCTTACCTGTTGGCGGAGCAGGCGGACTCCACGGGAAAAGCCCACGTATGGACCGGCGCTCTGGAAGTCGCGGAACTCAAACGCGATCAGATCCGTGGCTTCGGCACTGATTTCTATGCCGAGCAATCGGTCACGTTTCCGTTGGGCGTGACGATTGAGCCGCTGCCGGGCGATTGACGGCTTCGTGCATTTCTTTGTGAGCAAAGGCTGTGCCGAGATTTCAGCCGGACTAAAACAGGCTTTTCACCCAGGCAATGAGATCGTCGCCATAGATGAACAGGCCGTAAAGTACGCCGCCAAGGATTCCCAGCAACGCAACAAAACTGACCAACCCCATCACGCCGTCGAATTTTGGCCGAATCCATCGCCAGATTTTCTGTCGCTGCATCTGCTTTTCGACGTCGGCGTACACTTCCTTCATGTTGTGCTGGCGGGCGTTGGCTTTGGCTTTGACCAGCCGGTTCTTCATCGCCGTTTCAAATTCCGGAAACTGCGAGAGCGGCAGAAACTCGCCCTTGTCCGACTTGCGGGCCTTGGCCTTCATGTCGAACATTTCCGACTGAATCCCTTTGATGACCTTCGAGGTTGTCAGACTGGTGAGCACGATTCGCCCGCTGGCGTTCGTGTGGCGAACGTACCAGGTGATTTCGGCAGACGGAGACGATTTCTGTTTGGCGGATCTTGAGTCGCGAGCCGGCTTCGGTGCTTTGGTGGGCGGGGTGGTCGGCGCTGTTCGGGACGGCGCCGCCGAGGGGCCGGTTGCTACCACGAATTTATCGGCAGCGGTGATGAAACTCAGCGACGGGTTGGCGAGCCCGAGCGACGACAGATCCTTCATCACTTCATCACAACTCGAATATCGCTGCTCGGGTTTTCTGGCGAGCATTTTGTCGAGGATCAGATCGAGCCGTTCGGGAATATTGCGGTTCAATTTTCGGGCCGGCTCAAATCGCCCCTCTTCTTTGGACATCAATAATTCGATGGTGGTTCCGCCACTGAAGGGCAGGGCTCCGGTGAGGAAATGGTACAGCGTCACTCCCAACGCATAGACGTCGCTGCGCTGGTCGACATGCTTGGCGTCACGCGCCTGCTCGGGCGCCATGTACAACGGCGTTCCCATGCCGGTTCCGCTTTGCGTCATCGACTGGTCTTCGTCGATTGCTTTCGCCAGTCCGAAGTCGGCGAGTTTTACCACGCCCTTGCTGGTGAGCAGAATGTTGTCCGGTTTGATGTCGCGATGGATGATCCGCAAATTGTGTGCGTGCTGCAGTGCTTCACCGCAACGCAGAATGACGTGTACGGCATCGCCGACTTCGAGCTGCTTCAATTTGTCGAGCCAATCCTGCATGCTCTTGCCGTCGATGTACTCGATGGCGACATAGTGCAGTCCGTGGCTGGAATCGACGGCATACACGCGGACGGCATTGGGATGATCGATGCGGGCCATCGCGCGGGCTTCGCGCAAAAACCGCTTCACCGAGATTTCTCGCTTCGAGAGTTCCTTGGAAAGCGTTTTTACGGCGACAGTGCGGTCGAGGCTGATTTGCTTGGCAAGAAAGACTTCGCCCATTCCGCCCTGGCCGAGCTTCTTGAGAATCTGAAAGTCGCCAATGCGGCTGACTTTTTTCTTCTTGCCGGTCGCGGATTTGTTTGTCCGCTTTTTCGATTGGCCGCCAGCGTCGTCACCGGTCTCTGCGTGGTTGGCGATAATCGTCTTGTCTTGCCTGTCTTCGTCGGATCTGATCGCAGGTTCTGACGAATCGGGGATCGTCTCGGCAGACGAATCGGGCGACACGCCGGCCTGTTCGGGCGCATCGCGTTTTTTTTCTGAATCGGACATCACAACGCTCCTCTCACAGCGCCTGAGTCCCGCATCAATTTGAGTCCGCAGAAAACGGCAGTCAACGATGCGAAATCAAAACCAAACTCCAGCGTGTGATTATGCGATGTCGGCACCCAACACGCAACAAGGAGTTGCTGCCGTTCAACGGTTTTTACTGTCAGCCGTCAGCTTGGAGGGACATCCCCCATAGAAGCCTGAAGGGTAACAGCTTTTTGCATCAAGGACTTTAAGCCGTTGAGCTGTCAAGGTTTTCTGCAGATCACACCGGATGACGAAACTCCAACCAGTTGAGTCTTCGGTGGCTAATAGTTGAGGAGTTTGGGAACGGAGCAGCCGAGTGAGTTCCGCGAAACCTGCGACCACACCGACGGCGCGAGCTGTCATTCCCACGCGAGCTGTCATTCCCGCGCAGGCGGGAATCCAGTCGCTTCGCGGAAAAGCATGCGTCGCGTGTTGGGGTGAAGTGGGTGTGTCGCAGGCCGTTTTGCGTGATTTGCCGACTCACTGGATTCCCGCCTGCGCGGGAATGACGTTTTGGCTCATTCCCCAGCCCAACAGCAACTGATGCAAAATGCTGGTAAGCGAACGGATCCACGCGCGGCCTGGCGGCTACCAGGGGAAATCCTTGCCGACCAGTTCCTTGTATGCCTCGACGTATTTTTCGCGCGTCTTGGCGACGATCTCTTCGGGCAGTTCCGGCGGCGGGCTGTTCTTGTCCCAGGATGTCGTCTCCAGCCAATCGCGGACAAACTGTTTGTCGTACGACGGCTGATTGCCGCCCGGTGCGTACGATTCGACCGGCCAGAACCGCGAGCTATCGGGCGTCAATACTTCGTCGATCAACAGCAACTCGCCGTCGATTTGGCCGAACTCGAATTTCGTGTCGGCGATGATCATATCGCGCGAGAGGGCGTACTCGGCACCGCGACGGTAAATGTCGAGGCTGAGATCGCGAAGCTGTGTTGCTAGCGGTTCGCCAACAGCTTCGCACATCTGCTCGAACGAAATGTTCTCGTCGTGTCCCGACTCGGCTTTCGTTGCCGGGGTGAAAATGAGATCGTCCAGACGGTCACTCAATTGCAGACCCTCGGGCAGCGGTATCCCACAGACGGCGCCTGTGTTCTGGTAGTCTTTCCAACCGGAACCGCAAATATATCCACGGATGACACATTCGATCGGTACAACTTCGGTCTTGCGGACGATCATGCTGCGTCCTTCGAGCGGTTCACGATCGACGCCGTCGGGGAGCGGGACATCATCCAGGTTCATGCTGATCAGATGGTTGGGGACATCGAGGCGGTCGAACCACATCTCGCTGATGCCGGTCAGAATGCGGCCTTTATCGGGGATGCCGTTGGGCAGAATCCAATCGAAAGCGCTGATCCGGTCGGTCGCGATGAACAGCAGCCGGTCACCGAAATCGTAAATGTCGCGAACTTTGCCGCGTTTCAAGGGAACGCCTGGAACGGAACTTTCAAGAAAGGCAGTTGCATTCATGTTCGTGGGGTCGTCACTATGGAAGGAAGAGGGAGGGGATTTTCCAGCGTCGCGCGAAGAACGGATCGACGAGTGATCAGCACACGCGAGCGGTTCCGCACGACTTGCGGTAAGTTTACCCACTACGACCTTCTTGAACAACAAACAGCACAGCACTACACTGATACACTAAGAAAAAGACCTTATGCGGCTTTCACACCTCCGGCAACAATCTGCTCGCACCCTCTGTTTGCCTGTACTTCACATCATTGGACTTGGCGGTGTTGAATAAACTCGGCGTTGGCCTCTAACGGGTCCGCTTTGCTGCACGTAATAAATTAGACGAACCAAGAGCTTTGTTGATTGGCTTGCCGACATGGGCGTGATGCGTTTCCTGCTCCACCCGACTGAATTGATCGCTGATTTGCCGGAGGCTCATCGGGCGTTTATCAGTGGTCTCGATGGGCGAGTTTATCCCACCCGGGTGGAAATCGACGGCAATACCATGACCTGCCGTCGGCAAAGCTCCGACAGTGGCAAACTGCACGTTGCCTGGCCCGTCGAGGGGTTTGGCCGTCCCGTCATCACTTCTTCGTCGCTCCCGGAACGAGACGAACCCTATGTGCTGGCAGTCGAGTTGGCGCGGGGCAAGATTTGCCGCATTCGCGATCAGATAGGTTATTGGGAATTGGCCGGTATGTCGGTTCCCGATGATTTCCTCGGCTTGCATCGTGAGGCACATCGACAGTTTGCACGCGCGACGGCTGTGCAGGACAAACCTGAAGAAGCAACGCGGTTAGCCAATTCGGCGTTGGCGTTTGCGTTCCAGGCGGCGGAAATTGTGCTGAAGTCCTACACCAGCCAAAGGCTGGATGTGCGTCGCCGAAAAACGAAGCAGTTGCCCGCATCACTGAGTTGCAACCTTGGGCACACAGTTCCCGATGCCTCGTGGCCGGGCCAATTCTGTGAGGCTTTTACTGCCGCCGTCGTCCCGCTGGAATGGCGGTTGATTGAACCCAAGGAAGGTGAGTATCAGTGGGACGTTTACGATCAGCAGGTCGAATGGTGTCAGCAGAATAATCTGCTGGTGATCGGCGGGCCGCTGATTGATCTGTCGCCGGAAGGAGTACCCGGTTGGCTGAGGCAGTGGGAACACGACTTCTTCAATTTGCAGAGTTTCGTCTGCGACTTCATCGAAACCGCCATGTCCCGTTATGTGGGGAAAGTTCGCAACTGGGAAATTGCGGCGCGAGTCAATTCCGGCGGATATCTTGCGTTGAACGAAGAGAACCGATTGACGCTTGCGGCACGCACGCTGGAAATCGCCAGTCAGGTCGATGACGAGAACCAGTTGCTGATCGGAATTGACCAGCCTTGGGGAGAATATCAGGCGCGAGGAAATCATCATCTTTCGCCCATGCAATTTGTCGATGCGTTGATCCGCTCGGGAGCTGCGCTCTCGGGCATTAACCTGGAAATCGGCGTCGGCTATCGTCCCCGAGGAAGCGCGTCGCGCGACGTGCTCGACTTTTCGCGGATGATCGACGTCTGGAGTGGGCTCGGTGTCCCATTGCACGTGAAGCTGGCATTTCCTTCGGCCACCGGTGCCGACGAAAATGCTGTCTCCGACTGGGAAGTCGACCGCAACGGCTGGAAAACCCCCTGGAGCGAACAGGCCCAATGCGATTGGCTTGACCTGTACTTGCCACTCCTCATGGCCAAGCAATCGGTTGTGGGGATCCAATGGTCGCATTTCACCGATCAGACTCCGCATCAATATCCGCATGCCGGACTGCTCGATGCCAATGGGCGAGCCAAGCCGGCGTTAGAGCGAATTGTCCGCTACCGGAACGAGTACAGTCAGGGCAATGAATCCGAGGCGTGATTGCCAGCGGGACTCTGCAGTTAACTTAAACCTCGTTTCCTGTTAGACTTTTGGTGCCGATATCGTCTGATACATGCAGGCCGATTTGGCACGCCGTTTCTGGTCGCACAGCCGTTGACTCTGTTGACGAAAGCGGGATTCCCATGCTGCGATTCCTCTGCTCCATCGCCGTCTGTTGTTCCCTCGTCGTTCCCGCAATTGGGGCCGACCGGCCGGGCAAAGATCCCAAAGTCAAACTGGCTGCCAGCAAAGCGCTTGATTGGCTTGCCCGCGAACAACGGCGACAGGGATATTGGGAAGCCAACCAGGGCCAGTACCGCGTGGCGATGACGGCGCTCTCAGGAACCGCGCTGCTGTGCGAAGGATCGACGACAACACGGGGCAAATATTCCAACAACATCCGCCGCGCCGTCGACTATCTGGTGGGCATGGCACGTCCCAATGGACTGATTGGATACGAGAACGACTACCGCTACACCTACGGACACGGTTTCTCGATGCTGTTTCTTTCATCTGTTTACGGTGAAGAGGAAGATGCCGAACGGCGAGCCGAACTCAAACGCGTGCTGACCAATGCCGTCATCTTCAGCGGCAGTGCCCAGACAAAAGCGGGCGGCTGGGGTTACGTTTCGGCCAAAGATGGCAACGGCTTCGATGAAGGCTCAACGTGTATCACCCAGGTGCAAGGTCTCCGGGCCTGCCGCAATGCGGGCATTCCGGTCGCCAAAGAAATCATCGAAAAGGCTCACAAATACATCGAACAATGTATGACACCCGAAGGCGGAATCGTCTACAGCGCTCAGCGGCGTGGGTCGGCACGGCCGCCCATTACGGCCGCCGCCGTTGCGGCGATGTTCAATGCCGGCGATTACAAATCAGAAAAAGTGAAGAAGATGCTCGCCTACTGCGAGAAAAACGTCTGGCCGGGACGCGGCGGTGGAGTCAACTTCGGCCACTGGCACTACGCCCATTACTACTATGCCCAGGTGATGTACCGCACGGGCGATGAAAAGTGGGGGAAGTATTTCAAAGACGTCGGCCAAACCATCCTCCGCAAACAGTCGGCCTCGGGAGCGTGGAAAGAAGGCCACGTCGGCCCGGTTTACACAACGGCCATCAACGCAACCATCCTGCAGCTCGATAACGGCTTCCTGCCGATTTATCAGCGGTAAGAGTTTTGAATACCAGCCCGCAGCGCAAGCAAGGGTTTCGGCGCCGATGGCCGACCGGTCACGACGAGCCTGCCGAAATTATTCGGACGTCGTTAGCTCAACCGTCGTCCCCGTGGCGGCCGATTCGTAACCCGCAAGTATCGCTTCGACCGCGTGTGCACCGACGGCTGCCGGAACATCACTCGCGCGGTCCTGCTCAATGCAGTCGAGAAAGTAAGCCGCGTCGCTTTGTGCCGCCGCCTGAATCGGAAACCAATCGGTCTTTTCTTTCACTCCGCCCGATTTCTGCGTACTCGACCAGAAGCCCATCGGGTCTTCCGGATGCGGATTCTCCGGCTGCTTCCAAGCCGGTGCATCACTGTAGATTTCCAGCCGCGGCCGAAAAGCGTCGATGGTGACGGCACCGCTGGTTCCCACCAGATGAATCTGATGCAACCCAAACCCGGGATGACTCGACCAGCCCGTGCGACCAACGGTAATCGTTGCTTCCACGCCGTTCTGCATCCCCAACAACAAACAGGAAAAGTCCTCGACGTCGTTCTGCTGATGCTCGGCAAAGAAATAGTTGCTGGTGCTGCCCGAGATGTGCTGAAACCGCGAGCCGGTCAGCCATTGAAACAGCACCAGCGGATACAGGCCGACGCAAAACAGTTCCCGCTTGGAATCGACGAACGTGAACCGTTCGGCTTCGACTTTTTCGACGCGTGGTTTCGACAGGTCGGCCGTGCCGGCGACGCCCTTGGCGAATAGCAATTCGCAGTGTAAGCCGACCAATTCGCCCAGTCGGCCCGATTGAATTACTTCCATTGCTTCTCGGGCCGCTGGTGAGCGGACAAGGCTGAACATCTGGCTGCGAACGCCGGCATCATCAACCGCCCGCACCACCTCATTGGCAGCCGCAAGCGATGAAGTCAACGGCTTGTCGATGTAAACGTGCTTGCCGGCGCGGGCCGCTTTGGCGGCCAACAGCCCGCGACGTTCCGGTTCCGGGCAAGCGCAAACAATGTGAACATCATCGCGCGCCAACGCCGCATCGATGTCGTCCAGCAGTGGAATTCCCAACTCGTCGGCCAGCTGTTGATTCAATTCCCCTCGGCGCATCGGGATGTCGGCTTCGTCGGTCAATCCAATCAGCCGGCAACGCTCATCGGCGGCAAACGCCCGTGCATAATTCTCCTGATGCGTTTGCGAACCGGCAATCAGCAGCAGTCCGTAAGGCGGGGCAGGCGACATCTTCGCTTCACTCCTTCAAATTCGTAGTGACCGCATTCATGCGGTTCGGTTGCTCCCTGCAGTGCCGCAACCCAACAAACCGGATCCGCTACGACAACTTCAACACGCGCGTCGCGTTCCCCTTGAAAATGCTCGCCTGAACCTCTTTGGGCAAATCGAGACCGTCGAAGACATCGAATTGCGGCACCTTCTGGCCGGGGCGAAGATAATCGGTGCCGAACATCAGCCGGTCCTTACGGCGAATCATGAATTCGCGGCCGAAGTTCTTGTCGCGGCTGATCGAATTCGCACCGCTGCCGGCCGACAGGTCGCCGTAAATGTTCGGGTACTTGCCCATCAAGCGGTCAATGGCACCCCCTTCAACCACCGGGCCTTTGGGGTAGCTACCAAGATCCTTCTGCGTTTTGATGTCGCCCGAAATCGATGCCCACCAGCCCGGTCCGTGGCCGATGAAGTTGAGTTTGGGATATGTCGCCAGCGCGTGTTCCAATCGCGGCAATCCCGGCTCGTCCAATCCGCGCTGCGCGTCCTGGTGAAACAGTAACGGAATGCCCACCTCTTCGCAGGCGGCGTAAATCTGCATCATCAGCGGGTCGTCGAAGTTCAGCCCCACCTTGTGTTCGCCGAACCCTTTGGCACCCTGATCGACCCATTTCTGAATGATGCTCACGAACCCCTTCACCCCACCGCGGACCGACGTTCGCGGATCGATCGAGCAGAACGGAATGAACCGATCGGGATGCTGCTTGGCCGCCTTCAACGCCGGCCCGGTCAGCAGGAGAAAGCTCGACGACTCGGGTGAGGTGAGCGGCAACAAAACGGACTTCTCGATATCATGGTCATCCATCCAATTCAGCAACATCTTCGGCGTCAATTCCTCATCGCCGTTCCAGGTCGTGCCAATGTGCGTGTGCACGTCGATGTACTTGCTCGCCTTCTTCGGTTCGGCATTGGCTGCGAACAGACGTGGCGAGATGGCGGTGAGGGCGGCTGTTGTGATTCCAGCGGTAAACTCACGTCGTGAAAGCATCGGTGTTTCTCCAAGTTGATGCGCTTCCCGTTGAAGCGAGGCAAATCAGGGTTGTCATCGAAGTCATTGTTTCAATCGTCAATTCTCAGTCGTCTGTCGTCAATTCCATCAAACTGTCGGGCCGCACGCGTTCGGGAATTGCCCCCAGATTCCGATGTGCGATCAATTCCGCAACGATGCTGATCGCAATCTCCGGCACGGTTTGTGAGCCGATGTCGAAGCCGAGCGGGGCGTAGACTTTCGCCAGCGCTTCTCGTGAGACGCCTTCTTTCAGCAAGTCATCGAAGATGAGCTTGATCTTCCGTTTGCTGCCGATCATGCCGACGTAGCGGGCCGACTTTTCTGCCAGATGATACAACGCCTCTTCGTCGTGATTGTGGCCACGGGTGACGATGATGCAATAGGTGTTCGGATCGACGTCGAGGCCGGATAAAGCGGTGTCAATGTTATCGACGATCAACCGTTTCGCCTGCGGGAAGCGTTCGGGATTGCAGTATTGTTCGCGGTCGTCGATCACCCAGATGTCGAAGTCGGCGTCGTGGGCCATCGCGGCGACCTTCTGCCCGACGTGGCCGGCGCCCACAATCAACAGGCGGCAGCGTTCCAGTCTCGGCAAATAGGAGATGCCGCCCACAACATAAGGCCGTGGCCGACGCACCAGCGGTCTGAGGTTTTCCGCAAGCGATGCGGGGACTTCGCCGCTGCAACGCGAAGCAAGCACGTTGCCTTCCACATCGAGCAAAAAACGGTCGGCAGCCTTTGCGCCGGTTTGCTCGTCATCAAGAACAATCGTCTCGGTGCAGCCAAGGCCGCCGTTTATCGTTTCGGCCAGTGTGTGGTAATATCCCAGATCGTCGGTCGGTCGAATCGGATCGACGAGCATCCGCATGCGGCCGCCGCAAATCAGCCCGTCATCCCAACCGTAATCGCTGTCGAGTTGAAAGCTGAGAATCTCGCGTTCGCCCTCATCCAGCAACCGCAGCGCACGGCGTTTGACTTCCGCCTCCACGCAGCCGCCCCCCAACGTCCCGGTCTGCGAGCCGTCGGGATAAACGAGCATCATCGCCCCGGCCTTCTGCGGCGTCGAACCGCGCGTTTCGACCAACGCCGTATACGCGACCGACTTGCCGTGCCGAATGACCTCTTCGAGGTCCTGAAGAATATTTTGCATGCGTGGATGTCCGGATATACAATTGCGATGTCTGTTTCCATGCTACTGGGATGCGTGATGATTAACCAGCGCGGGTGTAAGAAGGGAGCGGGGAACGCGATCATGTTGGATGAAACGCAGCGACGAAACGACGCCGAATGCAGCATGTGCCGCGGGGGGCTGTCAACGAAGGATGTGCTGATCATTGTTGTCTTTGCTGGAATCCTCATCGCGCTGCTGCTTCCTTCGCTCGACGGTTATCCAGAGCCGACGCGTCGATCAACATGCAAGAACAACTTGAAGCAGTTCGCCATCGCGCTGCTCAACTACCACGAGACATACGGCTCATTCCCACCTGCTTACGTAAATGATAAGGACGGCCGCCCGTTGTACAGTTGGCGCGTGTTGATATTGCCGGAACTAGATCAACAACCGCTGTACGACCAATTGCATCTGGATGAACCGTGGGACAGCCCACACAACCGGCCGTTGTTGGATGTCGATATTCCGCTCTATCGCTGCCTCTCAGATGTGAAGGTAGCGGAAGAATCTGACAGCGAAGTCCCCATCGGTATGACCAACTACCTGGCGGTCATCGGCCCCGATACCGTCTGGCCGGCTGCCGGCGTGTGTCGGCTTGAAGACATCACCGATGGCAAGTCAACGACGATTCTTGTCGTCGAAGTTGCCAACAGCGGTATTCACTGGGCGGAGCCGCGTGATCTGCATGTGTCGCAGATGGCCCGTGAGGTGAATCCCTCATCGGGTATGGGATTGTCGAGCCAACACACCGGCGGCACGCATGTGCTCCGCGTCGATGGAAGCGTGCGATGGATCGCCGACGACACGTCTCCGGAACGGCTCCGGGCAATGTTGACGCGTGCGGGGGGCGAAGTGGTTGAAGATGATTATTGATCTAACCTACCGGTGATGCACGTCGGGAAGTTGCACTCTTGAGTCCCGAAGGGACGGCAGGCAATAGCCCCGTCCGTCAGGGCGGGGGATTCGGAATGCGTCTGTGACAGCAAGCCCCGCAAGGGGCGAAAGGATCACACCGCGAACAATCGTGTCGCCCCTCCGGGGCTGGACACGCGTGTGTGCGGCTTTTCCCCGCCCTGACGGACGGGGCTATTGCCTTTCGCCGCTTCGCGGCTACAAAACCAGTGGCACACGTTGACGGATGATTCGGGCAATGCCATGGATCGCGACGTCGAAACCCTTGCTTGCGCTGCGGGCTGGTTTGGTCGCCTGTGTTACTCGCCGTCCCTCTTCACCTCTTCCTTCTTCGGTGGGATCGGGTGCGGGTCGCCTTCTTTGCGGAGTTGGCCGGATTCGAGGAAGCGGAGGGTGGAATCGATGACGGCTTCGTGATTCATCATAAACGTATGCATGCAGGGGACCAGCAGGAAGTCGGTCGCGCCGGGCAGGCGGGCGCTGGTCACGCTGACGGTGCCGTCGTCGTCGCCGGGGACCAGCGGGTTGTAGCCGGTCAAAGTGTTACGACCGCCGGCGATGATAGCGAACTCGAATTTCGGCGTCGGCAACTTCGCAATCAAACCTTCCGGATCGCTGCCGAGTTGCTGTCCCGCAGGGCCGTAGATGAGCCGGTACAGCGAGTTTTTTCGCATTCGGTCGGCCATGTTCGCGCCGCCGTTGGGGACGCCCATCATTACCATGCGATTGATGCGTTTGTCGTTGTGTTTGTCGAGATACGTGCGGACGACAATGCCGCCCATGCTATGCACGACGAAGTTGATTTCGTTCACTTTGTCGAGTGACTCGATGACGCTGCGCAAATACTCGGCCGAATCGCGGATGTCGGTCCGTGTGCTGGGGTAGTCGAAACCGACGACCGTGTACCCGTCTTTCTTCAGCCGGACGGCCATTGTGTTAAACGACTTGGATGAGCGAATGATGCCATGCACCAGCATGACCACCTTGCCGGTCATCGGCTCCAGCTTGAGTTCTTCTGTGACACGGCCCAACTCGTCGTCGCATTCCTTGCGCGTTCCGGTGGCGTGGCGAAAATCTCTGGGATCGAGCAGCCGGAAATGGCCGGTGAGGGCGTTTTTCTGAATTCGCCAACCGTGGAAGAAATGGACATCGCCCCAGAACTGTCGGCCGCCCAAAGTTTTTAGCGAGACTTTCTTTCGAGGCTTTTCCGCGTTCGTCTTCTCTTCGGGAATCAACGGGGTGTCCTCATCGTCTGCTGCTGCCGCGACGGAATTCAGGCAAGATGCGCCCAGAACGAGACAGGATGCGAACAGAATTCGCCGGATTGCCGCCCGATTGACCATGCCGTCTCTCCCAATTTGCCGCCCGAATACCTGATTCACAGTCTAATACCCGCTAAATCTACGCGAGGAGCCAGGAAATGTCGAGATTGATCGGTCCTGTGTGGGTGACGTTGTTTGTTCCAGCCGGTACACTTCTCTGGCACGTTGGCTCGGGCTTGCCGACGGGGGCCTGCAACCGTTGGGCGGGAAGAATTGTTGGATATCACGGCTTCATAAGGAAATGAATCGATGGCTGATGCAACTGCCGATTTGACGAACAATCCGCTGCTGGTGAACGAAGGCCTACCGCCGTTCGATCGCATTGAATCGGCGGACATCGTTCCTGCGGTCAGGCAAGTGCTGGCCGATGCAGGGCAGAAATTGAGCGAACTGGAAACCCATGCGTCGCCCACCTGGGCCGGCACAATTGACGCGCTGGATGCGATCGATCGGCCGTTCGAGTACGCCTGGAGTCCGGTGTCGCATTTGATGGGGGTCAAGAATTCTCCCGAGCTGCGCGAAGCCTACGAAGAGGTGCTGGGTGAAGTCGTCGAGTTCAGCCTGCAGATGAAACAGAGCAAACCGATTTACCAGGCGCTGAAATCGATTCGCGATGGCGCGGGGTGGGACGCGCTGGATGGTGTGCAGCAACGGATCATCGAGCAGAAGTTACTGCACGCGGAACTGGCGGGCATTGGCCTCGACGGTGCCGACCTCGAACGGTTCAACGAAATCGCCGGTGAGCTTTCAAAGTTGAGTACTGATTTCTCCAACCACGTGCTCGATGCCACCAAGGCGTTTGCGCTCGTGCTGACGGAGAAGGAAGATGCCGCCGGCCTGCCAACCAGCCTGCTGGCGATGGCGGCCGCTTCTTACAACGACGCGAAAGACGAAAACGAGGCGACCCCCGACGACGGTCCGTGGCGGATCACGCTCGAAGCGCCGAGCTTCGGTCCGTTCATGCAGCATTGCAAACGGCGGGAGCTGCGCGAACTGGTGTTTCGCGCGTTCGTCACACGGGCGTCGGAAGGCGAGTGGGACAATAGCGGTCTGATTGAACAAATCCTGAAACTGCGAAAGGAACAGGCGCAGTTGTTGGGTTACGACAACCACGCGCAAGTCAGTTTGGCAACGAAAATGGCGGCCGATGCGTCAGCGGTCGAAGAAATGTTTGAGACACTGCGAAAAGCATCCTGGAAACCGGCGCAGCAGGACATGGACGACCTGCGGAAACTGGCCGCCGATGCGGGCGAGACCGAACCATTGACGCATTGGGACGTCGCCTTCTGGGCCGAACGGCTGCGAGAGTCGCGGTTCGATTTCACCGACGAACAACTGCGTCCCTACTTTCCGCAAGATCGTGTACTCGACGGTTTGTTCTCGCTGGTCGAGCGGTTGTTCGGCATCACAGTGAAAGCAGCCAACGACGAAGCGGGCGTCTGGCAGGGTGATGTGAGCTTCTACAAAGTGTTTAACGAAGCGGGCGATCACGTTGCGTCATTCTTCCTCGATCCCTATTCCCGGCCGGCCGACAAACGGGGTGGAGCGTGGATGGACGACTGTCTGGTGCGGCGGCGAACCGGTGATGAACTTCAACTCCCGGTGGCACATCTTGTCTGCAACTCAACTCCGCCGGTGGGCGATCGGCCGTCGCTGATGACGTTTCGCGAAGTGGAAACGCTGTTTCACGAATTCGGCCACGGTTTGCAGCACATGTTGACCACCGTCGATTTCGCGGACGCCTCGGGCATCAACGGCGTCGAATGGGACGCGGTCGAATTGCCGAGCCAGTTCATGGAAAACTGGTGTTACCACAAGCCAACGCTCATCGGCATGACCGCCCACTTCGAAACCGACGAACCGCTGCCGGATGAACTGTTCGAGAAGATCTGTGCCGCCCGAACGTATCGCGCGGGAAGCAACATGCTGCGACAATTACGCTTCGGCATGAACGACATGCAATTGCACACCGCCTTCAAACCGGGCGGCGATGAAAGCATTCTCGATCTGCAACAACGAGTGGCCGAACAAACATCGGTGCTACCGATGTTCGACGACGACCGCTCGCTGTGCGCATTCCAACACATTTTCGCCGGCGGTTACGCGGCCGGCTATTACAGCTACAAATGGGCCGAAGTCCTCAGCGCCGACGCCTTCAGCGCCTTCGAAGACGCCGGCCTGGACGACGAACAAGCCGTCCAAAAAACCGGCCGCCGCTTCCGCGACACAATCCTTTCACAGGGTGGCGGCAAACATCCCATGGAACTCTTCAAAGAATTCCGCGGCCGCGAACCGAATCCCGAGGCGCTGTTGCGGCATAACAATCTGGTTTGAACGAGATTATTGTTTTGGAATGTCGTCCGCCCACCGGTGCTTTGAAATGCGGCGTTCCATCCAGCGCAACCACACCCATCTGAGTTTCCAGCGAATCCCGACAACAGTCTGTCGCCCCGGTTCGCTTGGCGCGCTCAGTTTTAACCCCGTCAGCATCCGATATTCGGCATCCGTTTCGTCTTCAGGCAGCCAGATGTAGCAGAGCGGTCGCGCGTTGAGATAACAGAACACGTGTAGGTTGATGCCAAGTCCACGCCGAACTCCCTCCTCGTACCGACGTTCCATCTTTTCTGTGGAGTCACGGAGTGGAAGTCGAACAAATATCTGAAATCCATGCTCAACGATATCGTCTCGAAATATCCACTGGAGTTGCGGATCGTAGCCCTGTTCCAAAATGAATTGTTGAAACTGGCCTGTTGCATCAGTGAAAGTAGGAACGTCGGTCTGGCTCATGGCCCCGGCCGATGATGAGAAATGAACAGAGAACGAATGCAGAACGCGGCTTTCAGCCTGTTCCCAAACCGTACTCGTCAAATTGACTGAACTCTACAGCAAATCAAACTGCTTATCGACGACCGACGTTTTCTTGACAAGTCTGCGTCGGGTTGGAGTCTTCGGAACATTTTCCAACTTCCGCCCGTTGGCTGTTGTCGGCGCGCTCGTCATTGCATTTTCCACACCGTCCAACGGTTGTCCGACTTCGGTTTCTTTCAGTCGGCTTTTCGCATTCGCGGCGTATTCTTTCGAGAGCTCGTAACCGACGAATTGGCGGTCGAGTTTCTTGGCGACGGCTAATGTTGTGCCGCTGCCGGTGAAGGGGTCGAGGACGATTTCGTTGGGGTTGGAGCAGGCGCGGATGATGCGGCCGAGGAGTTGCTCGGGCATTTGGCAGCCGTGCCAGCCTTTGCGTTCTTTGAAGGTGCCGTTCACGCGGGGGAAGTACCAGGTGTCTTCGTCCGGCCCGAAACTCTCGGGGATGTCTTGCGGGCGGAGAATCCAGGTGTCGTCGGGCAGACGGCCTTTGGGGTTGGCGCGTTTGTCGCCGTAAACGAGTTGCCGGGCCGATGGGATGCGGATGGCGGGATCGTCGGCGTTGAAAGTGAAGTTCTTTTCGTCCTTCACCATATGGAACAGATGCGCGTGCGAGCGGCTGAATTTGTTCTTGCAGTTGACGCCGAACGTGTAATACCAGATGACCCAACTGCGGCACGTCAGGCCGAGTTCGCGCGTCATCATTACCTTCAATTCGGCCGCGTATTCATCGCCGATCGCCAGCCAGAAAGTGCCGTCCGGTTTCAGCACGCGAGTGACTTCGGTGAGCCATTGTTTCGACCAGTCGAGATATTCGTCGGCCTCGCGGCGGTCGTCGTACTCGTCGTATTCGTAGCCAATGTTGAACGGCGGATCGGCGAAGGCGAGATCCACCGAACCGTCGGGCAGCTTGCCCATGCCCTTGATGCAGTCGGTCTGGTGAATGCGGTTGAGGTGCTTGGTCATGGTGGCCTTCCGTGCCGGGAAGTGTCTCAAAAGGCCGCGACCAGTGGTCGCGGCTTTACATACGGGACTATGTCCCTTTGACGACCGGGTTGGTTAATGTGCCGATGCCGGTGATTTCGATTGATGCGGTGTCGCCGTCTTCCAGTGTGAAGTCGTCCGGTGGAACGATTCCAGTGCCGGTGAGCAGCATGACACCGTTGGGGAAATCCTGCTCGCGGAAGAGCCAGTCGATGAGATCGTCGAAACTGCGTGCCATTTCGCCGAGGTCGGTTTCACCTTGGAAAACCTGACTGCCGTCGCGTTCGATGGTGAGAATGATTTTCGTTGCGGGCAGGTCGAGTTCTTCTTCGGGGACCAACACGCAGGGGCCGAGGCCACAGCATTGTTTGTAGAACTTGGCTTGCGGCAGGTAGAGCGGGTTTTCGCCTTCGATGTCGCGTGCCGACATGTCGTTGCCGATGGTAAAGCCGGCGAGCGTGCCGTCGGGTTTGACGACGAGTGTCAACTCCGGTTCGGGGACGCTCCAGTTGCTGTCGCTGCGGACGCGGACCGGTTCGCCGGGACCGGAGACGCGAGTCGGGTCGGCCTTGAAGAATATTTCGGGGCGGTCGGCCGTGTAAACGAGATCGTAATGCGATGCGGCCGACTCCGATTCTTCCATGCGGGCGACCTGGCTGCGTTTGTAGGTGACGCCGGCCGCCCAGACTTCCTGATGGCAGATGGGTGCCAGCAACGTCACTTCTTTGAGCGGAACCGGTTCGGTATTGGGGTCGGCGAGGAATTTGGCCAGACCGATCGGATCGGGAGAGTGCAACACGTCGGACAGACAGACGCAGTTGTCCACCTGGGAGAGGTCGAGCAGTTTGACTTGGTCGTCTTCAAGCAGGCCGACGCGACATTCGCCATCGACGAGGGCAACTTTTGCTAATCGCATATTGGGTATCCATTGAAAATCCCACGGGGAACAGCGCGTGGGTTGTGAACATTATTCCTTCAGACTTCGCAGCGCGTCCAGTGAACGCTGGAAATCCTTCGGCAATGGTGCCTCAAACGCCATCCGTTGTCCACTCTGCGGGTGGTCGAATTCAAGACGGAACGCATGTAGGGCCTGGCGGGCGATGAGAACTTTACGGGTATCGTCGGTACTGGTGGCGGATTCTGGCGTGGGAGCGGACTCAATGGTCGGAGAAACCAAGGGGTTTACACCCCCTGCTCGCCCTTTCTCCACGTCGGTGCGTTTTAATACGGGGCGGCCGCCGTAGACGCGGTCGGCAACGATGGGATGGCCGATGTGCTGCATGTGTACGCGCAGTTGATGCGTGCGGCCGGTGCGGGGCAGCAGGCGCATGTAGCTGAAGCCGGGGAATCGTTCGACTGTTTCGTAAAACGTGTTCGCTTCGCGGGCGTTTCCCCCCGGCGAGCAGACCTGCATCTTTTCGCGTACTCTTGGGTGAACGCAGACGTGGGTTTCGATGTAGTCACTGTCGAATTCGACCTCGCCCCAAACGATGGCCCGGTATTCTTTCTTGACGGTGCGTTCTTCGAACTGTTTGCTGAGTTTGCTGTGAACCTGATTGTCTTTGGCGATAACGATGACGCCGGTGGTGTCGCGGTCGAGGCGATGCACGATCCCCGGCCGAAACTGCCCGGCGACGTCACTGAGTTGATCGAAGTGAAACTGCAGCGCTGCCGCCAACGTTCCCCCGTAATTGCCCTTGCCGGGATGCACTATCATGCCGGCCCGTTTGTTCAGGAGAATCAGCGAATCGTCTTCGTGCAGCACGTCGAGCGGAATATCTTCGGCCGGCAGACTGCTGTCGGGTAGTTCCGGCAGCCGGACGGAGACGCGATCGTTCACGCGCAGTCGTCGGGAACTTTTCACCGAAAGGCCGTTGATCAACACGGTCTTTGTTTCAATGGCCCGTTGAAACAACGATCGGCTGTAGTTGGGGAACAGTCGGCTGAGATAGTGATCGATCCGCCAGCCGTGTGCGCGCGCTTCGACGGTCAACTCGATTGGGTCGGATGACGAGAGAGCGACTTCGCTGACCGGCAGGTCGTCATCGCTTGGCGGCGTCGCGTCATTCATCGGACATCAGAAGCGGCGGGGAGGGAACTGTGCGTGTCATTTCAACCACACCACGCCATTTCAACCACACAGAGAGTCGATTACTCGCCGTCCTTCTTCTCGTCATCGCCATTATTAGTCTCTGCCGGCGTCTTGGAGACGGGGGCGGATGGCTTCGGGGCAGGTGCGGTGCCGCTCGATTCACCTTCCGGCGTTTCTTGTTCAGTCCCGGGAAATTCCGGGCCGGCTTCGGCGTCGTCATCGAGTAGCCGCAACCCCTCGGGAATGGGCGGCAGCGTGACCGGGCCGCTACCGAAGGGCGGATGATCCGTCGGCATGCCGTCGAGCGGGCTGCGACGATCTTCCGGTTTCGGATTTTGTGTTCTGAACCAAGCATAAAAAATGCTCGCTTTTTCGGACTTCAAGAAATCTCGATGCCGTTCGAGGTTTCCGAGTTCTTCCTCTTCGTATCGTTTCTGGTTGTATGCAGAATCCGGGTATTCGCTGAGCAGTTTCTCGTAGGCTTTGACCGCTTCTGCGAGCAGGTCGGCAGTTTCACTGTTCGCAGCGTCGGTGCGCTGGTTAACGCCGGCCATCGTTTCCAGGCAACGTCCCAAGCCGTACAATGCCCGTTCCTGCAAGTTGCTCTTGGCGGGGGCCGCTTCCAGTGCCAGGTCGAAGTTCTTGCGGGCTTCGTCCAGGTCGGAAACCAATCCGCGTTCGCCTTCACGGTTTTCCAGCGATTGCTGAATTCCGGTTTCCAAGTAGCGTTCGGCGGCCCGAAGATGCGCCCAAGCTGAGACTGGCTTCTTCGACAGCGTTTCGTCTTCGGCGACTTCGAGAAACTTCTCGGCGGACCTTGCCGTAACTGCGGCTCTCAGTTCGGTCCAACCGGCCGTCTTTTCTGCCGAACTGGTTCGATTCCAGAACATTGCTGCGGCGCCAATGGCTATGGCCGCGCTAATAGCCAGTACGATGTGCATCCCGTACTGATCGAAAATCGGCTGCAATCTGGCCGACAGTTTCTCCAGCTCGTTGGACTTCAGTTCGTGCCGTTCTTCGCTTTTCATCGGGTACTCTCGCTTCCGGTTGGCGGTCAGCGCGAGTATAGGTAGACGGCAAAAAACCGTCAAGCCGTGCGTCGATTACAAACGCAGAAGCCCAAGCCGACAGCAGGCTGAGGGCTTGGGCTTACGGCTCGCTTTGGGCAATCTTATTCGTCGTCTTCTTCATCGGTCTGTAGAAACGGTCCGCCGCTCATGAACATGCCGTTTTCGCAGGGATAACACCATTCAAGCTCAACGTGATAAGTGAATTCCCGCGTTTCACTGGCCATTTTTACCGTCACACGCCCCGGGGTAATGGAGCCTCGGTGCAACAGGCCGATGCCGGCACGGCTGACTTCGCGGGTCATCGCCGAGACGGTATTGCCGCGGGACGTGGTGATTTCTGCCGGGACGGCCAGTTCCAGCCGTTCGACCTCGCGTTCGCTCAATCCGTCGCGTTTTTCAATGCTCTCCAACACTTCGTGCAACTCGTGCACGGTGGGGCGACTCCAGGGATCCGATGTCATCGGCAAAACTCCCGTCTGCGGTTTCAAATGGTTCGACCGGCCAAGCTTTGGGCAGAAAGTCCATGCACTGGACTCAAAGGATGCCGAGATCGTTGCGCCCTTCAATCGGCGCGTCTATTCGGTCCTTTCGTGAATCACAGGGCATGGCACTGCAATTCAAATATAGGACACGGCGCGGCGCGATGCGGGCGATTTATTGGCAAGTCACCACCGAAAAACGGAGTGAACAGGCGCAATCCCCACGAGAGATCGAGTTCGCCTCGCGGGCTGCGACTTTCAGTCGGGCGGGGGGATTTACCTCCGCAAACGACAATTCAGGCCGTTGTGTACATCCGCCGAATCAGCGCCAACCCGATCAGGCAGACCACACCGATCAACAGTCCGATCATCGCGGTTGATTCAAACAGCGAATTCCCCGCCGCTGCTGCGCCTGGTTCCGTTTCAGGATCCCAACTGATCGAATCCAGTGAGCTTTCGAGAGCCTGATCGCCGTCGGTGTTCGATTGGGGAAACACGAACGGATCGGACAGTGGTTCCGCTTGCTCATTTGCGTCTTTCACATCATCAATCGCAGTCCCGGAAGACGGAATCTCTCGCAGGAGATGCGGGCGAACGACGAATGGATTTTGGTCGCTGCTTTCAGCGTCCGTCGCAGCAGGAACGGGAGCTGTCGCAACTGGTCGCGAATTGACCGCCAATCGGGCCGGAACGCCCGCGTTTGATGAGGAACTCACTTCCTGTGCATTGAGAGGCGTGTTTGTCCGAAGAGTCGCGTACCCGCCATCGTTTCCGTGCCATTCGGCAAAACCCGATGGAAGGGAATCTGACTCGACGATCATCTCGCCGAAGGCATCGTCACTTTCCGGTAGGCTGCCGTGCTCTTCAATGGCAACCACATCTACGGGAGGGGCGATCACATCGGCGGGAGGCGGTGACACGAACTCAACCCGCCCCGCCGCTTCGGCATTGTCGATCGGGTTCCCCGATCGGAATCGAGGGGAGATGATGACCGGAGACGGATCAATTTCAATTTCGGTCAACGGCGTTTCGATGGCGTTTCTTGCCACGTGAATCCGATCCGCTGCCGGTGACTCTTCGGATGGAATGAACGGGGTTTCGTTTGCTGGATCGATTTGCTGATTCGCGAAAGATTGTGTCTCTTTCGACGGCAAAGTCTCACGTTGTTCTGGTTGTGGCGACGGCTCGCGAGCCCACTCGGGAAGCAACTCGTCGGCGAAATCACCCGACCGAACAACGGCTCGGCCAACGGCTCGGCCAACGGGAGGCTCCTCGATATCAGCCGGTTCATCAATATTCACGACTGGCACTTCAATTTTATCGACCGGTGGAACAACGTCTTCGATGATCGGTACGATCGCGTCATTGGGCAAAGTGGTTTGTCCCGCCTGCGGTTCGTCTGCACTGTCTTCGATAACTGCGCTGTCTTCAAGAACACTGTCTTCAAGAACAGCATCGCCCAATATGGCATCACGCAATGGGTTTCGCTCGATGGGCAATTCGTTCCGTGTCGCTGGCGTTTCGCTGCGACCTGCCTGCTCGCGGAGTTGCGCCAGTTGTGTGTCGATTCCACCTGCAAATGGGTTGTCGACAGAACTCTTCTCACGTATTTTCGTCGGCGGTATGTTGCGGGAATTAGCGAGATCGGCGAACGGATTGACGTTTGGATCGATCGGAGCGGATTGTTTCGGCGCCGGAACTTTTGGGCCGTCAACAGAATGCGCGGCCGATTTCAGGTTGGCCTCGCGGCGATCGTTCGGAAGACGATCGTTCTTAGTGTTGTTGTTGGAATGAGAAGCGCTTGCGACTTTCTGATTGGCCTGAGCCGTCTGTGCCAGGAACGGATCTGCCGGTTGGTTGGCCCCGCGGTCGTTGCCCTGAGTGAAGATCGCGCGGAGTTTGCTGTTCGTCTCGTCGTTCGTTGTGGCTCGGCTCGATTCTCTTCGCGCCACTGCTGCCGCCTTCGCCTGCTTGCGCGCCCTCCGGGATTGGGCCTTTTCCGACACCCATCCACCGACCTTATTTCCAGCGCCCGCCACCTGACTGGCCCCGGGCCATGTGGAGGGAGAGGTCAGGCTGAGCTTCGGGCCGCCCGTGCATCCGGCAATGAGACCGGTTGCTACGAGAAGAACGAAACAACGCGCATGCACACCGAGGTGCCGAAATCGGGTTGGCGGATTCACGGTAAACTTCCTCATCTGTCGAGGTCTGGACGTAAAGGTCGTTTTGCGATCGGGGGTTCGACCTGTAGGACTTCTATCGACGATTCCGAAGTTTCCGTCTGACTCCAACCGTCTTGCTGTGACCGCTTTTGATGGAGCATCGGCAATCACGACGACTCAGGCATAATGGATCACGCGGTTAAACGGCGCAAGGTTTTCCGGCAAGTCAAACTCTGCTGGCAAGCATGAATTGTGAATCTTTACGTCGCGCAGCAAAGCCCCTCGGGCTGCGGCCCGGGGGATCGAGCAACGGCGCGAATGGTTGACACGGACAGTTTTGGGCGGCAGTATCGCAGCGCCGGCGTGTGGCAGCACGTTGGCACTCAGCCCCGAACGACCGCATCCCCAAAGGACAGTGACGTGAAGATCACCGATATCCAAACGATTCTGACGGCCCCCGCAGGAATCCGGCTTGTCGTAGTAAAGGTCATGACGGATCAACCGGGACTCCACGGACTGGGGTGTGCGACCTATACCCAACGGGCGCGAACCGTTGCATCGGCCGTCGATGAGTATCTCAAGCCGTTTCTCATCGGCAAGAACCCGCTGGAAATCGAAGACATCTGGCAGTCGTCGTTCGTCAGTTCCTATTGGCGAAACGGACCGGTGCTGAACAATGCCATGAGCGGCGTGGACATGGCCTGTTGGGATATTCTGGGGAAGACGGCCGATTTACCGCTCTATCGGCTTTTCGGAGGCAAGGTCCGCACGGCGGTCGATACGTACCGTCACGCCACCGGCGAGAATTTTAAAGAAGTGGAAGACCGGGTGCGTGAGTTTATGGAAGCCGGCTATCGCCACGTGCGGGCGCAGGTGGCTGTTCCCGGTTACACCACCTATGGAACAAACGAATCTGCTGGCGAGGATCCACTGCCCGAAAACCAGCGCGTCGAGCTCTTCGAACCGGGTCCCTATGCCCGACTCGTTCCGTGTTTATTCGATCATTTGCGGTCGCAGTTGGGCGACGAAGTGGAATTGATACACGATGTCCACGAACGCGTTCCACCCATTCTGGCGATCCAAATGGCGAAAGATCTGGAGCCGTATCGACTGTTCTTCCTCGAAGATCCCTTCAGCCCGGAAGACATTGGTTACTTCCAACACTTGCGAGCCCAATCGAGCACACCGATCGCAATGGGCGAATTGTTCAATAATCCCAACGAATGGGTTTCGCTCGTCAGCGAACGGTTGATCGACTTCATTCGCGTGCACATCTCGCAGGTAGGCGGGCTGACAATGGCCCGCAAGATTGCGGCGTTGTGCGAGTTCTTTCGTGTCCGCACGGCGTGGCACGGTCCGGGCGATGTCTCTCCGGTGGGACACGCGGCCCACGTGCATCTCGATCTGAGCAGCCCGAATTTCGGCATTCAGGAAGCACGAGAATTCACGCAGGCCGAACAAGACGTCTTCCCCGGCTGTCCGGAGTTGAAAGAGGGTTACTACTGGGCCAACGACAAACCGGGATTGGGTATCGACTTGGACGAAGATCTGGCTGCCAGTTTTCCCATCGAAGATGACCCGCCCTTCGACATGTTCTGGGGCAATGTCCGACAGCGAGACGGCAACATCGTCAAGCCGTAACTCTCGACGGCAGTTTGCCAGAATTGCCTAACCGGACGAACCTGACCAATACCGATTCCGGCAAAGCAACTTCAGCTGTGGCCGTCGGCCCCGGCAGTCCGATTTGCGAGTAGGCGTTCCTACAATATGAGCGCGACTCCAATTCCCTCTCGGCTCTGTTCTGCAGACGTACATTGCTGAGATTCTGCCGCCCCGAGAAGAACCGGTCATGGAAGACGATGCCCCCGGCGTACCAGAATGGGTTGTCACGTACGGCGACATGATGTCGCTGCTGCTGACGTTCTTCATCATGCTCGTCTCGCTCAGCGACGTCGTGGCGGAAGCAAAATACCAGGCGATCCTCAGTGCGTTGTATGAGAAGCTTGGATACGAGACCGCCGCCCACACCCCACCGGGAAAACAGTTCCCCCTCAACGCTCTGGTGACGAACCTGGAGACGTTAGGCTCGTTTACGAATGAAGACGATGGTAGAAACGGGGTTCGGCACCCTTCGGTCGAAGGCGACGACTTGAAAGTCTTCCGGACTCGGGAGGGAGAATCTCGACTAGCGGGCCGTCCGGTGTTTTATCCACCATTCGCCGTCGATTTCACCGACGATGCGCGACCGGAATTGAATGCGGTCGCTGCGGAACTGGTGGGAAAACCGAATAAGGTTGTCATTCGCGTTTACGCGTCGAAAACGCCGCTGCCTGCCGACAGCCAGTACGCCGACAAAATCGCCCTCACCTACGCGCGCGGCCGAAAAGTTTATCACTTTCTGGTGGGGCAGGGGGTCGATTACAGACGGATGCGGGTCGATGCCATGGCGGACAACGATCCACTCTCGCAAACCGAAGACGAGCAAGCGGCGAAGTTAGATCGCGTCGAGGTAATCATTCTCAACGCATTTGCGGAAGAGTTCGTCGGCCCAAGCGAAGAGCCAGAATGAGGCTCATCCCGCACCAAAGCCCACGGGTTGCATCCCGTGGGACCAATCCCGGCGGTAAGACTCAGCCTCGTGGATTGTGCAACAAATGCAGTGGCTGACGGCTGTCGGCCTGCAGTAGATTCGGTTCGGCGACGGGTTCATGCGCCTGATCGAGTCGCCGCAAATCGGTTGGCGGAAGAGGCACGAACGTTCCGGCGATCGTTTGTCCGGTCCACTGACTTTCCATTTCGCGGTCGCGTTTTCGCATCTCATCCAGCACGATGGGATGCCATTCGTCCGAGCGATTTTGGATAGTAACGTAGTTCTTGCGTGCCCAGCCCCGGAGCCGAAGTTCCTTGGCGAGATCGACGTCGGCAATGGGAGCATCAGACATGCGCAGTTTCTCCACAATGGCAGGAAAAACGAGGGCTGGAAAAACGAGTGGCGAGAAAGGAGTCACCGGGAATCGAAAACGTGTTAGAAGTGACATCGACGATACCCGCAATTCACGCGAGAGACTTTCTGCCGGTGGGGGGCTCGCGGAAGGGATCTGGCTGAGCCCAGGGGCGCATGGCGAATAACCTGCATGATTCGCTTCAGCAGAGGAATCGGTAGGAATGCGCTCACTCGAAGATCGTTGTGCGGGCAACCGCTACCATCGGCAGGAACGGATCGAACACCGCATGTCCTGAACGGCCCACGTCGGCAACGAGACAACCGACAGGAGGCTGAACGCCTCGCTGCCGGTTGACGAAATCAACAATGCTGGTTAATAGCACAACGCACTGGAGATACCCTTCACGATTCGGCCTACCGTTCGTCGAGGTCGATTGTGAGTTTGTTGTCGAGCTTGATCTTTTCTGTGCTGCCGTCGATCTTCAAGACGGCGGTCATCTCGACATCCTCCGCGGGACGTTTCGACTTGACGAACGTCTGCTTGAAGATCTGGTTTAGTGTCACGCCGAGCACTATGTACGTGGAGCCTTTGATGACAAACTTGCCCTTCTCAAACTTCAAGCCCTTCAGCGTGAACTTGCTTATCTTGGGATCGATATCAGTCCCGTCCACTTTCAACTTCTTTGTCGCCAACGTAATTTCGAGTTCGCCTGTCACGGCTCTCGTGCCAGACGGGGCCGTGATTTCCAGCTTCGGTTCCGTTAACTCGAATAAAGCGCTCGTGAATAACCCGGCGGCATCGTAACCGTGGTGCATAACGACTGTCTCCGGACTCCACTTGAACCCGGTCGTCGATGACGCGCTACTGGGTTTGGCAGACTTGAAGACTGGAATCTTCAAATGTGTTGAGACTCCATAGGGGGTGGCGACATGGACGTCGATGAACTTGCCGCCGTTTTTCTTTTGGTCGATCGTCGTCGTTCCCTTGGGGATCTTGACCTGTATGACCTGTCGGCTCAACAATGTCGGTTTCACATCCTTCCCGCCGGCAACCACTTTGGTTTCGTGGACGCTGAAGTTGTCGCCGACGAGGAACAGAACCGTGTCCTTGGTCTGATCGATTCCCGGTTCGCCGTAGAAACCGATAAGTTCCGGGCCAAGATCGGTCACGCCGTTGGAAACCATCTGGAATCCGCCGAGCGTATTCTCCAACGGAATCTGCACCTGGGTTGACTGCAACGGCAGCCGTTTTTCCAATTGATCGACCGCCCGCGACAGACGCTGAACTTCGCCGAAGCGGTAGAGCTGTTCCTCTTGCAGGCAAACCGCCTCGGCATCTTTCAATTTACGAATCGTGCGGCTCATTTCCACCGTGTCCTGCAGGTCGAACTCCTTATCTTCCGGGTCGGTCAACTCGAACCAGTTGCTGCGAATGTCGAATGTCAGGTAGGGTACGAACGACGGCATAATCACCACCGCCACACATTCCCGCGTACCCGGCTCCAGCCGCCGTTGTTTGATGTCCCGATCGCGCGGCATGCCGCCGATCAGCAGATCGCGCACGGCGACCGTCAGGTTGCCTTCAATCTCCGGCGTCTGCACGCGCGGGTAAAACCGCCAGCCGAACGTATCCTCGCCGTGAGAAAATCCCACAACCGTGCGGTTCAGCGCGATCGTCTCCATGTCGAGTTCGATCCGCCGCGCGAAGCGGGTGAAATTCTGCGCGTTCATTTTCCCGGAAGCGAACGCCAACGACAAAGCCAATTGCGTCTCGCGACGGCGGCTGAAAGCGTCGGCAACATTCTGATCCTGCGTCACCGGATCGATCGCAAACACGTGAATCGGCCAACGGCACTTCACGTATTCCTTAAATGCCTGAACTGCTTCGGGAGGCGGCTCCGGCGTATACAGCGGATACTGCACCGGCACGGCACAACTGCATCCCTTGTCCGCCGCCACCCGTTTCATGTCATCGTGCATCTGCGCGTCGAGCAATGCCGATTCGACCAGAATACACCACGCGAGATCCTTCGCGATACGATAGGGATCTTCATTGTCCGTGTTGGATGATTGTTCAGGGAGACTGGAATCGAAGGCCGTCTGACGATCGCTTAGCGCTTTGGGACCACCGCTGCGAATGACGTCACTCAATCCATCAACGTGGTTCCACAAATGGACATTCTTCGGTGAATAGAGAAAGTCATACGCCGCCATCAATTCGTCCTTCAGAAACTCTTGGACATCAAGATTGTGTATTCTGGCTGTGCTGTCACCTTCATTTTGTTCCTTGACGGCTAAGGCTATTTCCAAAAGTCTAGTGACGCCATACACAGTTCCTCGTTGAGATGAGGGCAGCGGTTTACGTGCGCGGCGCGAACGCGAGACCGTCAATGGTGATGCGACGACTTTGTTGACCGCGTTTGCCGCTCTGTCAAAGAAATCGTCGCCTGATTTCATCGTGTGTAACATTTTTATCATGTCGCGGTTCAAGCGAGCGTCTTGTGCCTTGGCCGGCGGACGCAAGTTGGTTTCGGATTGGCTTCCGTCAATCTCATCGGTGAGCTTTACGATAGGTAACGTGAGTTCGTCGAGAAGATCGTTAATCACCAAACTCCGAAACGTCTGCAGTAGTAGTTCGTCGCTCAAATAGGGGGTTGCGGTGATTGTGATTTCTGCTCCGTGTCCTTGCCGCGTTTGGTCACCGGGTAGGACGGAAACGGGAATTCGTACCAGGTTGAGTGCGTAACCGGGCGAGTCGGCGGTGTCGTCGCCTTCGCTGATGCGGCGGAGTTCGTGCAGGTGATTGAGATACCGCGCCTGTTGATCGAGAACGATCGTCGGTTCGAGGGCAATTCCCTTGACTGCCTCTCCATCCGGCGCGACAACAGTCTTGGGAACAAATCGTGTCAGAAGTTTGTCGCGGGCGATGACGTCATCAACGCCGCTGACAAGATTTGTGGTCGTCGTCGTCGAGACACTTTCATCTCCCGTGCCGGTCGAACCAGTCGCTGCCGCTTGTAGCGCCAGCGCATTCGCGAGAAATGCCTGATCGCTGCGTGAGATGGCCGCGTTGATGGTGAATTTGAAGTTGTCTTTCTCTTTCGCCATCACCTCTTCGAATTCCTGGCGGTGTTTGGTCAAGCGGGCTTCGCCCCAGACGTCGGGCTGCTTGGCGACAACGCTGCCGTACTCGTCGATTTCGTGTTCCAATTTGTCGATCTGCTCCGCGAGCCGTTCGATCGATGTCTTGCGTCGAAACGGGTTGCGAAACTTGCCGGCTTTCGTTTTCACCGGCTGGGTTGTGACGGCGATCACGACGGCTGTCGCGATCGCGACAACGGCGACTCCAATTCGCATGCGCATAGCGGTTCCTTCCCTCGGTTCGAGGTGCGAAAGGTATCGGGACTGGAAACCGTTACCGGAGATGGGAACCGTTTGCTATCGGGCTGGCAGGGAGATCATTCGACCTTCCATGCCAATCGATAGGTGCCTGGTTCGGCACGGCCTTTTCGTATCGCTGAAAACTACCTGGACAAGCCGGACTGCGTGTGACGTGTGTACCGACTCCCGTGTAACGAGGTTGATGGGTACCGACTGGCAACCGAGATGACCATTTTGGTTACAGCGGTCGTAACGGTTGCGATGGCTTGTTCAGGTACATGTATCGTCTGAACTACGGACAGCACCCGCAACAAAGTGCACCTGAACGGATGAGTTTACCTCGACGTCGTGCTACAGATCCTCTGTCCTACGCAACCGGAACTGACAGAATGAACACATAGGGTGCTGCCGACTACTCGCCGTTGGTGCGGTAGCGATTGATGAACCGTTGGATCGGGCCGCCCGAGTTAGCCGTTGGCGCATCACCGGTGGCATCATCGGTTTCGTGCAGAAATGTGAAAGCCCCAACCATCACAACGGCCGCAATTGCCAGCAGCGACATCCGCAGCGTTTGATTCCGGGTGAGCACTTCCAGCAGCGGTGTGTACCAAGCCAATGGGCCATCGATTGCGGCCGAAGCCGACCGCGTGGAAGCAGGGACTGCCTCCAGACTGAGCAGCGGCTCCACGGCAATGCGTTCGTCTCCGGGTCGCGACGCTTCAAAATCGACGCGAATCAGTTCCGCTGCGAATTCGGGGTCGTTCCTGAGTGCTTCGCTCACGCGTTCGAGGTGCGAAACGCGCTGTTCCACCGAGACTAACTCCGCCCGATTTGATTGGAATTCGTTGTCCAGCGTTGTGAATTCCAGCAGCTTGGGTGAGAGCGCAACCGCAGCGTATAGCACTGCCGAGAACAATAGGCTCAGCCAGAACGCCAGCGACACGCGCCACGTGTGCTGACGTTCTTTCAACTTGTTGGCAGTCTCGTTCAATTTACGGTCCCACGTGCGTCCATTCAAAGACGCTGCGGTGTGTTACACCGCAGCTAAGCGAACGATCAAATTGTACCGCCGAAAACTGCTTCGTCTCCGAGGATCTCTTCGATGCGCAGCAATTGGTTGTACTTGCAAATGCGATCGGTGCGACTGGCCGAACCGGTTTTGATTTGGCCCGTACTCAGAGCAACTGCCAGGTCGGCAATCGTCGTGTCCTCGGTCTCACCCGATCGGTGACTCATTACCGCCGTATAGCCGTTTCGATAGGCCAACTGCACGGCATCGACGGTTTCCGTCAAAGTGCCAATTTGATTCACTTTGACCAGAATGCTGTTGGCAACACCCTTTTCGATTCCTTGCGAAAGTCGTTTGACGTTGGTTACGAACAGGTCGTCGCCAACCAGTTGGCATTTGTCGCCGATTGCATCGGTCAGCAGTTTCCAGCCGTCCCAATCGTCTTCGTCGCATCCGTCTTCGATCGAGCAGATGGGATACTTCTCGGTCCACTCGGTCAGCAATTCGACCATGCCGGCGGAGTCGTACTTCGTTCCTTCGAGGGTGTAAGTTCCCTCTTTGAAGAACTCCGAAGACGCGCAATCGAGTGCGATCTTCACCTGCTCGTCGGGGCGATATCCTGCTTTTTCGATGGCCGTCAGAATCACATCCAGTGCATCCTGGCTCTTGGCCAAATCGGGTGCGAATCCGCCTTCGTCGCCAACGGCAGTACTCAGCCCTTTATCCGAAAGCACTTTCTTCAAGTGATGGAACACCTCGACGCCGCAGCGGAACGAATCGCTGAACCGCTCGAATCCCAGCGGCATAATCATGAATTCTTGAATGTCGATACCGTTGTCGGCGTGTTCGCCGCCGTTGATGATATTCATCATCGGTGCCGGCAGCCGATTCGCGCCGATCCCGCCGAGGTAACGAAACAGCGGCAACATGCTGCTATGTGCGGCAGCATGCGCGGCGGCCAACGAGCATCCCAGGATGGCGTTTGCCCCAAGTTTCGATTTGTTCTCGGTTCCATCCAAATCGAGCATCACCCGGTCGATCACCGCTTGATTTGTCACGTCGAGATCGATCAAGGCGTCGGCGATTTGCTCGTTGATATTGTCAACCGCCTGTCGCACTCCCTTACCCAGAAAGCGGTCTTTGGCGGCAGTGTCGCGCAACTCGTGCGCTTCGTGAACGCCGGTGCTGGCTCCGCTGGGAACGGCAGCACGACCAACCGTGCCGTCTTCCAATTCGATATCAACTTCAATTGTGGGGTTCCCGCGACTGTCGAGAATTTCGCGGGCGTGAACTGCAACGATGGCCATCATGGTGTCGGACTTTCTGGTGTGTGATCGGTCGGGTGCCACTGGCGTGTCGCCAGTGTAGCGTGCCAAGCCGTGTCGTGTGTCGAACAGTGGCGATACGCTAGTGGCATCCATCAACGGAAATAGATGTCGCGGCCGGCAAACGAACGTCGCGTGCCAGCTGACGGGATCATCAGTTGTAGCAGATCGCGCCCTCGTTCCTCCATGCGAGCTTGCCAAAATTGGCGATAAGCTCCCGGTTTATCGTGATATTGCCAGTTTCGTGATATTACCGGTGAAGTTCCCGCCTTCAGCAGTATCGTCGGAATTTGGGAAACCGCTTGAGAGAGTGACGCCCCGCCGGACAGGTCGATGCGTGGACTGTTAAGCTCTAACGGTTGTCGGCGTGGTAAGCCGCCCGATTCATCCGCGCCAGGTATCTGGGCGGAAAAAACAGAAGGTCTGTCGCAAACAACCCGGTAACGGCAGTCGCCAAATTCATTTTCGCCCGATAGAATGGACGATCCGACTTTCATGTTGTCGTTCTTCAATTTCTAGAAATCAGCCCAACTTCGATGACGCAACAAGACCTTGATGCACAGCAGTTAGCGGCCTCTTCAGAAGCCGCTGCGACGGAAACGTCACCCGGGCGGCTGCCGTTGCAACCCATGGACCCGCAACTCACCGACATTCAGCCGGGTGGTGGTGTCATCATTCGGCTCGAACAGGCGTGGGGAGGGATTCGTCGTTCGTACCTTAAAATCTTCCGGCGCGGTTACGTGCAGAGAATGGCGGAATTGCGGCAGGGAGATTTTAATCCCTGCCCGCACGAAGTCCTCGATCCCCGCGATCTGAAGTTCCATCAGAATCAGGGCGGATGGCACTGGAAGCTCGAAGACGATCCATTCACTTGGCGCGACCGACTACCATTTGCCCGTGTTGGGTTGGCCGAACTGTTGTTGGTTTGCAGCATGTCGTTTGGCGGTGCTGCAATATTGACGTGGTTGGTTTTGTCGATGAATTGGCAAGGTCCGGCCGCTAATCTGACCTGGACCGCAGTTGTCGGGTTGTCAGTCGTCGGCATTTTGGTCGCGTGGTTTTTTCGGAACCCGCGACGTGTGGTTCCTCAAGGCGACAACCTGGTGATCTCGCCGGCCGACGGCAAAGTGGTGACGATCACCGAAATCGAACACGACGAATTCATCGACGGACCGGCTGTTGAGATCGGGGTCTTCCTGTCAATCTTCAGCGTCCACATCAACCGCATGCCGATTTCATCCCGCGTTATTGAGTTACGATACAAACCGGGCAAATGCCTCAACGCATTGCGCCCGGAGTCGGCCCGCGAGAACGAGCAATTGGCACTTCATATCGAAGGCAACAATTTCCCGCACCGAAGAATGATTGTCCGGCAGATTACCGGCGCAATTGCTCGCCGCATTGTCTGCTGGTTGAAGCCGGGCGATGAACTCGCGGCAGGCGAACAACTCGGCATGATCAAGTTCGGTTCGCGAACCGATCTCGTTCTTCCACGCGAAGAGGGGTTAGAAATCAGGACATCCATCGGCGAAATGATTCACTCGGGAACGTCGATACTGGCAGAATACAGCGACAAATCAAACAACGATCAGAAATGAGTTTCGCGAATGTGAAAGTCAGCCCGTAGCGCAAGCAAGGGTTTGAACAGCGATTCTGGCAAAACGCCCCTGGCTCGATTGGCGGGCTGAAAGCTATTCCCATGAAGAAACGAAAAATGTTCGCCGTACTGCCGACCCTGCTCACGCTGGGAAACGCGGCCTGTGGATTTGGGGCAATCACGTTTGCGGCGAAGGTTGGGCCGCAGATTCCCGCCGAGAATCATCTGGTCATCGCGGCATTGTTGATTTTTCTGGCGATGGTGTTCGACATGCTCGACGGCAGTGTCGCCCGTTTGACCGACCAGACGAGCGAATTCGGCGCACAGCTAGATAGTCTTTGCGATGCTGTGAGCTTCGGCGTCGCTCCGGCGTTCCTCATGCTGCAATTCACCCGGGCCGACCACTCATTCGGTTCGCAGATTACGTTGCCCTTTCAATACCACCCGCGGTTGCTGTGGGTGATTGCAACACTGTTCGTCGTTTGCGTGCTGTTGCGATTGGCACGGTTTAACGTGGAAACCGACGAAGAGGACTCGCACGAAGGTTTCAGTGGGCTGCCCTCACCGGCTGCCGCGGGAACTATCGCGGCATTCCCAATTGCCATGCATGGCCCGGTTGGCCTGATGGCGGGCGACTCCGTCCAAATCGCCAACGCGACCGCCAGTTGGCTGATTCCGACGGTGGTCACCATCCTTCCGCTGGTCACCTTAGCTGTCGCCTGCCTGATGGTTTCCCGCATTCGGTATGCCCACGTCTTCAACCAACTGTTTCGAGGTCGTCGCAGCCGTCAACACCTCATTCAAATCGTTTTCACAGCGGCGCTCATCGTGGTGGTGAAGGAACTCGCGGTCCCCGTCATCTTCTGCTACTTCGCGTTCGCATCGCCGCTTCGGGCCGGATGGCAGGAGTTAGCCGGACGCTGGCGACGAAAGTCACCGACCTGACAGTCGCGATTCGATTGTACGAATTATCGCGCTGTCGAGTCCTAGCTTTCGCACTGCTTGATTGCCTTTCGCAGAACTTCAACCAGTGGATGAGTTCCCGGAGCACCTTTCCATACCGGCCCTTCCTCTCGTGGTGCCTGATCCACCATCGGCTTGCCGTCATCGTCAAAGTTGACCGTTTCCCAACCGGCCATAGTCAAATCGACGCGAATCGCTTCGCTCAAAGTTTCTTCGCAACGCTTCAATGCGTTTAGCACAATCAAGTCCATGGGGCTAATCCTCAATGCGACGGTCATGTCAGTTTGGCGTAAAGTCAATTTCAAGAAAAATACCACGTCGGCTTGTCGCGTTCAACCGGCCGGAGTCGTGTGCGCAGGGTGGCGCAGTATTTCAAAAAGGGAAATGGGTGGCTGGGGTCGAAGCGACGTATTCGGAGCGCAGCCCCCAGAACGATCGCTCGCTACGGCATCGAAGACTCTGCCACAGGCACCCCAGTCTCACCCCAAACTGAAAAACTAAGCCAATTGGTCCTTCCAATTTGTGCGTCGATTCCTGCCGCCGAGTTGTCTCATTGTGAGCTTCTCTGGTAGAATGAACTGACCCTACCACAGACAACATCGAGCAGACCTCGTTTCCTTTTCCGTCGGTAGTGTCACATTGTCATCGACTGGCCTTGTGACGCAGAAACTGCTGCGGAGAACCCCACCTAAGCAGGCAATTCGATGACGCATCCTCGAACATCGCCGATAGCACTATTCTCAATGGCTGCATTCCTCTGGTTTGCTTCGGCCGCTCTTGCTGCGGAACAACAGCCGGTCCATCAGCGGATCGACAGTTTGCTTGCGGCATCTCACCCACAGTTTGCCTCGTTCGCTGCGTCGCGTTGTAGCGACTCGGAATTCCACCGCCGAATTCATCTCGATCTGGTCGGCCGGATTCCGTCGGCCAAAGAGACACGCGAGTTTCTTGATGACGACACATCGACAAAACGCGAAACGCTGATCGACCGTCTTCTCGCCGACCCCCGACACGCACGCAGAATGCAGTATGTGTTCGATGAAATGCTGATGGCGCGAATGCCGGCGACCAACGTTCCCGACGCCGAGTGGCGCAACTATTTGCGGCAGTCGTTTCTGGCCAACAAACCGTGGAACCAGCTGGTGCTGGAAATCCTCTCGGCCGATGGCGCCGACCCGCAACTCAGGCCGGCTGCGCGGTTTTATCTTGATCGCAATTTCGACGTCGATTTGCTCACCCGCGACATCGGCCGCGTGTTTCTCGGCGTCGATCTTGAATGCGCCCAATGCCACGATCACCCCGCCATCGATACCTATCTGCAGCAACACTATTACGGCATCAACGCGTTCCTCAGTCGCAGCTACCTGTTCACAAATCCGAAAAACAAACAGAAGCAATTGGGCGAAAAAGCCGAAGGCGATGTGAAATTCACTTCGGTCTTCACGCAGGAGTCGTCGCAGACCAACCCGCGTATGCTCGATCTGCCGGAGATCCCCGATCCATCGGAGTCGGCAAAACAGTATCTTGTCAAACCCGACAAGAAGTCACGCGGCGTACCGACATACAGCCGCCGACTGAAATTGGGTCAGGCGATGATCGCGGCCGACAACATCGACTTTCGCCGAAACATTGTCAATCGGCTGTGGGCCATCATGCTGGGCCGGGGTTTGGTCGAACCGCTTGATGTTCGGCACGAGCAAAACCCACCGTCACACCCCGCCGTACTCGAATTACTCGCCGAAGAGTTTCTGCAGCACAACTACGACATCCGCTGGATGCTCAAACAGCTTGCGCTGACCGAAGCGTATCAGCGCAGCAGTTACGCTGCCGAAGAGCACCGGGAAACGGCCGCGAAGAATTTTGCCGTCGGCTTGTTGAAGCCGCAATCTCCCGAGCAGTTGGCGTGGTCCATTATGCAAGCCACCGGTGCCGCCGATGCGGCGTTGGCGACAAAAGAAGCGGCGTTACTCAAAAGCGATCCCAAGTTCGGTGCCGGGCGAACAACACATCCGCTGTGGCGCGAGGAAGCGTTGCACGACGCACTGAAAGCGAACGTTGACCAGTTTGCATTGAAGTTCGCCGGCCAGAACGGACAGACAACATCGTTCGGAGCGACCGCAAATCAGGCGCTGTTTTTGATGAACGGCCCTCTCGTTGATCGCTGGCTGCTTCCGGGCAGCAACAACCTGACCGACCGGCTCAAAAAGCAAACAGAGCCGACTGCACTGGCGGATGAACTCTATTTGAGCGTATTATGCCGTAAACCGACCGTGGCAGAAGTTGCCGAGGTGACTGAGTATTTCCAAACTGTCGGTGACCGCGATGCGGGCATTCAGGAATTCGTCTGGGCATTGTTGTCGTCGGCCGAATTTCGGTTTAATCACTGACTCGGTCAATAGACGATAGTTTAGAGACAAGAGCTACAAAGAAAGTGCTGTTGGCTGCTGCGTTGATTCATCGTTTTGCCGTTGTTTTTGAACAGGTGAGGATCACGATTCATGCGACGTGACACCGGATGTAATGCCATCGATCATGCAATTTCCCGCCGCGCGATGTTGGCTGGCTCTGCCGCCGCCACGGCTGTCGGCGTCGCCGGGAAGGTTTTGCCGGCTGAAACCAAACAGCTAGCGACACAGCAGAAACGCATTCTGCAGGTCTTCCTGCAAGGCGGCGTCAGCCAGCTTGAAAGTTGGGACCCAAAACCGGGAACGCGTTACGGCGGTCCTTTTCGCGCTATCGACACATCGGTACCCGGCATTCGTATTTCTGAGTTGTTGCCGCACATCGCCCAGCGCATGCATCACTTGTCGATCGTCCGCAGCATCAACATCAAAACCAACAGCCATCAGCAGGGACACGTGTTTATGGAACGGGGCCGCCGCGCCGGCGTGTTCCCCTACATTGGTACCGTCGCTGCAAAATATCTTGCTCCGAAGACGGCATCGTTGCCCGGTTTCATGCACATTACTACGCGGGGACTCAACGACAACACCAACGCCTTCCTGCCGGCAGAATTTGCCCAGTTGAAACTTCCCGGCGCCGCTGCACCGGAGAACCTTAAGCACTCCGGCAAACTGACGGCCGACGCAGCAAAGCGGCGGAATGAATTACGGCGTCGGCTGAGCCAACGATTTTCCGGCAAGGTCGGCCAGCCCGCTTTCACCGATTCGTATGATTCCTCTTATACTCTCGCCGACAAACTGCTCGCCAAGAAGGGCCTGTTCGAGGGCGATCCGCCACCCAAGGAGTTGGAACGATACGGCAGCCATCCGTTCGGTCGCAATTGCATCGTGGCCCGTAAGCTGCTCGAAGCCGGTTCCACGTGCGTCAAAGTTACCCACCACGGGTACGACACGCACGCCGAAAATTTCAATTTCCATCTCGAACAGTTGGCCGAGTTCGACAAGACGTTCTGCATGCTGCTCGACGATCTGCACGACTCCGGCATGCTCGAAAGCACGCTGGTGCTCATCATGTCGGAGTTCGGCCGCACGCCCAAGATCAATCAGCGATACGGCCGCGACCATTGGGGAACGGCCTGGTCGATGGCACTCGGCGGTTGCGGAATCAAACCGGGTGCTGTCGTAGGTATGACCAACGAAGAGGGAACCGCCGTCGCCGAACGCGAAGTGGACGGCCGCCATCTGTTCCACACGTACTTCCGCGCTCTGGGACTCGACACCACCGATCACCACGACATTCCGGGACGCGCCATTCCCATTGGCGATCCAACGGGCGAAGCAATCGGGGAGCTACTGGCATGAGCAACGCAATCAACAGCGACGAACCGGCCCCTCCCGCTCTGCCGGAAGATGCGCCGCTTCCCATCGACGCAAGAAAAACGCACGTCGCAGCCGAATTCAAACACGACTTCCCGCTGACCACTTGCCGGATCGACCCAACCGGCCGGTTCGTCTTTGCCGGCGCCGAGGATCTGAACGTCTATCGCTGGTCACTGACGGAAAAGAAGGAAGGTGACAAGCCGGTCGCCAAGACGACCTTCGCCGGCCATGAAAGCTGGGTCCGGTCGATGGACTTCTCGCCCGATGGCCAATGGCTTTACACCGGCGGATACGACGACCACATCGGCATTTGGAGGGCAGACGATGCCCAGCCGAAACCGGTCAAAATGGTCGAAGCGCACAAGGGCTGGGTCCGTTGGGTTCGCGTGAGTCCCGATGGCCAACTGCTGGCCTCGTGCGGAAACGACAATCTGGTGAAGGTTTGGAAACTTCCCGATTTCGAACTGGTTCAGCAGTTTGAAGGTCACAAGCGGTATCCCTACGCAGTCGATTTTCACCCCGATGGAAAACGGATCGCCTCATTCGATTTGATGGGCGTTCTCAAAGAGTGGGATATGGAAACCGGCAAGGAATTGCGGTCGATGGAAGCGAAGTTCATGTGGGGCTTCGATCTGAAATTCCGGGCCGACATGGGCGGCGCACGCGATCTGCGATTCAGCCCCGACGGCAAGACCCTCGCGGTCGCCGGTCTGACCGAAGTCACCAATGCCTTCGCCGGTGTTCACAAACCGATGATTCTGCTCGTCGATTGGGATGCGGGCAAACATCGCCAGAAACTAAAGGTCGATTCCTATAAAGGAATGGCTTGGGGCGTGCGTTTTCACCCGGAAGGATTTCTCGTCGCAGTCGGTGCTCCACAGGGTGGGGCTTCGGGCGCTCTCTGGTTCTGGAAACCGGGCGAAGAAAAACCGTTCCACACCGTCAAGCTGTCGCATTGCGGCCGCGCGGTCGATCTCACGCCTGATGCCACAAAGCTGACCATCGCCCAGTTCGACGGCAAGTTGACGGTCTACCAGATGACCGAAAAAACCGCGTCGTAGTCGATCATGGCAGCCGCCGTGGGTTCTCGGCCGGCAGGAATCGCCGGCCGCTCTGAAACTGCAGCCGGTCGCGGAAACGACTCAGCCGCCGCAATCGCACGTTGGAGTCCGATGCGTCGAACGTTCCGTGTCCTGCGACCACCATCCGGCCCGTCAACAGGCCGAAAACGTCGATGTCGAGATTTTTCTCCGGATGAAAGTTCCGAAAGCGGAACTTGTAAGTTGCGCCATCGGGACCGAAATCAGCCGCCTTCACGCGGAACGATCCACGCGTCAACTCGGGAAACTGTCGGCGGATTAATGATGGTTGATTGACCCTGCCGAACAGTTTCAAATTCAATTGCCCATTGATCGGACGCAACTGTCCGTATGTGGTTGACGGAAACACCGTCACCAGCAGCCCGTCATCTTCCGGGTCGTTATCCCAGTTGGCGACCCGCGCGTAAATCTCCACCGAGGCGACGCGGAAGTCCTGCCGTCGAACGAAAACCGGGGCCTGCTTTTCCTGCGCACGCGCCTCGTTGGGTGAAGCGACAGCCTTCGGTCGCGGCTTGCGAAATCGTTTCACATCGAGCTTCGTTTTCAACGTCTTTGCCAATGTGCGGAATTCGGCGGCGGTCAGCGATTTGCCCGCGTGTTTCGCCGAGCGGACATCAGCCCAACCGAAACTGCTTCGCAGCAGAATCGATGGCTCGGTCGATCGCAGCCATAGACGTGTTTCGTCCGTGTGTGCATCGACCATGCCCGAGACGGTTCTCCCGCTCTTGAGTTGTACGAAGACTTCGTCGGCCGTAGCGTGTGCCGGCAAGAATGTCAGCCCGCTGCAGCACGCGGCCAACAGGCAAAGCGAACGGAAAAGCGGATTCAATTTGTGTGCAGTCATAGCGTGTTAACTCCCCTGGCATGTCATTCACCATCGTACCTGTGCAGATGGTGTGCCGGGAAGTAGCACGCTCGGACAAAGTTGTGAAAGTCACCGGAGAACCGGGAGTTACGGCCCTCGGGTTGAGTTGTCAGCGTGATGACGGACCGGAAGGGCGATGCGAAATGTCAACGTGATGTTGACGTCGTGCAACATGCGGGTCGGCGTCCGAAACACGTCAGAATTTGATTGACGTATCGGGTGCCACTGACGTGTCGCCAGTGCAGCGCGGTGAAGCCTGGCGACATGCCAGCGTCACCCAACCATGAGAATCGACATGCTCGATTTACGGAGCGTCGGCATCTTCCCAGGTGGACAATGTAATTTTCATGTCGGCGCCGGACACTTCAATCGCTACACGGTGAACGTGGACGGAATTGCCGACGCGGCCGATGCCGTAGAGTGTCGCGGGGTCGGACGTGTCATCGGTCAGGTCGCCGTCGGCATCGACGACTTTGCAGGTGATCGTTCCGCCGTTCAACGCGATCGGGGTCGCTGGGTATTCGACATTGTTTGTGTAAGAGTTTCGCCACGAGCCGTTCGCGTTGATGTCTGCCATGGCGCTTTCGACTGCCGAGAGTGCCAGCAGGCGGGCGGCGAACACGTCGCTTTCGCTTTGCGACCGTTTGAGCTTGGCTTGCGCGACGGTAATTGCCGAGAGCCCGATGACCGCGACAATCGTCGAAACGGCCATCACGGCGACGTACAGTGCTCCGCTGCGCCGATGTTTTGGGCGTTCGGCAGATGCTTCGGTGCCACGGGGAGCGTTCGATCTGGGGGCTGCGCTGCGCTTTGACCCCAGCCACCCCGGATGATTTCGTTTTTTGAGATGTCGCATGGCGTGCCTATTGATCTTTCGCGTGGTTTGTGATGTTGGCCCCCGACCGCACGGCGTCGGTCCCGGTGCCAACTTGCAGGTCGCTGCCAACGTGCATCACGAATGTCGAATCGACGCTTGGTGCCTGCTCCATCACGCCGTCTCTTGCGCGCAGGCCGACGAGAACCGTTTGCGTGCTATCCGGCGCGGTGACGGTGATCGTAATCTTCCGCAGCCCCTGGTCGTCCGCGTTGTCGTTGAGCGCGCTGGTCGGGTCGTTGGAGTGTACCTTCTGCACATTGATGGCCCGCGTCCAACCGGTGTAGTCGGTCAGCGAGGTGTTGTCTTTGGATTTGGGGGGTGAGGCCGACCAGTCGTCGTAGTCGTCGGTGTCGTCCCATGCGCTGCGATCGGTGGCCGACTCCCCGGTTTCGAGTTCCAGAAACTTGTCGCTGCCTCCCTCCTCAATGTACCGGGCCTGCAGCACTTCGGTCATCAACTCGACTGCCAATGCCATGCCGTCGTGCTGTTCTTCACTCACCTGCCAGGTGCGAATTACGCCGCCCACCGTCTTCATCGACGTCACCAACACCAGCCCGACCAGCAGGGTTGAGACGACGACTTCGATCAGGCTCAGGCCACGCCGATTGTTTGGTTCGGTAGATTGTATTCGTCGGTTTTTCATTTCGGTTGATTCCGAAGTTGTGTAACGCCGTCGGCGTAATTCAAGTTGAACATGGTTGATGATTCGGCGTCCGACGAAGCCGGACTTACGGTGTTGCGAGTGTTGTGACCTCACTGCTGCTCAGCGCTCCGTCGTAGAGACGAACATCGTCGATTGAACCGTTCCAATCTTCACTGAAATCGTCTGTTGAATACGCGCCGATGACTGCGGCCGTAGCGGTTGGATTGCTCAGCGTACCGCTGAGCGTTATCGGCATGTCAACGCCATCGACATAGATGTGGGCAGTGGTTCCGTCCCAGGTACCGGCGAAGTGATGCCAAGTATCTTTGGTCCAGGCACCCGTCGCCGTTTCGGCGTATTTGCTACCGCCGACGTACAGGTAGATGATGTTTCCTTCTTGTCCGCCATCGGTTCCAAACCAGATTTCCGTCTCAGCCGAGTAGATCACATGATAATCATCGGTGACGCTACTACTGCAGTTGGCCCAGGCGGCAACGGTGAAACTGCCGGCGGGGCAGTTGCCGATTCCGCTGACGTGGTCGCTGATGCCGTCAAAGGTCAGCACGTTCCCCTGCCCAGCGTCGCTGGCCCAGGTTGGATCGTCGATATTCGCCGCTGTCGAAGCCCCCAACGTACCGTCGTTCCCGTTACCGGTGGCATCAGCGGTGGTCTGGCCACTGCCTTCCTCAAACGGCCAGCGAGCGATCAGCACCGGGCTGTCGTCTTCGTCCGAATTCTGCTGGCCGGCCCAGTCGATTGACCGGCGCATAATGGTCTGGCCGCTGGCGTTGAGATTGCTGAAGTCCATCCCGTTGCGGCCCCAGGGAAGTTGTACTCGCCGTGAGGTCGATGTCCCCCCCCCATAGCGGGCCGCACCGGTGTCCAAGGTGGACAGCGCCGGCTGCCCGACCGAACTGTCGTCAAGGTATTCGCCCAGTGATACCAAGCCACCGGCCAAAGTCGGCGTGAGCGACCGGACGTCCTCGTTTTGTGTAAAGATCGTGAGGTCACCGGTATCAAATTCGGAGGTGATGTAGTGCGTGTTATCGACGATGTTGATCGCCTTGAGCGTGGTGTCGTCCTTGTTGTCGGCCAGCCCCAATTCTTCCCGCAAGTCGGTTTCTTCACTGACCACGCCAATCGGCGAGTCGAGGAGTTTTGAATCGACGTCTCTAGCATCGGCTTCCACATTCACGTACACCACATCGTTGTTCTGAAAAGCAGTGTCAAAGGTCGACTGATTTGCGTCGTCGTGAATGACGTTGACCGTGTAGCCCCACGATTCCAGCAGAGTGACACGTTCTTGTTCCTCCGAATTGAGACTGCCCGACTCGTCGGTCACGAACAAAACATCTTCCGGCGGGATGAAATCGGCATCCATGTCGCGCGTCAAGTAGCTGAGACTGAAACGCTGCACGTTGCCCGCCAGCGTGACCGCTGTCCCACCGTTGTAGGTGTAGGTCAGCGGATCGCCGGCCGTTCCCGACCAGGCGTAACGAATTGTCTCGGAAACAAAGTCGCCATCGCGGTCGGGTACCATAAACGTCACCGCGTTGGCTGTCCGCTCGCTGAAGCTGAGTGCGTGTTGCAGATCGGCCGTCAAGTCGGCCTGGATTTCCGCTGCCGCGCCTTTGTTCGCTTGCGAACCGGCATCCATCTGGAAAGCGCTGCTGGAGATCAGAATCGCCGATGCGAGGCCGGTCATCAGCATCGTGGCTGCCGTCATACTGGCGACGAGTTCGATCAGTGTGTAACCAGGACGGATACCCGCTGCTTTGCCCTTATTAAGTAGTCTTGCTGTTCTCATGGAATGGTTACCCGTCCTGTGGCCGCATCGACTGCGATGGTTTTCTGATAGCTGCCCGATTGAATGATGACGGTGCCGCCACTGTCCGGCTTCCCATAGCGGTCAAAGGTCACGGTGACATTTGCGGAAAAATCGGCAGAGACCAATGCAGCGGAATATCCGGTGTTGGTCAGATCAACCGAATACGCGGTATTGGGATGGTTGGGGTCGTCGATGCCCGAGAGTGCGTAGCTGTCCGAACCGATCGTGAATGTCACTGTGCGGCTTACACTGGTTGATTTTGCGTTTCGCTGCGCCAGTTCGAGGTCATTACGGACCCGTTTCGCTGCCGCTTCTACGCGGTACTGTTCCATCGCATTGAAGTATTGGGGTGTCGCGACCGCCGACATGATCCCCAAAATCAGTACGACCACGATCAGTTCGATCAACGAGACGCCGTCCCGCTGCAAACCGGTCGGTTTAATTGTCGAGTTGTTTGAATTGCGTTTCATATCACACGCCAGTGGCACTCAATCCGTCAACCAGGATTTTCTCCAATGTTGACTGTCGTGCCGGTGATTCCGGCCTCCGATTCCAATGTGCGTTGGTCTGTTCCGGTAATGCGGAGAAAGCACGCCTCCGAGAATCCAACTTCTCTTCATTCAATAGCAACGGCTTTCAATGACTCCGTGTTCAAGAATAGCTTGCGGTTGAACACATGATGGTGGATTTTGCGTCATCGACAATTTTTTGTTTGCACGGCCAATTCTGTGAACTAAGTTTTGACATTGCACTGAGGACATTCCCGCAGAGAAACAGCGGGCTCTAAGTGTTAGTACAGAATGAACGGCGACAAAAGCCAACTTGTGGCGGTCGCCAGAGTCCGAATCGAAACAATGAATTGAGGGGACAAGGAAATGAATCACGTTACTGTTCAACGAACCAACCGTCGTGGTTTTACGTTGATCGAATTGGTGGTGGTTGTGCTGATTCTGGGAATCATCGCTGCCGTCGCCGCACCGAAAATGTTCGACACAGCCGGCGACGCCCGTACAAACAGTACGCGACAGTCGTTGGTCGTCGTCCGCGATTCCATCGAACTCTACCGCGCCCAGAATGGCAGCTATCCGCCCGCGGCAACGTTGGCAACGGCGCTTGAACCGTTCTTGCGCGGAGCGTTTCCGACATGTCAGGTCGGAAACACCAACGCCGACATCTTCGTATCGGCGGCCAACCCGATCGTCGTTGGCGGTGCCGGCCAAGGCTGGGCTTACAACCAAACCACTGGTGAATTCGTCATCAATCACGCTGACGGAATTGCCTTTTAGTTGATTGGTCGATGGTCCTCGGCGGGACAGATTTCACCGGACGGAATAGTCTGGCTGGTGAAGGCGGACCGACCGAGAACCGGAGACTTGTTTTCGATCTCGGCGAACGCGCTCCCCGCAGGATCAATGGTTCTGCGGGGTGCTACCGTTCGCTGCCAAGACCAAGGGATAGAGGTCGAACGCCAGGAGATATGAACGTGCCACAGGAAACCCAACGAGTTCTGGTTGTGGAAGACAGCCGGGCCATCTGGCCTACCCCCGATCTTTGTACCACCCTCAGTGAGAGAATCGGGGTTCAGGTAACACGTTCTGTTCAACAGGGCGCAGCGTAGCGAAGTCCTGTTGAACAGAACGGGCCGCATAT
>JABISG010000009.1 GCA_018699955.1 Planctomycetaceae bacterium | reverse complement strand
GACCCGCACCGCCAGTGTGTCGAGTAACTCAGGATGCGTTGGCCGATCACCAGTCAGGCCGAAGTTGCTTGCCGTCGCCACAATACCGCGGCCGAAGTGATGTTGCCAAACGCGGTTGACAATCACCCGCGCGGTGAGCGGATTCTCTGGCGAGCAAATGGCATTCGCCAAATCCAACCGGGTGAACTTCTTGCCAGAGCGTTCACCCTCGCGACGCAGTATTTGCAAGAAGCCAGCCGGTGCGGTGTCTCCCTTCCGTTTGACATTGCCACGAATATAAATCGACATTGCCGTCCCACCGCCTGAGACGCCGTGTACGATCGGATATTTCGACGGGGCGTCCTTTTTTCGTTCGCCCAGTTCTGTTCGCATTGCCGCAAGCTGTGGTTTCTCCTCGTCGCTCAGCAGTTGGCGTTCGGTGTTGCCGTCGTCGGCATGCAGTGGACCTGAACCGTCGAGCCAGATGTTCTTGAGGAGCTGCTCGTGCTCTTTTGCGAGCGGTTGGCGTTTGATCGCTTTCTTTTCCGCGTCACTCTTAGCCTGCGCGACAGCTTTCTCGTATTCACTGTTCAGTCTTTGACGTTCTTGCAGCGACGTTTCGGCCAACTTCTGTATTTGGTCGGCCATCTTGATGATGGCGTCCGGGACACGCGCGTCCTCGTACTTGGCAATCGTCTGGTCGTTGGCGTCGTGTCCGTACCATTCCTTCAGTTGCGGGAATCGCTTGACGGCTTCGCCCTTGCTTTGTGGCTTGAGAAACCCAACAAAGCGGTTGACGAAGAATGGATGGAGCTTCTCGTGCTTCGCGATTTCATCGGCCGACGTTTTCACGCCCTTGGCCTGCAACACATTGATGCGCCAGGCGACCTGCATCAACTGGCTGATTTTTCCAAATCGGTGCCGGCCTTCGCGCTGCGAAATGTTGCGAAGCCATTGGCGAGTCGTCTCGTCCTGTTCCTTGATGCGACGCTGACCGTCGTTGTAACGGGCGATCACTTCCGGTGAAGCCATTGCGATTTCGTTCCACCGCGCACCGTTGTATGCACTGGCCAGCGAGTAATAGTCGCGCGTTGGAATCGGATCGTACTTATGATCATGGCAGCGGGCGCAGCCAACGGTCAGCCCCAATAAGCCGCGCGACAGCGTGTCGATTCGATCATCCAGTTCATCCGCCTTCACCTGCTCAGCAACCGATCCCTTGTGATAAAACGCCCCCAGTCCCTGAAAACCAAGACCCGCCAGTCGCAGCGTGTAGTCGGTTTTTGGTTCGGTCAGCAAATCGCCGGCCAATTGTAAACGGACAAAACGGTCGTAGGGCATATCGTCATTCAGCGCCTGCACCACCCAATCGCGATACCGCCAGGCATGCGGCCAGGGATTGGCGAAGGCCAGCGCTTTATCGTCGGCGTACCGAGCCACATCGAGCCAATACCGCCCCCAGCGCTCGCCATAATGCGGCGATTTGAGCAGCCGATCCACAACGTTCTCGAACGCCTGTGGCGAGACGTCCTTATCAAACGCTTCAGTCTCCTCATTTGTCGGCGGCAGTCCCGTTAGATCGAAGGTGGCCCGGCGAATCAATTCGCGTTTGCTGGCCGAGCGGACGGGTTTGAGACGCCGCTTTTCCTGTTCGGCCAGGACGAAACGATCGACATCGTTCTTCGGCCAGTTCGCGTCGTTCACCTTGGGAGCAGCATGTTTGGTCGGCTGTTGAAACGCCCAGAACTGTCGCGCCTTGTCCCAATCGATTGCCGGTGGCGCGCTGGACGCATCGTTGCGCGGGTCCGGTGCTCCCAATCGAATCCACTTTTCAAAGTCGGCGATCACTGCCGCCGGCAGCTTTCCTTTGGGTGGCATCTCCAGGTCTTCAAATCGTAAAGCCGATAGCAACAGTCCTTCGTCGATTTTCCCGGGGACAATCGCTGCGCCGCTTTCTCCACCTTTCAGCAAACCCGCGCGCGTATCGAGCAGAAGTTCGCCCTTGAGTTTGCGGTTCTTTTGAGCATCCGCAGAGTGGCACTGGTAACAGTGCTCGACCAGCACCGGTCGAATTTTCTTCTCAAAGAATGCGATGTCCGCAGCGTTTGGCTCCGCAGCAAACGAAGGCGCCGACAATGCCAAGAGAACCACACAGCCCGCCAAGAAAACAGACTTATCGGTGTGGGATTTGGGCAAGAGATTCTTCTTCCGTTTGTTCATGGGCCATTCTTGTAGCGAATTATTGACATCCGCGGCAAGTCGGAGGCGACCACGGTGAGGACGAGTCATGTTGGGTTGAGGCATGCCTTACCTCTGAAAGTATACTATTGCATTTCACCCCCAACCATTATAGCGAGTTCACGCAGGCGTCACCGCAGCACAACGATGAGCAGCCCTGCGGATTGAGGAGGGGAGATATTGCAAATTGGACCGCAAAACAACTATCATCAACAAAGGTTGATATGTTTGCAACTGCCGACAAGTCGCCAGTTTTCCCATTGGATCCCCGCCGCCGATTTCCTCACCGCTCGAACCAACTCTCCAAGATTGCCCGCATGCAAACCACCGGTCGATTGCTGTTCGCCTCCATCTGCCTCGCGTTGCACGCAACAGTTGCGCTGGCGGGGGGATTGACGGTCGAACCGGCACGCGTAACGTTTGACGACGCGCTCGCTCACCGCCAGTTGATCGTCTCACAAGACGGCCATGATGTGACCCGTCGAGCGAGGTATACGTCAAGCGATCTGGCAGTCGTGACGGTCGACGAAACCGGGTATCTGTCGCCCGTTGGAACGGGCAATGCTGTTGTGACCATCGTGCTGGACGGGACGACCGCAGTTCCGGTGACGGTTGGCGAGCTGAGCCAGGGACGGCCGATCAACTTTGACACCGAAATTGTTCCGCTGCTGAGTCGCTACGGCTGCAATGCGGCGGCATGTCACGGCAAGGCAAGCGGTCAGAATGGATTCAAGCTGTCGCTGTTCGGTTTTGATGCGAGCATCGACTACCAGGCGCTGGTGGAAGAGGGGCGTGGACGACGCGTCTTTCCGGCCGCTCCGCGCCACAGTCTACTGCTGACGAAAGCCATCGGTGCCGTACCGCATGGTGGCGGCAAGCGATTCGACGAGAACAGCGAAGCGTATCGGCTGATGCAACAGTGGATTGCCTCGGGTGTGCCGGCCTCGGCTGAATCAACACCCACGATCGAGCGGCTGTCGATTGTGCCGTCCGAACGAATTCTTCAGCCGGGCAGCCAACAACAGTTGGCCGTCATCGCCAAATACAGCGACGGCAGCACAAGGGACATCACCCGTCACGCACAATACCAAAGCAACATCGACGTCGTGGCGATCATCGACGACGCGGCGCTGGTAAAGGCGACGGGCAACAGCGGTGAAGCAGCCATCATGGCGCGATACATGGGACAGGTGGCCGTCTTCCGCGCGATCGTCCCGCACGGCAAGCCGCTCAGCGAAATCGCCGGTTTTCAGACGACGAATTACATCGACGAATTGAGCGTCGCCAAGTGGAAAAAGCTGGGGCTGCAGCCATCACCATCGGCAAACGACGCGACGTTTCTGCGCCGCGTGACATTGGATGTGTGCGGTCGATTGCCGACCGTCGATGAGACACGCCGTTTTCTGGCCGACACGTCGGCCGACAAACGACAAAAGTTGATCGAACGCTTGCTCAACTCTCCCGACTACGCCGCCTTCTTCGCCATGCGGTGGGGAGCGATCTTGCGGAACTCGAAGTTGGCTGGCGCCGACCAGGCATCCTATGCCTTTCACAATTGGCTGAAGGACCTGATCTCCCGGAACCGACCGTACGATGAACTTGTGCGCGGCGTGGTGGCGGCAGCCGGCGAATGGCAGGATGCGCCGGCGATCAACTGGTATTGGCAAATGCGCGACGACCAGTTGCATCAGGTCACCGCCGACACCGCGCAAGTTTTTCTTGGTATACGGCTGCAATGCGCCCGCTGCCATCATCACCCCTACGAGCGCTGGGGGCAGGAAGATTACTTCGGACTCGCGGGCTTTTTCACCCGGTTGGGTCGCAAGAGTTTTGGGCAGCCGCCTCCCTACTATTCGTCAAGCCGTCTCACAACTGGCGAGAAGAACCCGGTGACCGGCAAAGTACCGGAACCGAAATTCCTCGACGGCGAGTATGCCGAGGTCACTCCTGATGAAGACCCACGACACGCCTTGGTCGATTGGATGACAAAACCGGACAACCCGTTCTTCGCCCGAGTGTTGGTCAACCGCTTTTGGGGACATTTCCTGGGACGCGGCCTGGTCGATGAAGTCGATGACATTCGCGAAACCAACCCGGCATCGAATCCAGAATTACTCGACGCACTCGCGAAGGACTTCGTCGAACACAAATTCGATATGAAACACATCATCCGCACCATCCTCAACAGTCGCGTCTACCACCTATCGTCGGAACCGACGAAGGCCAACGAACACGACCGCCACAATTTTGCCCGTTTCTACGGCCGCCGGATCATCGCCGAATCGTTTCACGATGCCGTCGATCAGGCGTGTGGTACGCAAACTCGGTTCAATGGTGTTAGTGGCAGCGCCCGCGCTGTTGATTTGCCGCACGAAGGATTCGGCTCGTACTTCCTCGACACGTTTAATCGCCCGAAGCGCGTGACCGGTTGCGAGTGCGAACGTTCCAGCGGCGCAACGTTGGCGCAAGTTCTGTTGCTGGCCAATTCCAACGACATCGAAAACAAAATTGCCGACGGCACCGGTCGCGTCGCCCGCCTCATCAAAGAGAAACAACCGGCCGCAGAATTGGTGATCGAGCTGTATCTGGCGGCATTGTCCCGATTCCCGAAGAAGAATGAACTGCAAACGACGGTCAATTACATCGAACAACAACAGAACAAGCAGCGAGCGGCCGAAGATATCTTATGGACGTTGATCAACACGCGCGAGTTCATGTTCAACCACTGATGGGCTGAAGTTGAATTCCATCGCACAACAACTGGTTGGCCGCAAGGTAGTTTCCGCAGTCTTACCAAGTTAAGGATATTTCAATGCTGGACATCTTGAGCCCGGGACATCAGACCTGTGACGGTATTCGACGTCGTGATTTTGTCCGGGTCGGTAGCTTGGGAATTGGCGGGCTGACCTTGCCAAATCTGCTGCGACAACAGGCCGCTGCGAAGGATGCAGGAAGATCAGTTTCCAACAAATCGGTCATTCTCGTTTGGCTGGCGGGCGGTCCGAGTCACATCGACATGTACGATCTGAAACCGGACGCACCGTCCGATATTCGAGGTGAGTTCAAGCCGATCGCGACAAAGGTGCCGGGCGTTGAAATCAGCGAGCATCTGCCACTGCAGGCAAAGATCATGGATAAGCTGGCAGTCGTTCGTTCGGCCCACCACACTAACGCCGGTCACGGAATGGGTTCGCAGTGGATGCAAACCGGCTGGCATGCCACCATCGAAGTCAACGACAACATCTACCCCTCGTGCGGCTCGGTCGTCTCGCGGATGAAAGGGCCGAACTCACCCGGCGTGCCGGCATACGTCAATCTGCCGCGTAAGGTCAGCTTCGGCAACGCCGCCTACCTGGGCGCTTCGTACAATCCCTTCACTGCTGACAGCGATCCCAACAACGACAACTTCCAGGTGCGGAATCTCCAACTGCCGGGCCGCGTGGACGAATCTCGGCTGGGCCGTCGGCAGAGTCTATTGAGCGAGTTGGACACGCTCCGCCGCGACGTTGACACCAAAGGCGATATCAAAGGGATCGACAAGTTCTACGGCGATGCTTTGGAGATGGTTACCAGCGATAAGGCGCAGCGCGCGTTCAAAATTCAAAACGAAGATCCCAAACTCCGCGAACAATACGGACGCAACGATCTGGGCCAAAGCTGCCTGCTGGCCCGACGTCTGGTGGAAGCGGGAGTGACCTACGTCTCGGTCCAGGCGGGCGGCGGTTGGGACACGCACGGAAACAACTTTACCAGCCTCAAAGACAACCTGCTGCCGAAGTACGACCGCGCGGTCGCTACGCTAGTGAGTGATCTTGCTCAACGGGGCCTGCAGGACGATGTCCTGGTGATGACGATGGGAGAATTCGGCCGCACACCGCGAATCAATCCCGGTGCCGGCCGCGATCATTGGCCCGGTGCTATGTCGATTCTGTACGCGGGCGGCGGATTGAACATGGGACAAGCCGTCGGTAGCACCAACAGCAAAGCCGAGTACCCGACCAGCAAGCCGGCGACGCCCGGCTGCGTGCTCTCGACCATGTACCACGTGCTGGGCATCGACCATCGGCACGTCTTCTATGACGAAGTCCGTCGCCGCCTGCCGATTCTCAACGAAGGTCGCCCGATCCAGGATCTTGTGGGCTGAAGGTTTTCTTCATTGGTATTCGCCGACAGCCCGGCTGCGCGAAGCAGTTCGGCTGCTTTGTCACACGGGCCAACCAAACTCGCATTGGCTCCAACGAGATGACCCATGACGTCAAATTGTGTTCAACCCCGAATTTCCATTTTCGCCACAGCGATCTGGCTGCTATCGGCAGGTTACTGCGTCGCCGACCTGCCCTCTCCGCGTCTCGATCGTCTGCGCCCATTGGGTGCAGCCGCCGGCTCGACGGTTGAAGCGGAAATCGCCGGTGCTGAGCTCGATGATGCCAAAACGCTGCTGTTCGATCATCCCGGTCTGACTGCGGAATTCGTCGAAGATCGCAAGTTCAAGATCACGGTTGCGGCAGACGTTCCCGCCGGAACGTATGACGTTCGCGTTGTTGGCCGGTTCGGTATTACCAATCCGCGTCTGTTTGCTGTGTCGCATGGTTTGACGGACATCACCGAGAAGGAGCCAAACAATGACCCGCAGTCCGCGCAGCCGGTCGAAATCAACTCCGCCATCTACGGCGATTCGGACGGCAACGGCGAAGACCTGTTTTCCTTCACCGTGAAACAGGGACAGCGGGTGACGATTGAATGTCAGGCGGGCATGCTCGATTCCACCCTCGATGCCAACCTGACACTGACCACCGCAGACGGAAAACTGCTGGCATCGAACGGTGACTATCGTGGCCGCGATCCGCTTCTCGATTTTGTGGCACCGGCGGACGGCAAATACCTGGTCAAAATTAACGACCTCTCTTTTCGGGGAGGCTTTCCCTATCGGCTCGTCATTTCCGACAAGCCGCAGGTGGAAAACGTCTCCCCCCGCGCTGTCCAAGCGGGCAAACCTGTCCAGTTGAAAGTGTTTGGCCGAAACTTAGGCACCGGTTCGACGAAGTCTCCCTGGAGGCACAACGATCTGCCGCTGAATGAGTTCACCTTCAGCCTGACTCCCCCCGGCGATGTGTTGAAACTTGGCGAGTACCGATTTCTGGAGCATCCCACCGATCACACCGTTCTCCCCACCGCAGCCACCTGCACGGTGACCGGATACCAGATTCGCCCGCTCACGGGCGGCGGTCCGTCGCTCAATACTGCGTCGCTGATCGTCACCGACATCGCCCCGTTGCTCGAAAGCGAGCCAAACGACACGTCGGAGAATCCCCAACCGATCACGTTGCCGGCGGTCGTCAACGGTCGTTTCGATCGGCCACGAGATTCCGATTGGTTCGAGTTCGAGACAATCGAAGGAGGACAGTACGAGTTTGACGTTTACTGCGAGCGGATCGCCGGCCGCGCCGATCCGTATCTGGTTGTGTTGGACGACAAGGGCAGCCGGTTGAACGAACTCGACGACTTCGGTCACCGCACGAATGCCTTCGACGGGCATTTGCGAGATCCGGTCGGCATGATCGGACTGTCGGCCAAGCGAAAATATCGCGTGCTTGTGCAAGACCGTTACAGTCGCGGCGGGGCACGGTTTCAATACGTGCTGTCGATTCGCAAACCTGTCCCCGATTTCTTTGCGGCCGTCATTCACAGTCAGAACCCGGGACCGGGAGCCGCCAACGTGCGGAAGGGGGGAGCGGCTTATGTCGATGTCGTCATCCACCAGACCGGCGGATATAACGGGCCGATCACGCTGACAGCCGACAAACTGCCGCCGGGCCTACACGTTGCACCGACGACGTTGACGAATTCGACCCGCGGAACGCTCACGATATGGGCCGACAAGAACGCCGCCAACTGGGCCGGCACGATCGACCTGAAGGCAACCGGCGAGCGTGACGGCAAGCCATTCCTCCGCAAGGTCCGACCGTACACGCGCGTTTGGAATAACGCCGGCATGGGATCGAGCCGCCCCACCAGAAAGCTGGCGGTGGCCATTCGCGAGCGATCCCCGTTTTCGCTGCAATTCGCTGCAGAGAATGTGACGGTCGAAGCGGGCAAGTCGGCGGAATTGAAATTGCAGCTCAAGCGATATTGGCCCGACTTCACAGGCAAAGTGACGCTGCTGCCGCTGTCGTTTCCCGGAGGTTTCCAAATGCAGAACGGCTCAATCGCTGCCACTGCCAACGAGGGGACGGTCAGCATTCAGCTGCAGGCGAACATGCGACCGGGCAAGTACACGCTGTCGGTGACGGGACAAGCCCAAGCGCCGTTCCACAAAGACCCGAACGCGAAAAGTCGGCCCAACACGCTCGTCTCCCTACCGAGCCGTCCCGTCACGTTGACAGTCGTCGCTGCCGCCAAGTAACCGAAACCCATTGGCCATCGTGATCGTGATTTGCCAATCATACAAAGCTGATATATTCGCGCAGGAATCGATATTCTCTTGCAATTCATCGCGAATGAGGTCACCCTCGCGTTTGCAGCCCAGGCAGTGTTCCAGTGCTGCTGCCGAACTTGTCGGCTTCGATCCCCATCCGTTGGAGCATGCTGACGAACAAATTGCACAAAGGGGGGTGGTTATTTTCATCGAAGGCCAAGTGTTGGCCATGTTTGAAGCCGCCGCCCGCTAACAGGACTGGCATGTTCTTAACGCTGTGCTTGCCGGCGTCGCCCAGGTTGCTGCTGAAGAATACCGTTGTGCGGTCGAGCAGGCTCTCGCCCTCTTCCTTTGTTTCTCGTAGCTGGGTCAGGAAGTCGCGCAAGGTCTTCATCTTTTCAAGTTCAAGAGTCTTGAGTTGGGCGATCTTGCCCGGGTCCTTGCCGTGGTGAGACAGATCGTGATGCCCCTGACTCACACCCCGAATCGGCGGCACGTTACTGGTGCCTAAAAGTTGCAACGTGATCAGCCGTGAAGAGTCGGTCTGCAATGCTAAGTGAATCAGATCGAACCAGAGTCGCGTCTTGCCGATCAAGTCGGCGCCGTTGCGGATATTGACAGGCGGCTTGGCATCAACCTTGGGCTTCGGTTTTTTCGACCAGAATTCCGCCTGAGCCAACCGCTGTTCCAATTCGCGAATACTGGTGAAGTACTCTTCAAGTTTTTCGCGATCCCCCGCTCCCAAGCCTCGCTGTAGTTTTCTGGCTTGATCCCGGACCGTGTCGAGGACGCTCTGTCCGTCGGCCAGACGGCGGGCCTGGGCTTCCACCTGATCGGGTCGACCTTCCAGAAACAGCTTGGCGAAAACGCTCGACGGCCAACTTTCTGTCGGCACCCGGGCACCGCTCCTGGTCCAGGCAAGACCGGAACCTTCGCACGACAGCGGAAGCGTGGGGAAACGCGTCTGGCCATAGATTTGTTCGGCCGCAAACTGGTCGAGCGAGATGCTGTTCTTGAAGCCGGCCCGTCGTTCCGGATGCGGGGCGGAAGTCAGAAAGCTCTGGTTGGAATCGTGGCTGGGGCCAATGTCCGGATGTGACAGCCCAGAGATTACCGTGAAGTCATTGCGAAAGTCTTGCAGAACCTCCAGGTATGGCGAAAACTCATAATCCCGCCCCGTATTTTTCGGGAAGAAATATGGTGGATGAACTCCCAGCGGCGTGTTGATGCAAACCATGCGGCGGGGAACTCCACCCGCTTCGGCAGCGCGAGCACGTCTTGGGACAAACGCGTCGAAGAGAGGCAGCGCCAGCGCCACACCGGCGGAGCGGAGGAAGGTTCGGCGGTGAATTGTCATGGTATTTAACTTTCGATTCGTAGCCACGCTCGCCAGAGCGTGTCTACGTTATTTATTCTGAAACATTTCGCTCTGTACAATCTCATGCACGAGCGACCGCAAGCCGTAATTCTTCGCACCGATGTTTTTGACAATCGCCTCGACGGAACCCTGATCGGTCGCCTGTGGCGCTCGCCCCGTGGCGTAGGCCATCAATTTGGTGGTCAAAGCTCTGGCAAGCTTCGGCTTGTCATCAAGGAGCAACTGCTTGAATTGATCGACATTGTCAAATCGCTGTCCGTTGGGCATGACATCCGACGGATCGACTTTCTTGCCCTTGTGATACGACATCCGTCGGCCGTCGATGATGACTGTTTCTCCGCTGCCGGTGACGCGGTAGTTTTCACGCCAGCCGCCGATCACGTCGAAGCTCTCCAGGGCGAATCCGGGAGGGTCGATTTTGCGGTGGCAAACGCCGCACGATTCAACCGCGCGGTGTTTGGCCAACTGCTCTCGAATCGTGGTGGCACCGCGAATATCGGGATCGATTGCCGACACGTTGTCGGGAGGTGGCGAAGGAGGCGTTCCCAGAATGCGATCCAACACCCAAGCCCCACGCAGCACCGGCGAAGTCGTGGTGCCGTTGGCCGTCACTTTCAGCACACTGGCCATCGTCAACAATCCACCGCGATGGCTGTCCGTCGGCAGCGGCGTCTTGCGAAACTCCCAGCCTTGCACGTCGGGGATGCCGTAGTGTTTGGCAAGACGTCCGTTGAGCATCGTGAAGTCGGAGGCCACAAAGTTGGTGAGGGTCAAGTCGTGTTTGAGGACTTCGTCGAAAAACAACTCGGTTTCACGGATCATCGACACTTTCAGCAAGTGGTCGAATTCCGGATATAAGAGCCGACTCGGCTCCGTCGCGTCGATTTCGTGCAGCCCCAGCCACTGGCCGACGAAGTTTTCGGTAAAGGCGGCCGCCTTCGGGTGCGCGAGCAGTCGCTCGACCTGCCGACGGAGTACGGCAGGTTGGCTCAGTTGTTTCTGCTCGGCGAGTGTGAATAGCTCGTCATCGGGCATCGTGCTCCAGAGAAAGTACGACAACCGGCAGGCCAGAGCGAAGTCGTCGAGTTGGCCCGGTTGCTCGCGAAGGAACAGGAATTCGGGCGAGATCAGCACGCCTTTCAGCGCGGCACGCATGGCCGGCTCGAACCGAGCCCCGGCAGCCATTCTGGCCTCGACGATGGTCACAAATGGCGCGACATCATCGGCGGTCACCGTCCGGCGAAACGCGCGGCGAGTGAAGTTCTTCAGGATTCGCTCGGCATCAACCAGCGGCTGGTCTGAGACAACTTCGACCCGATCGCGGGCGTTGTAAATCCCGAACGTCTTTTGCGCCATTTCGCCGAAAATGCGGCGATGACTTTGTGGCGGCCAGGTTTCGTGCAGCGGACCTTCGACATCGACGTACTGGATCGCCAGCCCTGGTCCTTTCCATTTCTCGCCACCGACTTGCTTCACGGTATTTGCGCCGGCCAATCCGTAGGGGAGCATTCGAATGGAGGTTCGCGGCTCCATGTATCGAACGAACTCGAATACTTTCGGCTTGTCGAGTGGGGCGTCGAAGTAGCTAATCAGGCCGGTCGTTCCCGTCAGCCGCACGCCACTGGCCGTTACACGAAAGGTGACGGGCTTGCCGCCACTTTGAACGCTGGAAGCGGAGATGCGGAAGCGATAGTTGCCCGCGTTCGGTGGATAGAAATTCGAGACCCAGACGGTGTGCCATTCCGACGAGCAGAAACAGACCACCTCGCCGTCTTTCAGGAAGCGATACACGTCCTCAGTCGTCGAGCGGACTGGATGTCCGTCCTTAATACTGTACCGCTTCTTGATGAGGGGCGGCGGTTTGGGACGATTAGCAATTGCCATGTCCAAAGCGGCGTCGGCCGCTTCCAGATACTTCTCCATCAGGAAGGACGACGTGTGATGCGCTGCGCCGGCATTATCAAATCCGTCGGCCGAGCCGTCGGCGGGCAACTGTTTTTTCAAATCGACTTTGACGCCGAGCAGATCGTTCACGGTGTTCTCATACTCGATCCGATTCAGCCGGCGAAGGACTACGCGTCCCTGAGCGGCCCGCGCGGCCCTTTCCGCGGCATCGACGCGGGGTGCCAGCCATTCAACAAACTTCTGAAGTTCCTTTTGCGGCGGACGCGGTTTCGATCTTGGCGGCATCTCGCCGGACTTGATCCGCTTCAATACAGTTCGCCACTGTTTCCGGCTGCCCTCGTCGGCAAGGTCCAGCGAGAGCCGATCCAGCCGCAAGTTTCCCTTGGGCTTCTCGCCACTATGACAACCCATGCAAAAACGGGCCAACAACGGCCGGAATTGTTTGTCGAACTGCTTGGCATCGACTGTCAGGCCGGTGGTTGGCGGCGGCGCAGCGACGGCCGCAATTTGCAGCAGCGTCAAACTGACACCGGCCCAAAACCCAATCCACGCGCGCCACCCGGCCATCGCATTTCTCCGCCTCACGGAATTGTCGTCGATCCAATACGAATCAATAACATTTTGTTCGTCGATTGTCAGTGATCGGGCAATGTGTGTCACACGAGTTCCTTAATGATCCCGTCCGTTTCGCCCCCTTGAAAATTCTTCGGGAGCGGAACTTGCATGCGGTCGAAGATCGTACTCCAGAGATTCCCCAGTCGTACATCTTCCTTAACGATATGCCCCTGGTGCTTGATCCCCAGCCGTGAACCGCCGGCGAGCATGGTGGGGAGGTGATGGTTGTGGTGGGCGTTGATCGAGCCGCCGCTGCTTCCATAGGCGACCAGAGTATGGTCGAGTAGCGTGCCGTTCCCTTCCTTGATCGACTTGAGCTTGCCCAGAAAATAGGCCCAATCTTCCATGTACCAGATGTCGGCCTGGGTGAACCATTTGAGTTTGTCGGGGTCTTCGCCGTGATGGGTCATCTCGTGATAGTTGTATGGATTTCCCCTGTCGCGCCAGGCGCCCGTGCCGTCCTGACCATCCATACGCGCCAGATACGAGACAACTCGCGTACTGTCGGTTTGCAAAGCCAACGCGATCACGTCGTACATCAATCGTTGATAGCGACGATACTCCAAGCCCTTCTTGTCCGGATCAAGACTCTGTTCCTTGCCGAATTCCAACGACTCAACATTCGGCTTCGGCTTGCGGAGCCAGTCCTTTTCATCCTGCATGCGCCGTTCCAGGTCGCGAATTCCGGTGAGATACTCGTCGAGCTTACGGCGGTCGTCGGCACCCAGATTGCCGTTGAGCCGACGCGCTTCCTCGCGGAGCGAATCGAGCACACTCGCGCGGCGGATGAACTCCGCTTCGCGAGCGTCGAGCGTATCAGCCGTCTCCTTGCGGAACAGTTGATCGAATAATACGTGCGGGCGATTCTCGGACGGGATCGGCGTGCCGGACGGACTCCACGACAGCGTCTGGTCGTAAAAGCCGCCGAACCCGGTGCCGCGCTTGATGCCCAGCGTGAGCGACGGGAAACGCGTTTGTCTGCCGATTGCCGCAGCCAATTCCTGATCACACGACACACGTAGCTTCGCTCCGGCACTTCGTGTGTTGGTGCCGGTCAGAAAGGTGCGATCGCCAACATGCCCGCCGGAATGCGTGAGCTTCAGGCCCGAGACGACGGTGAAATCGCGCCGCAGCGATTCGAGCGGTTTTAGAATTGGTGTGGCCTTGTAATCCCGCCCCGTGTCCGGCGGCGTGAAATCACGGCCGTTGATGCCCAGCCCAAAGAAGCAGAATACCGCGCGGCGCGGCGTTTCCTTTGTAGCAATCGACCCGGCCGTCGTCACCGAATCGGCGCGGACGCTCATTGCGTCAAGCCAGGGCAATGCCAGCGTGATGCCGGCGCCCTTCAGGAACGTCCGTCGGGGCAAGGCGCTGTGACTGTGACGGATCGACAAGGCAGTACTCCTATTTCGAAGCGAACGGTTCACTTGCCACGATGCCGTGGATCAGCGACTGAATTCGATAATCATTCCTCTTTAACGATCCGACCAGCGAATCGATCAGGCGGTGGTCCGTATATCCGACAGGGCGACCCAGGGCATATGTTAACATCTTTGTGCTCAGCGCCCGTGCAAACTTGTCTTTCTTCGACATCAAACCAGCTTTGTATTCTTCGAGGGTGGCGAACTTGCGTCCGTCGGGGAATGCACCGCTCACATTCAAGACCGGGCCGTTTCGGCCGCGAAATCCTTCGCCGTTGAATCGCTCGCGCCAGGCGCCGATTGCATCGTAGTTTTCTAGTGCCAGGCCATAAGGATCGAGCTTGGCGTGGCACGATGCACAAACGGAGTCCCGCCGATGCAGTTCCAGCCGCTGACGAATGGTCAAACTCTTGCCCGACGTGTTCGGCTGAATTTCACCGGCGTTCGGTGGTGGATTGTTGGGAGGGTCGTTCAACAGTTCGCGGAGTACCCACGACCCCCGCCGCATCGGCAAAGTCCGTGTGCCGTCGGCCAGATAGGTCATCAGCCCGGCCATTCCCAACACACCGCCGCGGTGATGTTCCGGACCGATTGCCACCCTCCGGAACTTCGTTCCTTTGACCCCGGCGATGCCGTAATGCCGCGCCAGCCGGTCGTTGATCACCAGAAACTTGCTGTCGATGAATGACGTAATCGGCAGGTTTTCATTCAGCACCTCGGCGAAGAACGCAAATGGTTCTTGCTGCGATGCCCGTTCCAGCGGCGGGTCGTAGTCTCTGTACTCGGCGGCCGGTTTGATCGATCCGTAATCGCGCACCGACAGCCATTGGCCGGCAAAGTTCTTCACAAATTGATCCGACTTCGGATCGGCAAGCAGCCGCCGAACCTGAGCCGTGACCGTGGCCGGTTGGTGCAGCTTGCCGGCAGCCGCCAGTGCCAGCAACTCATCATCCGGCATCGTACTCCACAGGAAATACGACATCCGCGACGCCAATTCATAATCGTTCAACGGCCGCGGCTTCGTTTGCTTGCCCGTAGGTTCTTCGAGGAACAGGAACCCCGGCGCACAGAGAACCCGCTGCAAGCCGACTCGCATCGCGTCGTGGAACGAAAGGTTGCTGGTGTTTTGTGCGTTCTTGACGACTGACACAACCGAGTCGATCTCCTCTTTGGTGACCGACCGGCGATAGGCCCGCGGCAGGAACCGAGCAAACATTTCGCGCACATATGCGTCGTCGCGGCGCTCGTCACCGGCAAAGAACAGCGCCTTGTGACTGGCTGGCGGCCATTCCTGTTGGATCGGTCCTTCGATTTCGATCGATTCCAGCAATAAACGCGGTAGCTTGTCCAGGTCCATCTTGGGGTTGTAGATGTTGGCGACGCCGGTCCAGGCATTCAACTGTTTCTCGACAACGCTGCGCTCTTTCTTCAGTGCATCGACTTCGACTTTCGGAGCGCGGCGCGTGGCGGCCCGTTCCAGCAAGCCGCGCAGACGTGTCCAGTTTGAGAAAACCTTCTTGTAGTTCGGCTCGGTGATCACGGCCTTCTCGGTGTGATTCCACAGCATGTCAAAGACTTGCGGACCCTTCACTTCACCGTTGACCGGTCCACGAAGAAACAGCACGGCTTCGGTCACGCCAGACGAATTGAGCGTCACGTCTTCCTCGACCTGGATCGGCGAGTTCATCGCATATTGAAGCTTGAACTCATTCGGCACGGTCCGGCCGCGATTGTCCACTTTGGCGTTAATGCGAACACGATAATAGCCGTCCTGTGTGACCACCTTGCTGATGGCGAAGTGCGCGACCACGCCCCAACCTTCGTACTCGCGGCGATAGGTGGGGCTGCCCTGGATGTGCTCGATGTGGTTGGGATGAACGATACGATTCTTCGCACCGCGCGGGATGGTGTGTTTGAAGCCGGGAAAGACGGGGACTTGTTCTGGTGCCGGCTTTAGCCGTTGGATGTCAAACCGGTTCACCAGGCGATTGATCTTCGGTGGCTCGGTGACAATCGCCCGTTCGGCGAGCTTGGCCGCCACGGCCAGGCTCCGCTCAATCTGTGTCTGATCAAAGAAAAGAGCAACTCCTAGCCGATCAAAACCTTCGGCTAGCCCGTCTGCCGGCAATTCCTCAGTCAGCGGTCGCACAACCAACTCGTCGAGCTTCAGAAGATCGCGAACAGTGTTGGCGTACTCGTCGCGATTGAGCCGCCGCATCGGAATCCGCCCACCGGTGTTCTTAGCGACGAGGTCAACTTCCCGCAAGCGTGCGTTGACCCAGGTTGCGAACGCGACCGTCTGTTTCGTGTCGGGACGAGGCCGATCTCCCGGCGGCATCTCGCCGGCATTGACTCGGTCGAGAACTTCCTTCCACTGCTCGGCAACACTTGCTGCGCTGAAATCGGTCCCAAGTAGATCAATGCGATAACCGGCTTTGGCCGTCTTCGCGCCGTGGCAAGCCAGACAATGCCGCTCGATGAACGGCTTCACCAACTCCGCGTATCCGACAGCCGGCGCAATGTCTGATGGCCCGCCATTCGCCACGGTGCTAGCCGCCAGAATCCCAAAACCGACGGCCAGCGTTTTGAAGAGTTTACCACCATTCTTGTTCATTCGAAGTCGCCGCTCGCTTGCGTGGACCGCACTTCTTGTTTGAGCCATTCTACCAACTCATCCTTCCCAAAACAGCCCGTTAAAAAAGCGGTTCTTTGGGAAGCGTGTTGTGGGGGGGGTGGATGCGGTTGCCAAGGCGTAGCGTTTGTTGATCTTTGAGAGACCCCGCAGCCAACTGCGGCGGCCGCCGCTGGAGTTGCAAATATCGACAAAGCTGCGTTCCACCTTTTGGCTGCGATACTTCGGCAAACGTCGTCCTTTCTCGCGCCGGGTGCGACGGCGGTTATTGAGGACGGCCCGCAGGAATCCCGCGTACTCGATGTCGTCCCGGATCGGACCAAAGAAGCTGTTGATGCGATCTGGAATACGCTCGCGAAAGAGCAATGCGCATCGATTGATTCAGTGTCCACCGACAAGTCACCGAGGCCGCCGACCGATGAGGGGGGGAGAAGGTCGAGGGCGGTAGTCTCTTCGATGCACTATCAGCCTGTCGAAACGAACGCCCCACAGGCCTGAAGGTCGATTTTTGAGACGCAGATTGGGGCGGTTTATCTGATCTGAGCGCAGCAGTAGGACAAATTGGTCGTTACTTTACTCAAACAAATGTCCCTGTCGCTTGCCCCGACGCTCCTTTTCGACTACATGTGTGAGAATTTTCATTACTTTTTGATCAAAGCGCTGACCGCCAGCCGTCCGCTGAACGAAAAAACCACGACGGCTCCGGATAGTCGGCCCATGCTGGCACCATCTCACCGAAACCAACGAATGGACTCGGAGCCGCCGTGTTGTTCAGCAATCGAAAATCCGCCACGAAAGCGGACATCATAATATGTGAGCGAACTAATGGACGGCTTACTCGCCGTTCCGGAAGCTCACATTGCAGTGGTCACCAGAACTCTGATTGATGCCTTATTCGGGCATCATCTGAAAGACTTCCGTCGCATGATGTCCTGCCTGAAAGGTTTCGTGCAGGGTGGTTGTTGGTGGTCCTGCCGCTTCCTGTGGCACAAACAAACCGTCGCAGATGCGGGACGCGACGAGTTCGGCGATGCGCTCCGTGTCTACCGCCGAACGGTCGCACTGCGAAAGGTGCCTCTGCACCTCAGCCAGCACGCGCCGTGCGAACGGTGTTTCTGCACGGCGTCTGCGAATGACGCGGCGGACGACGCATCGGACCAATCGATCCAGCTCCTCCGGGCGGCGTCTTCGATGTTTCACGCCGTCAATCCAATTCGAAGAACGCCGGAGATTGGCTGTCGAACGACTGTTGGGGTTCATGAGAATCCTCGCTTCGTGTGAAGTATCTGGTGACTGGAAAACTCCCTGTGCGCTCACTCAACTAAGTCGAATACTTCAAAGGATTCGACTCCCAGTTCGTCGGTCGTGGTTGCGTAGGCCGCGCCATAACCTGCCGGCGTGATTATCTCGGCGTACTCGAATGTTCCGTCGCTCTGTACATCCGCTGTGCGGCCGTCGAGGATTCCCCCGAATGTTATCTGCATGACTCCCGGGTTTTCATCAATCACCGTCCCCGTGAACAACCACACGTCATCCGGGAGCGGCGTGGCCGTAAATCCCTGAATGACCGGATCATCGTTGGTGACGTCAATATCGACGGACGCCGAATTCGATTCCGAACCGTCCTCGTCCTTGACGGTGTATTCGAAATAGTCCCAGCCGTAGAAACCGGCATTGGGAGTGTACGTCACCACACCGGTTATCGGGTCGACGTCGAGGGTGCCGTCGAACGGTGCCAACACGATTGTGACCGTCGTAGGATCGAGCGGAGAGTCAACCGCGACGTCGTTCGCCAGGACGTCGATCACGACTGGAACGTCGTACTCCGTTTCGGCCGAATCACTGAATGACAGGGGAAGTTCGTCTACGACATCGACGGCAACGAAGGCGACCGTGGAGATTTCTCCGTCTTCGTCCTCGACGGTGTAATCGAAATAGTCCCAGCCGTAGAAACCGGCATTGGGAGTGTAGGTTACCGCACCGGTCACCGGATCGACGTCGAGAGTCCCGTCAAACGGCGCCGTCCCGATTTCGACGGTCGTCGGATCGATTGGCGCAGTGACGCCGACGTCGTTGGCCAGAACGTCGATCACCACGGGCGTGTTAATCGTCGTCTCTCCCAAGTCGTCGTTCGCGAATGGGGGATCGCCGGCGGATGCATCCACGCCGGCCGCCAGCAAAACGATCGCGGTGACGAGCGTCATCGCGCAAAAGCGACGAGTCATCGTGGGGCGGATGCTCCGCGCTGTCGGCACGGAAACATTCCGGCAACAGTTCAGCAGTCTGTGGCAGTGTGTGTGGAAATTCAGTAGAGAGACTTTCATTGTTCTTGACCTTTCGGAGAACAGGTAAAAAAGTGGAGAGCGCCGGCCTCACACGATACCCGACTTAAGAGTTCGGCGATGTGGAATTGTGGTGTCACAATCGGACGCGCGCACCTATAGCGTACGCGTCACCGCAGGGGCAGGTACGCGATTTCATCAAACCTCAAAGTCCGGGCGGGCCGGATTTCATCAGTTTCGGAATCGCGTGTTCGAATCGAGAATCGGCGCAGAAAGCGGGCATCAAGGGAGGCAGGGGGACAAAGGAGAGCCTCGCCGCAGGCAGGGCAAGCTGGTTGCCAGCAATTCTTTGCGCGCCGTCGGAAATGGAGGGCGGCTAACGCGGCGGAGAAAGCTCGTCGTCGACGTTCGACAGGGGATCAACTAACCCAATCGGAGCCCGCGAACGAGCAGCGCGGCTTGTGGGAATCGCGTTCCCTGGAGGATCGTCATCGAGTTGCAGTTCGGGGTTGATCGAACGGAGTTTTTCACCCCGTGCGGGATCGAGTCCGTTCTTCAAAGCGATTCCCCAGTGCTGACTCGCACTTTCGGCGTATGCCGCTTCTTCTTTAGCATCCCCTGCATATTTTGCCGCCGAGCTGAAAATGTAAGCCGCCTCGAAATGCAGTTCCGACAGCGGAACGTCGTCAGCCGCGTCTGGTGTCGCGAGCTGGATTGCCATTTCGATTTCGTCCATCGCCTGACGAATGCAGGCGAGCACGGCTTCCCTGCCATTACCGGTTTCTGCAGCGCTACGTAGATGCTGCATCTTTGCCATCTGGAAGTGCGCGGTAAGATTCCCCGGATCTTGACCGATCGCGTTCGTCAGATGTTCTTCCGCCGAATCGATCTGCCGCCTCTGCAAGTGGCAGAAGGCAAGGTTGTTTTCGATGGCCGCCGGAGAGATTCCGGGGCCAAACGACTTCTTGAAGTACTCCATCGGTGAAATGTATAAGACCCGCGGTTGACTTTTTTGAAAAATGATCGCTGCTCGGCAGTAGCCAATACACGCCGTGATGCGGACGTCGGCGTGTTCGGTTGGGATCGATTTGAAATCCTCAAGCGCCGGTTCGAAGAAGCCGGACAGCATAAGGGAACGCCCGCGCAGAAACCTCGCCGCGTGATTACCGGGGGAGTACTCCAAAGCCTGGTTGAACTGTTCCTCGGATTGCTTGTATTTCTTTGCATGGAATAGCGTCTGGCCGCTGTCGTAACTCAGGTCCGCCATTTCGCTGTGACACTGCTGCACGAGAGCATCGACTTCTTGAGTGTCGCCACCGGCGCTCTTGAACCGGGTAAAGTCGTCAAGCGCATTGTCGAACTGTTCCTGCTCGATATAGCAGCGGCCTCGGTATCGTAGCGCGTCCGTGTGAGAGGGATCGTCAGCCAAAACCAAACTGAAGCAGTCGATTGCATCGACGTAACGCGTTTCCACATATGCCATCTTTCCCTGACGTAACGGCGGCACATCCGTGGCCCAGGCGACCCCCAGGTAAATGATCAGCGACAGGGCGACAGCAGCCAGTCCGATCGCAATTCGCTTGTGGACACGCAGCCGGCGGGAAAATCGCTGTTTGACCGAAAGTTGCTGGCGAAAAGCATCCGCCAACAGCCGGGCGGTTGCGGGGCGATCGCCCGGAGAGAACGACAGGCAGGATTCCACCAGCTGCGCCGTCCGGGAATCGACATCCTTATTGAACTGTGAGATCGGGCGCGGCCCTTGTTCCTGACTTTTCAGCAGGTATTCTGCAATCTGCTCACTCGGCAAGTCGCCCGGGATCGAGCCAAAGGGATGAACGCCGCATAGCAACTCATACAGCACGACTCCCAGTGAATAAATATCCGATCGGCCGTCCGGGGACGCGACCTGCCCATGCCTTGCCGCACCGAATGCCTGCAGGAGTTCTGGAGCCATATAGGGTAGCGTTCCACCGAATGCCCTCGTGTCGCCTTGCTCAAGATAGGAAAGGTTGAAATCGAAGAGCAATGCGCGGCCTTCGGAGGTCAGCAGCACGTTCGACGGTTTGACGTCACCGTGACAAAAGCCCTTTTCGTGAGTGAAAGCCAACACATCGGCCAGTTCAGCGCCAACACCGGCAATCAAATCGACATAAGAGGTTTGGAAAAAACGACTCCCGACACGATGCTCACTTGCCGGATGAACCGATTCTCCATTGATGGTTGCGACGGCGTCGAGCAGCGACTGCCCCGCTTGGGGAACGGAGCCGTCCCTGAAAACAACGTCGACCAAATCGAAGAGCGTCGTCCGGCCCAGATACGGCATGCAGATCGCTGTCAGGCCGGTTTCGTCGTCTGCCTGTACGGAGTGCACCGGTACGATGTTCGGGTGCTGAAGCGTCCCCAGCAGATCTGCTTCCTTCCGGCCACCCTGGCAGATTTTCAGGACAATCGCCCGGTTGCCCAAGCCTGGTTCGTTTGCCAGAAAAACCCGTGAGAAAGCCCCCTGGCCCAACTCATCGACAATGTGAAATCCCAGAACAGTTTCGCCGATCTGCGGCCAGCGAACGCTTTCGGAACCATTCAGAATCGGGGCGTGGCTGTGGATGAATTTGTGAACCTCTAGCAGGCGTCGCAATGAACGCTGGATCATCGGGAACCGATCAATGAACTCCCCCGGTGAAACCTTCTCGCCTGCGTCAATCTTCTGGCAATACTCTTCGTATGCCAGATCGATGATGACGGAGCGATGCTGCGACAGCTCCGGATGTTCCGCAAGTACGCCCTTGGCGTCGAACGGAACATCAGCCGGATGTTGTCGAAGAAGCTCCGACGCAATCCGCTTCGCCGCCGCGCTCGATTTGGAATCCAAGGATTCTTGTAGTTCTACGGACATGGATGCACTTATGGCAGGCTCAATTCAGTTGCGATCTTCCGAACGACGCGGCGAACAGTACGCTCATTCAAATTCATTTCCCTCGCAATTTCCTGGAACGTGGCCCCTTCAGCTCGCAGCGCGAGGATTTCTATGTAATGAGCAGGTTGGTTCTCCGTAATCCGACTCCACCACTCCTTGGCCATTGCGGCTTCGCTGGGAGTGTCTCCCCGAGCCGGTACTTCCGGTTGGGTGCCGGCCCGCGAATCGTTGAGTGAACATTCCCGATTGACGTTGGCCTTCTGCATTATGAGGGCGCGACGAACTTCATCGATGACCTTATTGCTGCTTATACGAACCAGAAACCCTATCAATTGTTCCGGGCATCTGAAATTCGAGAGAACTTCGATATTTGCGAAAATGGACTTCCAGACGATCTGAACAAAGTCCGCCGAATCAAAACGCGCTCGCATCCGCCGGTGCAGTCTCTGCCGAACGACACGGTAAATGTGGTCGCCGTACAGCCTGAGCAGTTCTTTTGCAGCCTCTTCAGATCCTGATTGCAACTCGTCCATCAGGCATAAAAAGGCAGTCTCATCGTCATTCACAATAGGCACGTGTTGGGAACTCCACCGGTGGTGCTGTCTAAGTTTCACATATTCTACTGGCCTACCCCCGATCTTTGTACCACCCTCAGTGAGAGAATCGGGGTTCAGGTAACACGTTCTGTTCAACAGGGCGCAGCGTAGCGAAGTCCTGTTGAACAGAACGGGCCGCATAT
>JABISG010000082.1 GCA_018699955.1 Planctomycetaceae bacterium | reverse complement strand
TACCGGAGGTCATGCGAACTGGGTGAAAGAAGTGAAGCAGCGCCCGCGCGAGCAGTCGTTCTTCTTCTGGTTTGCTTCGACCGATGCCCACCGAGGTTGGAATGGTGACCGCGAATGGGATGCCGAGCGTTACGGCTCAAAGCATCGGCCGGCCGACGTGGTCGTCCCGCCATTTCTCATCGATTCGCCGAAGACACGCGACGACCTCGCTTCCTACTACAACGAGGTGACGCGGTTTGATTTCTTCATTGGTGAAGTGGTCAAGGAACTCAAGACACAAAGGGTACTCGACAACACACTGCTGTTGGTGATGGCCGACAACGGGCGACCGTTTCCTCGCGCCAAAACCCGATTGCACGATTCGGGAATGAAGACGCCGCTGATTGCACACTGGCCGGGCACGATCAAACCGCACGGCATCTCATCCAGCCTCGTCAGCGTGATCGATATCGCCCCCACCATTCTGGAAGCCGCCGGAATCAAACCGGCCGCATCGATGCAGGGTATCAGCTTCGGCCCCATTTTGAAAAATCCGAAGGCGACAACGCGAAAGTTCGCCTTCTCCGAACACAACTGGCACGACTACGAGGCGCACGGTCGCGGAGTCCGTGGAGACGGGTATCTGCTGATTCGCAACTTCCGTCCCCAATTCGCCTGGCAAGGCCCGGCCGACTCGGTTGCATCACCATCGCACAAGGAGTTACTCGCCCGACAGAAACAAGGGACGTTGACGAAAGCGCAAGCGGAAACATTGCTCGCCCCGCGACCGGCGATGGAGTTGTATCACACGAAGTCCGATCCCAATCAACTCCATAATCTGGCCGGCATGCGAAAACACGCGGCCGTTCAAGAGCGGCTTGCCAACACGCTCGACCGATGGATGGACGAAACGCACGACAGCGTTCCCGCCGATATCTCGCGCGACTCCTTTGATCGCAAGACGGGGCAGCGGCTCAAAGGCGTGAAAGACTATCGCCGCACCACGCCCGGCGAAGATCGCCAGGCCGACCAAACCAACGCCCCCGGCCCTCGCTGATGTGATCTCGGCACCATTCACCCTTAATTCATTAAAATTGTAATTCACTCCAATTGGAATTCTCATTGCCGTGAAAACTATTCCTCGAACGATCGCCGCCGCATCGGCCTTGCTGTTCTGCCTATTTCTTGCCGGCGACGCTGAAGCACAGTCGAAGCTGAAGTTTCGCGATCCTTCACCGCGGCACTACAAGTTGACGGCGCGGGCCAGCAAGATTGATTCGCGAGTCAAAGCGCACCCGGAGATCGGTTTCCTGATCGAAACAAAAGCCGGCAAGCCGGCCGACATTCAGCACGCGGCGGTCGATACGCGAGTTGCCCCTCGGGGCAAACTGGTCATCTGGCTGATGAGTCACAATCAACAACTGTTCGACCGGATCAACTCCTACGGTTTGCATGCGATTCGCGTACATTATGCCAACCGCTGGTTTTCGATTGCTTGCCGCGAGAATCCCGTCGGTGAACACTGTCGAGGCAACATCCGACTGGAAGCGGTAACCGGTACCGACATCAGCGATGACGTCGATATCCCCAAACCGGACGGAATGATGGAGCGGGCGTATCAGTTCGTAAAGTGGCTCGCAAGAGAGAACCCGCAAGCCGGATGGAGCCACTTTCTCACGAAGGACGGCAACGGACTTCGCTGGGATGACGTGATTATCGCCGGCAGCTCTCACGGTTCCACCACGGCCGCCCGCTTCGCTAAATTTCAAAAGGTGAGTCGCGTGGTGGCGTTCTGCGGCCCGCGCGATCAGCTGCAGTCGTGGCAGTCACTGCCATCGGCCACGCCGGAGAACCGGTATTTCGGATTCTCACATGTCCTTGATGGCGGTTGGGTCGGCGATCACTACTGCCGCAGTTGGGAACTGCTCGGAATGCACAAGTACGGTCCGATCGTTAATGTCGATGAGTCGAAGGCGCCATTCGGAAACACGCGCCGCCTGATTACCGACTTCGATGTCAACGGCGACGCACGACGTGCTCACAGTTCGGTAGTACCGGGTGGCCGAGCCAAAAAAGACAGCGACACCGGTGCGTACGCGCACGAAGATGTCTGGCGTTACCTGTTCACCCAGCCCGTCGATGTCGTAGGAAAAGCTGTGCCGCTGGATGATTCCTGCAAGAAGAACCAGCGACAATAGTTCGTTGAACTAATCAACCGGCTGGAATCATGCTCGCTCGACTTCTACCGGCCTTCGCCCTGCGACTTGGGTTTGCCGTAAGCTCGCTTCCAGGCAATTGTGGTCGCGATTAATTGAGTCATGGTGAGGGCCGACATCGTTCCGATGAACCATGGCAGAAAGTCGGCAAATGCTGACGCCCAGACACTCTGTCTCCAAAACATGATGCCAAGCGTCGCAAGTGCTGTTAGCCCGGTCCCCGCACCGAACAACTGGAATGACCACTTTGGCAGGCGAAGGCTGATTTGGGCTGCAATGAGACTGATGCAGATCGCTGAGACGAACATCGCCAATAAGACCAACCAGTCGTGAGCTACGAACGGCAAGATGGCAGGCCCGGCCATCACAAGCAGCGAGCTGAGGCAGAAGAGTCCGTAAACCTTCAAGGCAATTGGTCCGCCGTTTTCGGATTCGACGAGCGGCCTTGGTGGAGTGAAAGTCCCCTCTTCTATGCGAATACGTTCGATTCGCTTTCCCATCTGTCGACTAAAGACAATCCAGGGAATGAGGAACACAACCATCATCGCGCCTGGCAAACACGCTCGCAACAAGGGAGGTTCGATGTACTGCTGCCACCAAATCGACGAAAAGACGGTAGCCGCGAAGACAACCAAACCACAAAACCCAAATAACAAGTTGCGGTGCAACAACCGCCGCTCTCGTTCCGAACGAGTGTCGTCAAATGCGATCTTCAACAACCAGGCGAGCACGGGCAAATTCAGGATCGGCCCGAGCAATAGACTGCTCAGTCCGCTTCCCGCTCCAACTCCGGCAGCCGATTTTGCCACGGTTGCTGTAGCCGTCGTGACTCCAGCCGCTGCCGCCGACTTTGCTGTTGCGCTGGAAAGTCCGAGCAGGACGGCACCGGTAAACGCTTTGGCCGGTTTGGAATTGGCCAAAGCTGATTCGACGACTGCCGCCAGATGCTGTCGCAACATCTTCCGGCCTCGCGACAAACGCTGCTTCACGGCATCCTCAGACAAATCCAATGCCTCAGCGACCCGAGCGACCGACTGCTCTTCACGGTAGAACAATATCAAAGGCTCGCGGTAATTCTCCGGCACGTCGGCCAACGCTTGCCATACCAACTTCTCTTCTTCCAAGCTCACGGCCCGTTCGACCGGAGTTTCGATATCCGAGGGGATGTCAACCACCGCATCCAGATGTGCCGCAGCGTGAGTGACGCTACGGCCAAATCGTTGCGATGATCGATTGGCCAGATTTCGTACGATGGTGCAAATCCAAGCCTTGAATTTGCTGTCGTCTTTCAGATCGCCCAGCTTTTGCCAGGCCAGAATGAAACCGTCTTGTGCCAGATCCTCGCTGAGCGCCAGATCGCCACAGCAGTTGTAGCCGACCGAGCAAGCCAGCGTCTGATATCGCTCAACGATCTGACCATAGGCATTTTGGTTGCCGTGCCTGCAAAGCTGAATCAGTTCAGAATCGGTTGCTGTGCACAAGTCGATAGGAGTGGTCGTTTTCATCGGAAGAATTCCGGGGCCAGCGGTCTCTCAATACTCAGTGTTCTCATAATACAAGAGACGAGTACGCTTCGGCTGGTGACAAGAATTTCTTGAAAAGACTCCAGGCCCTCAAATAACCCTGAAGAAAAACCTTCAAAAGGGACAAGAGGCGACCTCACCCGCGCCTACCCCCGGCAAACGCAACCTTCGGATGGTCAAACAGGCGTCGGGTGGCCGAGGCTGGAGTCTTTACGAAGTCCCGGCCACCCGGGAGATTTGCTGGGAACGGCTGTTAGAATACCGTGGCAATCATCGCGGCAGATTCACGAAACGCCTCGCGGTGCGGGAGAAGGCGTCGGCCATTGAGCTTTGACGGTCAAACCTTCACGGGCGCCGAACACCAGAACGCGTTCGCCTCGGGCGCTCAAACGTCTCGCGACGGTGTCGGTAATGCGTGTGACCATCTCGTCTGTGCTTTGCGGGTCGTGGTGAAACAGGGCCATCATACCCGGTGCACTTGCGCGCAGATATCGACCACCGTGGCGACCGAATTGTGTCCCCAGCCAACGCAATTCTTGTAGAGCTCGTCAGTGTACTGGCAGTCGATGACCAGCAATTGAGCGCCGCGGAAGAATTTGAGCAGTTCTTTATCATATTGCCGCGGTTTGAAATTGTCGGTCTTGAGTTCATCACGATTGGTCGCAACCTGATCCAGTTCACAATCGGTCGCCAATACGAATACCGAGTCGCCCGCTTCGACGCGATAGCCCAGCGCACCGCCAGGATGCGGCAATTGAAATGGTTTGATGGTGACCGGACCAATTTTGAACTCGTCGGTCACCGTCCGGAAATCCATTTTCGCTTGCATTGCTGAGAGTGGAACGGGAAACCAATCGCCGCTCATCTGCCCGCTCAACAGTTGCTGCATCCCACCGCCCGGCCGTTCCGCCCCGTATATCGTCAGTGAGGTCTGCGGCTGATAGGCACAGCCGAAGAACGGGAAGCCTTGGATGTGATCCCAATGCACGTGGGTGAACAGCAAATTGGCATCAATGCTCTCTCCGGAAAACTCCTGCATCCAGGAAAGCCCCATCTCGCGGATGCCGCTGCCTGCATCGAACACTATCAAAGCGTCGCCATAGCGCACTTCGATGCACGTGGTGTTGCCGCCAAACTTTTCCGTTTCGCGGCCAGGGGTCGGAATCGATCCGCGCGTTCCCCAGAATCGTACAGTGAGATCATCCATCAAACCGCTCGCCCCTTCGTTTCGGCGTATTCCAGCAGGCAATCGAACAGGAACAGATTGCGCCCAAACTGCACCATGTCTCCCCCCTTGAGGACACACGAAACGATTGGAACGCCGTCCACATACGTGCCGTTGCTGCTGCCGAGGTCTTCCAGCACACAGTCGTTTCCTACTCGACGAATTCGCGAATGACGGGCCGAGACGGCTTTGTCCTTCAGCACAAAATCCGCCTTGCTGCCGCGGCCGATAATGAAGTCATCCTTGTCGATCACCATCGACTCCGTCACACAGGCCAGGACGGGTTTCAACACGTTGATGCCCCGCAACCGATTGTCATCGGGCAGAAAATCGTTCAGCGTAATTCGCCCAAGCGTCTGGCTGACGTGTTTGACTGTAATTTCGTCGCTGTCCAATTGTCATTCTCCCCTGTGCGCCAAACGACACCTGGCAAATGTCAGCCAACAGCCGTACTGACATCCCCACTTGATGATATCCTCAAACCGGGCGTCATTCTATGGTTGGGCAAAAGGAACATCCCCAACCGCGATTGGCCACACACGTCAAACGGCACCTCCCCCGGCCAGAATCTCTGTTTTCGCAGGAATCTCACGGGACTCCGAATAGTGCAGAACCTTGCAGAGCTCCTTGCCGTCTTCGTTAGTTACGGGTGTCGGGCGACGAATCAGGAACTCGGCCCGGTCGAGGCGATTGTATGCGACGAATGCCATCTGCAGTCGGTCGATGGGCTTCTCGGCTTTGACACCGAAATCGGGCATGAGAATCGGCCCGGTATCCACTTGAAAGGAATCCGTCTTCGGCTGAAAGTTCATGGTGCGGATCGGATACTCCAGCACGAATCGCCGCTTTGTTCCCGGCTCACGGATTTCCGTGCGACCGATGAGCGGCTGATTCTCGGCGGTCGCCTTGACGATTTCCGTGGGCGTTTTCAACAGCCGCGTTTGCGCGTACGTTTTGATGTCGATTTTCAGTGACCGAAAGTTATCCGTCACGGGATGACCTGTTGAACGAGTTCCATCATCGGTCAGTGATTGCCGAATGCCACGTTCTTCGGTCAGCGAATAAATGTTGCGGTACTCGGCGCTGGGAATTTGAAACAGACGATCCTCGGCATAGACCCATTCGGTCCGGCAGGGCGCAATCAACACAAACCGTTCCGACTCGCCCGTGTTCTCGTCGATCACGTCAATCAGTGCATCCAGATCGATCCGGGCCAAATTGCCGTGGGGAATGTTATGCCGAGCGTGCGGCCGCGGGTCTTTCGTATACGGAAAGTCCCAAGTCATAAACGAAGACTGAAAGTTGCAAGCGTCTTTCATGCGCGTGGCCCTCTGTTGTTGTTCCGTCGAACCGGCGGCAATCGCAACTGGCAGAACCATGGCTCCGCCCAGAACTACCGCCGCCGCATCGTATCCGAATTCTCGCCGCGTTAGTTTTTCAGGCATTTCACCATCTCCCTCAGAAAGAAAACAGTTCGGCATGCCATAATGTTAATGTCAGTCGGATGGAATTGCGCACAACAGAATGGGAAGTGCAGAGGCGAGGACGGAAAAAACCGTGTCGAGCTGGCCGTGTGAGACGCGAATCATCTGCGACGTGTAAAGTGAATCAGCGGCCTGGAAACGCGGCCTTTCGCTGCTTGACGAGAATCGCTAGACAACCGCTCAAAAGTCTTTGCGGTGCACGTAGAGGCATGCCAAGGCGAGAACGACGCTGAGGAATGCAACGTTAGATAATAACGGCTGCCAAATGTTGAGCTGTTTGACGACCGGCTGGCTGCCTTGAGCGGCATCGCTGCTGGTGCGTTTTTCGGTGACCAGATAGGTGACCACATCGCCCAATTCCCCCGGCTTGGGGAAGATGCTGTAAATCGGCCGCACGAGGTACCAGTAAATCCTCGGTCCTGTTTCCAGGCTGGGGTGAAACAATCGCAGCGTCGCCAGCGACTCGGGATCGTACTGCTTCACATGGTCAAAATTGGTGGCGACGGCGAGACCGCCCTGCGAAGTGAAGGCGATAGCCGAAACGTCTCCCTGATTCTCCACATCCGGCTCCGATGCTGTGTTGTTACTGCCATCGTACAGCCACAACCGGCGATGTTCGAACACCGCAGCAAGCCATCGACCGTCGGGCGCTGCTTTGAGTTGAACGACGCGGTTCTCCTCGAATGGCTGATAGGTCTCGCGAAGCTTCAGCGTCTTCGCGTCATGCACGGCGACATGACCGTCTCCAAACGAAATGCCGATAGCCGAATCACCGAATGCGATCAGTTGCGCGTTGTCAGCTTCCAGCTCTGTTGAGGATTGCTGGTTGTAATGCCCATCTTGATCGAGTTCATAGATCGTCAGGTTCTGTCCGCGCAGCACGGCGAGCGCGGCGGTATGCGAGTTCATGGAAACCGCGCCGTACGGACTCCAGTTGTCCGGGCCGATGGCCGAGAAGGAGTTCGATATCGGTCGGTTCAGATCGTTCACGCCTTCTTTCGCATCGATCTGTTTGGCCTGTTTCGCCACCTCGCGGGTTGAACTCACCTCGTAAATTCCGGTCGCGCCAACGAGGATGTACCGGCCATCGTGAGTGACGAACACGTTCATCACGTCGTCGGGAACGTAGGCCCACATCGTGCGATTCCAGTCGCCCGATTCATCGCCTACAAACAGACAACGATTCGTCGTTGTCTCGTCGTCTGCTGTCGCGATCACGTCGCCGGCCATATCGATAATCAACAGACGTTTCTTGTGCGGGTCGAACACCGGCGCGCTGGCAGTCGAAATTGTGAATCCACCTCTGCCAGCCGGGGCGCTTGATGGCGCAAGCACCGGCCGCCACGTCTGAGTGTCCTCACCCCATATCTTCGTTTGTCGGTTGGCACCAAAGCCGAATCCCTGATTGGTCGCGAGCAGCGTATCATCGACGGCGACCAGGCGGATCAGCCGTTGCGGGTCCATGATCGTTGTTTCGACACCCGACTTGACCATCCACATAAGAAAACAAAAACACCAAAATGCCACGGTAACAAAAATGCTCACAATCGCGTTTTTCCAGATCACGCCAATCAATGCCGAGACGCTGTAATAAATCGCGAACAGGAATAACAGCAGCGGAATGCACAGCAGGAACCGCTGATTCCAGTAGCCGTGCCGTAACCCGCCAATCAACCACATGCCGATTATCAAATAGGATGTGATGAGCAGAATGAACGCGCAACCGCCAACAAAATTGGTGAGGAACACGCCGCTTCGCGAGAGCGGTTTGCTCAATAGCAAATCAACCGCGCCCGCCTCATACGTTCTGGGAATCGAAGAGGCCGTCACCAGGATCGCGATCATGATGCCGAAAACGCCGAGGACGTAATCGGTGAAGAAATCCAGCGTCCAGGCCAGCGCACCGTCCTTCGAAACTGGCAGCGGAAAACTCACCTGATACGTCGCATAACCCAGGTACACCTCGCGGGCCGTGTCACTGGAAATCAATTGCGGGTAGGCGGCCTCCAGCAGTAATCGATTCCGGCGTCTGATCTCCTCTGCCGAAAGGTCCGCAGCGTCGGTCTTGGTAAGGCTCGCCGTCTCTTCGGAAAGTTCCAGTCCTTCCCATGCCGCCGGTTCGTAAAATTCCGGTTTGTCGAGAACCGTTTGTAAGTAGGCGACCAGTAGCAGCGGTTGAGAGCTTCCCCGGGCGAGAATCTGCTCGCCGCGCGGAGCGTCGTCGTCATCACCGGGCCGCCCGCGACCGAAGCTGGCGAGCTTGATGATCTGTTTTCCCGGCGACGGTCCTTCCGCTTGCGTTTGCCGACGGATTGCGGCTACCAATGCCGGCGGGTTGGGAAAGTCACCCATTTGAAACTGCGAGCGGTGCTTTTCCGTCAGCGAAATTGGCACGATGGCCAACAACACCAGCGTTGTCACGATCAACAAAACCAACAGTACACGCGAGGCGATCGCCTCGCGAAACGAATCTTTGAGAATCGCCAGATACGGTCTCATTCCACAATCTCCAGTTCTTCCGCCATCTCTGAACCGCCAGCCGCCGACGAATTGGCCATAATCTCCATGAACGCATCTTCCAGGGTGCGTTGCGCTTTGAAGATCGAGGCGATGCTGATCCTTGCTTTGCGTAGATCGTCGATGCAGCGATCCAATGCAGCCTGATCCGCGTCGGCAACCGTCACAACAACCAGTTTCGGCGATTGAACCACCGCCCGCGTGATCGAATGGCCGGACAGCGCTTCCCGGGCTGCCTTCTCCGTCGTCAGCAATCGGAACGTGCACTCGGCGTCGGAAACGTTCGTCAGTTCGTCGATGCTCCCTTCACGGCGGACACGGCCCTTATCCAGAATGGCCACGCGATCGCAGACGAGTTCCACTTCCTGCAGTAAGTGACTGTTGATGAAGATCGTCTTGCCGTCGTTTTTCAGCCGCTGAATGATGTCGCGCATTTCCTTGCGGCCGACCGGATCGACGCCATCGGTTGGCTCATCCAGAATCAACAGATCCGGATCGTGGATCATGGCCTGCGCCAGCCCCAGACGTTGTTGCATGCCCTTCGAATATTTCTTGACCGGCGTCTTGCCCCACTCACCGAGTCCCACCATTTCGAGCAGGCCGGGCGTTTTCTGACGAATCTCGCGGAGCGACATACCGCTCAAACCGCCAAAATGTTCCAACGCCGTCAGGCCGGTGTGGTGTTGGGGGAAACGATGACTCTCCGGCAGAAAGCCGACCCGGCTGCGACTGCGCCGATTGCCGATCGGACTTCCCAACAGTGAAGCCCGCCCGCCGCTCTTGCGCACGATGCCGAGCAGGACTTTAATCAGCGTGGTCTTCCCGGCTCCGTTCGGCCCGAGTAAACCGAACACCTCACCCCGTCCAAGCTGAAGCGACACACCCTTGAGCGCTTCCACGCGACGGCGGCGAAAAAGTCCATCAACATACGTCTTGCGAATATCGTTGACTTCGATCACGAGATCCGAAGTGGTTGCCATCTGCCGTCTCCTGCAACGGGACGTTCAAGTGACCGCAAGAAGACACCTTGCGGCAAACGCGTTGCAACAGTCTACGGGAACCGACGCTGATGTACCATTGTCGGCCAACTGGATTCGGCGGTTGTGATTCGGAATCGAAGTCACAGCCGCTGGCTGGCTTTGTCTGCGATGGTCGGGATACCATCAACGCATGGCCCGTCACAACTTCGGAGAACCGCGATGAAACGCTTTGCCAGTTCCCTGTCTTTGATTCTTGTGTTCGCAGTCGGCGCGTTTGCCGTTGACGAGAGCCGACCGCAAACGAAAGCGGCGGACGAGCAGCGGAAAGTCTCGCCGGAAGGCGTTGCCTACCTGCAGAGATTGCAAAAACGCACGCCCTTCGGCACAACCGACTTCAACATGAAAGCGTTGCGTCGGGGGATGGGAACGCGCCGCGAGCCGACCATCAAAGGTGTGAAACTCGTTCGCTTGATGATCGGGAAGATCCCTTGTGAATGGGTTGTCGCAAAGGGTGCAGACCCCGATGTGCGGCTGCTGTATCTGCACGGCGGCGGCTTTGTCTCGGGATCGGGCGGGTATTATCTCCCGTTGGCCGCCCACATCTCGGCGGCAGCAAAGTGTGCAGTGCTGCTGCCCGACTACCGACTGGCACCGGAACACCCTTTCCCCGCCGGACTCGACGATTGTGTTGCCGCTCACAAATGGATCACCACCAACGGCCCCTCCGGACCTGGCCCCGCCAAGGCCACATTCGTCGCCGGCGATTCGGCCGGCGGCAACCTGACTCTGGCGACACTGCTGGCGCTGCGCGACCGCCGAATGACTCTCCCGGCCGGAGGCATCCCCCTGTCACCAACCACCGACTGGACGTTTAAGAGCGAGTCGTTGAAGACCGTTCACGATCCGATCATCAGTGCGCGAACCATGCCGGTCTTCCGAGATCACTATCTGGAAAAGAAAGACATCCGCAATCCACACGCCTCACCCGTCTTCGGAAACTACGCCGACATCCCGCCGCTGCTGATTCAAGTCGGCGAACACGAAATGCTCCGCGACGACGCCATTCGCGTGGCGAAAAAGGCCCGGTCCGACGGCAACCAGGTCAAGCTCGAAGTCTGGAAAGGCATGTTCCACGTCTTCCAATCCCACGAACCCCTACTCCCCGAAGCCCGCCAGTCAATCCAACACATCGCCAACTTCATGCGTGCGAATGTGCCGAAATGATAAGCCATGTTGAGCATTGGCCGAACAAGTAGGGTGCGTCAAGGTTTTGCGCCGACGCACCGTCACGACGGTCGACACAACAAGAAGTCAAGACGCCGTCCCATCGGCCACCCGGATCGCGTCGGTTGCGAGCATCATCAACAGACCCAATGCGGTGCGTCTGCGGAAAACCTTGACGCACCCTACGGAACTATCAGGTCAGCAGCGGTTGGCAATTCTCAGTGGGACGTATATTTTTTCGGTGAGTTTGTGAGCCCGGTCGAACCTTTAATGGCTACGAGTGTCGAACGGAATGTCACATTCAGCCGTAACGTGGAACAGGAGTCGCACGTGCCTACAGCAGACGACCAACGCATAGACAAGAAATTTCAGGAACAACTGGGGTTTCTGGCTCGGTCGTGCGAGATGTTCGACAACGGTCATGAGGAAGAAGCACTTCGACTGGCAACGTCGCTCAGGGTATTTCTGCACGATACTCGCAGCAGCACATCATTGTTGAGTCACATGGGACTTAATGGTATCGATGTCCTATCGACATCCCGTGGGCATGGTGACTGGCAGGATTATCTCGCCCACGAAATCAGACCCGTATCACCCTCACCGGTTTGGGTTCGGCCGCTACTCGGAAACGAGTTCAATGCGATCCCGAAGGCGGATTGGTGGAACGTTGAATCTGTTTTCTCGCACGGCGGCGAATCGTACACCCGACGCGTGATCATCTGCAGCGCTGCGAACAAGGATGGAGGTGCCCATGTCGACAGCAAGCTGGAAGAATACTACGAAATTCTCTGTGCTGGGGAGTATGGGCCTAGCTTAACGGTGGACCCTAAAGGAGGGGGACAGTATCCGTTTACGACTGGAGTGCCACACTACGCGAAAAACGCCCACCTCGGACTGATTCGGCAGTTCGCACACGAGTTCCTTACAACCGCCAATCACAACGGCTGGTGCAAGAAATAGTCGTGCATCGTCATGTCGTAGCGTGCGCCGCCAATAGCGCAACAGTGGCGGAGTAACCGATAGATCTGCAAGCGCAACCCGGCGTGGTTCAGGTGAGGAGTTAACTATCGAAGCCGTCGAAAGGAATCGTCGAGAATGTCGCTCAAGCCGAGGAGTTATTTGCGCGCGGGGGACGAGACGATCTCAGAACAGAGAAGGCGATCTTGTTCTTTTCAAATGCGGCGTCAACGACACCCGTCGCGGTTTTCGTGTCGGCATTTTCAAACTATTTCAAACAGGCCGAGACGGAAATCACGATTTGCCGGGACGCGGCGGCTTGTGGTACTGGCCGTCCTGCATGATCATCAGCAGGTTGTCGCGAGTCTGCAACAGCGTGACGTCCTGAGTCGGGTCGCCGTCGATCAGCAGCAGGTCGGCGAGGTAGCCTTCCTTGATCAGCCCCAACTCATCGCCCATGCCCATAATCTGGCCGCCGAGTTGTGTGGCCGCGCTGAGAACTTCGTTGCCGGTGTATCCCAACATGGTGACGAAGTGCTCCAGGTCGCGGGCGTTGTTTCCGTTGGGGTTCCAGGCGAAACCATAATCGCCCCCCGGCAAAATGCGCAGGCCCCGCTTGTGCAATTCGCGGTGCACTTTCTGGCAGTGCTCCAGCATGGGAATCAGGCCCATCCGCTCGACGACTTCCGGAGTGACTCTCCAGTCGCCCGCCTCGTAAACGGTCGCGTAGATAATGCCGATGGCCGGGGCCAGGAAGATTCTGTCCTTGGCCTCTTCCAGCAAGTCGATGGTTTCCGGCGTGGCGTAGTCGCAGTGATAAATGACGCGGAAGTTGTGTTTCAACGCCAATCGGACCGCCCCGTCTGCCCGGGCATGACCGGCCAACCAGCAACCGCGATCGTGCGCCTCTTCGGCGGCGGCGGCCACTTCGGCATCGCTGTAGGCACACTGTTCTTCAAATCCCGGTCGCACGAAGGCGTCGCCGGAAAGGTTGATCTTGATGCTATCGACGCCCTCGCGGATCAGATACCGCACGGTCTTGCGCATCTCATCGGGGCCGTCGGCAATCATCTCCAACCCCTGCCGATACAGATGCGCCAGCCGTTCGTCACCCAGACCGCCCGTGGAGGTGATCTCGGGAGAAGCCGCCCGCATACGGGGGCCGGGAATGCGACCGGCGTCGATCTCGTTGCGAATGACGATGTCGAGACGCGGTTTCGCCGAGGCCGCCGAGTACACACTGGTAAAGCCGCTGTCCAACAACCGCTTCGCGTTGTGCATCGTTTTCAGGACGTGTTCTTCCGGCGGAATCTCGCCGAGGTCTTTCAACGCCGCAACATCGGTAAACGAGATATGCCCATGCGGCTCAACCAGCCCCGGCATCAAACATCCACCCTCCCCATCAACAACCGCAACCCCCTCGCTCCGATCAATCCGCTGCTCACCAGTTGCAATTTTCGCAATCCGGTTTCCCTCAACAAGCACCTCACCAGCAAACGGATCACTCCCTGTCCCGTCGAAGATCGAGACGTCGGTGAAAAGCGTTGCGTTCATTGGTTTCTCCCTGCTGTTTCGTCTCGCCCGCGTTTTGTAATTGATACAGTTCACTGCCGCTGCTCAAGAAAAACAAGTCGGGTTAACCATCGACCGCCCCCGACATGGTTCGGGTCGTTGCCGACATCTGCTGCCAGAGTTTCTCCAGCTTCGCTGTTGCGCTTCGGCCGGGGATTGTTTCGGAGTAGGCGACGCGGGCGTAGAGGCGGCAGGCGTGGGCAACGGCCGATGACATGTCGGGGTAACGATCCGAAAGCGTGCTGCCGAATTCGATGGGCGTTTGTTCGGCGGGTCGCTGCAGGTTTTGTTCGTAGGCCCAGGCTTCCAGCGCTTCGAATGTGTAGACGACCAATGCCGCCGGTTGCATGCCGCCGGCCGCGCCGGTTAGAAACGGATTGTCAAATGAAGCGAACGATCGTGGCGGCGGGCGAAATTCTTCGGCCGGTTGTGTGTCGTCTCGTTCGTCGGCGGCCGAGCGACCGAACAGGTTCATCAGCTGCTGCCACAATTGCCCGAGCGCTGCCAGCAGCCGCGCTCGGTTTCGGATCACATACCAACCGACGCCGAGGGCAATCAGCAGATAGATTATCCACTTACCGGCGTTCGCCAACCAAGCCATTGTTGATGACGCAGCATCGGGCGATGGTGGTGGCGGTTGGTTGCCCGCTTGCTGTTCGCCCTGTTCAGCGTTGTCCTCTCCCTGCTCACCTTCTTTTCCCTCTTCGCCGCCTTCTTCACCGCCCTGTTGCTCACCACCCTGTTGCTCACCGGCGCCTTTCGCGTCTCCGTCTCCGTCGTTCTGCTTGTCGCCCTTTTCACCATTGCCGCCTTCACCGTCTTTTCCTTGACCGTTTCCTTGGGCAGCGTCCTTCTTTTGTTCCTGTCCGCCTTCGCCGTCCTGCTTGCCGTTTTCTCCTTTTTCTTCCCCGTCGCCATCCTGTTGATCGTCGCCGTCGTCTTCTCCCGGTTCGCCCTCTTCCCCTTCCCCGGATCGCTGTCCTTCTCCTTCAGCACCTTCTCCACCCAGCAAATCGAACCAGGATGCCTGCTGTTCTTTTCCTGCCAACTCATCGAGCATTGCGGTGGCCGAATATTCGGCGTTGGGGCGCGGCAGCAGAATGGAAACTCCCAGCACCAGCACGATCAAAACCGCCCCGACGCCGAGCCACGTGCCGACGATACTCAACGGCATTTTCATTCGCCGTTGACGCAGATACCGCCGCAGCCCGAGAAAGCTGGTGGTCATCAGCAACGCCAACGACGCGGCAACGTAAACGGCAAGCAATTGCAGTGCGTACCGCCTTCGGCCTGCTTCCGCCACGGGAATCAACAACTGTCCCACGCCAAACAACGGCAACGCGGCCAGTGCGAAATAGACGACCCACAAACCGGGCGCGTGCGGCTTGTTACGTTTCTTGGAAACGCCGCTCGCAATCGATTCCCACACGGTTGGTTTATGTGCCGGCTCAATCGCATTCGCTTCGTCTTCGCTCGCCGATTCCGTTTTCTCATCGAGACCGGCGGCCTGTAGCAACCCTTCGCCCGATGCATCTTCACTCTCGTCGATCAGCGTGCAGTCCCAGGTGAGCTTGTTGGTGGACCACCAGATGACGCCGAGCAGACAGATTGCCCCGAGCGCAAAATCGACGAACTTGAAAATTACGAGCGACGTCGCCCCCGCCAGGACCAATCCGTAAATGGCGGCGTGATGTGAACCTTCGACGATGGCGATGCGGGCCACCAGCACCGAGGCAAACACGAACCAGAACAGAATCCACCGCAGCCGACCTTCCCACTGCCCGCCGTAGGTCGCTTCCAGCAGGAAGAACACCAGACTGCCAACCAGCAACATAATCAGCGCCGGGCTGATGGCGATTACGGCGTAATCGGCAAGTGTTTTTTGTCGGCGTGCTTTGGCCATTGGGTTAACCGGTCACCTGCTCGGCACAGAGATTCGACAGACTGGCTTCATCCTCGATGCGACGAACGTCGATCCGCTCGGCCAACAACCGGCCCATGCAATCGGGGTAGTGCGCTTCATCGTCGAACATGACAAGAACGGCGGTCACGGCGAATCCCCGGCGACGCAAATTCCCGAGCGCGATGGCCGTTTCCGGCGGCACATCAGAAAGTATCGCGATGACTGTGGCATCGCGCGGCATGCGGTTGCCGGCTTCGATCACCAGTTCCGGAAACGTCAGCCCGTCGGTCAGTTCAACCCGCGCCAACGTTTCCAGAAGTTGCATCAGTTGATCCGCCCCGCGGCGCGTCGTCACCGTGACCGGCCGCAAGCGATCGCTGTCTTCGCTCATGCCAATTGTCTCGCGGGCGGTGTTGCGGGTGGCGAAGTCCTGCCGATGACCTTCCTCGCGAATCCGATCGGCTGCATCGCGACCATTGGTGACGATGCCAATCTGCTGGCCCATCTGGTAAACGGCGTTCGCCAGCGAAGCAGCCGCCGTCACCGCGAGTTCCGAACGATGCGGTTCAGTGCGGCCGGTGTAGCGGTCGCGGTGAAAGTCGAGCAGGATGGTCGCGCCGGCGATGGTCGAAGGCTCATACGTCTTGCAATGCAACTCACCGGTGCGCGCCGTCGCCCGCCAATGAATTCGGCTGAGCGGATCGCCCCGCTCGTATGGCCGCACACCGGAAATCCGTGTCGGGTCTTCGAAAAGCCGATGCGTCATCCGCACCTCGCCGATCGGGCGACGTGAGGCGACGTCGTAACCGGTGAGAGGCAGAACCTTTGGATAAACGAGGATGAAATGCGGATCGGTCAACACCTTGTAACATCGATGCAGGCCGAACAGGTCGCCCGTTTCGAGCATCAACGGCCCAAACTGGTAGTAGCCCCGCATGAGGAAGTTCACTTGGTAAAGACGCACTGCCTCGCCGCCGGCCCGCAAGCGGATGATGCCGTAGCGGCGTTTCTCCGTCTTGATTCGCGGAGGCTTTTGGGCCAGCGCGTCGCGGGGCAGCGAGTCTTCCCAAATCAACCAGGGAACGGCCAGCCAACCGGTGTTGCGCAGCGTCAATACGACGGCCACCTTCTCGCCAATTTGTGCCGAAAGCCGACTGCATTCGCGTTCGGCGGTGACGCTGTCGATCCATTGCCGCGCCAGATAGCGGCTGACGAGCAACACGCCCAGCAGTACGTACATGGCATACACCAACAGCCCCAACTGAAATACGACGCCGACAATCAGCAGGACTATTGCCCCCAGAATCCATCTCATCGGCGTGAGGCTCCGCTGGGTGTCACGGGGACGGGAGCGTCGGCGACAATGTCTTCGACAATCTGGTCGGCCGTCACTTTTCGTAGCCGACTTTCCGGCCGTACAATCAAACGGTGCGACAGAATCGGTTTGACCATCCGTTTGACGTCGTCCGGCAAAACGAAATCGTGACCGCGAACGGCGGCCATCGCTTGTGCCGCACGATACAGCGCAATCGACGCCCGCGGACTCCCGCCGAGCGCGACGTCTTCGTGCTCGCGCGAGGCGTGTACAATGTCGAGAATGTAATCGCGAATCTTCGGATCGACGTGCACCGAGCGGACGGCCTGCTGGCAGCCCAACAGTTCATCGGCCGACGCCACCGACTGCAATGTGTCGATGGGATGTTCGTGCTGAATGCGGTCGAGCAAATGACCTTCGTCTTTGTGACTTGGATAGCCGAGGCTCAAGCGGATCAGAAAACGGTCGAGTTGCGCTTCGGGCAACGGGAACGTTCCTTCGTGATCGACGGGATTCTGCGTGGCGATGACCAGGAACGGCGACTCCAACTCGTATGTCACACCATCGACGGTCACCCCCTTTTCGGCCATCGCCTCCAACAGCGCTGCCTGTGTGCGGGGAGTCGTGCGGTTGATTTCATCGACGAGCAGAATCTGCGTGAACAACGGCCCGGCGCGAAACTCAAATTCGGTTGTCTTCGGATTGAAGATCGATGCGCCGGTGACGTCGTTCGGCAATAAATCGGGAGTGCACTGAATGCGGCTGAAACTGCAGCCCACGCTGACCGCCAACGCGCGGGCCAGCATCGTCTTGGCAACCCCCGGTACATCTTCCAGCAGAATGTGTCCTTCGGAGAAATAGGCAACAACTCCCAGCAGAATCTCCTGTCGCTTGCCGACAATGACCCGCTCGATATTGGTGATAATCTTCTTAGCGGTCGCAGAAACGTTCGGCATGCATAACCTCAGGTGGAGTCAAATGGGTACGGAACGCGGACCGTTCGCGCAACAATCGCACAAACGGCCCGGTCCAATGCATTGGACGTATGATGTACCACGTTTCGTCTACCAAATTCATCCCCGGCAATGCAAACGTCTCCACAAACCCGCTATTGTGGCGATAGTTATAGTCGCTAAAGCATCGAATATCGGCCCGGCTGTCGGAGTGTGAAATATGAAACAACGCGTGCTGTTCGCGATCTACGAAATGTCGGGCGGCGGCAGCCAACGGCAGATTCTTGGCATCTTGACGCATCTCGATCGCGAGCGGTTTGAACCGGAGTTGTACATTGTTTTCGATCATGGCGAACTGCTCAGTGAAGTTCCTGCCGATGTCCCGGTTCATATCTTCGAAAGGCGAAACACCGCCAAAATCGGCAAACTCCCGGGAGCAGGTTTTCGGCTGCGTGCGCGCGACCTGGCCAGCGTTCTCGACGAACGGCAGATTCACGTCATCTACGATCGAACGTATCACATGACGATGCTGACCGCAGCAGCAACGCGGCTGCGTCCGACGCCGCGGATCTCTGTGATTGTGACCGATCCCAAACTCGATTTCGAAACCAATCCGGAGAAATTCCGGATGATCAAGCGACGGCTGTTGAGAAACAGTTATCGCGATGCAGATATTGTTGCCGCCGTCTCCGACGGTGTGCGCATCGCAGCTGCCGACTATCACCGCATTCCATTGAATCGAATCGAGACCGTCTACAACTTTTACGACGTCGATCAGATCGACCGAATGTCTCGTGAAAAGCTTCCCGGGAAAGATGAACGAAGCAAGGATCACTTTCGCGTCGTAGCTGCCGGCCGATTGCATCGGCAGAAAGGTTTCGATGTCCTGATCGAGGCGGCACGCAAGGTCGTCTACGAGTACGGCCACCAGCAGCTGTCGCTCGTGATTTTGGGGACTGGAGAGAGCCGATCGCAGTTTGAAGTGCAAATACGGGAAGCTCGCTTGCAAGATCACGTCCGCTTGGCCGGGTTTCATATTAACCCGCTGCCAATTTATCGCGACTCTGATCTGTTTGTGCTTTCGTCGCGGTACGAGGGAATGCCCAACGCGCTGGTGGAAGCGATGCTGTGCGGCGTTCCCGTGCTATCGACCGATTGCCCCAGCGGACCCAGCGAGATTTTGCAAGGCGGCCAATTGGGTGGATTGGTTCCCGTCGAAAATCCGTCGGCGCTGGCTGCGGCCATCGACGATGCAATAACAAATCATCCGCAATGGCAGCAACGCAGTGCGGAAGCCCGCACCCAAATTGTGGAACGATATTCGGCGGAATCCGGCATTGAACGGGTGACGGCACTCTTCGAGAAGGCGGTCAACCGTTTTCAAGAACAGGGGCGATGATGATGAATTACCGCAACGATTCATCTGGGGTAGAAGGTCGTTGGAATCCACCGCAAAGTTTCTCGGTGATCAATTTCGCTGCAAGCCGGTGACCATCGGCGTTCCAATGTCCTCGGCCCTTTGCAGTGTTGGGGAAACCGTGGAGAAACGAATTCTCCTTTTGTGCGACTTGAGCCATCGGTTCGCCGAGACAGATGGCCGTTATCCGGTTACGAGTCGCAAGTGCTTCGATTCTCCGCTCGAAGTAAAACAGGTCGGCAACGCCCAGCTGTTTTCTAAATTCCTCGCGAACCGATTGTCTGGGGTCAACCTGAATTTCGCTTGAAGCGGTGACCAGAAGAAACTGCACGTCGCGTTGCTGCACTCCCTTTTGAATTTCAACGACCAGCCGTTCTGTGAGATTCCAGGCATCCCGCCACGCGGCTGTCTCGGGCTCGACGTAACACATATTGGCTGCGTCTGCTTGGCTCGTCGATTCTGCGTCGTCGCTCCCTGCTTCATTGCGAATCCGGCTATAAAGCTGCAACACGCGGCTGCGATTGATGCAGGCAACCTTAAAGCGTGTCGAAGCCTTGCCTGCATGAATGTAGGAAGGGTGTTGCCGAAAGCTGTTGTCCAATTCGAGCTGATTGTCTTTCAGCGAAAAAAACGGCCGGACAACATTGCTGGTGAGTTGGCGCGAATTGTCGGCCAGATCGTTGCGCGGACACATCAGCAGAATCACCATGTCAGGGTCATAGTCCCAAACGTACTGCCGTAGCATCAGCAATTGCTGGCCGGTTCCGAAACCTGAAACGCCGAAACCCATGACCTCGACTTTCTTCTGCCCCGACAAACTACAATTTGCCAGTTCAGTTTCCAGCACCGACCAAAACGCTTTTTCCAGCGGGACTTGAAGTGCTTCGACGTACGAGTCGCCCAGCACGGCAATCCGAAATGTTCCCTCCGGCTTCGCATGGCTACGATCAACGTCTCGAAATCCGGCATTGTTGATTCGAAAATGAGCCTGGCCTTCCTTGGTCCAAATCCCTTCGAAGTCGGCCTTCAACCGCGTGCCGACAAATTGATCGCGGGCGTAAATTTGCGGCTCGCTGAATGACACCATCCGCAGTGCGCATTCACCGACCAGCAGACCTGCCAGCAGGCCGCCACAGACGAGCATCACACGCCCGGCGGCTTTCTTCAGGCGAGTTTTTTGCGGGCTGACGGCGTTCATTTGTTTAAAAACGGTCGTTGGGGATTTGCCGAAGTGAGAAGGGCATCAGCGTGTTCATGCACCGATTATAGCTGGTTGCCCCGGGAATGTTGAATTGGGCGGGGCAAAGAGCAACCAACGATTGACGCGATTCGTTTCCGTTAGTCGTTCTTCTTCGTCCGGCTTCCAGGGGTTTTTCAGACAAAGAATGCAGCCGCAATTCGATACGTGAAACGCCGCCTGACACACACGTTACGTGAATCCGCAAAGAACGGCGGGCATAAACGATCGCATTGACTGCCGGTGGCGGGCGAATTACAGTGGATTCACGATTCATTTCCTTCGTAGTTCTCGAATTGAAACTCATGCTAGCCAAGCGAATCATTCCCTGTCTCGACGTCCATGGTGGGCGTGTGGTGAAGGGCGTCAATTTTCTCAACCTGCAGGATGCCGGCGATCCCGTGGAAGTGGCAACGCGGTACGAAGGCGAGGGAGCCGACGAACTGGTGTTTCTCGATATTACCGCCAGCCACGAAGAGCGGGAGATTATGCTCGATGTGGTGCGAAGAACATCGGAGACGGTGTTTATGCCGCTGACGGTCGGCGGAGGAATCCGTACGCTGGACGACATTCGCACGCTACTGAAAGCGGGCTGCGACAAGGTGTCGATCAACTCGGCAGCGGTCACAAATCCGGAGTTCATCCGCGAAGCCGCTTTGCGGTTCGGCAGCCAATGCATTGTGGTCAACATTGACCCCAAGCGAATTGCGGTGAAAGACGAACGAGACTTTCCCGACGTCGCCGATCACCTGCGAGTTCAGCCGCATCCGTCGCCCGACGCAGGCGGCGAACCGGTCTACTGGGACGTTCATATCAACGGGGGTCGTATTCCAACGGGACTGGATGCGGTCCGATGGGCGCGGGAAGTTGAACGGTTGGGGGCAGGGGAAATTGTTTTGACGTCAATGGATGCCGACGGAACCAAGGACGGCTACGATTTGGAGATCACGCGAGCCGTTGCCGATGCGGTGACGATCCCCGTTGTTGCCAGCGGCGGCGCCGGCGGTCCGGAACATCTCTTCGAGGCATTAACCGAAGGCGGCGCCAGTGCGGCGCTGGCGGCGAGCATCTTTCACTACGGCACATACACAATCGACGAAACAAAACATTTTCTTGCAGAGCGGGGTGTCCCCGTGCGGTTCAACGTCACGGTTTGATGTCACGGTATAATGTGGACTGCATTTTTAGCCGCGTTTTGACAAACAGTCAGCCATTTGGAATCGGACGTTTTCGTTTCGACAACCAACAGCAGAGCGAGATAACGTTATGGCAATGATCTCAGAATTTACAAAATCGACCTTCAAGACCGGCCAGGAAGTCGAAATCAACAAGATTTTCCGGCTGGCAATTAAGCATGACGCTTCCGATATTCACCTGCAGGTGAACCGGCCGCCGGTGTTGCGCGTCAAGGGAACGCTGCGCGAACTGCAGATGGATCCCATTGGGGAAGAACAGATGGTCGATCTCTGTTTTGCGATGATGGATCAGCGGAACCTCGACATTTTTCACCGAGACGGCGGGGCGGACTTTTCCAAGGTCGTCAATGATGAAGACGACGATCCGTGGCGGTTTCGTGTGAATCTGATGACGCAACTCGGACTGGTCGGTATGGTCGCCCGAAAGATCGAGCGGTTCATCCCGCCGTTTGAAGAACTCTACCTGCCGCCCGTGATGGAAAGTCTCTGCAAATACGACCAGGGCATGGTGTTGCTGTCGGGCGTGACCGGTAGCGGCAAGAGTACGACAATCGCTTCCATGCTGGACTGGATCAACCACAATTACCGCAAGCACATATTGACGCTTGAAGACCCGATCGAATTCGTTTACACGTCCGATAAGTGTCTGATCAACCAACGGGAAATCGGCCAGGACGTCATCGATTTTTCTGTGTCAATGAAGCATGCTGTGCGTGAAGACCCCGACATTATGCTGGTGGGCGAAATGCGTGACCAGGAAACTTTTGAGACGGCGATTCACGCGGCTGAGACCGGTCACCTGGTGTTCGGGACGATTCATGCCTCCGGTGCCCCGGGAACGATCAGCCGTATTCTCGACCTCTTTCCCGCCAGCATGCACTCCGCGATTCGCGCCAGTATCGCCATGAACATGCGGGCCATCGTTGGGCAGAAACTACTCAAAACGATTGTCGATGTACCGGGTCGTGTGCCGATCGTCGAGATCATGACGTTCAACCCGACGGTCCGAAAACTGGTGATGGAAAACCAGGACGAAAAACTTCCGGCCGCCATCCGCATCGGCAAGGACGAAGGAATGCAGGTCTTCAACGACAGCTTGCACGACTTCATCGAACGAGAATACATCAGCCGTGCTGCCGCCTTCGAGGTTTCACCAAACGTCGAAGAGCTGAAAATGACACTCAAGGGCATTCAGGTGAAGGCCGCCGCCATTTTGTAGCGTTCCGACAAGATCATTATTTCAACCCACCCAGAAACGCCAACAAATCGGCGACCTGTTGGGCCGTCATTTCTCGCAGCAGTAAGTCCGGCATCAGCGATTTGCGCTGTGGAACGATAAGTTCCACTTCGTTGGCCGGAATCTGAATCTGTTTGCCTTCGCTATCTTTGAGGAGGATTTCCGCATCGGTTCGTTTGACGAGCAGACCGGTGTGGATGCGGCCCGCCGTCGTTTCAACAATATAGGCTACGAATTCCTTTTCGATTTTCTTCGACGGCTCGAGAATTGTTTCCAGCAACTGGCCCCGATTGTATTTCTTGCCGATCTTGCTCAACTCGGGGCCGACCTCTTTCCCCTCATCGCCAATCTGATGGCAACTCTTGCACTGGACGCCGGCTGCCTGGAAGAAGACCGCCTTGCCGCGAACGGCGTCTCCGTCCAATGCCAGAATCTCTTCCGGTTTCACCACATTGCCCAGACGCTTGACGCGTTTTTCTTCCGGAAGAAATCGCTCGAATAGGCCACGGACTTCCTCCGCCGGATGCGCGGTGGCCTTCGCGACGATGTGCCGATTAACCGCCGGGATGAAGCGTTCGGCATCGACGGCCGAAAGCAACATCAACGCGCCGCTCGTGGTGGAGAGCAGTTGATCGAGGACGGCATCCGCTGGCTCGCCAGTTCCTATCAGGTCTTCCACCGCAGTCTTCTGCTGTGTCCGCAACTTGAGTGTCGCCGCGCTTTGGCCATCGTCACCTTCCGAAGACTCCATCTTGGCAATCCAATCGTGTATCAATCGCAGGCCTTCGCGATCGATGACAGTCGAGCCAATCTTTGGCATGTGTCCACTGCCAAGTTTCGCGAGGCGATAGTAAAGCAACGAACGATACGGATCGCCCGGGGCAACGTTTTCGGCAGCATGCAGCTTGAACGCGCCCTGCGACGGGCGTTCTCCCAACAGTGCCATCTTGTCGCGATTGAAGTGGTACAGCAATTCAAACTTCGCCGTGCCTCCGCCACCGCGACGATGGCATTGAGCGCAGTTGACGTGCAAGTAAGCGCGAGCGCGTTTGTCCAAATCAATATTGTCATCGAACGGATCGGGCAGCGTTCCGATCTGATGCTCCGCGTTTTTTGGTTCGGCCGTCGAGGGATCATCGAATAGCCCAATGTGAACCAAAGTTGCCAACTGATCGGCGTCAACATCGCCATATTCGTGCTGCTTGTTCAACTGCGGC
>JABISG010000010.1 GCA_018699955.1 Planctomycetaceae bacterium | reverse complement strand
TTGCCGACGACCTGCCGTGCAGCGAGAATTGGAGACGGTGGCGTTGGCAATCACGCACGGCATGGCCTGCCAATCTCGTAGAGAATGAACGACAGTCGTGGATCAATTACCTGAAAACGCGACCGACGGAGAACTCGTCGCTGCCGTATTGGCGGGATGCGACGAACACTTTGCGCATTTGGTGCGGCGTTACCAATCACCGCTGTTGCGGGTCGCGAGAAGTCGGCTGGGAAATATTGAGCGGGCCGAGGACGTCGTTCAAGAGACGTTTATGAACGCGCATCGCTGGTTGAACACCTACAATTCGAAATACAGTTTCCGCACGTGGCTGTGGACGATTTTGTTACGGCAATGCAGCCGCAACTATGCCCGGCAGAACCGCAAACCACAGGTTCACAACTGGAGCAACCGCCCGCGAGTGGGCGATGATGTTTCAGTCGGCATACAACCGCCCAGCACTCTTCCCTCGCCACCCTCGCAGTTGCTTGCCAAAGAGAGGGCCGAACTGTTGGAGCAATCGCTGCAGGAATTGCCCGAGAGTGAAGCCGATGCATTGCGGCTACGTTTTTACGGACAGTTGAAGTTTCAGGAGATTGCCGACGCGATGCAATGCGCCATATCGACGGCAAAAAACCGCGTGCGAAATGGATTGGTCAAATTGGCCGAAATTGTGACGGAATCGGAGGCACTGGCGGAAGCCAACGAAGCTGATGATTCTTCCGATCACTAAGTCTCGTGTTTAAGAGTTGATGTTATGAACTGTGATCAAGCATTTGATGTCTTGACCCGTGGGCCGTTTCCATCGGGCGATATGAACGTCGATGATGCGGTTGATCGCCATCTGGCCGCGTGTCACGAATGCCGACAACTGGCCGAGGCGCTTCGTCCGGCGGTTGGGATTTTTCACGAGGCGATGGCCGAGGCCGAATCGCTGAGCCTGCCGGGATATTCTGGCGAGTTGAGTCCAGCTGGCGAGGGACCGCTGCTAACTCTTGCGACGCCAACACGGGTGACATCACAAGTGAAGCCGCTCGACATGCAGCGACGCGGTCGAAAGCAGCCAGCGCTGATCTGGCCATTCGTGGCGGCCGGTTTGTTGGGGTTGATTGTCGGCATGTTCGGCGAGAACATTCGCAGCCGCAATGCCGATGATTCCACAGCGAACTTCGCATCGGCCGGCTCGCATCCGCTCGAAGCGCACGCCGTTAATCAGAAAGGTCGATTGTTACTCGCCTCGCTCAACGTATCGGCTGCCTGCCGCGGCGCGGATGGAGAGTCGGAACGGAATTCCAACAGTTGGTATCAATGCTGCACGCGCTGTCACGCCGCTGCCAAATCGGCGACTGCACCAACAGTTCCGCTTCCGACGCTGACGAGTTCCTGCGTCGCCTGTCACTCCAACTCATACCGTGCGGAGGTGAGTTGGTCATTCCAGCCGTTACAGTGGAACGACAAACAGTGGCGCGAGCCGCTGGAAACGTGAGAGCCGTGTCACAAAGCTTCGGCGAGTTGAGTGAACAACAACTGGGCGCGATTGTATCGACTTTCCGGAATGTCGTTGCCCAGCTCGGTTCGCGTGTAGATCATGCCCGTTTCCCAGGATTCGCCATTGTTGCCGGCTTCAATGACAACATAGTACCGCTTGTCGGCGTTCTCATCGGCTTCGCTGCCGACGATGCTTTCTTCGATTCGACACGTGGCCAGCGCTGAAATTGGCAACGTCCAACGAAACTTGTTTCCTTCAAACAACAGCTTGGCCTGTTGGCGGTCGATCCGCAGGAAGCCGAAGTCGGTTGATTTCGAGACGGTCGCAGTCCACGACTCGCGAGCGAACAGTTCGACGACCACAAGGTCGTCTTCCATGCCACCGAACATAGCGTTCGGCCGAGTCTGCATTCTCTTGCGAGAGGCACTAATTCCGTAACTGGCGGCAATGAATTGCCCAACCAATATCAAGTAAACAAAAGCCGTAACGACCGCGATGAAAGCACCGCCTCCGTACAGACTTTTGTCCAGAACAGACATCGCTTCCCAGTTGCGGAACAGAATCACACCGACGACGATCGCGCCGATCAATGCCAAAAAGAGTGGACCCAACCCGATGACAACCTGAATGGCGATTTGCCAGGGAGCGAGAAGCGGGCCTTCGTGATCTTCGACGGGCTGGATGTCGATTTCCCCATGAACGCTCGCCGGGTCCAGTTCAATTTCATCGGTGATTCCAACCCGGGTATCGGAATCGGATGGTTCCCAATCAGTCAGGGTGACAGCGAGACCGAGGCGATCGAGAATGTTGGCCAGCGCTCCCAGCGGGACTTTGTTCGGAACCGCGACCAGAAAGGTATCATTGGTCACGGCAATCAGCATCCCGCCATACGGCTTGCCCCAATCTGCGGGGTGCATCAACTGGATGCCATTGACGGCATCGAACTTGAAGGTCTCCGACCATCCCCGGCCCATAGAACTGCTCACCACGATGCGGTCATCGTACACAGTCACATCACGTTGGACGTTGCCCACGTCCAGTAGCGCGACAAGTACATATCCGGCGGCAAGGCTGATTCCGATCGTCCCCGGAAGCCCACCTATTTGGTTTCCCAAGAAATAGATTCCGAGGAACATCACAATCGAGATGCCGATCGCGAGCAAAATACGGCGACGCCAGCCCCACGCTTCCCGAATACGGATCAAGAAAAACCACGGCTCAGCCCAGGAAATCTGTGTCGAGGAGAACAGCTTCATTGATTTCCTTTTGTCTGCAGCACCAGAGTTTTTCTACGTCGCACCGTGGACCGCTTGCTCAATGCGAGTTTCGTCCACCACCGCCACCGTTGTGACCACCACCACCACCGGAAGTCGATGATCCTGTTTCACCCAGCTTGGCCCCATTCCATGTGAGCGACATGGCGTAGACGGCCTGATTGATGTTTTCACTGACGAAGGTCACGCGGCCATCGACCCACAGCATGTTCACACCTCCGATATGATACGAGTTTGGCGCCGGCATGAGTCCTTCGGAACCACCGCCCGAATGGGCCGCGGCGATGTTGATTGCATACCGTTCCAAATCGGTTGAGAGAATTTGCAGTGAGGTTGGTGACGCCGTGTCGTTGCCCGCAGATGCTTCGCCTTTGAGTTGGATTCCGTCGTCGCCGATTCCGAACGCAACTTCGCACAGACGTGGTTCCCCCGCGGCCGGGCTGCGGCCGTCGGCATACAAGACAGTTTGTGACCAACTTCCCGCATAAATGTTTTCTGTGAGTGCGACGGTGTTTGTTGCACCGTCGGCATTCGTGACGCTGGTGAGGTTGACCGGACGATCGGCCCAGAACATGCCGGTTCCCCATCCACCGTCGGAGGTCTCGGTGTTATGGCTATTCGTCGCAATGACGCTGAGGGGGACGTCGGGAATAAAAAATCCCGATTTCTGGACGAAGCCCGGCGCGACGGGCGTGCCGTTGACACTGCTGCGGCCTGCATATCCAAAGTTGGCGACATAAGTCAGTTGGCCGGGTCTACCGGATGCTGAACGGTCGTCGGGACACGTGTAAGCGGGAATCGAAACGGTGTTCAACGGAAAAGCGGGGTTCTGTTTGAGATCGTTGTAGACGTTCGTTTGCTCAATGTATGGCAATAGGGCGATTGTCCAGGGACGAAATTGTCCGACGTCACCGGCAGGATGCCCGATTTTGGGAAGATCGCCATGAAAGGCGGTCGCGAATGAGTGCATCGCGATGCCCAACTGCTTGAGGTTGTTCTTGCATTGAAGCCGCCTGGCGGCTGCCCGCGCCTGCTGGACGGCTGGCATCACAAGTGCAACCAGGATCGCGATGATTGCAATTACGACGAGCAGTTCAATCAATGTGAATCCGCGTCGATGTCGGGACCGCTTCTGACTCGGGTGAGAAGACTTCATTGAATACATCCCGATTAGTGGTTTTACAATCAAATTGAAAAGGCACCGCAGCAGCCTTGTCCTGAGAATTAGGATTGGACTGCTTGAAGACGGCAACAACATCGTACTGAGGGAGAATTCGTGAGACAAGTAGTCCTGCTTCACGGCCCGCTCTCAGTCCTTTCGCGGCATCTTCACTTTCGCCAGATAGATGCTCGTTTTGCCTTCGTGCGATGAATAATAACTGAGCCACAGCAGCCCTTCATGCCAGACCATGCCGGCGTAGCTCGTGTCGCCGCCGGAGGGAAGTTTGAGTACCTCGGTCAACTTCGCGTTATCGGGATCGAGCCACGAGAGCGAGGTTCGTGTGCCGCCGCGATAAAGCCGTGTCGCTGCCAGAATTCGTCCGTCGGGCAACTGCAGCATGTTGGGGCCGCCGACGCGAAGATTCAGGTCGCGCCATTTCCATTTGGTATATGGCGGTTTCGACGTCCCCAACTGCGCCATCTTGTCGCCGGTTTCATGCCTGAGCAGGCAGAGTGCCGTTTTGTCTTTGAGAAACAGAATCTTGTCTTCTCCACAACCGGCGGGCGCGGAGACTTTCTTGACAAGCGTTTCAAATTTATTGCCGTCACTTGATCGGTACAGCCGCAGCCGGCGCGTGGTTCGATCGCGTTCGGTGCTGTACCCCATGTTGTAGGCCGTGCCGTCCTGCCACTGGGTCCGCCATAACCAGAAACCGGGATCGCCGATCTGCCGACCTTTGTCCCACGTGTGTCCGTCATCGGCCGAAAACCAACACATCGAGTAATACCGGATTTTTGCATCCGCGATCATGCCGGCGCCGTTGAGCATCAGGCGACCATCGGGCGTCGCCGTCAGCTTGGCGTCGCGCAGGTCGTACTTGGACGACTCGATCAGCGCGATCGATTCCCATTTCTCGCCGTCGGCCGAGGAAATGACGCGCAGCGCACCATCGGGTGAGACGTGGGCCGTTCCTTCGCGGAACACGCAGTACCATCGTCCCTTGAATCGCAGCAAATCGGTAAATGCATTATGTGCTGCGCGATTCCAGATGCGTCTCGATTCGACGAGTACCGGTTTGTCGCCACCCGCAGGATCTGCAGCCGACAGTCGCATGCAATCAATCAACGACATCGCAACCAGCGCGAATGCCAGCGACAGCGTTGACCACGGTTTCTGCGGTTTTCGTATCACGGCGATTCTCCCGGAATTGAAGTGGCCTCGACGACATTAATGCGATATAGGAAACTCAACGCGACTCGTCATCGCGCACCAATTCCTTGTTTGTCATGTTAGCCGATTCGTGAAAGAGAATGTACGCGAAACCAACGCCGTTGCCGTTAACTCTTTTGCCATACCCGTTTCATGTCGCTCACTCAAATCGATAGAATGACCCACAGATTTCATGCGACCGTGTTTACTGTGTGCGTCATGTTGAGACATTCCACCGACTGCGTGCGTTGGCCGTTTCAGAAAACGAACAGGGAGTTCTGTTGTGAACATCGCCTCTCGGCACACCCGTGTGAGGGTCGAACAGGATCATTTTATTCCTGTCTCAAAGAACCGACTGGTCGAGACTCTTCTGCGGCAGATCGACGATTCTCAGCAGAAGCAACGATTCGCAGCCTTCTGCCGTCTGATCGAAGCGACTTACCATTTCGAACACCACCAGATGAGCCAGGAACTCAAGCAGGATTTTCGGCTCTTCGATTCGGACAGCGTCCACAGCGAGATAAGCCGGCTGACGGGTGAGCAGATCGAACAGGTCGAAGATCGGTTTCTGGCGAACTTCAGGAAGTTGATGGAGAAGGCCAACTTCCGGCTGCTCAGCCAAGCGGACATCGAAGTGGCCGAAGCTGAGGAATATTTGTTCTCGCTGCCCGTGCAGGTCGATTGGGAAAAGCTGGATCGGGAAATGCTCGGCCGGTTCCTGGAGAAGCAACCCGCCGAAATCGGCGGCACCTCACCGCCGCGCTTTGCCGAGCGAATCCTGATCTTTCATCGCGGCGTGGGGGTGGACAAGACGAGCGGCTTCCTGATCCTGCAAAAGGTGGACTTCCTCGTAAGTCGGCTGCTGGAATGGATCACGAAACCATTTGCGCGTCGGGCAGTTCGTGAACCCGCCTCGCAGGAAGAAAGCCAGCCCGGCACGAGTGATGAAGCGATCCCCGCCGCTGCAGAAATCCAAGACAATTGCGTGTTCGAAGACCGTTACGTCGAACGGATCAACTTGCGCAGTACCGGTGTCAGTCTTCGGTCACTGTTCAACCGAACCTTGATGCAGGAGCCGACCTTCAAGGAATTGGTCATCCTCTTCCGATTCGCAACACCCCCGACGACAGAAGCAGAAGAAGAAGCGCCCCCGGAAGATCATCGAAAAGTCTTCGTCAAGGCGTTCCGCGACATCCCGATGGCCGATCTGGAAGTCGTGTTCCCCGCCAAGCGTATCTCGATGGAATTGGTTGATCGGATCAAGTTGATCGTCATCGGCGGGGTCGGGGTGGTCATGGTGTTGTTCAAGCTGATCTTCACCGCAGCCCTCAACCCACTCTTGCTGCTGGCAACCCTGTTCAGTGTGGGTGGCTACGCTGGAAAAATCTTCGTCGGATTCAAGGCGGCGAGAGACCGCTACCACAATCTGGTCACGCAATCGCTATACCACAAGAATCTGGACAACGACCTGGGGGTTATCTTCTATGTTGTCGATGCGCTGGAGGCGCAAGAGTTTAATGAAGCCGTGCTGGCCTACTTCTGCCTGTTGCAGGACGGAGAAATGAAGCAGGACCAACTCGACTCCTGCTGCGAGCGATTCCTCCAGCAGCATTTCAACGAAGAAGTGAACTTCGAGGTACACGACGCTCTTGCGAAGCTCGTCCGTGAGAAAATCGTCAATCAAACGGGAGACGGTTACCGCGCGCTGCCGATCGCCAAAGCACTCAAACAACTCGACAGCAACTGGGACAACCTCTTCAAGTACCACGGCGTTGACGATTGATGACCACACATCTGAATGGGGCAGGTTCACCGAGGTTCCAACTGAACCTGTAAAACGTGATCCAGTTGCGACAGATTGCCGATCAGATTCTGCGACGGTGCCTCGTCGAGTTGCAGTGTGCAGCAGGCAGCGCCGGCACCTTCGAAGATCGCGTTGTCCATTTCTTCGACGTTGATGTCTGCTTTGCGGAGCGCATCCAGAACACCGGCAAGCACTCCCACGCGATTGTAGTGTCGGATGACCAACGAATGCGTCGCCGATGTTCGAGCACTAACATTCACGACATTGGTCGGACGTCCCGTTTCGCGAAATGTGTTGATGATCTCCACGACTTCGGCGGCAATCGCTTCCGACGCCTGTTGTGTGGACGCTCCGATATGCGGCGTGCAAGTCACACTGCCCGCAAGATCCGTGTCGGCGAACTCCGCGACACCGGCACCGGGTTCGTCTTCAAACACGTCCAGCCCGACTCGCAATCCTTTTTTTCGAATCGCTTCTTTTAGAGCGGCTGTGTCCACCAACTCACCACGGGAAGAATTCACCACAATCCCTCCGTCGGGCATCGCTGCCAGGAACTCTGCATCGACGAGGCTCCTGGTTTCTGCCGTTGTGGCCAGGTGAATCGACACGGCATCGCAGGCCTTGGCAACGGCTAATGGCGATTCGGCAAACTGCACCCCAAGGGTGTCAGCACATTCGCTTGTCAGGCTGCGGCTCCACGCAATCACGTCCATTTCCAGTCCGTGCGCACGACGTGCAACGGCTCGACCGATCATTCCCATTCCCAGAATTCCAAGTGTCCGTCCCTTCAAACCTCGCGCGCCGCTGTATTTCTTCTTGTTCCAATGTCCCGATCGAAGTTCGGCCGTGGCGTCGGCGATGCGGCGGTCACAGGCAACCAACAGGCCAATTGCGAGTTCCGCAACCGCATCGCTGTTTCGACCGGGGCAGTTTGTAACGTAGATGCCCCCGTCGCTCGCTGCCGCTACGTCGATTGTGTTGACTCCCGCACCGGCGCGAACAATCAACGACAAACTGTCGGCAGCGGAAATCGTATCGGCTGTGACTTTGGTCGAGCGAACGACGAGTACATTGAAGCTTCCTATCGCGGCCGGAAGTTCGGCGGCGGAAAGGTCGGGGCGAAAGTCGGCATCCAACCCGGCGACCTTCAATGCAGACAGGGCGTGCTCAGAAAGCTTATCGGCAATCAGAATCTTCATCGGTTGTCTCCTGGCTTAGATGACTGGCCAACTGAGTATTGCGTGCCGATGATGAAAACACCAACCCGATTGCAATCGGAAGGGGACCGAAGTCCGGCATGGCTTCTCTGGCTTGGAATTGGAATGTGCGATAGACTTGGCCGTCGCATCACCTCAGTCTCTCACAATTTCTGCTGATGTTTGCTACTTACGAGACCGCTATTTCGCGGTCGCCGTTCACTCCGCTGCCTGTGGCGGCAGGGCATTGAGACGAAACGACAATGCAGATCAATTGGACGACTCGACATGCTTTGGGTTTGATCGCGACCGCTCCCGTTCTGGCGTCAATCGTCGGAAGCATCTTCAACATCTGGTACAACGTCACCCAGGTGCAACCACTGCTTTCCGCGGAACAACGCGATCTCTTCAAGGATTCCATCGTATATTACAACGTCCTTGGGTACCCGGTCTTAATTGCGATCTGGATTGGCTCGGTTTTCTCGATAAGAAAGACGTTGAGGGCGATCATTTACGGTGGCGAGGTCGATCCGGAGTCACTCGCTAAGTCGCGAGTTCGCACAATCAACTTGCCATGGCACGTTGGAGCCTTAGTTGCCGTGGGTTGGATCGTTTGTATTCCTGCTCTGTTAATTGGATTGCAACAGAGCGCCGAGCCGATCGATCAGCGAGTCCTGTTTCACTTGCCAACGTCCATCATCATTGCAGCGCTGATCAACGTGACGCTGGCGTTTTTTATTGTCGAATTGATCACCGGACGCATTCTGTTTCCGATTCTTTTTGCGGACGCCAGCCCATCAAAAACGCCCGGAGCGGTCAGTCTGCATTTGGGCCGGCGCAATCTATTGAACGCGATCGCCGCCTGCGTCTGCCCGATTCTTTCGATCATCCTGCTGGCCTTCGTCGAGGCCGACAGAATTGACAATCTCAACTGGTTTATGGTCTATGTTGGATTGATCGGCATTGCAATTGGGCTGTTTTGCTCCTGGATGGTCAGCACTCACGTCATTGTCCCAATCCGCGAGTTGACCAGCGCCGCCCACGAAGTCGGTCAAGGCAACCTCGATACGAGGTTGAAACTTCAGCGCGCCGACGAATTCGGTCCGCTGATCGATGAGTTCAACCGCATGATTGAAGACATGCGAGCCAAACGGGAACTCCGCCAGCGATTTGGATTACACGTCGGACGGCGGACTGCCGAAATCATCCTCGCGCAAGACGCGGGCCTGAGCGGAAACGAGCAAACCGTCACGGTGATGTTCTGTGACATCCGGAACTTCACGGCTCGCTGTGCTGTGACTCCCGCAAACGAAATCGTACCGCTACTGAATCGCTTCCTGACAATGATGGTCGATGTCGTTGAGAACCAGCACCACGGCAACGTCAACAAATTCCTGGGCGACGGTTTCATGGCCTTGTTCGGCATCGGCGAGCAACAGGCCAATCGCAATCACGTGGCCGACGCGGTCAATGCCGGACTGGAAATGATCGCTCGGCTGAAGGAAATGAACGCCGAACTCACTGACAGCGACATCCCAACCCTGGGCATCGGCGTCGGCATTCACACCGGCACGGCAATCGTCGGGAGCATGGGCTCCGACGATCGCCTGGAATACACGGCTATCGGCGACACGGTCAATCTCGCGTCCCGGGTCGAAGGGCTCACGAAATCCGTGGGAGAGCCTCTGCTGATGACAGCCGCAGCGGCGGAGTGCATCGCAGACTCGTTCGACATCCAACCGCTCGAACCGCAATCGGTCAAAGGCCAACCGGTCCCGGTTGAAATCTGCACCGTCCGCTAGTGCATCGCTTCAGGGACGAGTGTGGGAATTGTGCCACAACCATTCGTGCAGCACGGCTCAGCTTCACAGTGGCAGGTCGGCGGAGGGACAGGCTTGTGACACGGCGGTGGCGTCAAGATGAGCGGCGGGACGCAGGAGCAGTTCTCGACGACAATCTCAGGAGGGCAGCACTTCTGCGGCGGACAGAGGCAAACCAGTCGTGGAACAGTGTAGCACGTGGAAAGGCAGACTGGCTTCACCGGCTGGCAGCACTGCGGCTCGGTCGGGCAGCAGGTCGACTTACAACAAGCGGACTCCATAACAGGGGCCGCTTGACAGGGAACTTTGGCTGTCGGCTGACAACAAGCGGGCTGGAACGACGTATTGCAGCCACAACTCTTTCCCCCGCCGAACACGTCGAGGATGTCGGCTTTGGCCGAACTCGATAGGCACAGGATTGTCATGATCGCACCGCAACAGCTAATCCATTTTACGAAAGAGGATCGTTTGGGTGTCAGGTTGCAATATGTCATTTTCAATTCCTGTGGCGGCAGAGGGATTGTTCGAGGACACAAGGTTCTCGAGGGCGGTTGTTTTGCTGATACTGGAAATGGGGATCTATATGGCGATCACTGTCCCTATTTATCTTTATATCGGCTGGTTAAAAACGCACTCTTAAACATCTCAAACGTCAAAATCACAAAAGGTTGCGGCGTTTTTCGTAGCGAATATTCCCGGCGTAACGGTTGGAGAAAATGCCATCGACTTTGCCGGAGAGATGGCCCTCGGATCTGTTGAATCTGGTTGCGGTTAAGCAGTTTGGAGAAAGTGTAGTCTTAGGAATACGAATGGGGATCGCTCCGAATTTGTCGGCACTACTCGTCGATCAGCATGGCGATGACATGATGAAATTGAACTTCCTGCAACACGATTTTTTGAACTCCAACGGTAGTTGGAATACGAGTCCAGTCCTCGCGTTCGTTTGACCGATCACAGTCCGAGTTTGCCATTGGCTGTAGTGAACCTCGCCCAGCCATCGGGGTATAAAAACAAACCCGACACCGTAGGGTGTCGGGTTTGCGATGAGAGTCATCTGTTGTGATCCGTTGCTCCTAGAAGAACAACTGGATTTCGGTCCGCAGACCGGTGGAGAGTCCGTCGGTCCCTTTGCGGCTCGACATGAAACTCGAGATTAACCAAATCCAGTTTTGGGCAATCGCCCGTTGATACTGAACGGCACCGGCGACTTCGAAGTTGTCGTTCCCCTTACCTTCGCGGGCACCCACTTCGTAAATGATCTGCTGATTCTTGGTGTCGAGGAAAATCTGATAGCCAAGAGCCGTTCCAACAGATGAGTTGGTTACGGTTGCCAGCGGCGGACCGTACAAGCCGAGTCCGGCAGCGGCAAACAGCAATCCAGTGTCACCAAGCGGGCCGGCCTGTGGTGCACGTGCCAGCGACGTAAACTGGTCCACCACCACGAATGTGTTCCAGTAAATCAGGTCTTCGCCTTCGTGTGGCGTCACCGAAATCTGACTGAAGAACAGTTCGCCCTGTCCGGTCACGTTACCCGGCGAGCCCATGAAGGCCGTGCCAACTCCCTCTCCTTCGGTTGGGAAAGATGCCAGCGCATGGAATCGTGAGTTGTAGGTGTTGTGATAACCGACGAGCCGCTGCGTTGAACTAACGGCTGCCACCAGGACATCGCGATGTGTTCGGTTGGGATCGTTCACAAATCCGACATCGAGGTTCATGGTGTTGTATCGGAAGTCGCTTTCGGTAAACAGGCCGTACATTTGGGCGCGAGTGTTTGGTTCCAGCGGCGCGACGCGCGTCAGCCGGTTCCAGGCGAACACTCCCGTCATGCGGAGGTTCAGGTTGCCATTGCCATACAGCGTATTGCGCGTCACGGTGACGGCATCGATCATGTCTTCGTTGACCAACAGGCCGCGCTGAAACGACATCGCCTGACGTCCAACCGAAAAACTGTAGTCGAGCATCTCGGTGTCAAACGGATCGATACCGGGAAAGATTTCGTCCAATTGGCCTTCAAAGTAGGCCACGTTCAGATCGCCGTTCCAGCCGTCCAAGCCATCGAGATTCGTGCGACCACCGCCGCCACTTGTGAAAGTTTTCCAGAAGTGACTGGTGTATTCCCGACCGGTCAGCAACGGCCGTCCTTCTTCTTCGTCCGTCGGCCGAATGCCGATTTGGATCCGTTCGGTCCCAGTGAAGTTTAACTGTCCGAACAATGCCAGACGGTTAACGAATGAGCCAAAGTTGAATCCGGCCTGCCCAAGTCCCACCTGATCGTCGCGGTACGATACGCCGAACCGGTTTGAGCCAAACACCCACAGAGTCGGTCGCCAGATGGCACCAGTCGGCAATTCAACACCTTCCGGGATCGTACCCTGGCCGAGGAACTTTTGGGGATATTCAATAATCAGCGGCGGCCGGTCCATGATCGGCACAATGCCCTTCGGTTCGCCCGATACCCAACTATGTTCTGGGTCGGTGAAGACGGTACCGTCATGCTTGGCTCGCGTCAGGAATTCCGAGATTTCGACGAGCGGCTCGTGTGGCATCTCGAGGAATTCCATCCACTTCTCCCAAACCTTCCAAGCCAGTTCGGGTTCTTCTTCCGGCAATTCGTGTTCCTGGAAGTAGGAATGTTCGTATCCGGGATTGGCGTCGGGGTGTTCGAATACTTCCGGCACGCCATGCCAATCGAGCCAACTTTCACCTTCAGCGGCGAAGCAGTCTGCCGTGTAGTATTCTCCCTCAGCTTCGCCATCGTATGGCATCAAGGGTTCCGGCATGGTTCCACCACCGGGAGCCGGCGGGACGTCATCCAGAGTGATAACGTCGTTGATGCCCGGTTCACTGAACGCGTCATCGACCGAAGATTGGGCGGAAGCGAAACGTGGGGTGCCAATCACCGCTCCCGCCAACAGCGCGACCGATAGTAGGCTTGTATAGTTCGTGCGTCTTGCGTGCATGAGACGATCCACTTGAAATTAGTGTTGTGTTTCTCAGTCCTTTGGAGACACTCGATTCTCGCCCCGCAGGGCGAGATGGTTCTCTAACCTTCCGTGTCGGTTCCCAACTGCCTCCCCCGGCTGGGAAGGAGAGTTGAGGCTTTCTTCCAAACTATTCCTCGTGACAATTAAATACCGCACCGGTTTCGCGGACGATGACTTGACCTCGAGTGATGGCATCGGCCACTTCCCGGGCATTCATGCCATAATCGAAACCGGTAAATTCGATCGTCTTGACGAGGTTGATCGGAATCATGCCGGCCATCAGTCGCACGTTGATGTAGTACGGGCCGTTGCCGGTCAGGTTGCAGGCGGGCACACGGTACTTCGCCCAGCGATTTCCAAGCGGCTCAAGTATCTGCTTGTGCTTACGAGCACCCAGCGGACGCCCCAGCGGAGTGAACGGTCGCAGCGCGGGCCGGTCGAAGTTGAGCGGGTTCAATGAGTAAGGAATCGGAAGAATCTGTTCACGTTCGCCGCCGCGAATGTTGCGGGTAATGAACTTCGATTGCAGCGAGAACAACTGACGATCACGGGGAATTTTTCCGTTATGCACGAAGAACGAGTGATCGTCGCGGTAGTCGCCGTTCCCATCGAGGTCTCCCGAGCGGAAGACGACTTGCTTGTTGCGATCCCAAACGACAACCTGCAGGTAAATCGGTCGTTCGCCGTCGAAACCGGTTGGTGCACCGTGTCCGGTGGTCAGGTTCACAACGTTGACCTTGAAGTGCAGGCCCTTCTCGTCGGCATGCATTCCCTGAACGTCGCTCATTCCAAACCCATTTCGCAACACTTCGATTCGCTTCTTCTTGTACACCGTGAGTAGGCGAAACTGCTGGTTCAGAATCTTGCGAGCCTTCTGGCGGCGAGCGGGATCCTCCCACGCGGTCGGGAACTGGTAATCCTTGGGCTTGCTTTGCTCGAACTTGCTGCTGCCCCAGTTCTTTCGCCAGTCGAATTGAATCCACTCAGCCATAGTGGCCAACCCGTGAGTTTCATCTTCATCGACTTCCCGAATCGCATCCGGATTATGCGGGTACAAACCGGGATGGATTACCGAATGATCGGGACCGGCCATGAAGTGGCTGGTACGACGCCGCGGGGGCGACTCGGCGTTGCCAACTTTGGCGACTGGCTCGAAAAAGAAGCCCGATGGTTTTCCTTCGATTTTTCCCATATGACAATCCTGGCAGTTCAACTTGTACTTGCGAGCTGCAGGAGATGATTTGAATTCACTAAACGCGTCTTCCAGCCGGAAGCCGAGCGGAAACAGTACATCGTGGCATTGGCCGCAGAAACCGGATGTTCCCAGTTGAAAGAACTTGTGAATCTGAGCGTGCCCATCGCGTCCGCGGACGGTTTCATCTTTCTCAGTTTTAATAACGCCGTACTTATCCGGGTCGGCCAGAACGTCTTCGAAGTGGGTGTTGCCGGTTGGTCCGAAGACCACCTGGTTTTCACCACCAGCGACCAGATTCGTTCGTCCAGAGCCACGACCATTGGGCTGGTTGATCCGGTGGCAGACCACACAGGTGATTCCCTCGCGGGCCGTGGGATGACGGTCGAGGTTGCTGCCGCCCTTTTGTTCCTGCAATGCCATGCCCACCGGGGTGTGGCAGCGAATGCAGAAATCGCCGAGCGTTCCGTGCAGCAGAATATTCTCCGCATTCTGGAATGAGTTGAAGACCGGACTCAACTGTGCATAGGCATGTGGGGATACCGACCACTCCCTGAAGTGTTTCGGATGACACACTCCGCACGTCTTGGCCGAGGGAAACGGATTGTCTTCGTAGCATTGCGCGTGAGCTTCGAACGCGGTCGCACCGATCACTTCTGATCGATTGATGGAAGCAAGATCGATCAACGCCTCCGACTCCTCCGCAATCGGGACTGCGGAGATGAGCTGCAGCTTGGCTGGCTGTTTGGCAGTACGGGTCACAGGTCGGCTGCCATCCTGCGAAACTGCAAAATGTGCCGACAGACCTGCAAAACCAAGAACAAATGCCGCTACCGCAGCCATGCGAGGTAGCCGTAGCCTTCGGTTTGTGACGACTCGTGAGGGTTGTATGCGCTGTCCCATCATCATTCCTTGATCAAACCTTCCAGAGGTTGTGGTCCGGGCTCTGCCTATTTGGTTCACGGATTTCAGGCAAACGGCCTTCGTTAGTCTGTTCGCGGCTGTCGATCACCGAAACACCGTCTTGTTCTGCATTTCAAACTGAAACTGTTTGGGCAGGTCATCCTGTCTAAAGGGAACACTGACGTTGTTCCGGCAATACTCAAAGCACCGATTAGAGGGCTTCTGTCTTCCTCTCTTCGTCGTCAATTTGAGTGACATTCTGTTTGGTAGGAATATCAGATTCCGATCAATCAACAGGATGCACGCCAACCGTACCGCTACAGATTACCCAGCCATCACGACCGGTCCCGGCAAGAACGCTAACCGCGAATTCGCCCGCTGCCATGTGTACCGCCGTAGCGGTCTGGCTAGCATGGCGCGACGTTGTTCGGTTCACGTCGTACCAGCGCGTCAACACGAAATAGACTTTTTGTTCATGTTTGTGCAGCGGTCGGAATTCTCTTCCGGGTTTGGGACCACGACGGCAATCATCGCCGGCGGTACGAACGAATCGGATGTGGCCACAAAAATCGGGAGTGTGTTTGTCCGCGACAAAGCGACGCCTTAGGATGGGGGGTAGCAGCGGATTATTGTTGCTTGCTCAAGTTTTGCTGCCGTTCAGCCCGAAGCTGCAATTCAGCAATCTCATTTCGCTGGTTTTCCATGAATTTTGACACCGAACCTGGTCGCGCAGTCAATCGCCCACAACAGCCTCGTCGAGGGCGACGGTGGTGGATTGCCGCTTTGGCCATCTGTCTGAGCGCCTCCGTCGCAGCCGGCTGGTGGTTTGCAGTTCGGCCATCGAACGAAGAACTTCTCGCTGAGGCGCAAACCGCGTTTGCCCGCGGTGAGTATCGTGAATCGAGCCGGCTTGCCACCCGGCTCATCGAACGTGTCCCCGATTCGAGGATTGCTTTGCTCGTCGCCGCGCGGTCCGCTGCGCGGCTTGACGAGCACAGCCGCGCGATCGGCTACTACGATCGCATCGGCGATGACGGCAGCGAGTCAGCCATCGCCGCCATGATGGAAGCAGGCGAATTGCTGCTTTTCAAGATGAATCGCGCGACCGACTCTGAACGGCAATTTCTCAAAGTTGTCGCCCATCGCCCGGACGACGCGACAGCCCTCAACCGACTCGTCTATCTGTATTCCATGGAAGGCCGGACGAAGGAATGCGTTGAATTTCTCTTCCGCCAGATCCGCTTGGGAGAATTCACCGCCGACCATTTGCTCATGCTGGGCCAGCGAACTACATTTGTCGAAGATCCCTCAACAATCGACGCCTTTCTCCGATCAAATCCAGATGACATTGTTCCGACAATCGGCCGTGCTCGAATTGCGTTGAGCCAAAACCACAATCTTGAGGCCGAGAAACTCCTGCAACAGGTTTTGACTCAAGACGCCCAGCAGATCGAAGCGCAAGCGCTGATGGGACTCGCGTTGCTGGAAAACGGCGACGGTCAGAAGTTCCTCAGATGGCATCGTGCGATCCCCTCGGCTGCCGAAGCGCACCCCATGGTCTGGCTGGTCCGCGGCCATTGGGCGCGGCGACAAAACGACAACAAGACTGCCGTCCGCTGCTATTGGGAATCGCTCCGCCGTGAGCCACAGCAAAAACCGGCTAGTTACCAATTGGGTCAGACACTCATTGCCATCGGACAAACCAAGACTGCGGAAGAGTTTCTCGAACACGCGACGATGCTCGATGAATTGAATGCACTGCTCGATCGTCTCTACACGAATCGCCAGGACCTGGAAGCGATGAGGCAAGTCGCATTGCGGATGGAATCGATGGGGCGAATGTGGGAAGCGTGGGGCTGGAGCCGGCTGGCATTTTCCGTCAACCCACGCGCGAGATGGGCGAGCGAAGGGGTCGCCCGAATTGCTCCACAATTACGAAATGACACCCCACCAACGCTCAAGTCAAGTCATCCCGGACTGCAACTCGACTGGTCAGAGTATCCGCTCCCCACATGGGGTTTGTCGGCTGCGGCGGCCAAAATCGACCTCACATCCCAAGATGTCCACCAACGCCCGGTCACATTTGTTGAGTCGGCTGCAGCCGCTCAAATCGACTTCGCCTACTTCAATGGCAGCGCCGGACGGCGAGGTGCCAAACGAATTTACGAGCAGATGGGAGGCGGTGTCGCGGTTCTCGATTTCGATGCCGACGGTTGGCCCGATCTCTACTTCACGCAGGGATGCTCCTGGCCCCCGAACTCCGGACAACGTCAGAATCTCGATCGACTTTATCGAAATCTTGGCGACGGAACATTCGATGACGTGACAGCCGATTGCCACGTGGTCGAATGGGGATACGGCCAGGGCACGACGATTGGGGATTTCAACAGCGATGGATTTCCCGACCTGTTTGTTGCCAACATCGGCAGCAACAGGCTCTACGTCAACAACGGTGACGGGACTTTCAGCGATGTCACTGCCACCGCAGCAATCGCAGGCGACGATTGGACAACAAGTTGCGTGCTGGCCGACCTGAACGGAGACGCAATCCCCGATTTGTATGCCGTCAACTACCTCTACGGCGAGCAGATTTTCTCGAAGATCTGTCGCGACGCCGAGGGCCGACCGGGACTCTGCGCGCCGTCCGAATTCTCCCCCGCCCAGGACCGGCTCTACACTGCTGTGGGCGACGGCACATTCGTCGAGAAAACGGTCCCAATCGGAAACGGACTGGAAGAGGGCAACGGCTTGGGTGTCGTCGCCGCCGATTTTGATCGTTCGGGACTCTTGAGCTTGTTCGTCGCCAATGACCAGACGGCCAACTTCTTTCGTCACAACCAAACCTCTCCACGAGGTGGCGACGTATCGTTTGTTGAAAGCGCTCTGACAAACGGGCTGGGATTCGATCGGGACGGGCTTGCGATGGCCTGCATGGGAGTCGCTGCCGGCGATGCAAACGACGACGGAATGCTCGATCTGTTTGTCACGAATTACGCCCGCGAATCCAATTCGCTTTATGTTCAACAACAAGGCCTGCGATTCAGCGACATGACACAACAGGCCGGCTTGCGCGATGGGAGCTTTGCAATGCTGGGGTTCGGGACTCAGTTCCTCGATGCCGATCTCGATGGGCTTCCCGACCTTGTTGTGGCAAACGGACACGTCGATGATTCGGGAAACGACGGTGCCGCCTACCCGATGCCGCCGCAGTATTTCCGCAACATCGGCGGCGGCAGGTTTGTCGAGTCGCCACAGTCGCAACTTGGTCCGTATTTTCAAGCAGCACACGTCGGCCGAAGTCTCGCGCGGCTCGACTGGAATCGCGATGGCCGTGAAGAATTTGCCGTGTCACACCTCGAATCTCCCGTGGCACTGCTGACCAACACAACCGCCAATGCGGGGAACTTCGTGGCGATTCGTCTGGTCGGTGTCGAATCGAGCCGCGACGCAATCGGCACCTCGGTGACCGTGACAATGGGAAATCGCCAGCACACCCAACAACTGACGGCCGGTGATGGCTATCAAGCCAGCAATCAGCGGCAACTCGTATTCGGCCTCGCCGAGAACGAAAACATTGACCGAATCGAATTACATTGGCCCTCAGGACTGAAGCAGGTTTTGGAATCTCTGTCAGCCGGCGCCGAGTACCTGATCGTCGAAGGCCACCCGCGGCCACTTCGCATCCCGAAGTAATCGAAGCTGTACTCGATCGTCGGCCGATCGCTTTCTCGCGGAAACCGGGGCGCGAGTTTGCCGATCTCATTCCGGTTGAACCAGTCGGAGATACGTCCGGCCCTCGACCATCAGCAACTCTGAGTTCGCCGGCAGATTCTCAAACCGCTGCACGGACCCCGATGGCCAACGCACATTCAGCACATCAATCTGTTGCCGATCTCCCAGTCCGAAGACGACCCGGCGTTCGTTGCTGGCCTGATAACCATCGCCGGCGGTTAATTGCCGCACTAGCTTCCTTCCCTGAATCTCGGCCGTCAAAGTCGTGCCGATCGCATCGCGGCTCGATTCGACACCGACCAGACGAATCGCCACGAAGTTCCCCGCATCGCTTGTCGTGTTGGTCAACAGTGCCGCCGACGAATCGAGATGTGAAATGACAACATCTTCAAGACCGTCGCGATTCCAGTCGACTTTTGCCAGCGCACGTCCCAGGTACTTATCCTGAAAATACGGGCCGAGGGATCTTCCTTTCAGTTCGACAAACCGGCCTTCTCCCATGTTGTGAAAGTATTGGGGCGGCATCTTGTAGGGGTCGCCGGTTTCAGTAAATTCACCGATGTGTCCGTTCGTGATGATCAGATCCAGGTTTCCATCCAGGTTCCCATCCAGGAACTGTGTTCCAAAGCCGAGCGTGCCAATACTGTCCTCGTGCAGTCCCGCCTTGCGAGTCGCGTCGAGGAACATTTGCCCCGCACCCTGCAAGAACAGTGTGTTCGACTCCTTCAGAAAGTTTGTCACAAACAAGTCCAGCAGGCCGTCGCTGTTGGCATCGCCGGTGGCAATCCCCATACAGGCTTCTGCGCGCCCTCGGTCATTCAAGGCGAGACCGATGGGCAGTGCACGTTCTGTGAAAATCGGCGGCCCTCGATGATCGGTCGTTTGATTGGCAAGGTAGAAGTTCGGAAGCGTGTCGTTAGCAATAAACAGGCTCAGCTTCCCGGAGCCGTCAAAGTCGGCCGCCACAATTCCCATGCCCTTCCCGTCCGACACAACAATGCCCGTGGCCTCCGTCACATCTTCAAACCGACCATCGCCAAGATTCAGGAAAAGTCGATCCTGTTCCGCCGGGAAGCTCTGTGGCAAACAGATACCCGGCTTTTCAGGGGTGCCGCAAATGCGCGTAAACACATCGGACCCCGACAGGTAATTGACGGCGTAAATATCGGCCAGACCGTCCCCGTTCAAATCGGCCAGCAGACTGCTGGTGGTCCAGCGTTCTCCGCCGATGCCCGCCGCATCGGTGACATCCGAAAACGTACCGTCGCCATTATTCTGAAAAAGTCGATTGCGGCCGATATTGGACAAAAACAAATCTGGAAATCCGTCGGCGTTGAAGTCGCCAACGGTCACTCCTTGACCGAACCCGTTGTTCGCCAGACCAGCGTGCTCGGTGACGTCTTCGAACCGACCGTTTCCATCGTTGCGAAACAGGCGATCGATCAAATCGAAGTTCTCTTCCTGCGGCGGCCAGGAGCAACCCTGCGTCATATGCAGGTCGGGCCAACCGTTTCCGTCGAAGTCCAAAACCGCCACGCCGCCTCCGGAGAATTCGTTCATTCTCATGGGGCCGAGTTCCGGCGACTTCGCTGCGTTGTCGTATCGAAAAATGAGTCCGGCTTCGGAGGCACGATCGACAAATGCAACCCCAGCATCCGGACCTTTCGGCGCACCAGGTTTTGTCTTGTCGATTCCTTGGGAGGACCACCGGGGCAGTGGATACTCAGACAAATCAATCTCTAATGCTAGGTTGGATTTGGGAACGGTACGAGCGGGCGGAAGAGTGGGCAGTTTCGGCCCCAGTCGCGAAACAATTCGCGCTGCCCAGTCGGTCTGCGGGTCATGCTGCAGCGACAACTGGCTCCAACCGTAGGCCTCCCACAGAAGCCCAAGTGACTCGGCTAACTCAGCCGCTTTTTTTGCTGCTGTCGCGTCCCTGTCCGTGTGAGCCACTTTGACCGTGTTGGCATACAACTGCAGCAATCGAGATCGTTCGAGGAACGGTGAGGCTTGTTGGTTCTTTCCCAGTGACCCCAGAAGCCGGCCTAATTGGTAATTGGCCTGTTTGTGGTTCGGATCGCGCCGGAGTGTTTCCCAATAACAGCGGATGGAAACCGGAACGTCCGCTTGCCGATCGGCCCATGCCCCTCGGATGGCCCAGATACCGGGATGAGAATTCGCGGATTCCGTAAGTTGCGCGTGCCAATCCACAAACTCAGATTCGTCGGTCGTCTCCCACAACAGACGCCCCAATTTGACCTGCGCTTCGACAACATCCGGATGAGATCGAACGACTTGTCTTAATAGTTGTTTCGCACGGCCGTATTCCCCGTCCTCGACTGCGATGCGCGCGACAGCAGTCAGCAACACAGGATCATCTGGAGTCACGGCCAGATACTGCTCGACCAACTCCGGGTTCTCCAGCACATCGTCGCCGAAACACAAGACGTACAGATGCAGCGAATTGAAACGGTTCGAACGGATGATGGCCAGCCGATGGGGAATCAGCTCCCAATTCCGGGAACCCAGCCCCAGCAAAAAGGCCATGTGATCGTGCGCAACGATATTCTCCGGATCCTGATCGAGCGCGCGACGAAATTGCTGTTCCGCCGGAGAGAGGCGCTGCATTCCCAACAGCAACAGTTTTCCCGCAGCGCAGCGAGCCGAAACGGCCTCGGCGCTTCCATCGTCGGGAAGACGTTCCAAATACTCCAGTGCTTCGTCGAAGCGCTGAAGTCCCGCTGCGCTCTCACCGGCAAGCAATGCCGCTTGGGCGTTCTTCGGCTGAACCGCAAGAACTTCAACCGCCGACGCCAACGCGACGTTGTAATCCCCTCGATCGAATGCCTGTGTACCAGCTTGCAGCAGCTCTTCGGCCGGAACATCGTTCTTTGAGAGAACCGAAATCGCAACGACGACCGAGGCAACCGCGGCGACCAGTAGTCCGAAAAGCAGAAACCTTCTTCGGTTGTGGTGAGAACTCAATGGCTGCGTGGCTGTCACCCGTCCCATATCGATACCGCGTTCAGAAGCATGACCGTGATACGAGCGGTATCGTGAAGAACGCGGCCACTCCGCAGGCGTCGCCGAACGTCACGCCGAAGTTCGAGAAGAACGGCAAACACACGCTGTTTCATACTTGAGACCGAAACAGTGTGTCGTGTTCGCCGGAAGCGGACTGCATGCGAACGGCTAGGGTGCGCCTCCTTCAGTTTCCTCCGGAGGTTTTCCTCCACCAGTCTTCAAATCAAAAGTAAACGTGTTGCCGTCTCCCTCTTTGACCTCCGCGACCAGATCGGATGTCGTTTGTTGGCGGTATCCCTGCGGAATGTTGTCATACTGTTTCGGCTCAGACGTCTCATCCGGTTCGCTGCCGGGAGCTTCAGTCGGCGAGGGTGGAGTCACAAAGACCGTGTAACTCCCAACTTCCAGACTCTCAATCGAGAAACTACCGGATGAATCGAGCGGGACTGTGGCGGCGTAACCATCGGATGAAGCAAAGTTGACCTCACCTTCGGTTACCGGTGCTCCCTCAAATGTCACTTTTCCGGAGACTGTCGCCGTTGGGAGCAATACGGGCCCACCTCCACAACCAACGGCTGACAGTAAAGTGAGCAGAACCGCACCAAAGGCAATGCGCGGAACGTGGCAAGCAATAACTTGAAATTGGAATTTTCGCATTGGTTACGACTCATTCTTGATGAAAGCTTATTGGGATGTGCGAACGTAACACCAAACCGTGGCAGGTTCCTACTTTGCAATGCAGGAACCTGCCACCTCGATGGCTTCAAGTTGCCAACCAGAGGTCAGGCGACCTCTGGGCCGTCGGGCAATCAAAACTGTCCGAGGACCTGACCATCCTGTTTGGAACCCAGTTGATGCAGAGTCAACTGGTTGATGTTCTGGGAGATAAACCGAACAGCTCCGTCGCCGAGCAGCACATGAATTCCGCCCACATGGTAGGAATTCAAGATCGTGTTGGCATCCCAGGTGCTGTTCGCGCCACCGGGTCGCGAGGTATGGTTGATCGTGTAACGGATTGTTGAGGTGCCACTGCCCCACGGCGAGCCCGTCATCGCTGGAGGTTTTCTGGAGTCGGTGTGCCCATTCCACCCGCCGTAGTAGTTGCTGCGGATGTCATACAGGCCGGCAATTTTTCCAGATTGCTCGGCGACGAGGATGGAATTCGACGTGCCATCCGTCGCGTCCCGCATCGAGAAAGCCTCATTCGGGGCGAGGAGGCCGTTGTTGCAATAGATACCGCCGTAACCGGTTTGCCCTGAGCAGCTGCCGGCGGATTGAAAACCAGACAGTGGTGCCGCCCCCGCCATCCCCACATAGTCAATCAGCATCGTATTATCGCGATTGTTATTGGTTGGGCTGGGAGACGTGTTGCGACCGTTGATTGACGCCGCACTCGACGGACACTTGTAAACGGGCATCGTGAACCCGCGCAAGATATTATTCGGGTTGCTTCCGCCTAACCCGGGACGGCACGCATCCATGGTGTGCTTAAAGGACAACTTTTGAAAAACTGGGGCTTGGTCCAGCATGGGAAGAATGGAAATACGCCAATTGGGACCATGCCAACGTCCACCGCCGCTTCGATTCGCAACGCCCGCGCCAGTTTCTCCGAGGGGAAACATGCCGTAAACGTCGTGATAATTATGCAGTGCCAAGCCAATCTGCTTCATGTTGTTCTTGCACGTCGAGCGACGGGCCGCTTCGCGCGCCTGCTGGACGGCGGGCAACAGCAAGGCAATCAAAATAGCAATAATGGCAATCACCACCAGCAACTCAATCAGCGTAAACGCTCTGCTTCGATGCTTTCTGAAACGCGGGTCTCTTCGCAATGAGTCCATGTGAGGCCTCCCCATTTGAAGAATGAAAAATGCGGCCAAATCAGTTATGCCGCGAAAACGACCGAGAATGTAACGACAGAAAATCTTCCATCGACTGATAGCCTATCGGTATTTGCTAAACCAATCAAAAGATATCGCATTTTTTTGACAACAATATCAAAAAAACAAAATCGGCGTGTTTTTGGTTTTTTTCGTGGCTGGGGGCAGTTTCTGCGGCGCGCAGTTGTGGATGCTGCTGAAGAGATCGCGGCAGACAACTCACCGGAATCGGAGCGTCACAGTCGATGGACACAACCTTGCCGAGCGGAACCGGCCGTTTCGGTGCGCCGGCTAATCAAGTTCAGGCGACCAATACGACGACTCGTAATGGAAAGCAAGCCAGGCGTGGTGGTAGGAAATGTAGCTGTCGTGTTGGCTGAGTTTCCGTCCTTGCATTGGTCCGCTTCTGGCAAGGCCGGTCAGCAGATCCCATTCAGAAGCGGTTTCAAGATCGATCAGCTTGCCGTCGTCCCACTGGAACGTCAACACCCGGCCGTTCACCCTGCGGCCGTGCAACACCGCAGTTCCGCTCATTTCGTCGTACACCACAACCACCGGTCTTCCGGAAAACGTGTCGTTGACCACCGGGTGATCGATCAGATTGGAAAACTTCCATGCTCTTGCTTTTCGTTTCTCGGCGACTCCAATCAGGAGACGTTCGATATCGTGCGCCGTCTTGCTGGTGTAGTCGTATGTCGTGCGGCTCAACACCAGGCAAGTTGTCTGTGGGTGATGCTCTTTCCAGGTTTTCCAGTCTGTGATCACCGACGGAATCATTTCCAAAGATTGCCCCTGAAGCGGTCCCCGCATTGACTCGCCCAGCAAGTGACTCCAGAGGCTACGCGTCTCCTGATCAATCATGACCAGGCTCATTTCCCAAAGCATCCCGGAGACGGCGAAAGTTAAAGTTCGCCCCTCAAGCGTCCGCGCATACACGATGCCGTTATGACACATGTGTCACCACGTTGCCGCGATGGAACGACCGGCCAATTCGTCGTTGAAGATTTCACGACTCGGGCCAGTGAGCATGTTAATTGGGTACGCTCGAGCTTTGCCGTCGATGACAACGCCGATGACCAGTTCTTCGCCGGTGACCCTTTCGGCGACGTCCTCAGCAACGACGATGTTCCCCTTCGTGATCGGTGGCATTTCGGGGACAACGACTTGCGGATCGAACGTCTCCGGACTCGGAGCGTTTCCGCGACCGATCATCGGTTTTTGTTCGCCATGAGAATGACTTTGATCAGCCAGACGCCACTCCTGATAGGAAACAATTGCAAACAGCAATGCGGCCGAACACAGCGATGCGGCCACGACGACGATTGTCGAACGCAGGAGGGCTTGCCGAAACTTTGCACTCATGACCATCTCACACGTACCGAAGTCGGTCGAACTTGAAACAACTCGCCCGCAGACGAATCTGCCACCAAGTGTCTCATGCTCGCAATCTGTTTTCTGTGAGACAGATCACATTCGGCGTTTCGGCTCGAAATGGCCCGACGACAGACGCACGTGCTTTGGATGAAAGCACACCATCGATCAGACGTCACCACGCACCGCGCATTGCACGACGTCGCCATACTCGAACTTCGGCGTCTTGTACGGACCGAAGCGGAGTTGCAAACGCTGTTCGTCGTTCATTGCTGATGCGGCTGAGAAACTTGGACATAAAGCGGCTCAGGGGTAAGTTCTGGTCGGACGGAAACCGATGACGGTGACACGGTTGACCGGCTGCAAGCCGCTACGGTCGGCGGAACGGACCTTCGACGTCTGGTCGTAGAACGAGCCGCCACGCACCACACGGCTTTGGGGATTCAGCGAAAATTCCTTTCGAAAACTGAATGAGCCGCCATTCGACGAACGGCTTCGACTAGACTGAACGACTTCTGTTTTTTCCGATTTTTCCGCTTTCGGAGCGTCAGCGACGGGTTGGTTGTTAGCGCTCACCGCGTATGAGCCGTGCCGTTCGTGACACCACTCGTACACATTCCCGTGCATGTCGAACAGGCCAAAGTCGTTCGGTTTCAAACGGCCGACCGGCCAGCTCCGTTTCTCGGAATTCTCGTGATGCCAAGCATACTTCGACAACAGGGCCGTCGTCTGACCATAGTAACGGGTCGTGACGCTCCCCGCGCGACAAGCGAACTCCCATTCCGCCTCGCTCGGCAGCCGGTAACCGGTGCGGCTCAGATAATTCGGAGCCGGTTTCATGCCAGCCGCGAAAATGCCATTCGTGTTCGGCAGGTAACACCACTGTGCTCTGGGAATCTTTTCCTGCTTGCTCAGCCAGTTGCAGTAGGCTGCGGCATGGTGCCAGTTCACACTCACTTGCGGGGAATCATTCGTCTTGCTGTCATCTTCTTCAATGTTAAGGCTCAAAAAGATGTTTGGGTTGGCATCCCGAAATGCACGAAACTGCGTCTGGGTCACTTCCTTCGAGGAAATGGCGAACTTGCGACCGATACTGCGCCGATGGAGAGTTTCGCTTGATCCACGGTCTGGCTCCGAATCCGGCGATCCCATCAGAAAAATGTCGGCATCCAGAATGACCATTGTGTGGCCCTCTGTGGTCACATACCACTGCCGTTTGTCGTCGCCTTGCCGCAATTTAACGTCGTTAACTTGCAGCCGCGTGTCGATGGCTTTCAGTTGCTTTGCCGCTCCCCACTGCCGCAAAAGCCATTCTGCCGCAGCATGCAGGCCGGGATTAGCCTCTTGTTCGTAAGTAGCCAGCAACTTGTCGATCACTGGCTGCCGCTCTTGCTTGGGAAGCTGCTCCTCGCTGAACTCGCCCAAGGCCAACAACAGCGCTAAGCGTATGGAAACATCCTGTTCTGTATTCAGACGCCCGAGCAGCGTCTGTGGATCGCCGCCCAAGGGGCCGATCCAATGAGTGAAGTAGCTTCTGGCCCTCGGATCGGGACTGTGCTTCAGCAACAACCAGACTTTGTCTTCCTGGCCCAGTTTCAGTAGAGCGACTGCGGCGTTCGCCTGAATCCGTGCAAACACTTCTTTTTGATCTTCTGTTGCTGTGTCCGCGATTCTCTTGTTGACCTCGACTTCAAGCAGAGCAATAGCGGCCTTTCGATGGGTTTCCAATGCCGGAAAAATGATCGCGAAGTGCTCTTGATCGGACTGCGTGAGCAGATTGGCAAGCACCTCCGGCTTGTCCGCTGCAAAATCTAAAAGCGCACTCATTGCCAGAGTACGCTCGGATTCCGCCCTCTGCTGATCGAGAAAGACTGCGGAGAGCGGTTCCAGCAGTTCGGCACGCACGGGACGCAACGCATCCAGCCATGTTAGCAGCACAAGCGGATTTTGCAGAACCAATTCCCCGGCAAGATATTCACCTGTAGCAGTCCACTGGGAATTGCCGGGATCGAAGGTTGCCAAAGCGCATGCAGCACGCAGCCGCTGTTCCCGCTTGGCGTCAGAGTCAGTCACAATCGACCAGAGATTGTTTTTCAGGCCATCCCGATGAGGCAACAGCGCATCGCGGATGACGATGAGTTCCACCGGCTTGCAAGTCAGCAGATTCTCTTGCAGTGGTTCCACGTATGCCT
>JABISG010000011.1 GCA_018699955.1 Planctomycetaceae bacterium | reverse complement strand
GTCATCGGATTCATCGCAGAGTTTCGCGGAAAGGTGTCAGCGATTCTGGACAAGGCCAGCGATGGGGACATCGGCGGTGACGACGGCACGACCTATGGATTTGACGAGTAACGTAGCACCGGCCGTGTGAAGGGCCGTGAGGGGAGCGCTCGTCTGGGGGCTTTGCTACGCTTTGACCCCAGCCACCCAGACACCAGCGAACTGTTCATGAATTGCTCGTTGTCGGATTCTTCGCGAACAACTCCGTTGAAAAGTATCGCTCAATTCGGTCCGGAAAGACGACGGGTGGCGGGGTGTTAGCGAAGCATCGCCCCGTCGAACGCTTCGCGTGACTTACCGACCAAGCAACGCGGAAGCGTGACCGGCAGGTGAATACTGGTCACATTGTTGCCACCCGTCCGCGCATCGACGGGGCGCCGGAATGCCTTACACCCTGACACCCTGCCGACCCTTGATATTCATCCTGCACCGTGGTATCTCTGCCCTTACGATAACCCGGATCCATCTGTTCATCGGTGGTGGTGGTGCGTTTTACGCGTGATGTCACAATGCGTCGGATAGGAATTATGGGGAGAAACAGATGGCGAAACGCAAGCCGAAGAGGAACAGTGGTCCTTCACGAGCCAAGACGGTGAAGGAGACAACTAAGAGTGTTTTAAAACGGGCAGTTGATCTCGCGACGCTGCTAGAAGATTGGCCTTCGCGAGTTTGGGTTAAGAACGCATCACGCGAATTCGTATACGCAAATAAAGCGGCACGGCTCGCGGCAGCCGATGTTGCCAGTGGCGGCCTAACAAACCTGAAAGATGAGGACATCTTTGACGAGCCGCACGCAAAGCAAGCCTTGAACGACGAAGAACTTCTGATGAAGGGGTGTAGTAAAAGGGGCAAGCAGAAGATTTCAGAATCGGTAACGCACGAGTTGGAAACCTGGAAAGACGGTGCGGTGCGCTGCGTGGAGACGACTCGCCAGTTGCTTTGTACTGACGGCCGAGAGGTCGCCGGAATTCTCGGAATGACAAGGGATCTTTCTGCCGGAGAGCGGGACGATTTTCTGCGGCAATTAGGAACACGCCAACGTCAATCTCCAAATTGTACTGACCTCAGCCTGCCCCCAATCGATGATGATGCGGGCGTTTGGTGGCAGCAACATAGTAGTCCCAATTCACAACCGAAGTTTGACACGAAGTTCTTGGAGACGTTTCCGGGAAAAAGCCGAAGCGAAAGGTTGCGTCACGTTGCCGGTGCTGATCGGCACCAAGTCTTTCGATTCCTCCTCTCGGCTAAGAGGGCGCAGGTGGGGGAAGAAGGGTTGATCGACTATCGCTATCCACGTCTATCCGACGATGGGAAAAAACACGATGAGGGGACGCCAAAACAAGAATGGGATTGGATTCGCGCCACTCGTTGCATGTTTCGGTTGGATTCTCATCGCCAGTTAATGGTCGTCACCCACCGAAGGATTGCACAGCCCGACGCGGGCGAACTGCTTGGCCGAACACTCATGTCAAGTTTTCCGGGCTTCATCTTCGTGAAAGATCAAGAGCATCGTTTTCGATTCCTAAATAAGCCTTTGCTCGATGCGGTTCATTTGGAACTCGCTGATCTGCTCAATGAAACCGATGATGCCATCTCCGCTCGTAAAGAGGAGAAGGACGTGTTTCGGAAAGGTGATGACGTCGTTCTAAAAGAGGGTAAACACTATTTCGGAATCGAGCAAATTACACCGGCGGAACTTGGCAAGACGATCAACCTTGCCACGATCAAGATTCCAATTCCTGCAGACGTATATGAACCGACACGCGCAAATCAAGGTGACCAAATAAAACAGCATGTGTTGGGAGTGTCGCTGATTATGGATAATTCCACGGTGTGGAATGAACTGCGAGATTCGCGACTCGTGTTTGAAAAACTGATTGGCGACCATCCTGATGCAATCTACCTCAAGGAAAAACAGAACGGCGCGTTCGTTTATGTGTCTGTCAATAACGCATTTTGCATTCTGACAGGCAAGGAGTCAGAGGATATTATCGGCCACACTGTACGTGAGGTGTGGGAAGAGACGAATCCAGAGCTTGTTGAAGAGATGGAAAAAACGGACTCTTCGGTCTACGACGGAGATAGCTTATATCAAAACCTGTGGAGGGAGACAAAACTTGCAGGCGGGAAAGTGGTGCTTCGATCAACGACTAAGCAATTGATCGTCGATGAAAATAACAAGCCGTGGCGCATCCTTGGTGTGAGTCGGGACGTGACGGATCATGTGAAAGCGATGCAGTCTGTCGATCCCACTTTGCGGTACCACATTGGAAGTCTGCCAGTAGAGGAGCGTGAAGCAGTCATCATTTTTTGTGACATTCGAGGATTCTCAGGCCTCGCTACAGCGCTCATCGCGACGCCGGAAGCGTTAATTAGTTTCTACGAAAAATTCTACGACCTCATCGCTCACCTGTCGAAAAAGCACAGATGTATCTTTGACAAACTGCAAGGTGATGGGGCGCTGTTTATCACGGGGATCGTGGATGACTCTGAGAAGATTGGGGATGCAGCGTGCCGAGCAACCGCGTTTGCACTGGAACTGTGCGAGGAATTCGCTTCGGTTGTCGAGAGGTGGCACGGCGACAACGCCATGTCGTTATCGCATATGCCAGGAGTGCGAATGGGCGTTGGGATTCATGTTGGACAAGCGACGACTGGCGTTTTTGTGAATGCTATCCGAACTGAGTTTATTGCATTTGGAAATGTTGTAAACAGTACGCACCGAATCGAGTCGGCTGCTGGCAAAGGTCACGGAGACGTTCTCGTGTCCGCAGCAGTTCTTAAGTTGATAAAGGGCTCCTATGTGTGTGACGTCCTAAAGCGGATGAATGTGAAGGATGGAGCAGTTTATGCGTCCGCAGTGCTTGCTGCAAAGCCGGAATCAAACGAAGTATAAGAGTGAAGTAACACTTGCACCGCGCAGGCGTAGCACGGCATGTTGGAATGCGCAACCAAGGTGCATGTTGGTGAGGTGAGTGCACATATTGAGTTGGATGAACGAGCGATTCAGCAGTGGCGGATGAGGGGCTGTTTGTGGTTTCTATGCTGTTGTTTTCTATTCAGCCTCTTCCACAACGCCGCCTCCGCCTGGGGAGATCGCATTTTCAAACAGCGGTTTTGTTTGGGATTTGAGGCGCGGGGGCGATTGCTCTCACCGAACCGTTTGTTCGAGCGGGGTTCAGGGTCGCTAAACCGTCAGCGGCGCGGGTTGTCGTCTCGCGTCACCACGCCAATCCCATCGCGGGATTGAGCGATCAGCCGTCAGCTTTCAGCCAGAGACAATGGGGGAGTGGGGACGTTCGTCTGGGGGCTTTGCTGCGCTTTGACCCCAGCCACCCAGACGCCATCGAACTGTTCATGAATTGCTCGTTGTCGGATTATTCGCGAACAACTCCGTTGAAAAGTATCGCTCCATTCGGTCTGGGAAGACGGTAACGGCGACTGGTGCCGGGGACGGATGCTGTTCAATAGCGCGGACGGCTGCGAGGTAGTTCAGTCCGGAACTGGGGCCGACCGGAAATCCAGAGCGAATCAATTGCCGAGTCACCTCGATGGCTTCGCTGTCGGAAACCTCGATCTCCTTCAAGTTCGGCAGGTCGGCCGATGCGAAGATCGTGGAGAGACCATCGACGACACCCGGAATGCGACCACTGAAACTGCTGCACTCAACGTCGGCCATCAGCCCCGTATCAATCGGACGGGCGAGAATTGGTGTGACGTCGCAGCCTGCATCATCCAGACCCTGAGTGACTCCGACCAGCGTGCCGCCGGTCCCGACGCCGCTGACGAACAGGTCCACCGAATCGGTCGCAATCTGACTGAGTATCTCCTGGGCCGTTTCGTATCGGTGGGCGTTGGCATTGTCGGGATTGGAAAACTGCTGCGGCCAGAACGCGCCGCGTTCTGTGGCAAGTTGCTGTGCTCGACCGATCGCGCCGCCAATTCCATCGGCCCCGGGCGTCAGTTCGACGTCGGCTCCGTACGCGCGAATGATCATGACGCGTTCATTGCTGACGCCTTCGGGCATCACGGCCACGAACGACAGACCAAGCTGGGCGCACGCCAGCGCCAACGCGATGCTGGTTGATCCGCTGGACGCCTCGACGACAACGTCGCCCAGAGAGAGTTCGCCTTGACGCATGGCCTTCGTCAGGATGTAGCGTGCAATGCGGTCTTTCGTCGAGCCACTGGGGTTGAGGTATTCGAGCTTGCACCAGACCGGCGAATCGTAGCCAGGCAGGGAAACGCACACCAGCGGTGTGGTCAGGCGACTGGACGAGAATTGCGGAAGTTGATTCATGATTGTTGTGTTGGAATCCATGCCATGTCGGATCAGTGGATGGTCAAGCAATACCAAGCTTCAAGAACAATTGGAAGAAGAGAGTGTGCTTTGCCGAAGCAGGGCCGTGGTGGGCGGCTGCAAAGGGAGCGCTCGTCTGGGGGCTTCGCTTCGCTGCGACCCCAGCCACCCGATTGCTGGTCGATCCCTGGGCGGTGTGGCACGGGTGGCCGTTATTGTTTTGGCAACAACTCGTGCAGCGACGGCACATCGGTTCGGAATACCGAAGCGGGTAGACCATCGCTGTTGAACAGGTTTGGCATAGCTGTGTCGCTCCAGGCAAAACGGACTGCGACCGGCTTGGCGATGCTTCGATTAGAAACCAGTACCGAGTTGCCGTCGATGACTGCTTGGGCCGGTTGGAATTGTTTGTCGGCGCCTGCGATGACGAAATGGGTCGGCTCACGGCCGTCGCTGGTTTTCAGCCCGCTGCCGACGTGCCGGAATTGGATGCGAATCTTACTCCCCTCAGTCTTCATCGATTGATAAATCGGACCTGAGTAGGGAATCGATTTGTCATACACGGTTGCCAACGCCCAACTCGCCATTCGCCGGCCGACGGCCTGTTTGTTGGTGAAGTGCAGTTCGTTCAAATCACCAATGTCGGTGGTGGGAGCAATGCCAGTGTGGGGTAATTCATCCAGCAACAACAATTGGCCCTCGCGCTGCAGCGAGTAGGCGTCGCTTTCTAATTTGGCCCAATTGTCGCACGGATAGGGAGCAGGCTGCACCATGCCAAACGGCAGGGCGGGTTGTTTCCACTGCGACCGCCAATCGCGAACCATCGTCGACATCAGCAGTCGACTGTGCTTAGCCCAATACAGATTCCCCAAACCTTGATAGGAAATGATTCCCCGCAACCGGTAAGGAACCAGCGGAGCGATCATGCCGTTGTACAGCGAAGCCGGCCGGTGCCGCGACTGCCGAGGGTCTTCCAGTTTTTTCGGCCGGGCAGGGGCTTTCCTGTTTTCGCGTTTTGCTTTGGCTGCCAATTGCCGCCACTGTTGGAGTTGCCGTTGGTATTGTGCTTGTGGTTCGCCAGAGTCGAACTGGGCAAAGCTGGTTTTCCACCAATCGAGAATCGGCTGGAGTCCGGGTTCTGCCCGCAAAGCCTGGCGGCTTGTCCAGGATTCCACCCGCGATCCGCCCCAAAAACTTTGCAACACGCCGATGGGCATATCGAGTTCTTGATGAATGCGACGGCTGAAGAAATAACCAACACCGGAAACTTCGCCGACGGTTTTGGGGCTGCATGAAATCCAATTGCCCTTGCAGTCAGGCTGCGGCGAATCGGCAAGTGACTTGGCGACCGTAAAGAAACGAATCTTGGGATACTTGGCAGACGTAATTTCCTGCTTGGCGTTGTCGCATTTCTTCACCGGCCAAAAAATGTTGGATGGACCGGTGCAAAGCCACACTTCGCCAACAAGCACATTCTTGACGATCTTCACCGAACCTGACGAAGCGGTCACGCGAAGACGCAACGGATGGTGGCTGACTTTGAGTTTGGGCAGCGAAACTTGCCAGCGGCCATCCGGACCCGCTGTGCTTTTGGCTGCTTTGTCGGCAATGGCGACTTGAACCGTTTCGCCCGGATTTGCCCAGCCCCAAATTGGCACCGCTTGGCCATGTTGCAAAACCATGTTGTCGGCAATCACCGCCGGCAATCGAAGCTCGGCTCGCGCGGCCTGAGAAGAAATGAGACCTGAAAAATTCAACGCGAAAAATAAAACAAGGGCCAGTCGTCGCATTGGATCCTCGAAACAAGTAAGAAGAGGTCGCGAAATCACCAGATTACAGACTAGATTGACGGCAGAGTGAACTCAAGAGCGGCGGCCGAGTGGCCGGAGGCGAAGCGTAGTCTTCGCAGCGTAGCCCGCAGCACGATACGGCACCAAGATTTTCTTTGCCCTCGCGCGTCGACTCCGGTACGATTGTCGCATTGGCCACTCAGCCGTCGGCTATCGGCCAGCGACAATGGCGGCGTGAGCGCCGGCGGGGAAACGCGGCAAAGGTGAGTGGTCTCTTTCATAAGGATCCGTTGGCATGTCGATCTTGGCCCAAGCACCAAACGTTCTGGAGAACGGCTCGCTTCCCGTATTCATCGCCGCGGGGGTCGTGCTGGTCCTGATTCTGTTGTTCTTCATCGTAATCGCGAAGTACGTCATCCTCTGGCTCCAGTCGTTCCTGGCGGCCGCCAACATCTCGTTTCTGCATCTGGTGATGATGAGCTTGCGGAAGACCAATCCGCGCGTGATCGTCAGAAGCAAGATTATGGCCGTGCAGGCGGGACTTGCCCACGAGCAGAAAATCACAACGAATGCGCTGGAGGCACATTATCTGGCAGGAGGCAATGTTCCCCGAGTTATCGAAGCGCTGATCGCAGCCAATCGGAGCGGGATCAAGCTGACATTTCAAGAAGCGACGGCGATCGATCTGGCTGGCAAAAATGTGTTGGCTGCTGCCAAATCGGGAATGCTGCTGGGACAGGTCGTAGCTGCCGAGACCGTCATCCAACCGGCGGGAAGCGTTCTCATCGACGGCAAACCGATGGACGCCGTCAGCGTGGATGGCTCAATCAACGCGGGACAACACGTGGAGATTGTGGAGGTCCGCGACGACATTGTCATGGTGCGTCCGCAGGAGTGACATTGACGGTCGGGTGATTGCAGCCGAAGCGACGAAACGATTCGTAAGCCACTCTGCATCGCGGGAAGCAGAGCTTCCGGGAACGAGTGAAATGCCGTCTTACGGCGGCACGGACCTCCTCTTTGTCCTTGCGCACTAACCGTGATACTATCGTTCCCATGACGACTCAGCCGTCACTCTTCTGTCACATACGACGTCGGAACATCTTCAATGAAAATCGCTCTTCTCGCCGTCTCATTTTTCCTGGCCACAGGAGCCGGTGCCGACGCAGATCCACAAACGACGGACAACACGCAGCCCGGCGACAAACTGCCGAACGTTGTTTTCTTTCTGGTGGATGATTTGGGGTGGCGCGACGTCGGTTGTTTCGGTAGCAGTTTTTATGAGACGCCGCACATCGATCGATTGGCAACCGAGGGCGTGCGATTTACTCAGGCGTATGCTGCCTGTCACGTCTGTTCGCCGACGCGGGCCAGCATTCTTACCGGCAAGTACCCGGCCCGGCTGCACATGACCGACTGGTTGCCGGGGCGCCGAGAGTTTCCGTTTCAAAGATTCAAGAACGCCGAAATTCATCAGCATCTGCCGTTTGCGGAAGTCACATTGGCCGAAGCATTGAAGGCGCAGGGCTACAGCACGGCGATCTTCGGCAAATGGCATCTGGGCGAAGAACCATCGGGGCCGTTAGCGCACGGGTTCGATGTTCAGGTTCCCCGTTGGAACAAGGGTTGGCCCAGAACGGGTTACCATGCCCCGTTCCGGTTGGACGGCTTGAAGGATACCAAGGGCGATTACCTGACCGACCGTTTGACCGACGAAGCGCTCAAGTACATCGAACAGAAAAAGGACAAACCGTTCTTTCTGTACCTCTCACATTACGCGGTGCACGACCCCATTCAAGGGCGCGCAGATCTCGTCGAGAAGTACCGCAGGAAGCTGGAGAGAGTGAAGCGGCCGCAGTCCCCGGCATTCGTCTTAGAAGGCAATCCGGATTCGCCCGACCCACTCTCCCGCGAGCAGCGTGATTTCCTCATCCGGCAACCGTCCCACCAGGACTTCCGGGTGCTGCCTCGGCAGACGGTCAAGATCAAGCAGCATCAGGACAACATCCAATTTGCCGCGATGGTGGAGGCGATGGATGAAAGCCTGGGACGCGTGCAGGCCAAACTCAAGACGCTCGGCCTGGAAGAGAACACAATCGTGATTTTCTTCTCCGACAATGGCGGCATGTCGGCGGCCAACTTCGGCAATCCCAAGCGGGTGATTCCGCCATCGAAGCTGGATCTCGCCTATTCGACATCGAATCTGCCATTGCGCGGGGCGAAGGGCTGGCTGTATGAAGGCGGCATTCGCGTGCCGATGATCGTCAAATGGCCCGGCCGTGGAAACCAGGGAACGGTGTGCGAGGTGCCGGTCATCAGCACCGACTTTTATCCGGCGATTCTGGAAATGGCCGGCCTGCCGGCTCGACCCGCACAACACGCCGACGGTTTGAGCTTCGTGCCTGCACTGACGGGAAAACCATTCCAGGGAAAGGCAATCTACTGGCACTTCCCGCATTACAGCAATCACGGCATGCAAAGCCCCGGCGGAGCAATCCGGCAGGGGGACTTCAAGCTGCTGGAGTATTTCGAGAATGACTCCATCCAGTTGTTCAACCTGAAGAAAGACCCCGGCGAACAACACGACATCGCCCGATCACAACCGAAGACGGCCGCCGCACTACTCGCAAAGCTGCACGCGTGGCGTAAAACCGTGAACGCCCGCATGATGCAGGCGAAGTGAGGTTAATCGGCGGAAGTCAGGCTCCAGCCCTGATGCGATTCAGCAAACAACGTCGATCACACATTGCGTCACGCGAGAGCCTGACCTACAGCAACTCATTGGCCGAACCCAATTCGATATAGCCGCTGACATTCGACGATCGCCTTGGCGTTCGTGGGATCGGCCACCACATTGACCGTTTCCAGCGGATCTCGTTTGTGGTCGTAGAGTTCCGATGCGACCAGGTCGCCCGTTTTGAAATCCCGCCATTCGGTGTATCGATAGCGGGCGGTGCGCACCGATCGCCCCATAACCTCAGGTGCATTCTTGAAATAGGCGGGCCGTGGGTGCTGGGTGTAGGCGGCTTCCTTCACGTTGATGCGCGGGTCTTCGATGGCCGGAACAAGACTTGTTCCTTCCACGCCTTCCGGTTTCGGCAGGTCACAAAGCTCGGCCAGTGTTGGATACAGGTCGAGCAGTTCCGCAAGTGCATCGGTCTTAACGCCCGGCTGTTTTATTTTGGGCGTGGCGACGATCAGCGGCACGCTCGCATCGAGTTCGAAGTTCGAGGTCTTCGCCCATAAAGTCTGTTCGCCCAGATGATATCCGTGGTCTGACCAGAAGACGATGATTGTATTGTCTCTCAGTCCCAGCGCATCCAATTCAGTCAGAACGCGCCCCACCTGAGCATCGAAATAACTGATCGCCGCCAGGTAGCCGTGGCGAATTTCCATGACAGCTTCGGGCGTGAGTTTGCGGGCTTTGGGGCTGCCAAGGATCTCGCGGCTGTTGTGCCAGGCAATGCGCGGCGCGTCCTTGGGCCATTGGGGATTGGGGGGCGGCGAAAGCTTTGATCGATCGTAAAGATCCCAGTACTTCTTTGGCGCGTTGAAAGGCGAGTGTGGTTTCCAGAATCCGACGGCAAGGAAGAACGGCTGCCCTGCGGCTTTACGCTGACGCAAGGCTTCAATCGTAAGTGAAGCAATCCGGCCATCGAAGTATGCATCGTCCGACACGTCACGGCATTCGCATTTGCGGTCCTTCGCGAGATTGGGAGGAAGCTGTCCCTCGACCTGGGGTTTGTCGGAACTATGGGTGGCAAAGTGCATCACCGCCGGCACGCTCCACGAAGCCGGATCGCCGTGTACCTTTTGTCTCCAGTTGTGATAGATCTTGCCAATGTTTTGGGTGAAGTAGCCATGCTTCAGGAAATGTTGTGGCAACGTAACCACGTTTGGTGCGGTGTCACGAAAATGCGTCGGCAAATCCCAGATTTCGAGTGTGTCCGGACGTCGGCCCGTCATCAACGAGGCACGCGAGGGATTGCATACCGCCTGCTGGCAATAGGCGTGTGTGAATAGGCGACCGCGCGCCGCCAACGCGTCGAGATTCGTTGAAACCACTTCTTTGTTACCCAGGCAGCCAAGATCACTGCGCAAATCATCCGCGGCAATGAATAACACGTTGGGTTTATCGGCAGCGTTGGTTTCCGAAACCGCAATCAATGAAAACACCGTGATGAAAAACACAGTGATGATAAACACCGCGATGATGTGGGAAGATCGATTCATCGGTCGGCCTGAGGATGGATGAGTTAAGTCGGCAAGATTTTGTTGAAGCGAGCACTCAAACCATTGGTTCGGCGCGTTGGGCCAGTTGAATCGCCAGACCCCAGGGGTCGCGCATCATGGCCAACACGTCGCCGCCGGGGGTGATTGGGTCGCCTTCGGCTGTTGCGCCGGCTGCGAGCAGGCGCTGACGGTCTCCTTCGATGTCGTCGGAGACAAACGCCACGTGCAATTGCGACGGATCGGTTTCCCGGTAATCGGGGACGCGCAGATGTGGCTGGCGGTAGAGTTCAAACATCACCGTGCCGCTGCCGTCGGCAATGAAATGCATGAAGGGCGACTCGTCGATCTTGCGTTTGATCGTGAACCCCAAATGCTCAACATACCAATCGGCCATCGCAGCCGGGTCGGCAACGTGAAATGCAACGTGTTCGATTCTCATTGGTGTTCTTCCTGGTTCCAGATTGGTTAATCATGTTACTGGTGTCCCGCTCGATCCCACGGGGCGTCGCCCGTGGGCTTTTTCCCCACTCTGAATTCCAGCTTACCGAATCCACCCGCCGCCTAACACGCGGTCGCCGTCATAAAGCACGACGGCCTGACCGGGGGCGATGGCGTACTGGGGGTCGTCGAAGGTGACGCGAAGTCGGTCTTCCGAGACGATATGAGCCTCGGCCGCCGCTGCGGTGTGGCGGTAGCGGATTTTTGCCAGGCAGCGGAAGTTGGTCGGCAGATCTTCGACGAGCCAATTCAAACGATCGGCTTCAAGTTGACTGTCGGCGAGGTCTTCCTTCAGGCCGATGACAACCCGCCGCGTGTCGGCTTCGATGGCGACGACGAATCTCGGCGATCCGAATGTCACGCCAAGCCCCTTGCGCTGACCGATGGTGAAGTTCTGAAAACCGTCGTGATGGCCGACAACGTTGCCCGCCGTATCGACCAATTCGCCCGCCGTTTCCTGCGGCCCGCGATAGCGATCGAGAAAACCGGAATAGTCGTTGTCGGGAATGAAGCAGATTTCCTGGCTATCGGGTTTGTCGGCCGTGCGAATGCCGGCCTCGCGTGCTAACGCTCGTAACTTCGGCTTCTCGAATCCGCCAATTGGGAAGAGGATATTTTTCAGCAGATCACGGTCGATGCCGAACAGCACGTACGATTGATCCTTCGAGCGATCCACCCCGCGAATCAGCGCGGGGGAATCGTCGGCGGAATCACCCGTATGAATCTGTGCGTAGTGTCCGGTGGCAATCTTCTCCGCGCCAACCTGCTTGGCAAACTCCCATAGCCGGCCGAACTTCAGCCAGTTGTTACACATCACACAGGGGTTCGGCGTGCGGCCGGCCAGGTATTCGTCGGCGAAGTAGTCCTTAATCCGCGCGAACGCGTCTTGAAAATTGAGTGCGTGGAAGGGAATGTCGAGCGTGTCGGCGACGCGGCGTGCATCGGCGGCATCCGAGGCGCTGCAACACCCTTGTTTATTGCTGCGCGGGTTGATGACCGGCAACACGGCCGTTGCTGCGCCCGATGTTGACGCAGCGGCGGTCGTTGTGCAGGCGGTCTCTTCCGCCACTCCGGACCGCATGAACAGACCGATGACTTCATATCCCTGTTGTTTGAGCAAATGGGCTGCCGCCGAACTATCGACGCCGCCGCTCATTGCCAGAATCACTCGCGTCGCCATGACACAATTCGCACAGTTTCAAAATGTTAGTTGGTTGGTCATCGAGGCGTGGCGGCAGCATCGCCTCCACACTCTATTAAATCTTAGAGACACACCGTCACGTCGCCAAGTTCGAGCGATGTCTGTCCAATTGCGGAATGGCAGTGAAGCCGTTTCAGAACTCCCCGCTGAACGATCACACCTTGACGGCGGCCAGCAGTGCCTTGATGTAGCCGACGGTCCATGCTCGCCCGCGGTGTCCCCAATCGGTGTCGTCGATGAGGTGCGGCACATGATCGGGAATCAGGAATCCGTTGAAGCCGACCTCTTTCAGTGTGCGAATGGATTCGGCCGGATCGCAATTCCCCTCGCCCAACCAGCATTCGGTGAAGTGGTCTGCCGTTCCTTGGACGTCGCGAAAATGAACGTAGAAAATTTGGCCGCGCTGGCCGAAATGCCTGAGGGCATCGGTCACGCCTTCACCGCCGCGCATTTCCGACCAGCAACCGTGACAGAAATCCAAGCCGTGCATCGGGCTGTTGAATTGATCCATCGCCCGCTGGAAGTTCTCGAATTTGTAAAATAGGCGGGAGATACCGGCCAGCGATTCAACCGGCGGATCGTCCGGATGCAGCGCAAACCGCACGCCCGCTTCCTCGCAAACCGGCAGGATTCGTTCCAGGTACCAGTCGTAGTTCTCCCACATTTCCTCTTCGGTCTTCTCTTGGCCGACGGTGTCGGAAACCGAAGGCGAACGGCAATACTCGCGCTGTTCGTCAGCGTCGGCCGTGACGGCTTGCTGCAGGTGAAACGACGTCGCCGTTGCTCCGCCGCGAACCACGGCGTTCTGCGAAGTTCGCCACACGCCGTTGGGCATGAAGTGATAGCCGAGAATGGGGATGCCCGCCTTGCCAATGTTGCGGACCGTCTCGATCATGTTCTCCAGTTGTTGCTCGCGACCGGGCAGGCCGAGCATAATTTTGTCCCAGAAAACATTGGGCACGTTCTCCAGGGCCATCAGCCGCAGGCCCACGTTTTCGGACTTCTCAACCAGCTTCGCCAGGTCTTCGTATGCCCATTTTCCATCGCCGGGCAGCGTGGGCGTATTCATCTGAAAATCATCAACGCCGCACTGTTTAATAAACGCCAGCCGCTCGTCGCTAATTTCACGAAACTGCCCCAACCCGACACGAATGGGTAAATCGTCAAGATTGATCATGGTGTGTTGCTTTTCAATGGGAATTGGAGGTTCCGGTTAGCCGCGACTCGCAGAGGAGCGAGCAATTAGGCTACCCGAACGCGAATGTTCTTGCCATTGTGGGAGGGATGCGGAGAATTGGGGCGTTGATGACATGCGGCAATCACTTGCGAGGGCGAGGCTCCTGCCGAGCCGCGTGTTCAACAATCAACTCGCGTTCCTACCTTATTCCGCTCACCATCATCTGTGCGCCACTAAGCTAAGGAAGTGATAGAGCCACCACACCCGCGGCTCGGCCGGAGCCTCGCCCTCCCAATCACGCTTCGCCCATCCCAACAGCTGAGTTTACTTTGCCCGCCGCACAAACTTCCGCAACGTCGGACACCCGGTTGATGGCTGCGTGGCGTTGAGCGATGCCGATGCAGACACTTCGGCGGTGTACAGGTTGCCGACGGAATCGAGTTGGACGTCGTGCAGAGAGTAGAAATCGGTGGGCGATGCTGGGTCATCGCCGCCGCCCCAGCGGGTGAGCAGTTTGCCATCGGTGTTGAAAACACTCATGCGACTGCCCGGCGATGACGCGTCGGGTTGTTCCCACCCAAACAGCCCACTACGGCGGCCGAGTTCCGCGACGAAAACCAAACCGTCGGCGGCGACATAAACTTCGCAGGGGCGCACAACGTCGGTCCATGTTTCCAGCAATTCCCCTTCGCGGGTCATAATCTGCACGCGACTGTTTTCACGGTCGGCCACATACAGGCGATCTTCGGCGTCGATGCCAAGTCCGTGTGGCACGTTGAATTGTCCCGGTCCGTCGCCCGGTTCTCCCCACGAGGTGACGTATTCGCCTGCCGCCGAAAAATGATGAACTCGGGCGTTGCCATAGCCGTCGGTGATGAACAGATCGCCGTCGCTGTCGGCGACAATGTTCGTCGGCATGTTGTACGGCGGCGCACCGTGGCTGATGGTGCGGAAGTCCATGCCGTCGATGTTTGTCGGCGACGGTTCGCCACTCGGGCCGATGGTCTGCAGTAAATCACCGTCGCCCGAAAACCGTCGTACGTTGTGTCCCATGTCGTCGACCAGCAACAGCGAGTCGTCCTTGTCGATCCAAATACCGTGCGGCCGGACGAACAGTCCTTCGCCCCAACCTGCGAGATACTCACCGTCGGCCGAAAAGACGAGCACCGGGCGATTGCTGCGGTTGAAAACATAAACACGGTCGCGCGAATCGACGGCGACGCCAACCGCTTCGAGCATTTCCACATCGCCGGGAATCTGCGGCCAATCGGGAACCGGCTCAAACGAACACGCTGCACTGCCGACGATTGTCATGGTTCACCTGTTGCAGTTTGGATGGCAATCACGTGTTTCAATTGCCACAAAAAACACAAGAAATCGCAAAAAGAAACGCAAGTTTCGCTATCAAGATTTCAACTCATCTGTGTCGCAACATCGGAATTTTCAATGTTACACAACTTTCGGGTCGAGGCTTCACTGTGTACTTCCCGGTGACTGTGGCAAACGCTTTTCCAACTCCGACACTCGCTCTTGTAGATTTTCGATCGCCTTTTTTGACATCGCCACCAAGCCAAGAGGCAATGCGAGAAAAAATGTGAAAAGGAGAGAGAACATTGGACCAAGTAAGAATTCCTTTTCAATGATGCCAAAAACATGTAATGCCAACGCCCCGACAAGCCCAATTGCCCACAGGCCGGTTAACCCGCGAGTGATCGATGCCCAAGACTCTATCTTTTTCAGATCTGCCAGAACATTCTTAGGTTTGTCCGTTTCCGAGTTCATCGTGAAGTTTCTCCTATATAAACGAATCTGGATTGGTCTGATCGTCCCGCTCACCGGCGACGAAAAACCCAACGCCGATTGGATGACCGATGGCGGGCCATCATGAGAATTCACAGCCCGCATCATGAACGGCAACAGAATCAGCGTATCGAGACGGGAGTTCGCGGGCAAATGAGCAACGGCGAAAGCCCAACAACAGTTCATCAGCGATAGGAGCTTTCCAATTCTCGTTCCCGCGCTCCGGCGTGGGAACGCACGTCTTCGATGCTCCGCGTCGCGGTCGCTTGTTTGACGTTGCAAACGTCCGGCCATCTACAGCGAAGTCTAGTCAACTGTTTTCAATCATCATTCGACATGACGGCGGCGTCGATCAATTCCTGCGGTACGTCACACGCTTGGGCGGCGTCGGTGAGTTGTTTCCAGGTTGCTTTATCCAGTTCCAATCCTTGACGACGCACGGCGCGTGTTTGTTCTTCAATGTCGCCGGGGATCAGCACTTTCCCATCGGGTGTGCTTGGCCGTGAGGTTTTCACGAAGTCGATGTACCGTCCGATCTCTGCAGCAAACGCATCGCCGCTTTGCAGCTTCTGCGGATCGACGTAAATCGAGAGCATTCCCTGTTCGAGCTGCGTCTTGCCCGGTTGACTGCAACCGGCTCCCGTCAGTGCGCCGGCGAGAATCTCGGCCACCAATCCGAGGCCGTAACCTTTGTGTCCTCCGAATGGCAGAATCGCTCCCATTGGATCGGTGTAGAAGTCGTTGGGATCGGTCGTCGGTTGCCCCTTGGAATCGAGAATCCAGCCGGCGGGAACCGGGACGCCCTTGTTGCGGGCGACTTTGAGTTTTCCTTCGGCTGCCGAAGCGGCGGCCATGTCAAGAATGAACGGCGAACGGCCGGGCAGCGGAAAACCGACGGCGATGGGATTCACCGATAGCCGTGCATCGAGACCTCCCGACGGCACGACGAACATGCCCAGCCCGCTGGTGTTCACAAAGTGCAGTGAAACCAATCCTTCTACGGCTGCCATCTCGGCGTAATGGCCGATGCGTCCTAGATGTCCCGCGTTACGCAACGCGACAATCGACATTCCCTGCTCTTTGCATTTGTCGATGCCGATTGCCGTGATTTGCTTGCCGATCCACTGTCCGAATCCAAGATTGCCGTCAGCAACGGTCAGCGTCGGGGAATCGATGGTGATGTCGAGATTCTGGTTGGCAACGACCTTTCCGGCGTTCAGCCATTCAACATAAATTGGCGTACGAATGACGCCATGCGAATCGTGTCCTGCCAGATTGGCCTCAACGAGATGATCGCCGATGCAGTCGGCTTCGTCACCGCCGCAGCCGATGTTCGCGAAAACACGCGAAACAAATTGTTTCAGTGCCTCAGGTTGCAGTTTCATCAAATACTCCGATGCCGGCGTTCAACGCCGATGGTTCTGTTCAATCAAGTGCACCACCTTCGGGCGGATACTTGCAGTTGGTCGATGAATGGTCCAGCATAGAGTGAAACGAATACTGCACCAGTGAACGTGGTCTCATATCTTGGGGAGAGTCATGCGCGGAATCAAGAATGGCGTGTTATCAATTGTTGTCATCCTGTCGATCGTCCTGCCAGTGAGCGCGGAATTGCCGTCAACCCAAAACGACTATGTCGCCCCCGGCGCGAAGTTGGAGTTGCTGTTTGACGGTGGCTGTGCGTTGACCGAAGGAGTGGCGGCGGCACCCGATGGAACGATGTATTTCAGCGATATCACGTTCTCGCACAAGTGCATGGACGACACCGGCGCGATTGAAGCCGGACACATCTGGAAGTTCGACCCGAGGACGAAGAAGGCCACCGTCTTCCGTTCGCCGAGCGGAATGTCGAACGGCATCAAGTTCGATGCCAAGGGTAACATGATTGTCGCCGAGGGAGCCGACTATGGCGGCCGTCGCGTTGTTCGCACCGACATGAAGACCGGCAAGAGTTACATCATCGGCGGACTGTTCGAGGGCCGCAAATTGAACTCGCCGAACGACATCACCATCGACGAAAAGGGCCGCATTTATTTCAGCGATCCGAAATATCTGGGACACGAGCCGATCGAGCAGCCGCTGATGGCCGTCTACCGCATCGACACCGACGGCTCGATCCATCGTATTATTACCGATGCCGGCAAACCGAACGGCGTCTGCGTCTCGCCCGACCAGAAAACGTTGTACGTTGTCAGCAACGATAACGGTTCGACGGGAATTGAGCAGCTACCCGAAGACTTGCCGACGTACAAGGGGCGGATGGCGTTGATGGCGTACGATCTGGCGGCCGACGGGACCGCGAAGTTTCGCAAAGTTCTCGTCGATTATTCTCCACAGGACGGTCCCGACGGATTGATCGCCGACGAAGAGGGTAACATCTGGGTTGCCGTCCGCGACGAGACCCGCCCCGGCATCTACTGTTACTCCCCCAAAGGCAAAGAACTGGCCTACATCGAAACCGAAATCCCCACCAACGTCGGCTTCGGCCGCGGCGCGGAATCGAAAACGTTGTACATCACCGCCGGGAAGAGTTTGTACCGCATTCGCTTGAACGTCGAAGGGTATCATCTGCCATCGAAGTGATGGGTTTTCGCAAGAGGCTGGCTCAGTTTGCTGATGCCACGCCCCAAAGCCCTCGGGCTGCGGCCCGAGGGATCGAACGGTGGGGGAACGTTCCGGCAGCGTTTCGCTTTGAGTGATATCTCTTGTAGACTGCGAGTATGTCACAATCTGTCCGCGCATTCTTAAAACTGACCGGGTTGGTTGTCCTGTTGATAGCCGCCAGTGGCGCTCGTTTGTGTGCGGAACATGCGGCCCCAGTCTACGAAACTGACATCGAACCCATCCTGCGCAACAATTGTTTTCGCTGTCATGGTTCGGAGAAGAAGGAGGCGGGGCTGAACCTTGCCACGGCCCGGCAACTTCTGCGCGGAGGCGAATCAGGTGTTGTCATTCGTGCGGGACAGCCGGCTGCGAGTTTGCTGCTGAAGAAGATCAGCGACGGCGAAATGCCGGCGAAAGGTGAGCCGCTGAAGGCCGCGCAGATTGAAACGATTCGTCGTTGGATTGCCGGCGGTGCGAAGTTTCGTGATCCCAAGGTGACCGCTCCGGTTGATACGCAGCACGACATTTTGCCCATTCTGCAATTGCGCTGCACGGCTTGTCACGGCGGTCGTCGTCGCGAGGCGAATCTCGATTTACGAACGGTTGCAGGTCTGCTCAAGGGGGGCAAATCGGGACCGGCTGTCGTCTCCGGAAAACCGGGCGAGAGCCTGTTGGTAAAACGGATCAAGGCGGGCGAGATGCCGCCGCGACGGCAACTGGTTTCGGTCAGCGTGAAGCCAATGGCACCCGTCGAGATGCAACGGCTGGAAGCCTGGATTCGATTGGAGCTGACGACGTCGGATGCCAGTCCGAATGTCGCCACAACACAGCCCGATTCACTGGTCAGCGAGGCCGAACGCGATTTCTGGGCATTCCAACCGTTGGAGCCGGTGGCGATTCCCTCGGTGAAAGCAATCGACCGCGTGTGGAATCCCATCGACAGTTTCATCATCAAGAAACTCGAAGCACGCGGGTTGTCGCTCTCTCCCGAAGGCGACCGGCAGACGTTGTTGCGGCGGGTGACGTTCGACCTGACCGGTCTGCCGCCGACTCCGGAAGAGATCGAACAGTTTCTGGCCGACCATGAACCGGGTGCGTACGAACGGCTGGTCGATCGATTGTTGGTTTCGCCGCGTTACGGCGAACGTTGGGGGCGGCATTGGCTGGATGCGGCCGGCTATGCCGATTCCGAAGGCGCGCAAAACGAAGACCGCGTTCGGCGGCACATTTACCGCTATCGCGATTACGTCATTCGCGCCTTCAATGCCGACAAACCGTACGATCGCTTCCTGCACGAGCAGATTGCCGGCGACGAATTGGCCGACTACGAAAACGCGAAGGAAATGACCGAAGAGTTGTACGACAACCTGGTGGCGACCGGTTTTCTACGGACGACACCCGATCGAACGTTTGCGAACATCACCAACTTTGTTCCCGATCGGTTGGAAGTCATCGCCGAGGAAATCCAGGTCTTCGGATCGGCGGTGCTGGGCATGACTCTCAACTGCTCACGGTGTCATACGCACAAATTCGATCCGATTCCGCAGCGCGACTATTACCGGTTGGCGGCGATTTTCAAAGACGGCTACGACGAAAACGACTGGCTCAAATCGCAGGGACCGCGCACACTGACACAGGTGACGACCGTCGAGCGTCGTGCGTGGGAAGAACATCAGCAATCAATCGACACACAGATAGAAACGTTGAAGAAGCAACTGGCGTCCGAAAAAGATGCGGCGAAGAAGAAACCGATTGAAACGCAGATCAAGTCGCTCGCAGGACAGAAGAAACCCGAGCCGCGAATTCGGGCGCTGTGGTCGCGCGGCGAGCCTTCGCCGACTTACATTCTGAAACGCGGCAATCACCTGACTCCGGGTGAGCCGGTGGGACCGGGAGTGCCGTCGGTGCTGACGAACGGCAAGACACCGTTTGTCGTCACATCTCCCTGGCCCGGCGCGAAGCAAACCGGTCGCCGGTTGGCGTTGGCCCGCTGGTTAACGCAGCCGGAGAATCCGTTGACCGCGCGCGTGATGGTGAATCGATTGTGGAAGCATCACTTCGGAGCGGGCATCGTCCGCACGACGGCAAACTTCGGAACGACCGGCGAGGAGCCGACGCATCCGGAATTGCTCGACTGGCTGGCAGGCGAGTTCGGGCGGCAAAAGTGGAGCATCAAGTCGATGCACCGGTTGATGGTCACATCGAGTACCTATCGGCAAAGTTCACGCGTTACGCCCCAGAAGATCAAATCCGATCCCGATGGTTCTCTGCTTTCGCGGATGCCGTTGCGTCGGCTGGAAGCCGAAGCGGTGCGTGATTCATTACTGAGCGTGGCAGGCGAATTGAATTTCTCGCAGTACGGCCCCGGTGATCCGGTGACCATTCGCAAGGATGGATTGGTGACTGTCCAGCGAACCGAGCGCGGCTGGCGAAGGAGCATCTACGCATTACAGCGGCGAACGCAGACGCCGACGCTTTTAGAGAATTTCGATTTTCCACAAATGGGGCCGAACTGTCTGGAGCGGAGCGAAGCGATTGTCGCTCCGCAGGCGCTTCATCTGATGAATAACGCGATGGTGCGCGAACTGGCCGAGCGGTTTGCCGAACGCGTCTGGAATGGCGGCGGCCACGGTCCGGCGCTGCAGGTCGGTCGCGTGTATTCCACCGCCCTTGGTCGTCCGCCAACAGAAGATGAACGCGATCTGGGCGTCGAAATGATGGGCGAGTTTCAGCAGCGGTGGTTGGGCGAATCAAAGAAGACTGGCGATGCGCAAGCGACAACTGCCAAAGAGGCCGCCCGCCGCGCATTGACTAGTTACTGTCACGCGATCTTGAATTCAGCCGCTTTCTTGTACGTTGATTGAGGAAGGCAAGGCGAGAGTATGACGTCGGATTCACGAACATCCTTGACGAATGCAATCGACCGGCGCGGTTTGTTCCAACAAGTTGGAACCGGCCTGAAGGGCGCTGCGTTGATGTACCTGCTGGGACGCGACGTTTACGGCGCGGAGTCGAGTCGTGAAGTGCGGCCGCATCACGAACCTCGGGCCAAATCCGTCATCCATTTGTTCATGAACGGCGGTCCCAGCCAGATGGATCTGTTCGATCCGAAGCCGGAACTCGACAAGAATCACGGCAAGGACTATTTCAGCAAGATCGCCGGGGAGGTCGAGTTCCCCGAAGCCGCCGGCGCGCTGATGCGCAGCCCATACAACTTCGCCCAGCATGGCGAAAGTGGAATGTGGGTCTCCGATGCGATGCCGCATCTTTCCGAGCAGGCCGACAAGATCGCGATGATCCGCTCGCTGCATACGACCAATCTGACGCACGAACCGGCGTTGTACAAGATTCAATCGGGCAGCGAATTCACCGGCCGGCCTTCGATGGGGGCGTGGGTGAGTTACGGGCTGGGAAGCGAAAACGACAACCTGCCAGCCTATGTTGTGCTGGACGATCCGTTGGGGTTGCCAGTGAACGGTGTCGATAACTGGCAATCGGGTTATCTCTCGCCCGAACATCAGGGCACGCGATTTCGCGCCACCGGGTCGCCCGTGTTGAACCTGAAACCGGAGTTCACCGAGCCGACGTCGGTGACCGAGTTAGAACGCGATCTCATCTCGCGACTCGACCGAATCCATCAGCGGAATCGTCCCGCGCAACCCCGCTTGGCGGCGCGGATGGCAAGTTACGAACTCGCAGCACGCATGCAACTGGTGGCCGGCGATGCACTCGACCTTTCGCAGGAGACCGAGGCGACCCACAAAATGTACGGCATCGATCAGCCGGTGACTGAATCGTACGGGCGGCGGTGTCTCATCGCTCGCCGTTTGGTCGAGCGCGGCGTGCGATTCGTGCAGTTGTTTATCAACAGCCAGATTTGGGACAACCACAGCAACATCGGCACATCATTGAAGAGCGCGTGCGACCGAACCGATCGGCCGGTTGCCGCGCTGTTGCGCGATCTCGCCCAACGCGGTTTGTTGGACGAAACGCTTTTGGTTTGGGGGGGCGAGATTGGCAGATTGCCCATCGCGCAGCTTCCGGCGGACAAAGACCCGAAGAAGGCGGGCCGCGATCACAACAAGAACGCCATCTGTTCGTGGATGGCTGGCGGAGGCGTGAGAGGAGGCGTCGTTCATGGCGCGACCGATGAACTCGGTTTCGCCGCCGTCGAGGATAAAGTCAGCGTTCCCGATTGGCACGCGACAATTCTGCATCTGTTGGGGATCGACCACGAACGGCTGTCGGTCGAGCGCAGCGGGTTGGATGCGCGGTTGACCGGTGTGGGCGAATCGCGGGTGGTTGAAGAGATTCTTGCCTGAGACGCTTCGGGATTTTATGGTTGCGCTAATCGAGTTCGCCCACTGCGGTGGCGACTTCTTCGACGTGTCCTTTGACCTTCACTTTGGGCCAGGCGGCGGCGATTATTCCCCGCTTGTCGATGAGAAATGTCGCTCGTTGTACGCCCATGTACTTACGGCCGTACATGTTTTTCTCGATCCAGACACCGTATTTCTCGCAGGTTTTTCGTTCCTCGTCGGCCAGTAGCGTGAAGGGCAGCGAGTATTTCTTCGCAAATTTCTCGTGAGAGGCGATCGAGTCGGGACTGATTCCCAAAATGACGGTGTCGGTGGCGTCAAATGTTTTCAAATCGTCCCGAAATCCGCAGGCTTCGGTCGTACATCCGGGAGTGTCGTCCTTGGGGTAGAAGTACAAGACGACATTTTTCTCACCTTTGAATTTGCTAAGGCGAATGCGGCCTTCCGGATACGTCGGCAGGTGAAATGCCGGTGCACGATCTCCAGCTTCTGGGATCAGATTCTCGGCCATGAAATTCACTCGTTGCAATGGGGTGTTGGGACGGCAGGTCGCGACATCGTAGAGGCCGTTCGCTTCACATGCAAGGAATGGATTTCGGACGAAAATCAGCATCATTCCGAATCGAGTCAATGTTGTTAATGTTTGCGCAAAACGGGTTATGTCGAATCCTCGTCCGTCAAAGAAGACTGCCGCTGCAGATCGCCCTCCACCGCGGCCATCGCTTGCCGCAAATCGACTCCCCAATCCGGCGACTTGACCACTGGAATTGGTGTGGGCATAATAGTCGCAGGTTGTGATTGCCGTTCTTCCTCCGATGGGAAATGCGTTCGATGCTGAAAAAGTCCGAGATTGAGCAGTTCAAGCTCTTATTGCTCTCTGCCCAGGCCCGAATGCGGGGCGACGTCGAACAATTGACCGCCGAGGCTCTCGACCGCAGTAGTGGGGGTAGCGACTCGCGAAGCCCCACCCATATTGCAGAGTTGGGGACCTTGACCTACGAGCAGGACTTCTCGTTGCGGGTTGTCGAAAACGATCAGGAAGTGCTCGACGAAATCATTGACGCTCTCAATCGCGTCGATAAGGGAACTTACGGTCAGTGCGAAATGTGCGTGATCGAGGGGAAAGCCCCTTCCAAGTCCTGGATTCCCAAGACCCGCCTGAAAGCAATTCCCTACGCACGTAACTGTGTGCAGTGCGAGCAAAAACGCGAAGAACTCACCCGATGAAGCCGGTCCCGGCCAGCCGCTACATTGTTTTCGCGCTACTCGCGGGCGGCGGCCTCTTCTGGGATTTGTGGACGAAGCACGCAGTCTTTGCCGACTTGGGATACCCGGGCGGCGGCTACGTCGAGCGTCCATTCGAGGGCCAACATTCTCTGTTTGACTTCCCGCCACATCGCGAAGGGGAAAGCAGCCCCTATCTCGATGAAGGCTGGATAACAGCCCGGTTGTTCACAAGCTTCAACCAAGGGGCGTTGTGGGGAATTGGTCAAGGCTGGACCTGGGTGTTTGCCCTGCTGAGTGTCGTTGCTGCGATTGGCGTGTTCTATTGGCTGTTCGTCTATGGCGCTGCGATCAGTAAATGGCTGACGGTCGCGCTTTCACTCATAATGGCAGGCACTCTGGGCAATCTGTGGGATCGAGTCGGGCTGCACGGCTGCGAAGTGAACGGCCAACTGCTGTTCGCCGTGCGCGATTTCCTGCTGTTCACTTTCGGCGAATACAATTGGCCCGTGTTCAATTTCGCCGACGTCTTTCTGGTCACCGGCGCGATCATGCTGGTTTTGCAGTCGTTCTTTAGCGGAACGGACTCACCGACCAGCGCCGGGAAGGCCGAAAACAAGAATAGCGATTCGAAAGCCGCTTGATGGCCAAAACCGCTCTTGCCGCAACGGCCTGAATCCGCTTCCATACCGGCTACCGACGCGCGGGAAATTGGGCTTTCGTCGCCTTCCGTTCGTTCTTGTTGCACCGTTCGCCAATGTCTCGCTGGAGACCGTCGCCGCATGCAGCTAACAGTACGACGACCGATATGCATTGCAGTCTGCTTGGGCATTTGCCTAGGGCTAAGTAGCGAATGTCTGCGCGCCGGCGATGCAACGGATTCGTTGGCCACCGCTGTGCCGGCAGCCGACGATAACACGGCGGAATCGCTTCGCGCATATCAGCAGTCGCTGCGCAATGCATTCGGCGGCGGTGACGGATCGATTCCGCTCGATGTCAAAGCGGAATATTTTGAATGGGTGATTCGCCGCTACCATCTCACTTCATACAACCACGTGCATCATTACGTCGATTTGCTTTCGACGGTTGGCGAACCGCCGGTGCCGCAATTCGGCGACGACAATGCCACCTGGCACGGGGCGTTCCTGGCGGCCATGTGTTACAAGTACGCCGTCACCAAAGATCGGCAAACGCTGGCGTTAATCGGTCGGTTGATCGAAGGGCTGCATCTCTTCATCGAAGTCACCGGGCAACCCGGATTGGCCGCTCGCTGTGTTCTCGAAATCGACGCGCCCGCCGGAAAGGCCAAACACCGATACGATTCACCCGACGGTCGGACGTTTTACTATCGCAGCGAAGCCGCCAAAGGCACGTACAATCAAGTCGCCGGCGGCTATGCGGCATTGATGATGCACGTCTACAAAGACCTGCCGGCCGAACATCAGAAAATGGCCCGCGACGATTTGGCCGCGCTGGTTCTGCACCTCATCGACCATAACTACAAGCTAACCGAAAAGGACGGCAAGCCGACAAAGTACGGCAAGATGACGCCGATTGTTGGAAGCGTCGGCGTTCCCTTCAACGCACAGGTGGCTTATTCGGTTGTCGCGACCGGCCATCACCAACTTCCCGAGGACGCATCCGAAAACAAGCGCATCCGGCGGGCCTTCAATTACCTGCGCGACAAGCACCACGTTTACTATCAGTCACCACTGCGACACCTCGTGCGGCCGCAACGCGTGGGCAACAGCGTTTTCGTCAAGGGCATGAACGACCGCAATCACGTGTTAAATGCGGCCTTTGTCGGTCTGTCACTCGAAGTTGATGACGCCCGCCGCAACAACCGCGAACTCGACGAGAAATTTCTGTTCCGTCTCGGCCGCACAATGTACTGGACCATGCGAAAAATCGAACGAGAACGCAACGCGCTTTGCAATTTCATGTGGGCCGGCATTCTCAGCGACAAACAGGTTTTCAAACATATTGCCGGACGTCAGCGCGCCGAGACGTCGCGTCAACTGCCGGCCGTCGTTGCCACGGGAATCGAGCAGTTGCGTCGCTGCCCACTCGACCGCTTTTACCGTCCCGGCAAGAAGATCGAGACGCGCGAAATGCAGTGGATCGACGCGCAGCGGCCGCACGAAGTTTACTTCTGGAAAGCCGGCCCGTTCTACAAGTTCGAGGCAACCGGCCCACCCACCGGCCTGAATGCTGCCGCGATCGATTATCTCTACGCCTTTTGGGTCATGCGGTACTATCGGCTCTACGAGCGGTATCACGTGGAAGCAAGTTAGCTGCGATCTAACAGTTCGCAGTCAGCGGTGTGTTGCACCGCAGCTGATGGGCGGTTCTCAGTCAGCCGGAATCTTCCAATCCACGTTCTGCATTCCCGCCACCGTTTGCATTTCAGTCAGGTCGAAATGCATTGGGGTGATGGTGGCATAGCCGTCGGCCAGTTCTCTGGTATCGGTGCCGGGATCCAGTTTGTGATCGCCAATGGGATCGAAGCCGCTCCAGTAATAAGCGCGACCGTTCGGCGCGGTCCGTTTCTCCATCAGATCGACGTGTCGCTTCACACCCAGCGACGTCATCTTCACGCCGCGCGGCTGGTCTTCCGGTAAGTTGATGTTCCAAAGTGAACCGGGGCGCGGCTTCTGATCGCACAGCTGCGCGATCAATCCGACGGAGACGCGTGCGGCCGTTTCAAAGTTCGGCTGTTCTGAATGAATCAACGAGACAGCGACCGACGTCACTCCGAAAAACGCTCCTTCAATGGCGCCGGCGACCGTTCCCGAATAGAGCACGTTGATCCCGGTATTTGCGCCGGCGTTGATGCCGCTGACAACAATGTCGGGCCGCGTCTTACAGAATTCGAGCATGCCCAGCTTCACGCAATCGGCCGGACTGCCGGCCACTGCCCAGCCATAGTGTTCCCCCTGTCGGAATTCCTCATTCACAATCAAAGGAGCCCGATAAGTGATGCTCAGTCCGACGCCGCTTTGTTCGATTGCCGGCGCCACCACCGTCACATCGCCCAGTTCCAGCAGCGCATCACGAAACGCCCGCAGCCCCGGCGCATGAATCCCATCATCGTTCGTCAGCAGAATTTGCACAGTTGATTTTCTCTTCTCATGTCGTTGTGAATACCAGCCCGCAGCGCAAGCAAGGGTCTAATCGTTGACAATCGGATCGCAATTCGATGTGCTGAGGATATCGAGCGGCGCATCAGGTTGTAAACGCTGCCCGATTGAACCACGGAGACACTGAGAAGAGAAGTGAATTTGACATCCCGTCTACAAACAAGTGCTCGTCAGGTACACGATTCGATGGTGTTATCAGACGCACTCTGGAGCATTCGTAACGAGAGAAACCCCCCTCTTTTCAGGGATTTCTCCGTGTCTCCGTGTCTCCGTGGTTTATTTTCACTCACAGCACGGCTGGGGTACTAATCGCCATGCCGTCTTCCCGCAAACTCTTCGCCGTGATTCCTGCTGCCGGTTTGAGCCGGCGGATGGGGCGGCCGAAATTGTTGTTGCCGTTGGGCGAAAAAACGGTCATCCGACATTTGCTCGATGCGCTTGATCGTCCCGATGTTGCCGGTCGCGTCGTTGTGCTGCGCCGAGATGATGAGGCATTGGCGGCGGAAGTTCGGTCGGCGGGCGCGATCGTCGTCGCACCGGCATCACCACCGCCCGATATGCGCAGCAGCGTGCAGCATGCGCTCGATGCAATTCGGGCGACGCACGCACCAACGGCCGATGACGGTTGGCTGCTCGTGCCGGCCGATCATCCGTTGCTTGTTGCCGACGTCCTTGCACAACTCATCAAGGCATGGAATACGAGTGATGCTCCGATTCTAGTTCCCCGTTGCGACGGCCGCCGCGGACATCCGACGTTCTTTCGCTGGTCGCTTGCCGACGAAGTTGTCACGATTCCATGCGACAAAGGGCTGAACGAACTGGTAAGATGGCACATGAATGACATCGCCGAGATTTCCCTCCAAGATCGATCGGTGCTGTACGATCTCGACACGCCGGAAGACTACGAAGCAATGCAGGCGCGTTTTCGAGGTGAATAGGTCATTCCCAAAACCCGCGAGTTGCACCTCGTGGGATCGAACCACCCGGAGTCAACACCATGGCCAAGTCTTCCAAGCCGAAACCGTCGAAGCGGCTGGTTTCTCTCGATGCCTATCGCGGGCTGGTCATGCTGGCGATGGCTTCGAGCGGACTTGCATTCGCGCGCGTGTGGGAGCAGAGCAGGGAGCAGGTCATTGAGCAGGCCAATGGGCAACCGTGGCAGGAGGCTTGGCCGCAGCTCTGGGATGTTCTCGCGTATCAATTCAGCCACGTACCTGGGACCGGTTGTTCGTTTTGGGATTTGATTCAGCCGTCGTTCATGTTCATGGTGGGCGTTTCGATGCCCTTCTCCTATTCCAAACGCGAAGCGCTGGGGCAATCGAAGCTGCGGATGTTGTCGCACGCCATCGTGCGGTCGCTGATGCTGGTGCTGCTGGCGATCTTCCTGTCGTCGAACTGGAACGGGCAGACTAACTTCATCTTCACCAATGTGCTGGCGCAGATTGGCCTCGGCTACACCGTCGTGTATCTGCTTTGGCGATGGAATCTCGTAGTTCAACTGGTCGCCGTGGCGGGCATTCTGGGTGGGTACTGGTTCTACTTCTATCAGTATACGATTCCGGAAGCAGAGTTCTCCAAGGTCAAAACGGTTGTGACCGAGCAAATGGAATTGGATGCGGACGAGGAATTCAATCAGTTCCCCAGGTTGCCCTCACACTGGAACAAACACACCAACGCGGCCGCCGGTTTTGATCGGGAGTATCTCAGCCGATTCCCGCGTGAAGCCGAAGAGTGGGAAGGCCGCACCTACTGGGTGAACAAGGGCGGGTATCAGACGCTTAATTTCATCCCGTCGATCGTCACCATGTTATTCGGCGTGATGGCGGGCCGTTTGATTCGTGGCGATCGCAGTGACGGTAACAAATTGAAATGGCTGTTCCTCTCGGGTGGCATTTGCTTCTTGACCGCGATGGCGGTCGATACGACCATTTGGCCGGCGAAGGTTCCCCACTGCAATTGGAGTTTCTGTCCGATTGTGAAGCGAATCTGGTCTCCGAGTTGGGCGGTGTTCAGCGCCGGCTGGACGTTCTGGATTCTGGGTCTGCTGTACTGGATTATCGACGTGCGTCGCTGGAAAGCGTGGGCCTTTCCGTTGGTGGTCGTCGGCATGAACTCGATTGCCATGTACTGCATGGCGCAGTTGCTCAAACCGTGGATCAGCAAGATTCTGCGGATTCACCTGCAGAGCATTGACACCCTGTTGGACCCGCTCACCGTTCGCTTCTTGAATCTCCACACGGTTTCCTACGACTACCTGTTCAGCGAAACGTTCGCGTTCGCCCCCTTCTGGGAAAGCCTGGCCCGCGTGTTCGTGCTGTGGCTAATCTGCCTGTGGCTGTACAAGCGGAAGATCTTTTTGCGGATTTGATGCGACACACAACATGCTCGAAACCCAGCCCACCGCGCTACCAGTCCGCCGCGCAAGCAAGGGTTTGAGCCGTGAAGGACGAAAGGGCGCTGCTTTCGCCTGAGACGCAAATCGGCTATATTCAGGTTCAGTGACCTACCGGACCGCGTTTCACCGCGGTTCCTCAATCAACGCAACCAACGAAAGGCCCCCCGCGATGACGGCGACGAACGCGCTTTCCGAAGAGACACTGGCTGCCCTGGCCCAATACGATACTCCCACCGTCTGCAACGTCATCGAACTGTGGAACATTCGGCCGCGCAATACCGGTTACATGAATCACTCGATCAAGTCCTGCTTCCCCGAAATGCCGCCGATGGTGGGCTACGCTTCGACGACCACGTTTCGCAGCATGGCCGCTCCGCGTTCCGGTGACGTCTATTCCGGTATGGATGCACAGGTGGCTGCCTTCGCAGAACTGCCTGGACCGCCGGTTGTCGTCTTTCAGGATTTGGACGAACCGACCACGTCGGCCACTTTCGGCGAAGTGATGTGCACGACGTACAAATCGTTCGGTGCAAAGGGACTGATCACATCGGGAACGGGCCGCGATCTGGATCAGGTCAAGGCGATTGATTTCCCCTGTTTCACAGCGGGAACCACCTGTGCCCACGGTTATTGTCACATCCTCTCGGTCCACGTGCCGGTGACCGTTGGCGGATTGATGATCTTCCCCGGCGATTTGTTGCACGGCGACTGCAACGGCGTTTCGACCATTCCGACCGAGATTGCTTCGGAAGTTCCCGGCGCGTGCAAAGAACTGATGACTGCCGAGGACATTGTTCTGGATTACGTCAAAGCGGGTAACCCGACTCCCGCCGGTTTGGCAGAAGCCCGCACCGCATGCGGCGCACAAATTGCAGAACTCGGTCGTCGATTGCGCGGCGAATGAGACGGAATCCAGAAACCCGGTTTCTCCAAGAAACCGGGTTTCTTCAACCGCGAAACCGCAAGTGACGGTCCGTTGACCGTTCTTTTTGGTAGTGATAGTGAAGGAACGAATGCGCAGCCGGTTGGCCAACTCGCCTTGGATTCGTGACCGTGTGCCGGCCCGATATCGGCCGGCGCTCGTTCTCGAATCGTTCTACAATATCGGCACCGGCGCATTCGTCTGTCTGTTTCTGCTTTCGACGGTCGTTCTGAAAACGATTATCGGCGGGACCGAAACACATCTGGCGCTCCTGGCGATTCTGTTTGGCGGCAGCAGTTTATTCAGCCCGTTGGTGAGTTGGCTGGGCCGTGAAATCCCGATGCGGTCGCTGGTCGTCTATCCCAATCTGTTGGTGGCTGCGCTGCTGCTGGTCACTATTTCTCCGGTCGGCGGGGCAACACTGTTTACGCTGATCGTCGGTGCCGCATTTATTGTGCGGGTCTTTCCCCGCGTCGGCGAAATGAACATGTACCGGGTGAATTACCCGGTCACGCATCGCGGGGCAGCGGTCGGCTGGGTGAAGGCCGTTTCGGCCGTTGCGGCGCTCATCGTCACACTGTCCGGTTACTGGTGGTTTACGTTCCAGCCCGATTACTACTGGGCGGTTTACTGGCTGGTGGCGATTCTGCTGTTTGTCTCCACGCTGTTTTATGCGCGGCTGCCGATCTCGAAAAACAATGTGTTCGCCCGAGACGATGCCGTGCATCCGCATCACGCGTTTTTCAACGGGCTGAAGATTTTTCTGGCCGATCGCCGCTTTCTTTGTTTTCAATGCGGATTTGCGTTGGCCGGCTTTGCGAATCACATGGCGATGGTTTACGTAGCCGAAGTTCTTCGCGAAGACGTGATTGCCGAGAAGTTACCCACCGAACTTGTGCCGCGGGCCTTGCAGGGACTGCTACTCGAAACGTGGAATCTGGATCGGCAGTCGATTGAAACGTTGATTGTTGGTTTGGTATTCGCCGTGCTGCCGGTGATGTTCATGATGGCCTCGGCCCCGTTCTGGGGACGGTTTCTCGACCGCGTCAACCCCATGATCGCCCGCGCGATCTTCAACACGTTTCAATTGGTCGCCTACAGCCTGCATGCCTACGGGGCGATGACGCTGCAAGTCTGGCCGTTTCTTGTGGGGGCCATCATTCACGCGATTGGCAATGGCGGTGGCACCATCAACTGGCTTACCGGCAGTTTGTACTTCGCGCGCAACGAGAACATTTCGCTGTACAACGCCATCCACGTTGGCCTGACCGGCGTCCGCGGTATGCTGGCGCCGCTGGCTGGTTTCTTTCTGCTCAGCAGCCAGACTTTCGATCTGTATCTATTCCGCGTCCAATGTCTCGATTTGGGCGGTGGAATCTTCTGGGTCGCTTCCGGGCTGTCGCTGTTGGGCGCATTGGTGATGTTGGTACAGGGATTGACCGATCCCGGACCGCGCGAATAGCCGTCGTCGTGCCGACATAACCGGCTTGATCCGTCGAATCGGATTTCTCCACACCGCAATCGCCTCCGTTGCGAATATGCGTCCGACGCACTCCGCAATGCGGCCTATATTCCTTGTGAACCTTCCGATTTGATCGGCAATGGGAATGACGGGATGAAATCTCGCATTCCCCCCACCTGCCGACTCGATTTCAATCCCCCCGACTCACGCCATCCGCACCAAAGAGAAATCCCATGCAAGTCGATGCCCTGACCTGCGATCAGCATAACGTCTCCCGCAAGATTGTGATTGCCGCAATCGCAGCCGTTGCCGTGATGTATGCGGCTTGGCATTTGGTCGGTTCGCAGCTTGCAGCCGTGCATGTCAGCGCTCCGTCGGCGCATGCTGTCGAACATGGACACGGTGGATCGGAAGCTCATCCCGTCGCTGCTTCCCCGGCCTTGTACAGCATTGTTCCGTTCGCTGCGTTGTTGCTGTGCATCGCGTTGTTGCCTCTGTTTCGCAAGACCGAACATTGGTGGGAATGCAATTGGAATCGGCTGTTAATTGCCGGCGTTCTCGGCAGTGTGACGTTGCTTTATTACGCGTTCGTTTACGGACACGGCGTTGTCGATCATTCATCACACGCGCTTTCGGCCGCTGGTTGGCCGGCCGCTGTGACGGTTCTGAAAAACGCCATTCTTGTCGAGTACATTCCCTTCATCACGCTGTTATTCAGTTTGTATGTGATCAGTGGCGGAATTGCCGTCGAAGGGCATCTGGTGGGTCGCCCCAAACTCAACACGGCCATCATTGGCATCGGCGGATTGATGGCGAGTTTCATCGGCACGACCGGTGCCGCCATGCTGCTCATTCGGCCGTTGATTGCTGCCAACCGCAACCGCAAGCACGTCTCTCATACGGTTGTCTTCTTCATCTTTGTTGCCTGCAACACGGGCGGCTGTTTGTTGCCCATTGGCGACCCGCCGTTATTCCTTGGATTCCTTCGCGGTGTACCCTTCGACTGGACGCTCAGTCTCTGGCCGATGTGGCTGTTCATGAACATCAGTCTGATGGCCATTTACTTCGTGTGGGATTCGCTGCGTTACCGTGGTGAGGATCAAAAGACGGTTGAAGCCAAGCCGGAAAGCAAACAACCCTTTGCCCTACGTGGCGGTGTTAACTTCCTGTGGCTGATCGGTGTGATTGCGTGCGTGATTTTGTTCGATCCTTCAAAAGCTGTGCCGGGAACGCATTGGCACGCTCCTCTCTATTTTCGCGAACTCATGATGCTCGCGCTCACCGCGCTTTCGCTGTGGAGTACGAGTCCACAAATTCGCCAACAGAATTCTTTTAACTACGACGCCATTCTCGAAGTCGCCGCGCTATTCATCGGCATCTTCATCTGCATGCAGGCCCCCGTACAATTACTGACCCTTCACGGTGCCTCGCTCGGCGTCGATTCGCCTCAGAAGTTCTATTGGGGGACGGGAATTCTTTCCAGCTTCCTCGACAACGCTCCCACATACGTCGTCTTCTTCGAAACCGCCCGCTCGACGGGGACCGACGGACCAAGTGTCGCCGGCATCAGCGTGGTGGTGCTGTCGGCCATCAGCCTGGGGGCCGTCTTCATGGGCGCGATGACATACATCGGCAACGGCCCCAACTTCATGGTCAAGGCGATCGCCGAGAAGAACAACGTCCGCATGCCGAGCTTTTTCGGCTACATGGCCTACAGTTGTGCCGTGCTGTTGCCGCTGTCGTTCATTATGACGTGGATCTTCCTGTAGGATTGGTTCTTCATTGAACATCAGTTATCGGAGCCTGAAGCGCAAGCGAAGGATGAATCCAGAAAGCTCCTTCGCTTGCGCTTCAGGCTTCGATTTGTAGAGCTTGCGGAGCGCACACAAGAAAACCCCCGCAGTCACCGACTGCGGGGGTTTTCTAATTACCGTGTGGTTAGCCCAAATCGGGCGAACCCGGCCGCCGCAAAGCAAGCGGCAGCCAAATCTCAAATGCCGTGATTATTCGCCAGCAGGTGCAGCTTCGTCGCCAGCGGGTGCAGCGTCGTCGCCAGCGGGTGCAGCTTCGTCGCCAGCGGGTGCAGCTTCGTCGCCAGCGGGTGCAGCTTCGTCGCCAGCAGGTGCAGCTTCGTCGCCACCAGCGGCATCGTCGGCGGGCATTGCATCATCGGTCGGGGCACCGCCATCGGTCGGGGCGACGGCGTCAGCGCCAGTGTCACCACCATCGGTCGCGGCGTCATCGCCACCACCACAACCAACAATGAACAGCCCCAAGCAGAGCATCATCAACAGTGTAGTCAGCTTCTTCATCGAATCATTCCTCGTGTTACTGAAAAGTGTTCCCCATTCCGGGTCGCCCATGGTTGGGCGTGCCCCGACGAAGGGGCCATTCCAACAACTCTGATCCCTGTTCGCAATCGTTTATTCCCACTTTCTCAAAAAGAAATAACGAATTGTGATGGAAAACGGATGAACGATGATTGATGAATGATAAATACGAGTAAATGAGGGGACTGAATGGCGCTCACTCCACTCAATTCACAACGGTTGCGGTTCGATCCCACGGAGTGCTGCCCGTGGGCTTGGGGTTCATTGGGGCGTAAAAAAACCCGCCACGCGGAACGTGGCGGGTCCGGATTCGCGGGAATCCGAGCATCTCAGGTTTTTCAAACAGCGTTCAGCGAATCAATTCAGCGAACGAGTGCCTTGAATGTCACGACGCCTCCCTTATGACCGGGAAGCGGGCGGTCCACGATGAACTTTAAGACCAGCGAACCTTCTCCGTTGTCTTCTGTATCCAACCGTCCGGCACGGTCCGACGTTGCACTGTCTTCGACGTATTCCAGACGCGGCGTCAGATTGTCGATGATCCGGATGTGATTCAGCTCCCGGTCGCCCAAATTGTCGTAGCGAATTGTGAAGGTAATCACATCGCCCGGTTTGGCCGTCTTGCGGTCGGCCAACTTCACAATTCGCAGCTCGCCTTTTTTCAAATGTTCGTCGTCCAGCCCGACCAATTCCTGTGGTTTAAACGCTGCATACGCTTCTTGCAGTCCGTCGTCTTGTGCAATGATGACGGGCGATTGCGTTCGCGACCAGACGGCGGCTGCTTGAATGCCAGCCGCGATGCGTGCGCGTTCGGTTTGCAGGAAGCGTCCCGAACCGACAAACGACAGATCTTCGGCCGCCTTCACGGGCTTCACGTTCAACAGCAGTGCCGTCGATTGAGACACACCCCGGCGGTTGGCGCCACTTTCAACTCCACTGGGCCGCGAACGGACATCGATTCTGTTGATGGCATCGCGTTGAGTTCGATTGAGCGGCGTGCGGCGGTTCTTCAACCCCGCTGTTCCACTGGTGTCGGATGAGAGAGCAAACAGCTCAACCGCCGTCCCCGCTCCCGGCCCGGTGACCGTTCGCACTGCTCCGAATCGCGGTGCGTAGACGGCGACGCGATTCGTCGGCTTCACATGACGGTTGCCCAAATGGTCGGAGTATTCTGCAATCGTGTCTTCGGTATCGACGCCGAGACGATGGAAGCGGTCGAAGTGAATCGGCAACGCCCGGTCTCCGCCGTCCAGCAAATACTCGTCGGTGTGTTCGTCGATGTCGCTGATGTTGTACTCCGCTTTCGGAGGCGCGGCGTCAACGTGGTATGCGGCTGGAGTGATCTCAGTGCGTGCCACCGTGGGAGTGGAATAGATGGCCGGCTCGACGCGTCTTTGCGAATCCATCGATTGCGACGGCGACTGCCATTCCGCCAGCCGAACGACGCCCACTTGCTTCGGCTGAGAGTAAGCGACCTGCTCAATCGCATCGGAATCGGTTCGGGTTGCCGGCGCGTTCATCGGCTGCGGCAACTCGGCCACACGCACGGGAGCCTGGTCTGCTGGAATATTTTGCACAGGTGAAGTCGAATCGGGTGAAGCCGCATCGGTCGGCTGCAGAAACGGATCACGCGAAGCCGTTCTCCCGCCAACACCACCCAGGCACGAACACGTAAGCAACATTCCACCGGTCAGGCAGACCGACACCAACATTCGGCCAGCATGCAATCGCAAACCGGTGTTTGCGGCATCTGTTGTCTTGTGGTTGGAATTGTTATTCGTTGACGTCATCGTCATTGAGCTAGTTGATTACCTACCGATGAATCGGTTGATGGGTGCCAGGTTGGAAACTCTTGTGCGACGTGACGGGTTGCGGCGCTGTGCCGCCGCCGGTGGTTTTTGGGCTGCCGATTTCGGCGGCAGCGTAATCTTTGCTCCCGAGCCGAAGAAACGTGCATCGCCATCCTGTCGGCTGGGAACTCTTCCGCCCATGCGAAGAATGACCATTGGCCTTCCGCGCCGGTCCGCTTCGACCAAGGCATTTTGGTTTGCTGCAACCACAGTCGCCCCGACAAGATCTGACTGCGGTCGCGGATCGGCCAACTGGGGTTGTTCCAGATAGATAACCTTCGTGACAAGATTTCCTTGCAAGGCGAGATCGATTTCGTCCGGAGTAATCTGCACCGGCACGGGGAAGTCGAACAGCTTGCCGGCGGGCGGATGGAGACGATCGAGAATCTCGATTGTTGGAAACAGATCGATTCCCGGATATTGTGGCATGTCGCTGATGCGCAACCGGTAAACATGACCAACTGCAACGCCGGCAACTGCAGGGGCCGGCTGAGCTACGGCACGTCGTTCCGGCCCGGCAAAGAAGGTGACCTGTCCTCCCCGTGGGAGTTCAACTCGAACCGGTTGATGATACCGTGCCGCCGCAGGGTTCATTATGGCCGACCAAAGCCCGGCCGTTCCCGGCGGGGTCTGCTGGTTCAGCGGATGATAACGCCCCTCGGCACCCTTGAATTGTGCCGATGCGGTCGAACTGAAGAGAAGAGCCAGCAAACCTGCCAGCAGCGCCACTTCAAGGCGTCGGCGTCTCATCGGGTTGTGGACCGCGTTAAACAGCACGTTAATCTCTCGTGACAACATGCCCGTTTTACGAGGCGAAACAGTTGAACGAATCACGCAGACAATCACTGTCGTCAAGCTGAGCGTAGTGAGTCGAGAGCCAGAACAAACGACCGCTGTTCGTAACTCTCGACCCCCAACTCTCCACTCTGCGACTATCGTCGCGACCATGCCGGATGGGACATTTCACCCGGACTATAGACCGGATGTTTTTCCTTGTACTCGATGTACTTCACCGGAGGAGGCATGCTGATGCCCGGCTCGTGACTGACGTCGATCAACATGTGATCAACCGGTTTCGGCAGATTCACTTTCGTACGATTACGGATCGTGTGCGACTTCAAACTGGCCGGCCGTCCGAATGGTAGGTGAGGAGGACCTGGCAATCCGATTGGCGTCGATGTCATGGGTTGTCCCCACGCCGGAATGTTTCCCATGCCGGCCACCGGACTCGGTGTCGGCATACCTGGACGTCCCGAACCGGCCATCATCATTGGTCCCGGCACGTTCAGCGAACCGCTCCCAGCCGGACCGATTGGCATCGGAGGTGCGTGCTGCCCTTTCTCGCCATCGACTTGGGAAAACGATACCGGGCCCATTCCGCCCTGCCACCTTGCACTGTCGGCGTTGCCGCCGTTTCCGGCCGGCATTTCCATGTCCATGTTACCCAACCGCAACACAAGCATAATTGTGCCGCGACGATCGGCTTCTGCGACCGGATCGACGCCCGGTTCCAGCCGCGTCGAAACCAGAGTTTCGGCCAATCCCACAACCGCCAGGTCCTGGAATCGCGGATCGGGTAGGTAGATCACTTTGGTGACGAAGTTGTTGCTTTCGACCTGATCGAGATCCTCGTCGCTCAGTTCCATCGGAACGCTGTTGTGCGAAAGGTACGCATCGGTCGTCGGATGTGCCGGGTAAACCTGCAGCGTCGGATACAGCGTCAAACCTTCCCGGTTGGGAATGTTCTTCAGCTTCAGACGGTAGGTTGCTCCCTGTCGGAAGTTGTAGCGTCCGCCACCCGAGACGAGCTGGTTTTCGGCGTACCCTTCACGAATTTGCCAGCCAATTTGCATTCCTGGAGGATCGACAAACTGCACCTGTGTGTTGCGACCCGCCATCATGTGGGCCTGCGGTGGAGCCAGCATCCCCATGACGCCCGGACCCGGTCCATCGACCATCGGCCCGGGACGAGTCAACATTGAGGCCGGTGGGGCGTGATACTCGTCGCGCCGGGGAAACACCTGACCGCCATCCACAACGCAGCCACAAACTACGACTACCAGCGTGGCGAGGCCTAAGAAATAGTATTTCATCACGACCCTTTTCTCCCAATCCCCGACTTGGCACCGCTGGTGCCTTTCGGGTTTCGTATGCCCGTTCCAAAATTCCCTGCGCGCCGTGCGCTCGGTTCCGATTCTAATTTGTTCAGGTTGTCCGGCAGTTTCCGCCGAAGCGGTGAGATCGAACCGAATGAATTGCGGTCGACCCGAAAGTGCCTGTCGGACTAAAATGTACTGCTGTCTGCAATCCCCAGCCGGCGGCCAATTTAAGGGACCGCTCGCCTCCACAGCAATCGCTGTAACGTGGGACAGTTCTTTTTTCGGTCCGTTACGTTACGAATCTTTGGTAAAATCCCTTTTTTCGGAACAAGATGAAAAAAGCACCCATTTTAACAGTTGCGGTTTTCGTCGCGATTGCTGCAATCTGGCTTTCATTCACCGCGGCTGGCGCGCAAACCGCATCGACCGATGGCCCGCCGAAAGACGCTGCGTCATCGGTCGCGGATGGCAGTCGGTCAGCCGCGAATCGGGACGGAAAGACCGAGGCCGACAGCGACGAGTTGCCAGTTGCGATCACTGCTTCTGAACTGTTGCAGCGCGCCCGTTACAGAATTCACGGTTACCGGTCGGTGAAGGCGAACCTGATCGAAACGGTCGTCATCGGCGACCGAAGATTTCGTGCCAACGGAACCTACCTGCAAGGTCGCG
>JABISG010000057.1 GCA_018699955.1 Planctomycetaceae bacterium | reverse complement strand
CGGTGATTAAACCGTGTGTCCGCGTTTCGACGAGTTTCGCGGACAGAATTGGGGCCGAATTCTGTTCGGCCTGCCTCGGATCAGTCTTGAAGCTGATCGAACATGGGCTCATCTGGCCGAATCGGCGCGCAAGCGAATATGGTCGATGATTACCGCGGGCCTGTGTCGTCGCGGCTCCGTGGTGATTGAAGAAACGCTCATTCTCACCTCTCAGTTGCAGTGTCAGCGCCTGGAGCCCGGTCAGGGTGACCCCGAGTTAGAATGGCAACTGTCGCTGCACCCGAAGTGCGAGATCGGAGTGGCTACTTTTCGGCGTCTTTCTTCGCCGTGCCGTTTTTTTCGTCTTCAAAATATCGAAAGAGCGGCAGGTGGCGGTAGTAGACTTCCAGCGTCATCGTTGCCATGCAGGTTGTGTAAAGCCGGCCACCTGGGCCTCGTCCGTGGGCGTCGATGGCATCCCAACTACCGCTGGCATGGCCTGTCTTGATTTGCGAATTGACCAGTTGGTCGCGCATGACGTCATTCCACTTCTTCCAGGCCTCGCCACCGCTGTGATACATGACCTGGGTCGCGTAGTAGTTGTAGTAAATATCGACCTTGGACGGCCCCCGCTTGCTCAGGAATTCGACGCCCCGTTGCATTGCCGGCCTGTCCTTCTTCCAGCCCATATACATGCGGCACAACAGGCCGATTGCGGTTGTCGAAGGTTTGGACTGCGGCGTTCTGTATCCGTAGCCAGCGCCGTCGTTGGTTTGAACGCTATTGAGAAAACGGGTTGTGTGTTGATGCACCTGGGGGCGGATCGTCAGTTTGCTCGCCGCCGCGCTAACCAACGCCATCACTTGCCAGCCGGTGACCGAGGTGTCGCCGGACGTTGCGGGTTGATATCCCCAACTTCCGGTTTTGGTGTGCTGTGCATTCATTACAAAAAAGACCGACTGCTGGGAAGCGGTTCGCAGCTGTTTAGAAACTTTGAACATGAGCTGACGCCGTGCGCGCCGCTGACCGCTCGTTAACTTGTTGTTGTTGTCTTTCTGTTTCAAAGCGTGGTCCGTCATTGCCAGAGCCTCACAGAGCGCCATCGTGGCTATACCTTGAATGTACATTCCGGAATTTCCCTCGGCGGTTCCCCGCAAATCAAGTCCGGCCTGCGTCTGTTTGGCATTGGAGAACATGTACTGCAGCGCCTTTCCGACTTCCGGCTGAAAGTCGCCGTCGGAATAGGTGTTTCCTGCCGCCAGGAATGCCAGAATTGCCAGCGAGGTGGCTCCCATTTTAGACTTTGCCATCGAGCCTGGCTGCGTGCATTTGCCCGCACAGTTGCCACCGGTGTGATCGAAACTCCAACTTCCGTCGGCTGCCTGATGCCGCACTAACCAGGCGAGTCCTCTGTTCACGGCCGATTCACTCGCCTTCGTACCTCCGTACTTATTGACCAATGCGGTGCGGCCCGCTTTGCTGCGGCCACCCGTTTCGTTTCCTTTCGGCGCCATCGTCCAAGGCGCATCGGCCTCCAACTCGGGCATCAATGCGGACGGGTCCAGATCGTTGATGTCGAGTTCAACCTGGTCGTTTGAATCGAACAAAATGTCGTTGACGACATCCATTTGCGTATTGTCAATTTCCTGCTGTTCAAACTCCACCTGCTCAAGTTGTTCGTCGGAGACGAACGCGGAGTTGATGAGCGCAAATACGTCTTCCTCAGGGCGCGGCAAAATGATCGACGCCAGAATAACCAATACGAGAACGTGGACCCCCGTGTTGATTCCCCAGACTTTAAGATTCCGTGCTCGCTGTTTCGGACTAGGGCCAGCAAGTAGCGGAATGTTCGCCAGTAGCCGTCCGGCAAGCGTCGTCTTGTTCTTGTGATTCTGCGATTCGCCTGTAACGGTCATTTTGCGGCGCGACCGTTTGGCACGCTTCGGCCTGACAGGTTTCCGCGCGGAAGGCTTCGATTCAATCAGCGTCTGTATAGAAAATTCTGACTCGACAAATTCCGGTGTGGCAGTTTCCGGCGCAACAGTTTCTGGTTCGTCAGCTTCCGGTGTAATGGCTACTGGTTCGACAATTTCCGGCGTCGAAACTTTCGGTGCGATCGTTTCTGGTTGAATCTGTTCCGATGTGTCCACTTCGGGTTCGACGGCTGCCGGTGTGATAGCTTCTGGTTCGGGGGTTTCCGGTTCGGCAAACTCTGGAGCAGTTTCCTGCAGAGGTTGAGCGGGGACTACCGAACTGCTTTGCGGCGATGGCGATGCGACTTCGCGCGGCGGCTCGGAAGGCGCAACTCGATCAATTGGGTTTTCAGTCGGGGCTTCGGTCTGAGTCGTAGCCGGCTCTTTGGTCGGAGTTGACGCCGAAGCGTCTGGTTGCTTCGGCGTAGGGCGTTCCGCAACTTCGGTGAATCCGCCATCAATTCGGTGCATCCAGTATTCTAGTTGCGATTCGGACAACCCCGACGCTCGTTCAATCGTCAGATGGGCCTCCCGGTTGATCGTCGGCAACCACGCTTTGACCGTAAGTCTGCCGTTTTGCGAGTACTGAAACACGACTTCCACAGGAGTTTTTGCAGGCAGAGCTTTTGGGAGTCCCGAGACGATACATTTGCCGATTCGCGTCGCGCCGTTGCCGCTGGCATCTCCGCCTTCAATGACGTTGACGGCGACGTTTTTCTGATTCTCTTGATAGGTCTTGAACTTGTTGGTTCCGATTGCCGGCAACGACGTGTTGCGTGGGATCATCACCTGTCGGCGTTTCAACTTGGTTGCCGACTCGACGCCCAGCACGCTCAGGTCGTGCGAGTTGACGTTGGCGACCGACATGCCGTGACGCGTGATCGCTTTCGTGCCGATGAGCAGGCCCGCATAAATGGCCGCCCCATGAGCGACGCCTTCGTCGGGCGAAAGCGAACGATCCAGCGGCAGGCCGGATTCCTCTTCCAGCATCTTCTGGATCATCGGCATACGGGACGAACCGCCGACCAACAGCAGTCGCGTGATGTCGCTCCACTGGCAGTTCGATTCACGCAACAGTTTGCGAATCGTAATCAGGGTGCGGTCGAGCAGATCGCCGGTCATCGTTTCGAACCGTTCGCGCGTCAGGTTCAGACGAATTCGCCGGCCATTGTGAGCATAATGGATCGTGACTTCATCGCGGGCCGATAGCGAATGTTTGGCGTCGGCGGCTTCCGACATCAGAACCTGCATCGCCGATGCGTCGCCGCGCGGATCGAAGCCATGCTGCTTTTGAAACTCATCGGCGACGAATTCGACAATTCGCTGGTCCCAATCGATGCCGCCAAGATAGACGTCGCCCAGCGTGGCGACGGCGTTATAATTATGGCCGTCGATTTCCATCAGCGTGGCGTCGAACGTGCCGCCGCCAAGGTCGTAGATCAGGACCGTCTCGCGTTGTTGACTTTCGCCCTTGGCGTTTAAGAATCCTTGTTGTACGCCGTATGAAATCGCCGCCGCCGTTGGCTCGTTGATAATGTCGAGGACGTCGATACCCGCGAGCCGACCGGCGTCCTGTGTCGCCTTCCGCATCGGCTCGTTGAAATAGGCGGGGACGGTGACGACCGCCTTGGTGACGTTGCCCAGTTTGAGTTCGGCATCCTGCTTCAACTTTTTCAGGATCAAAGCCTGAATGACTTCGGGGGGCAGTTGCTTGCCGCGAATGGTTTTGTGGAACGACTCGCGACCCATGTCGCGTTTGGCAAATTGTGCAATCAGTTCCGGCTCGAACTCTGCAACCTTGACCGCTTCCTTACCGACGACGACCGATGTTTTATCGAAGAAGACGACGCTGGGCGTGGTGATGTCGCCTTCGGCGTTGAGCACCGTCCACGGACGTCCCGTCGAATCGAGGTGCGCGACGAGGGAATAGGTCGTTCCCAGGTCGATTCCCACTGCCAATTCAGAAGCCGAGTCTGCCACAAGCGATACCCTTGGCGGCACACGGCTTTCCATTGAGGTGGGAAGGCCTGAGTGCTGCACAGCGACTCAAGAAGGTTGTCAAAACGTATAATAAGCTGTTGGCCCGCAGCTTTTTCCCGGAAGAGTCCGCCGCTGCATACGGCTGCCGAGGCCGGTTGCCGAGAAGTGATCGCCTTGCTGTGTGGGCCAACCGACGTCGGAGTCGCAGAAAAGCGGCTCGCGACTGCTGCACCCACCACCTCAACGAACCATGTTAACCCGGAATTGCGGCCGTCGGCAACCCAACTTGCATCGGCGGAAAGGTGGTCACGTCCGCCGTCTCACTCGTTGGCAAGTGGTCGCCAGTTCAATCGCAGTTTGACGGGGTCTTCGGTAAAGCGGATTCCGCGGCGAATTTCCTGATATCCGTCTCGCGTGAACACAACTTCGTGCCGTCCCAACGGCAGGTTGAATTCGATGCGGCGATCAGCGGGAAGTTGCTTCTGCTTGCCCCCAATTTCGATGTCGGCACCATCGCGTTCGTCGAGTGGCCAGTCGATGACCAGCGTTGCCGGCCCGTCGTCACCGCCGTTTCCATCGCCGCCATCACCCGAAATCACGAAAAAGTAAGCGGCAATCGACAGCACCGTCGTCAAAACGACGCCCGAAACGATCCATGTGACGAGCGAGCTCGGCTCTTGTGTCGGCTCTTCCTCTGCAGAATCCGAATCCGTCACCGCGATGCTTGGATTGAGTGTTTCATCGTAGGCGGCTTTTTTTTCTGCGTTCAACAAGCAACGCCGCACCGCCGCGATTTCATTGAGAATCTTCTGGGCCGTCGCGACATGCGGACCGGTTGTGAAGTCTTGCAGATACGACATCCGCTGATTGGCAGCTGCTTCGATGACGTCGGCATCAGACTCGAAGGCCTCGATACCCAACAAACGATAGTGCGTAGCTGGTTGTTGGCTGGGAGTGATTCCGAGCCACTTGTGATAAGCGTCAAACGTGTCAGCCATCGCTTCGATCTGCAGTCTAATAAATTGTGAAATCCCAACGGATCGGTAGCCGCCGGCAACGCAACGGCGAAATTGGACTGTGGTGTTTTTAACACCAGAGTCTACGCAGACAAAACCACTGTTGCAATGCATTTCGAAGTGTCGTAATACCTTGGTTTTTGCGAAGAGCGGCTGAATCACTCAACACACACCGTAAGATGCCGGAACTGAATCCGTTTTTGCCGTAAGCGAATTCAAAACACGCGGTTCCCGTCAAATCAGATGGTTTACGGTGCTGGCATTCTCAAGGCTGAGGAGCCGCATGATTTGTGATTCAGCGCGCTCCGGTTTCAACGACCGAGAGCCGTTTGCGCGGTTGAGGACGGCCGAACGGTGTCGTCATTCTGACTGCGAAGAATGGTCGGTTCTCAGCCCTGACCACGGTTGCCGTTCGTGACTCATGTCGAACCGACCTGAGTCAGAAACTCGTGAGCGGTGGTACGCGTCAAGAAACGACCCTGTTTTTCACACAGGCTGAGCGCCCCAAGAGTGGGTTGGTTTCCCAGCACTGCGCACCTCGTGAAAAGGGATGGTAATCTCATTAGCGAACAGGCGGAGCGAATCAGTCATCTTGATGTTCAATGCAACATGAATTCATGGGCGATTCTGGCTCTCAGTCCGCGCCAACCGCATGTTCCCAGGTCGTAACACGCCTTCCACAGTGGCGGCATTGTTTGCGCCGCAGAATCTTCCCAGCGCGCGGCCGAGTG
>JABISG010000012.1 GCA_018699955.1 Planctomycetaceae bacterium | reverse complement strand
CGCCTCCCCTGTCACAACCGCGTATCCGAGTCCTTTTCGCCCGTCCCGCACGCGAACTGATTCTTCGGTTCCCCCAACATGCGCGGATGCCGTCACGGAGGGCCCCATCGCACTGAGGTTTTCAACATCACCTAGCTCATCAACGAGTACATTGTTCAAATCGGGATAACTCGTTTTGGCATCATCCACTTGCGCCAAAAAGGCGCGATCTCCCATGGCCGCCGTCTTGGCCGACTGGCTTATGAGCTGCGAGTTGGCCTGATCGCTTTCGTCCATTTGTTGCCCGAACTGCGGCACAATCAACAGGAACGTTAACGCGGTGGCGGTGATGCCGGCGGCGAATGAGGCGAGTTGACCGCGGACGTTTGCATTCGACGCGCGTTGCACGGTGATGGGTGCTGCGGCCTCGGCGGCGATGGCCGTTCGCTGATCGTCGCTGAGCGCGTCGGTCGGCTCGTTCGCCAACGCGGAGGTCAGCATGCCGACCGTCTCGCGGATTTCTTCGACGGCGGCGCGCGTTTCGGCGCAACGCTGGATTTGCTGCTCGACGTCCTGTCGCTCGGAATCATCCAATTCGCCCAGCACATAGGCGGTCAACCGCGGGTCAGCGGGGTCATACGTCTTGTCTGACATGGGTTTGCTCCTGTATGGCGGTCCCACGCGATGCAACGCGTGGACTTTGATGCGTTTCAATTTTCGACTTTGACTTTCGAGCGGACCGTTTTCAGGCCGCGATGTATCAGGAACCCGACGTTGGTCACCGTGAGGCCGGTGACGTCGGCGATTTCTTTGTAGCTCAACGAATTCTGAAATCGCAGCCGAATCACTTCCTGTTGATTTTCGGGCAGCGAACGAATCAACTGCTGAACGCGTCCCGCCTCATCGCGGTTCTCAATGGTGGCGGCAGGCGTTGGCTCGCTGCTGCTGGTTTCGGTGGTTACTGGATCGGCCAATGTGGTCATGCGGCTCTCCTTGCGTCGGACGTCGATGGCACGGTTGCGGCAAACGGTGAACAGCCATTTCGCGAGATGGCCGTCCAATTCGGCCCGGTCTTGTCGACAGAGCCTGAGAAATGTTTCCTGAACGACGTCGCGGGCCTGCTCGACGTCGCCGGTGAGCCGATGCGCATACCGCACCAGTTCACCCTCGAATCGATCGAGAGCGGACCGGATCCAGTCCCGGCTACCGTTCTGCCCGTTGTTGTTCATTCAAAAACTCGGCAAGTGCTGCACTTTGTACTCTGATAGACGCACGGGAGGCGGTTGTCATAGCAGGATTTCTGGAATTTCCACAAGTTTTCGGCCATTGGAATCAAGAGCTTGACGTTGGAAGCAGACAACGGACAGTGTCCAAGAGGCTGACACACCTCGCGTCACTCCCAGCACTTGTTACGTCATTCCCGCGCAGGCGGGAATCCAGTCGGTTCGTGGACCACCGTGCGGCGCGTGTTGGGGTGAGGCGGGCCGGTCGATGGCTGTGTGGTGCTGCTTGCTGGTTCGCTGGATTCCCGCCTGCGCGGGAACGAAGTTTTGGTAAGAGGCTGGCCTAAGGTCTTCCCGGAATCGCCGTAGGGAAGGCACGGTTTTTTCAAATTCACACTTGACGCGGAAAAACTTTCGACTACTATAAAACCAAATCTAAGAAACCAAATACGACCTGGAAGGGAACGGCATGGCGAGGCCGAAGGCGAAAGACCTGACGGAACGCGAACTGGAAGTGATGCACGTGTTTTGGGACCGTGGCGAAGGCACGGTGGCCCATGTCCGCGATGAGCTTTCAGCCGCCGGCCGCGAACTTGCCTACACCACGGTGGCCACGTTGGTACGGATTCTCTGTGAAAAAGGGGCGCTCCAACAAACCACCACCGAACGGCCGTTCCAGTTTCAAGCAGCACGTTCGTTCGAGGAAGTCTCCGGGAATTTGCTGGGCGACTTGTTGAACCGTGTGTTCGGCGGATCGCGCGAGCAATTGCTGATGACGCTGATCGATCAGAAAAAACTCTCCGCCAAGGAACGGGCCGTACTCCAGAATCTTCTTGAGGAGCAGCAACGATGAACGCGCTCGGAATCACGCTGCTGTGGTGCGGCCTGCAGGTCACCGTTGTGGCAGCGCTCGCTTGTGTGGTGTATGTCGCCTGTCGAAAACTCGCCCCGGCCGGCAGATCGACGGTCGCTTTGACCGGACTGTTAACCGTGGTGGGATTGTCGGCAATCGCATTCAGCCCGTGGCCGCGATGGGACGTTCCGGTGTTGACCGCGAACGCCGACAGTGCCGTTGAAACGTCACCCGTCGACACGAATAAAACAGACACCGTTACAACTCCCGAACTGGCCAAGGTGATCGACGCAGACACAAACGCCACCCTCGACGACAGTGACGACGACCCCTCCTTTGCAGCGATCTTCCTCGACTCGTTTCGGCAGGAGATGAAGGACGCGTCGGTTCCCGTTGTGGAAACATCGACACCGTCATGGCGGTGGCCGGAGATTCTTGCGGCGCTGTTTTTGGCAGGTGTCGCAATTGGTCTGCTGCGGCTATGTGGTGGATTGTTGGTCGTACAGTTTCATCGGCGGCCACGGCGGAACCCTGTGGTTGACGACGCGGCGTTGATTGAACTGGTCGATGTACTCCAGGCCGAGTTGAGCTGTCGTCGCCGGATTGAACTGCGGGAATCGGATTCGATTTCTTCCGCTGCAACCTTCGGCTGGTGGAAGCCGGTCATTTTGTTGCCGGTGGAATGGCGGGGCTGGACTGCCGAGGAATGCCGCGCGGTGCTGGCTCATGAAATTGCCCATGTGGTGCGCAACGATTTTCTGGCCTGGATCTTTGCGCAAATCGGGCTGGTGTTTCACTTCTATCATCCCCTGGTGCATTGGCTGGCCGGCCGTTTGCGGTTGGAACAGGAACTGGCCGCCGACGCCGCTGCTGCTGAGGTTTCGGGGGGACAACAGGTCTATTTGAAGATGCTAGCCCGGTTGGCGTTGCGTCAACCGGATCGGCCATTGAGTTGGCCCGCCAGAACTTTTCTGCCGACCCGCAGAACGTTTCTGAGGAGAATTGAGATGTTGAGAGATTCGAAAAACTTTGTCGCGAAGTCGTCGGGCAGCATCCGCTGGCTGACCGTGGGACTGCTCGCCGTTGTCGGTTTAGCGG
>JABISG010000074.1 GCA_018699955.1 Planctomycetaceae bacterium | reverse complement strand
TTTTGTCTTATAGCGCTCGAGCCGCAAAAACGGTCAACCAAGTGGGCCGACGACCTTGTACTCTCTGGACGCAACCAGCAATCATCAGGGCGTTTACACCCCCTGCTCGCCTGGAGAACGGTACAACACCGTCAGGCCGTTTTACTTTTTCTGCCAGCGAATCCAGGAGAGGCCGGGACTTTCGACGCGGAATTCGATGAGCCGCGTGTGCTCGACCTCGGTCACGTAGGCGGTGCGGCCATCCGGTCCGCCGAAACAGATGTTGCTCGGCTTGGCCCCCAACACATTGATCTCCTGGAGAACTTTTGCTTTGGGCGACAGTTTGACAACCGTGCCTTTGCCGTACCGAGTGACGTACAAATTGCCGTCGGCATCGCAGCGCATGCCGTCGAAGCCGAAGTCGGGAAACTTCTTGAAGAGGCGTTTGCCCGTCAGGCTGCCACCCTTAGCGATATCGAAGGCCCAGATATTTTTCTGTACGCTCTCGTTCACGTACAGCGTCTTGCCGTCCGGACTGACATCGATGCCGTTGGTTGTCCCCATCTCCCCGGCTGCGCGGGTGATTTTGCCCTTCGTGTCGATCCGCCAGATTTGGCCGGTACTCTTTCCCCAGTTGGGATCGCTGGCGTACAACGTGCCGTTGGGAGCGATAGCCAAATCGTTCGGCTGATTCATCTTCGGTTCGTGTGCGAAGACCGTGATCTTTTTCGTCGTTGGATCGATGCGGAGAACGTTGTGTCCCACATAGTCGGCCACATACATGTTACCGCGAGGATCGAAGCGAATGCCGTTACCCGTACTCTTACCGGGCAAGGTGACGTACACCGTGCCTTTGCCTTTCGGAGTCACGCGTCCAATCGTCTGCTGTTTGCCGAAGTTGACGGCGTAAACGTTGCCGTCCTTGTCGCAAGCCGGGCCTTCAATTCCGGCGGTGAATTCCTCCGGCGTGGTCAACGGTTTGGCAACGTAGAGTTTCTCGCCGCCTTGGCCAAGCAGGGCAGCGACGATCATGCCGGAGAGAGAAAGTGAAGTCATGGCGATGTGGTATCCCGGGTGGAACAAAGCCCACGGGTCGCGCCCGCGGGATCGATTGATCAAGCGGATTTCTTCCGCAGAAATCGCAACGGATTTCCCACAATCATGCCGGACAGATAACCGATCGCCAAAGTGCCGAACAGCATGACGGCCAGCGGCATCTTGATTGTGGTCACCAGAAGATTGAAATCCTGCGATTCCCAATTCACCATGACGATGATGACGGCAAGCACGATGGCGATCACGGTGCCGATCAATTTGATGCGTTCCATAATAATCGGTGTGCCTCGTTTGGTGGTGATTTATTTCAGGTCTTCGAGGAGTTGCTTCGCTTCCTTCGCGGCGGGCGATTCCGGTGCGAGCCGCACGGCCTCTTCAAAATACTGCCGAGCCTTTTTCGCATCCTTCTTCAATAACAGTTTGCCAAATCGTACTTTCGATGCGGCCTGCGCGTCATTGTCTGCTGTAGTGTTCTTCGGCGTCGAAGGCGAATTTGTTTTCTTCGCCGTCTTTGGTTTGGAATTATTACTGTTGGTTACTGCAACGGAATCGTTGGGGCGAATCTGTTTCCAGGCAATCGGCGGGGTGACCGGCGTAATTTTCAGCAAGAGATTCCCGTGGCTGAAGTTGTACGTCGAAAGCGATGCCGGCAACGCGAACAGGACAAGGAACTCGGGCTTGGCGTATTGCCAATATAGTAGCTCGCCCTTCCGCTTGCGCACGACGTCTTCCTCGCCCGGCATCAGCTTGACCGAATCGTAACCGTCACCGGGAATTCGCTGTGCGGGCGCGTTACCAAAGGCGGCGGCGATTGGATAGTAATTCTTGTCGGCAGCATCGCGAAGTACGTAATCGCGGGGAACGAATTGCCGTTCGCCCTCGATCGCGAATTTGAGCATGATGAACTGCCGGCCTCCACCGGGACCTTGCGCGGTGAGCGATTTTCCGCCGGTGTCTATCAGGATGTTCCCCTTGATCACGTTGACCTTCACCGGATCACCGACGATGGGTGCGCGTGCAATTTTGGCGACACCCCGTGGAATGGCGGGACGAAGTTCGCCCAGCACATCGCCGGCCGAGACCATGTCCTGCGGCCGCTTACCCGGAAAGTGTAATGCCAGACCGTTCTCGAACGGCGGGTTGGGAAAGACGAAGAACGCGGTGATCGGCCGCCCCGGCTCGACGTTGATCGACATGCCGCCATTGAGCAGTTCCTTCACCGGCTTGCCTTTGTAGGTGTTGTCGTAGAACTCCGTTCCGGTCAATAAGCTCATGGACTCTTCCTGCAACTCGACAAACAGTTTTCGCGAACGCCTGCCGCGGCGGCGTCCTTTCTTTCCGTCGTCTTTCGGCGGGGCGTTGCCCTCAAGGAAAAAGTCCTTGCCGAGATGCAAGTCGACTTTCTGGTAATTCGAGCTACTCAGAATCAATTCCACTTCGAAGACTTCAGTGTCCTTGTCGTCGATGACTCCGATGGCCAACTGGCCTCGTTTGACTTCCAATTGCAGCCCCTGTGGGCCGGTTGGTTTGCTCGTGTTGTCGTCAGTCGCCGTCATTTTCACCGCTGACGGTTCGATCCCGAGTTCAGCTGCTTCTGAAGCACGCAGTTCGTAGTCTTTGCCATCGTATTGTAGGTCAACTATCCCGGTACCCGCCGGCGGCACGCGATAGAGTAGGTACACCTCGCCGACGGCGAGCTGGCAACCGTTGAGTTTGCCTGCTTTGTCGGTTGTGATCTGGTCGGAACCGCCCAGCGAAAGTTCGATCCTCTCGGCGGCAAACTTCTCCACACTGAAGAATGTCGCTCTCTTATCGCCGAAGGAAACTCCATGCGGACGGTATCGCCGCTTGTCGATGACGACGGAATATTCTGACGGGAAAAACGAGGCGCTCTCTTCGACTTCAATGCGGATCGCCATCGGAAACACCTTCTCCGAAGGCATCAGCGCTTCGCCGGAATTGGGGTCGGCACTTCCCAGCAGCGTCACGCCGCCGTCGAAATAGCCGGCATCGGTCGGCGTACCGACGATCCGCGGCAACTGCCGTACGGTTTCTTCGGCGGCCTCGGGTGAGTCGCCCGACCCGGTTTCGTCATCGCCCGACCCACAACCGGCGAAAGCCACAAGCCACACGCCAATTGCTAGCCATGAAACGATACCGGTTGTCTTCATCTCAAACTCCATCCACTTATGGCGTGGGCCTCAGCAGCCGGGCTGCTCACGTTCGTTCTATCGTAAGTGAGACAGCGACCTGCCTCCAGAGTGGAAAGGGCGTCCGCAGAGGTTTGTTCGCGATTTACGATATCAAACCAGCCCGCAGCGCAAGCAAGGGTTTAACCGCGACTGTTACGGATTGAAACCCTTGCTTGCGCGACGGGCTGGTATTTTGCTACTTCGCCGGGACGACCGTGAGCGGGGCTTCGGCGGTGACCGGGTTGTCCTTTTCGTCCCGGATCATCGCGCGAATGATCAACGGCATGTTGAATGGTCCCGTCTGCCCAGCGTCGAATGTCAGCGGCAATTCGCCCGAGTTGCCTGTGGCCGACACTTCGACCGCTTCCGCCTTCACGCCATTAATATGTCGCGGAATAATGATCGCGACCTTGACCGGCCCCTTGAGACCGGCGGCCCGTTCGATTTGAAACGGGACAAGAACCTGACGGCCGGGAGTCGCGCGAATCGATGGAGAACCGATTCGCACGCTCAGCCGGGCTGGATCGACCAGCACGATGATCTGATCGTTCTGGGTGATTGAACTGTAACTAACCGTGTGCTTTGTGCCGTCGTCATCGACAACGTCGGCGACGGCCATAACGCAAGTGCGACTCGTGCGGCCGATGACCATCCAAGGCGGCAACGTTATTGAATAATCGAACTCTGTTTTCTTCGGCGGAATTGTGATGACCGGACCGGTGACTCCTTGCAGGTGACGGGCCTGGACATCGGCCATGCGAACTTCAATTGGCCCTTCAAAACCCCCGCGCTCCAGCGTGTAATTCCGCGTGTAAACGGTGCCGCGGGACGCATACTGTGTTGAGAATTCTCCGGCGAATTTGAACGGCGTTGGCACAGCCAAACGCAGTCGCAACTCATTCACGGAAGCGTGACCGGCATCGAGGGCGAACGTCGCTTGTCGCTCGACTTGCTTCTCGTCAATCGTCGCCGTTCCCCGCACGACAAGGCGACCGGTCGCAACCTTCGCCTGCTCTTCCGCTTTGAGGAGCAACTGAACGGTGTTCTTTCCTTTGTCGATCTTCGCCGGACCGGATAACGCGACACCTGTCGGCAAATTCTCGATCACCAGAGCAATCTCGTCTTTGAATCCACCGAGCCGCTGCACGTCGATTTTCAGTTTGAACTCTTTGCCTCGTTCGACGACGGCGACGTCGGCGGGCAGTTTGAGACGAAAACCAGCCGGCGCAACTTTGGGTTGTGAGATCTTCAACCGGTACGCGAACGTCGGCCCGCCGCGCGTCGGTAGCCGATCTTCGATACGCACAATATACGTTCCGTCGGCGGGTACTTTGAACGTCAGCCGCGAATCGGTCTGGCCTTTGCCCAAGTCGTCATTCTGTGCCAACTGTTTTCCCGCCTCATCGAACAGGGTCAACACGGAATCGAGTGGCGAACCGAGCTGGCTGGCGCGGAGATCGAACTCGAATTGTTCGTCCTTCTTTGCCGTGAACGACCACTGATCAACTTCGCCAGACAACGCAATGCGGCCGTTACAGATGACCGGCAGCTTGACAAGTTGCGGCTGTTTGGTACCTGGAATTTCAATCGATTCTGGCAAATCATCTAGTTCGAGTTGCAGGCTTCCCGCCAGTTGGCCATCGAATTGCGGGCGGTAGGTGAAGTTGGACTGATCGTTTGCCGGTAACGCGATGCTGACTTTTGATTGAGGCAGGTTCGCGCCGCTCAATTCCACATTGATGTTGCTGCCGCGTTGCCCGCCGAGTGGGAAGACGGAGTCGACCAACGGACCGGCGGTGACGGTCAATCGGTAAACGTAACTCTGCAGCCCACCGAATTTGACGTCGTGAATGCGGACCTCGTAGATACCGTCGCGGGTTGGAACGAACCGCAGTCGGGAATCGGTGCCGATCGCATCGACGTTCTGGGCAATCGGTCGTCCGGACGGATCGCGAACCTCCAGCCTTGAATCGAGCGGCGAACCGAGCCGGGCCGCGTTGACTTCACAGGTGACGGCTTGCCCCTTTTGGGCCGCAAATGTCCAGACATCGACATCTTCCCGGGGGAAGATGCGGCCGTTGATTGTCACCGGCAGCGTGACTGTTGTTGGGATGGGATTTCCGTCTACTTCGCGTTCGACGACTTCCGGCAAGTCGCCGATGACGAACTTCTTTCCCTTGGTGATTCCCTGCGACGTGGCAACGTGCCAGTAGCGAACGCCCGGCGCGGCATCGGCGGCGATTGTCACATGTCCCGTGTAATCTCTGGGGTAATCTTCTTTTGCCTGCGAGGCGGGTTGCGGTATCACCGGACCTTCGAAGAAAAGCGTGTTGGTGAGTTGGATGCGATCAACGGTTTCGATGCCGTCGCCGCGCATCTCAAACTCGGCCGAGTCGTGCAGGTTGTTTCCGCCGACATTGAATTGTATTTTCGTGCCGCGCTGTCCACCGGCCGGATAGAGGTACGCCACCGACGGCGGGTCGGCACGCACGACGTTCACGGCGAGGATGAGAATGAAGGCACAGATTGCCAGCGGGCGCTTATTCATGGAGTCGTTCGATTTGTCGGAGCGTGACGATGGGCCCCACGGGGCGCGGCCCGTGGGATTTGCGGCGGTGTGATATTCGTAAGCGAATTTACAGCACGTCTGTGATGACTTTTCCGCCGTCTACAATTCTTACCGGGCGTCCTTCCGGTGTGAAGAACTCGAAATTGGGGTCGATACCGAGGCAGCGATACATGGTGGCTGCCAGGTCGGCGGGACCAACTGGATCGGCGGCCGGTTTTTCGCCGCGTGAATTTGTCGCACCGACAACACGTCCGCCCTGGATGCCGCCGCCTGCCAGCAACATACAGTTCGATGGTCCCCAATGATCGCGGCCCGCGTCCTTATTCACGCGGGGGGTGCGACCGAACTCGCTCATCACCACCAGCAGCGTCGATTGCAGACGGCCACGGTTGGACAGATCGCGAAGCAATGTTGAGAGGCCGGCGTCGAGGTGCGGCAGCAGGTCGTTCTTGAGGACGTGGAAGTTGTTGTAGTGCGTGTCCCAGTTGGTGTGGTCGATCGTCACACAACGGACTCCCGCTTCAACCAGTCGGCGGGCCATCAGACAACTTTGCCCCAACGACGAGCGACCATACTCGTCGCGCAGCTTGTCGGATTCCTGCGTAATGTCGAATGCGGCTTTCGTTTCCGGTGAGGAAATCAGATCGAACGCTTTCTGTTGAAACGTTGAGAGCGCCTTTGCGCCGCGGTTGGCCTCTATCTCGGCTGCTTTTTTGTATCGGTCGATTTGACCGAGCAACTGCCGTCGCGCGCCGAATCGTTTCGAATCGATCGCCAACGGTGGAGCGAGATCGGGTACGGAAAAACCCGGCGCGTTGGGGTCGGCGTTGACCACGAACGGGGCGGCTGTTGTTCCCAAATAGGCAGCTCCGCCCGAGTTGTGCATTTTCGGCAGACAAACATAGGGGGGGACCGAACCGCGCGGACCGAGCATACGAGAAATGATCGATCCGTGCGCGGGACGCTGGTTGTTTGGTTTCAGGCTGCCGTTGAATCCAGGGCGGGGAGCATAACCGGTCAACATCCAGTGGTCGGCGGGGCCGTGTCCCGAATTGGTATGGGTGAAGTTCCGCAGCAGCGAAAACTTGTCGGCCTGTCCCGCCACTTGCGGCAGGTGTTCGCAAATCTGCATGCCGCGAACATTGGTGTCGATGGGATTGAACTCACCGCGAAATTCGGCCGGCGCGTTCGGTTTCAGATCGAGTATGTCGATCGTGCTTAGTCCGCCCTGTAGAAACAGGATGATCAGTGAGACGTCGTTCTTCTCGCCTTTCGCATCTGCCGCTGCCTGGCTTTGGAGCAGTTGCGATAAAGGCAGCGCCGCACCGGTCATGCCGGCCACACCAACTCGCAACAGGTCGCGTCGTTTGATTCCGTCGCAATAGGAAGCGGGGCCGTTCATGGCGAATCCTTGGCTTGGCTACGTGACTGTTGGATGAATCGTTCAATCCCACGGGGCGCGGCCCATGGGCTTTCCCCAATCAATGGTTGAAGAGAAACTCGACTGTGTTCATCATCGACCAGGCGATGTCTTCGGCGGCTTGCTGTCGGTTTCCGCCGTTGCGTTCCAGATAGCCGCGCGTGGCTGAGCGTTCCGACTCGGTGGGGAACCGGCTGTAGAAGGTGAGGTACAACTCGTCGATCACTTTCGAGTTCCCTTGTTCGTCTTCCTTCGGAAAGCGGCGGACAAGCTCTGTAATCCGCCCTGCCGCGTGTGATAGTTTTGCCTCGATGCCGGGAGAATTCAACACGTGCAACACCTGGGCGACGCTTGGTGCGGCCGACCGCTCGCATTCGCAGGGAGTGGCCCGGCTTGGCCTGCCGAACAGCTTGAGGAAATAATGTGGCACGCGGCTATCCCACAATTGAATCGCACGGTAACCGGCCGGCAGGCCATCGAATTTCTCCGGGACGCCGGTGGTCTGGCAGACGGCATCAAACAGCACTTCGGCATCGAGCCGCTTGAACAGCGCTCGCGAGTAATTCTGTTCGTCCTGCCGATTGGTTTCGTTCGGCCGCGAGGAGAGTTGATACGTTCGTGAGGCGGCAATGGTGCGTATGAGATGATGCATGTCGAATTTGTTGGCAACAAAGTGCCGGGCGAGTTCGTCGAGCAGTTGTTGGTTCGCTGGGGGATTGGTCGAGCGGACATCGTCCACCGGTTCCACCAGTCCGCGGCCCAGCATGTGCGCCCACATGCGATTGACGAAATTGCGTGCCAACCACGGGTTGTCCGCCGCCGTCATCCAATCGGCGAGCGCGTCGCGACGATCTCCCGTTGGCGATTCCATCGGATTTGTTGTTCCCAATGGATGCGAGAAAATCGCTTCGCCGCTGCGGGGATGTTTGGTTGCCGAGTTGCGCATCGCGGTCAACATCGACCCGCCGGGCGTCGGCTTGAACTGCACCTGGGTGAAGTACGCCTGCATGCCGAAGTAATCGGTCTGGCTCCAGCGATCGTACGGATGATGGTGGCATTGAGCGCACTCAATGCGAATGCCGAGCAACACCTGAGAGAGCGTGCTCGAAAGGTCGCCGGGATTCTTCACCACCTGAAACAGATGGCCGGCGGGCGATTCGCCCAGGGTGCCGCGTGCTGTCAGCAGTTCGCGCACGAATTGATCGTACGGTTTATTCTCTGCGAAACTTTCGTGAATCCAGCGGTAGTAGTTGTAGGCTCCCTTGTGTCCCAGCACCAGACGATCGACCCGCAACAGGTCCGACCATTTCAAAGCCCAGAAGTCGGCGAATTCCGGCCGTTTGAGTAGTTGGTCAACCAGCCGCGCACGTTTGTCCGGGCGCTTGTCGTTGAGGAATTCGCGGGCTTCGTCGGCGGTTGGCAGCGTTCCAATCACGTCGAGATACAGCCGGCGTAAGTAGTCGGCGTCGCTGCAGGTTCCCGATGGGACGATATTCAGCTTCTTGAGCTTGGCGTGAACCAGCGTGTCGATGAAGTTGCGGGCGGGAAGTTCCGGGTAGTTTTCGATTGTTTCGCCACGAGGAATCAGCACGCGAAACACGCCGACCGCCCCCATGTATGACGCCATGATGGCCGCTTCGCCGGGAACATCTTCTGCTCGCACCAGCCCGAACTCATCGACGGCGCACAAAGCATCGTTGTTCGATTGAAAAGTGGCCAGATGTGTCACATCGACCTGGCTGCCGTCGGAGTAATTCGCGACGACCCGCAGTTGCTGTGCGGCATTCATTGTCATCCGTCGTTCAGACGGAGTCACGTCCATCGAAACGACGCGAGGTGCTGTCGCCGCACCCGCCGGCATGCCGGCGCCAATCCAACCGGCCAGCGTTTTGTATTCCGGGGAATTGCGCCGAATGCGAACTCCACCACCGTGCGGCGAGGTGCCACAAACTTTTTCCAACAGCAGGCTTCGTTCGGGAACGGCAGGAAACACGCGGCGGCCGCGCCCTTCCTTCATCAACGCAACGCGGTCAGCGGGCGGATCGAAACCGAAAACCGACAGTTTGAAGCCGTTCTGCCCTTCGGCTTTTCCGTGACAGCCGCCTGAGTTGCAGCCGAACTTGCTCAACAGCGGGACGATGTCGTTTTCGAAATGGTACGTGCGGGGAACCGACGCATTGCGGACTGTGGCATCGACGATTGCCGTTCTACCGGCGACGGTGACTGTGATCTTCGCATCGCCATCGGCAAGACCGCGGAGCAGACCTTCGCTCGAAACACTGGCGATGTTGGGGGCAGCCGATTCAAATCGGGCGTCTCGGGTCAGATCGATCAGTCGGCCATCGGGAGTTTTACCGCTGACCAGCAGCCGAAATCGTGAACCGGGACCGGTGAGCGTCACATTCGGCGGATCGACCGTCACGCGGACGACAACGTCGGCCGCTTGAGCGACTGCGGCGAAGAGCGCAATCGCAAGGCAGACAATGGCCGTTGCTAAACGGGATTTCAGAATCGGTTGCATCGGACGCATGCTCTCCGTCATCGATGAATCGCGGTGGCGAAACGCACATATAAACAACAGTCAATATTATGGTTTCTCGGCAGCCGTAGCAAGCCGGAAGCCGATCACGGTCGTCCAGTGCATGGCCGGAATTCACTGGGCTGATAATGCGAACGGTTGACGGCACATTTTGAGCGTTCGCGGGATGTTTGAGTGAGTTGTTGGCACGCGTCAAATCAACTAAAATAGCGGTCGGCGTTGGCGTGTTGTCAGTCCGGTAACTTGCGGTCGGTTTCGACCATTCCAGATTGTCCTTTGGTCAGTGCCGCGCTCGGTGAGTTGTTGTGTTGCCCGTCGATGATTGATTGTCGAATTGATTGTCGAATTGGGTGTCAGTTGCCTGCGTGTTCTATCTGCATGTTGTCGATAAGGAGTGTCCCGCATTGTCCGACGGAAACGGTGGTCCCGGTGAAAGCCAACCCGATGAATCGGTGGGCCAGGAGCGAATCGAGCAGCTAGACATTCAGGATGAGATGCGGCAGAGTTATCTCACCTACGCCATGAGCGTCATTGTCAGCCGTGCGCTTCCCGATGTGCGCGACGGTCTGAAGCCGTCGCAGCGGCGGATTCTCGTCGCCATGAACGACCTGAATCTGAATCCGGGTGGTTCGCGGAAGAAATGCGCGAAGATTGCCGGCGATACCAGCGGCAACTATCACCCACACGGCGAAGGATCTGTCTATCCGACGCTTGTCCGCATGGCGCAAGAGTGGGTGATGCGCGGCGTGCTTGTCGATAAGCAGGGAAACTTTGGCTCGTTGGCCGGTTTGCCGCCGGCAGCCATGCGGTACACCGAAGCCCGGCTCTCTCCCATCGCCTCGGAGATGCTGCAGGACATCAACCGCGACACGGTTGATTTCGTGCCGACGTACGACCAGGAGAATACCGAACCGGTCGTACTCCCCGCGAAATTCCCCAACCTGCTGGTTAATGGGTCGAACGGTATTGCGGTCGGCATGGCGACCAGCATCCCCCCGCATAACCTGACCGAAGTCTGTCAAGCGGCCATCGTGTTGATCGACAATCCGCAGGCTGGCGTCAGTGAATTGATGGAAGTGCTGCCCGGTCCCGACTTTCCCACCGGCGGCATTATTTGCGGGCGCGGTGGCATTCGGCAGGGTTACCATACCGGCCGTTCCACCATCAGGCTGCGCGCCCGGACGCATTTCGAGACGGAAAAGAAAAGCGACGTCATCGTCGTTACGGAAATCCCTTATCAGGAAACGCGCGACCGCATCCGCGAGAAACTCGAAGCGCTGGTCCGCGACGATCGCGTCAAAGGCATTTCCCGCATTGTCGATTTGACCGACCGGACGATTCCAGCTTGGCAGGTGCGGCTGCACATTGTGTTGAAACGCGACGCCGACCGCGAAGTTGTTCTCAATCAACTGTTCCGCTTCTCGCCACTGCAGTCGACGGTCAGCGTGATCCTACTGGCGCTCGTCGGTAACCGACCGGAAACCTTGTCGGTCAAGGCGATGCTGGAAGAATTCCTGCGGCACCGCGTCGATGTCATTCGCCGCCGCACCGAGTTCCTGCTGGCCGAAGCCCGCAAGCGAAAACACACCGTCGAAGGGTTGATGATCGCACAGATCGACATCGATCAGGTCATCAATACCATTCGCAGCGCACCGAGCCGTGCCGCTGCCCGCGAGGATTTGCAGCAGATTGACGTTCCAGGCGGATTGATCGAGCGCGCACTGGGCGACGACGGCTTCAAGGAATTTCAGGGCGAGCACGGCGTACATGAGATGTATCACCTCTCGTCGCGGCAGGCCGAAGCGATTGTCTCGATGCAGCTCGGCTCGCTGGCCAACCTCGAACGCGAACAGCTTGGCGACGAATATCAGAAACTGCTCGAAGCAATCGCCGGGTACCTCGAACTCCTGTCGGACGAGGCCAACATTCGTGCGGTGATTCGCGACGATTTGGAAGAGTTGATTAAAAAGTACGGCAATCCGCGGCGAACGGCAATTGAGGAAGGCGAGGTTGGTGACGTCGATCGCGACGATTTGATCACCGAAGAGACGATGGTCGTCACGCTGTCGCAACGGGGCTATATCAAGCGAACAACGCTCACCGCCTATCAGGCACAAAATCGCGGCGGCAAGGGTATTAAAGGAGCGCAAACCGACGACGAAGATCCCATCAAGCATGTCTTCGTCGCCAGCACGCATTCCTTCCTGCTGTTCTTCACCGATGGTGGCAAGGTCTACTGGCGTAAAGTTTACGATCTGCCGCAGCAGGGCCGCACGGCCAAAGGTCGGGCGCTCATCAATCTGTTGTCGCTCGATGAAGATGAAAGTGTGACCAACTGTCTGGCGGTTCGCGAATTCGTCGATGACCAGTTTCTGATTATGGCCACCCGCAACGGCATCGTTAAAAAGACGGCACTTTCCGCCTACAGCCGGCCGCTCAAGGGCGGGTTGATCGCCATCAACCTCGATGACGACGATCATTTGATCGACGTGCGGCGCGTCGCCGGCGACGACAACGTGGTGCTGGCGACGCACAACGGCATGGCGATTCGTTTCTCGCACGACGACGCCCGCAGCATGGGCCGGGCCACGCGCGGCGTGAAAGGAATCTCGCTCGGAAAGGGCGACTTCGTCATCGGCATGGTCATCCCGCGAGAAGACACATGCCTGCTCACTGGTTGCGAAAACGGTTACGGCAAACGGACACCCTTCGGTGCGAACGAGGCTGCAGAAGACAATGACACAGTAGCAGAAACAGACGATGCCGAAATCGCCGACGCGGAAGAAACCGGTGGTGATGCCGGTGATGAGAACGGCACAAAGTATTCGGGCAACGCGAGGTACCGTCGGCAGAGGCGCGGCGGCAAAGGGCTTCGCGACATTCGCACGACGGAACGCAACGGCCAGGTGGTTGATGTCCTCGCCGTTCACGACGACGACCAAGTGTTGATGGTGACCACTAGCGGCAAGATTCAACGCCTGCGGGCTTCCGATATCAGCCAGGTCGGCCGCAACACACAAGGCGTTCGCATCATTCGACTCGACGAAGGCGACAAACTTGCATCGATGGCACGCATTCCCGCCGAAATCGTCGATGCAGAAGACGAAGCGGAAGCTCCGCCAGAAGACGCAGTCGGAAGCGAAGGGCCAGCTGAAAACGAAACACCAACTGCCGAGCCGAACAACGAGCAAACTGAAGGGGATGAACCGACGGCAGAGTCCTGATGTTGTGCCGCTTGATCGATCAGTGGCACCCCGGAGTTTGTGGTGACTCGTTTTCAATCCCCGTCTTTGGAACCAGATGGAAACTCCGGTCTGTAAACTCCTGGAAGACCGTCAATGAAACGCATTCTCGTTACCGGCGGCTGTGGGTTCATTGGCTCGAATTTCATTCGGGACCAGTTGACCCGCTATCCCGAGCAGGAAGTTGTCAATGTTGACAAACTAACCTACGCGGGCAACCCGGCCAATCTGTCGGATATTGAAAACGATCCGCGTTATCGCTTTTTGCAGGGTGACATCTGCGACCGGGCGTTTATGGAACGGGCGCTGAGTGGATCGCCCGTCGATGCGGTCGTCCACTTCGCCGCCGAGAGTCACGTCGATCGCAGCATTCTCGATTCCGGACCGTTTGTCGAAACGAATATCGTTGGCACTCAAGTGCTGCTCGATGTCTGCCGCGCCGCCGAAATTTCGCGGTACGTTCAAGTCTCGACCGACGAGGTTTATGGCAGCCTGGGAGACGAGGGCTTTTTCACCGAAGAAACGCCGCTGGCCCCCAACAGTCCGTATTCGGCATCGAAGGCGGCCGCCGACATGCTCGTCCGCAGTTACTTTCACACCTTTGGTTTTCCGGCAGTCATCACGCGCTGCTCGAACAATTACGGGCCGTACCAGTTTCCGGAAAAGTTGCTGCCGTTGTTCATTTCGAATGCGATAAACGATCAATCGCTGCCGGTGTACGGAACGGGCGAAAACGTTCGCGACTGGATTCACGTGCTCGATCATTGTCGCGGTATCGACGCCGCTCTCAGGCGCGGCAAAGTGGGCGAGGTTTATAACTTCGGCGGCGAGACCGAACTACGAAACATCGACCTCACCCGCACGCTGCTGGAACTGTTGGGCAAACCCGAAAGTCTCATACAATTTGTCCGCGACCGACCCGGCCACGATCTGCGTTACGCCATCGACTGTTCCAAAGCCAGGTCCGAACTCGACTGGTCGCCCGAAGTTGAGTTCCGTCACGGTTTGGAAGAAACCATCGAGTGGTATCAAACTCAAACGGCCTGGATTCAAAACATCAAGTCGGGCGAGTATCGCAGTTACTACGCAGCACAATACAAAGACCGCTTGCAGACGCAAGGCGACACGGAGTAAAACGTTCTCAAGTCTCTGTACCACCTCAGAGGTTCCATCGACACAAGAGTCAAATTGAAGTCTGAGACATTCCGGAATCGACCGCAGATGAGGCAAAAGGGCTGATGCGACGGATCTGATAATCACATCCTTTGCGACTGCTTTGCGTCACTGCGACTTTGCGTCAAAAAACTCCTGTAAGAAGCTATTCTTTTATGAAGATTGCGATGATCGGCACCGGCTATGTTGGGCTGGTGACCGGAACCTGTTTTGCCGAAAGCGGAAACGACGTTATCTGCATCGATATTGATGCAGAGAAAATCGCCAAGCTGAACGATGGAGAAATCCCGATTTACGAACCGGGATTGACCGAACTTGTACGGCGAAACGTGAAGGCCGGACGGCTGAAGTTCACCACCGACTACGCCGAGGCAATCCCGTCGGCACGCTGCGTATTTATTGCGGTCGGCACACCACAGGATGACGACGGCCGCGCCGACCTGAAATACATTCAAGCGGCATCGTGGTCGGTTGCTCCGCATCTGACTGAAGGCACGGTCGTTGTCGTCAAAAGCACGGTTCCGCCGGGTACCAATCGCAAGGTGTCTGGTTGGGTTGGCGAGAAAACCGACACGCGGGTGCTGTTCGCGTCGAACCCCGAGTTTCTCAAAGAAGGGGCGGCCATCGACGATTTCACCAAGCCCGACCGTGTGGTGGTTGGAGCTGATGAGAAAGAGGCGGCTGAAACGCTCGAAGAATTGTACCGGCCCTTTCTGCGGACCGAACATCCCTGCGTCATCATGAGCATCGAAAGCGCGGAAATGACCAAGTACGTGGCCAATTGCATGTTGGCCACAAAAATCAGCTTCATCAACGAAATGGCCAATCTGTGCGAACGGGTTGGCGCGAACGTCAACGACGTCCGTCGCGGAATTGGACACGACCGGCGGATCGGTTTCGAGTTTCTCTTTCCCGGAGTCGGTTACGGCGGTTCCTGTTTCCCCAAAGACATTCGCGCGCTCTCAGCAGTCGCCGACGATCACTCGATGGACGCGCGAATTCTGAAAACGATCGATGCGGTCAACAACGCGCAGAAGGAAATTCCGTTCGAGAAACTCGCCGGCTACTTCGATGGCGGATTGGCCGGGCGAACCGTTGCCGTCTGGGGACTGTCTTTCAAGCCGAGGACCGACGACATCCGCGAAGCGCCCTCGCTGGTGCTGATTGACCGACTGCTCGATGCCGGGGCAGCCGTCCGTGTGCACGATCCCGAGGCCATTGACAATGTGCGGGAGATTTACGGCGATCGGATCGGCTATTGCAACCATCACTACGAATCATTGGACAGGGCCGACGCGCTGGTTATCGTGACCGAATGGAACGAGTACCGAAATCCCGATTTCGGCTATATGAAGCATCAAATGACGCGGCCGGTCATTTTCGACGGACGCAATTTGTACGATTTGGAACGGATGCGCGACGAGGGCTTCGAGTATTACGGCATCGGACTGCCACCCGTCGGCCCCGTTGAATAGACTGTGTGGCGAATAGAAAATTCACCAAAGCCCACGGGCCGCGCCCCGTGGGATCACCCAACGCTTCAACAGCTCTCAACACGATCGCAATTCACCCCGAAAGCAACACCTCTCATGGACCAGGAACTCGAACAACGCTGCCAGGATCTTGTCAACCGCATCGTCCATCTGCGAGACTCTCTTTGACCTGGTCGGCAAGCAGAAACGCACAGAGGAAATCAACCAGCTGATGGCGGGAGCCAACTTCTGGGACGATCAGGAGAGCGCGCAGAAGATTGTGGGCGAATTGAGTCGGCTGAATCTCGCTGTGAAACCGCTCGAAGAACTAGCGACGGCGGCGGACGATATCGGCGTCCTCATGGAATTCGCAGCGGAGGACGACGGCGGGGATAGCATAGACGAACTCGCCACGACGGTTGAACGGCTGGAACCGCAAATCGCCGCCGTCGAGTTGCAAGCGATCATGTCGTCGCCGGAAGACGCAATGGGTGCCTATGTCACCGTGCAAGCCGGCGAGGGCGGGACCGATTCGTCCGACTGGGCAGAAATGCTGCTGCGAATGTTCATTCGCTGGTCCGAATTGCGTGGCTACAAAGCCGAGATGCTCGAACGTTCTGACGCCGAAGAGGCCGGCATACGCAATGCGACAGTTGTCATTCGCGGCCAGTATGTCTTCGGGTATTTGAAAGGCGAAACGGGAAATCACCGCCTGATTCGTATCAGCCCCTTCGATTCGGCCGGACGACGGCATACGTCATTTGCCGCCGTCGATGTCACGCCCGAACTGGACGACGAATTCGACGTCGATATCAACTGGGATAAAGATGTGCGCGAAGACACGTATCGTGCCAGTGGTGCAGGCGGGCAGCACGTCAACAAAACCGATTCGGCCATTCGGCTAACGCATCTCGAATCCAACGTCGTGGTGCAATGCCAGAACGAACGCAGCCAACACAAGAACCGCGCGACGGCTCGCAAGATGCTGATTGCCAAGCTGTTCCAGAATGAGCGCGAGCGCCGCGAAGCGGAAGTCGCGGCTCGTCGCGGACAGAAATCGAAAATCGGCTTCGGTGGCGAAACCGTCCGCAACTATGTTTTAAACCCCGACCGCTACGTCAAAGATGCCCGCACCGGCCTCAAAGCGGGCAACCCCGACACCGTTCTCAACGGCGAACTTGACCCCTTCATAGATGCCTATTTGCGATGGAGCATCGGCAAGGATTAGCGCGAGCGGGTACAACAATCAAGAAATGGATTCTGTTCGCTAGAACTTTTTGGCCCGGAACTCGATACCACGGACCACACACCATTGTCGCAATTGCGACAGGCTAAATTGCGGCCACAAAATCCTCGGATTCTTTCTCGATGCCAGTGTGTTGTCGCAATGGTTGTATCCGTGCCCATTCGTGAAATCCGTGGTTCTCTCCGGAATCGCATTGAACTCCAAATGGATGGGAAAAACAGGGGGAAACGCTGCTTGAAAATCCTACTTTCCTGCATTCCTCATCGAAACCTTTTGGTTGTTCTTCCTGAGTGCCAGCATCTCGGTCGAGATGGCCAACGGGTACAGAAACACGAATTGTGAAACCGCAGTTTTTCCTGCGCCGCCTTCACTACAAAATTCGGGCAAGGTGTGTAAGATACGCACGACGGGCGAACAAATTCTGGCTCAGAGGTTGGCCGCCGTCAGTTCTCGTGATTCGATGGAAACACCAACCGCAAGAAATCGTTGCCGGACGGATCGGAGCCGCGCGACCGGATGATACGGACTAAGCAGGGACTGGATCTTCCCATAGCGGGGGTGCCGTCGCCAGAAATCGAAGAGGGACCGCCGGTTCACCGGGTGGCGCTCGTCGCCGACGACTACATCGGCATGAAGCCGACGATGGCCGTCGCGGAAGGTGATTCCGTCAAGCTGGGGCAACTGCTTTTTACCGACAAGAAAACCGCGGGCGTGCGGTATACTTCTCCCGGCTGCGGCAAAGTGGTGGCCGTCAATCGCGCCGCCAAGCGACGATTTCAATCGGTCGTCATCGAGCTTAAAGGCGACGAGGAAGAGACGTTCCGCGACTATTCCGATTCCGACCTCAGCGGTTTGGCGCGAGATCAGGTGCAGGAAAATCTGATCGATTCGGGCTTGTGGACCGCGCTGCGAACGCGACCGTTTAGTCGCGTGCCAGCTCCCGGCTCAGCACCGCAGTCTCTATTCGTCACGGCCATCGACACCAATCCGCTGGCGGCGAATCCCGCAACGGTCATCGCGGAAGCGAAGTCAGAATTCATTCTCGGACTGCAGGTACTCCGGCATTTGACCGACGGAAAACTGTATCTCTGTCATGCAGCCGGACAATCGGTTCCCGGCGGTGAGTTGGATTTTGTGACGCCCCAGGAATTTGCCGGGCCGCATCCGGCCGGACTTCCGGGAACGCACATCCATTTTCTCGCACCGGTTTGTGAAAAACGAACCGTGTGGTACGTCAACTATCAGGACGTGATCGCCATCGGGCGGTTATTTGCTACGGGCCGCCTGTCGTGCGATCGCGTGGTCTCGTTGGCCGGGCCGGCGGTAAGAACTCCCCGGGTCATCCGAACGCGAATCGGTGCCTCGACCGACGATTTGACCGCCGGTGGACTGAGTGAAGGCGATTGCCGCGTGATCTCCGGCTCGGTTCTCTCCGGCCGTAGCGCAATGGATGAGGAAGCGTTCCTGGGACGCTATCACCTACAAGTGTCGGCATTGCTGGAAGGAAGAACGCGCGAATTCTTCGGTTGGCAGAAACCGGGGTTCGATAAGTTCTCCGTCAAACGGGTCTTCGCCGGCGCGTTGATGGGGGCAAGCAAGAAGTTTGCTTTCACAACATCGCAGGAAGGTGCCCGGCGGGCAATGGTTCCCATCGGCATGTATGAAAAAGTGACGCCGCTCGACATCGTCCCCACGTTCATGCTGCGGGCATTGATCACCGGCGACACCGCACAAGCGCAAGACCTGGGCGTTCTCGAACTGGATGAAGAAGACCTGGCTCTCTGCACCTACGTTTGCCCCGGCAAATACGAATACGGCCCGCTGCTGCGAAAGATGCTGACACAAATTGAAAAAGAAGGGTGACCCCCAAAGCCCACGGGCCGCGTCCCGTGGGATCCACCGTTAATACTCCCCGCTATTGTCCCTCATGAAATTCCTCCGACGATTTCTCGACCGAATCCATCCGCTCTTCGATGAAGGCGGAAAGTTGGAGAAGTTGTATCCGCTGTACGAGGGAGTCGATAGCTTCCTCTACACTCCGGGCGAGGTCACCGGTCGCGCGTCGCACGTTCGCGACGGCATGGACCTCAAGCGGATGATGACCACCGTTGTCGTCGCTTTGGTGCCTTGTATCGCGATGGCGTTGTGGAACACCGGCTATCAAGCCAATCTGGCGATGCAGCAGCCGGGTATCGATGTTCAAGCGGCAGAGGGTTGTCGTGGCAGTGTGATCGGCATGCTTGGTTCTGGTTACGATCCCAGCAGCATTCTGTCGTGTGTTATTCACGGCGCGGTCTTCTTCATCCCGGTGTTTCTCGTTTGCAATATCGTCGGGCTGGGAATCGAAATCACGTTCGCCTGCATTCGCGGACACGATGTCAACGAGGGATTTCTCGTCACCGGCATGCTGCTTCCGCTCACGCTCCCGCCAACCATTCCCTTATGGCAGGTGGCGGTCGCGACGGCGTTCGGCGTCATCATCGGCAAAGAAGTCTTCGGCGGTACCGGGAAGAATTTTCTCAACCCCGCGCTCACCGCACGCGCCTTCCTGTATTTCGCTTATCCGGCAGAAATCGTCGGCGAAACCGTCTGGACCGCCGTTGATGGATTCAGCGGCGCGACCCCATTGGGAGCATTGGCCGCCGCCAATGTGGAAACAGGAATGACGGCCATCACCGGCGGAGGACTGGGGCAATTGAGTGTCAGTTGGAACCAGGCGTTTCTGGGGACCATGCAGGGATCGATGGGCGAAACATCGACGTTGGCCTGCTTGATCGGAGCCGCCATTCTGATATTTACCGGCGTTGGTTCGTGGCGAATTATGGCCGGCGTTCTCATCGGCGCGATGGGGCTTTCCGGCATCATGTGCGGCATCGCCACGGGTGCTGATGCGGGTACCTTCACCAACGCCATGTTCCTCATGCCGCCACAATGGCATTTGGTCACAGGCGGTTTGGCGTTCGGGCTGGTGTTTATGGCGACCGATCCAGTGTCGGCCGCAATGACGCAAACCGGCAAATGGTTTTACGGCGGACTGATCGGCGTGATGACGATTCTCATTCGCGTCGTCAATCCCGCCTTCCCCGAAGGGGTGATGCTGGCGATACTATTCGGCAACGTGTTCGCCCCCACAATCGACTACTGCGTTCTCGCGTTAAACATCAGGCGAAGAAAGGCCCGCAATGCCCGGGCAGCGTGACTCAATTCCGCATATTTTGAAGGTGGCTGTCAGCCTGTGCCTAGTGTGCGCGCTGCTGGTCTCCGCGTCGGCCGTATTGCTGCGGCCAACGCAGACCAGGAATCGCGATCGTGAGGAGAAGAAGAACATCCTCATCGCAGCCGACGGCATCTTCGATCCGAAACAGCATACCAATGCCGACGTCGCCCGCTTGTTTGAAACCGTCGAAGTCAAAATGGTCGATCTGGCCGACAGCGACTGGTACGTCGATTTGCCGGATGGGTATAACCAAAAGAACGCGACACAAAAATCCGATCAAAGCGACCCCGTTCCAGCGGAAGCAGATGTCGCCGCCATCAGAAAACGCGAAAAACTTTCTTACGTCTATCTGGTCAACGACAAGGACGGCCGGCCCGATCAGGTGGTGTTGCCAATTCGTGGATACGGCCTGTGGTCGACGCTCTACGGATTCATTTCAATCGATCTGCAATCTTTGAAGCAGGGGCCGGAACAGGCCACGGTTCGCGGATTGACATACTACCAACACGCAGAGACGCCGGGACTCGGCGGCGAAGTGGATAACCCCGTCTGGAAAAGCCGTTGGCAGGGCAAGCACGTTTTCGATGAAAACTGGGATGTTCTCGTCGAAGTGACAAAACGGATCACCGAGCCGGAACACCAGATCGATGCCCTCTCCGGCGCAACGATCACCTCTGACGGCGTCACCAACATGATGCGATACTGGCTCGGCCCGGAAGGCTTCGGCCCGTACTTGAAAAAACTGCACGAGGAATTGCAATGAGTCGAGTGACAAGAGTCTAGACTCTTGACTCTCGACCGCGGAACGAACCGATGGCGAAATCTAAAGCACACGACGCTTTCTTCAGCCCGATCTTTAAGGATAATCCGATCGCAGTGCAGGTACTCGGCATCTGCTCGGCGCTGGCGGTGACGGTCAAGTTCGAGCCGACGGTTGTGATGTGTTTAGCGGTGATCGCCGTTGTCGCTTTGTCTAACGCATCAATCGCCTTAATCCGCACTCAAATTCCCTCCAGCATTCGCATCATCGTGCAAATGACCGTGATCGCTTCGCTGGTCATCATTGTCGATCAGTTCATCCAGGCGTTCGCATTCAGCGTCAGCCAACAGCTTTCGGTGTTCGTCGGCCTCATTATTACCAACTGCATTGTGATGGGCCGAGCCGAAGGTTTTGCGATGCAGAATAACGTCAAACTGAGTTTTCTCGACGGACTGGGCAACGGCATCGGCTACAGTCTCATTCTGCTGATTGTCGTGACAGTCCGAGAGCTATTCGGATCGGGAAAACTTTTCGGAATGCAGGTTATGGAGATTGCTTCCATCGATGCGGCAGGAGTTGCAACAGGCTGGTATCCACGCAACGGCCTGATGCTGCTGCCACCCAGTGCATTTTTCATCATCGGCCTGACAATCTGGGCGTTACGAATCTGGAAACCGGAAGAAGCCTAAGCCGATTGAATCCGTCTGTCCGCTATCCACTATTTCCTACCCACTAACACCTATTTATCGCCATGGAACATCACGCCAGCCTATTCGTCAAATCGGTTTTCACGGAGAACCTCGCATTAGCGTTCTTCCTGGGAATGTGTACGTATCTGGCACTCTCGAAAAACGTCAAAACGGCATTCAGTTTGGGGCTCGCCGTCATTGTCATTCAGGGAATCACCGTACCGGCAAATAACCTCATTTATCAGCACTTGCTGAAACCGGGTGGCTGGTTGCCTTCGATGATCGGCAGCGACATCGATCTCACCTTCTTGGGGCTGATCAGCTACATCGGCGTGATCGCGGCGATGGTGCAGATATTGGAAATGACACTCGACCGCTTTTTCCCTCCCCTTTACAACGCGCTCGGCATTTTCCTGCCGCTGATTACGGTCAACTGCGCCATCCTCGGCGGCACGCTATTCATGGTCGAACGCAACTACACATTTGGCGAGAGCTTCACCTACGGCATCGGTTCCGGAGTCGGCTGGGCGCTGGCCATTGTGGCGCTCGCCGGCGTTCGCGAAAAACTCAAGTACCACGACGTTCCCGCCGGCCTGCGCGGGTTGGGCATCACATTTATTACCGTCGGCCTGATCGCGATGGCGTTCATGTCATTCTCCGGTATCAAACTGTAATCATCACCCCCGCAGCTGCGATGCAACGCATCGCTGTTCGCAACGCAGACAACGCCCCCATGATCGCATCCACCTCGCAAGTTCTGGAAATCGGACTCGGCGTGGCCGTGTTTACGGTCGTCGTCATCATTCTGGTGTTCCTGATTGTTGGTGCAAGAAAGTTCCTCGTTCCCAGCGGCAGCGTCGATATTCGCATCAACGACCGCAAAACGGTCACTGCCGGCGTTGGTGGCAAACTGCTGGGTGTGCTGGCGGATAACGAAGTCTTCGTCTCATCTGCTTGCGGCGGTGGGGGAACCTGCGGTCAGTGCGTGGTGAAGGTACTGGACGGCGGCGGTGACATCCTGCCGACCGAACGCGGCCAGATTAACAACCGCGAGGCACGCGAGGGTTGGCGGCTTTCCTGCCAGGTGGCCGTCAAGCAGAACATGACCGTCGATGTTCCCGAGGAGGCGCTGGAAACGCGCAAGTGGGAATGCACGGTCCGCTCCAACCGCAACGTGGCGACGTTCATCAAGGAACTGGTACTCGAACTCCCCGTTGGCGAAGACGTCAACTTCAAGTCGGGCGGCTTCATTCAAATCGAAGTCCCGCCGCACGAATTGAGTTACTCGACCTTCGATATTGAAGAGGAGTATCACGCCGACTGGGACAAATACAATCTCTGGCGATTCGCATCGAAAGTCGATGATCAGGTGTTCCGCGCGTATTCCATGGCCAACTATCCGGGCGAAAAGGGCATCATTATGCTCAACGTCCGCGTGGCCACTCCGCCGCCCCGCGCTGCCGAAGACGTTCCGCCCGGCAAGGTTTCTTCCTATATTTTCAATCTCAAGCCGGGAGATAAATGCACCATCTCCGGCCCCTACGGCGAGTTCTTCATCAGAGAGACCGAAGCCGAAATGGTCTACATTGGCGGTGGTGCCGGCATGGCTCCGCTGCGGTCGCATATCTTCGAGTTATTCAAGAACATGCAGACGAAGCGCAAAGTATCGTACTGGTACGGTGCACGCAGCATGCGTGAAATGTTTTACGACGATGAATTCGAGCAACTCGCCGCCGACAACGACAACTTTTCGTTGCACGTGGCGCTGTCGGAACCACAGCCCGAAGACAACTGGACCGGCGCAACCGGTTTCATTCACCAGGTGCTTCACGACGATTACCTGAAGGATCACCCCGCCCCCGAAGATTGCGAATACTACATTTGCGGCCCACCGATGATGCTGCAAGCGGTCCTCAAAATGCTGGACGACCTGGGTGTCGAATCGGAAAACATCGCCTACGACGATTTCGGTTGATTTTATTGATCGATGGCCAAATTGGTTTCCGCGAACCAACACCGCTTGCGGTTTAGTGGACCCACAAACCAACCGTTAACCCCAACCCCCAACATGGCCCGCGCGATCCACCAATTCCTGTTCGTCGTCGCACTTGGTCTCTGCGCTTCGGGCTGCGGAACGGCCACCAATAAGCCCATCACCGCCACCGAAGAGCCGCTCGTAATCACCGGTCCGACAATGGGGACCGAATACACGATCAAGCTGTTCGGTGTTCCTGATGGCCTTGGCGAAGCCGAGTTGAAGTTGGGCATCGCATCAACGCTCGACGAAATCAACGCTGCCATGTCCACCTGGCAGGACGACTCGGAACTCTCGCAGTTCAATCACAGCGAGACGGGTGACTGGTTCAAAGTCTCGGCGGACACGGCGAAGGTGGTCGCCGAAGCCATTCGCATTCACGAATCAACCGACGGAGCCTTCGATGTCACCGTCAACCCACTTTTGAAACTGTGGGGTTTCGGGCCGTTCGATCGGCCCGAAAATATCCCAACGACCGAAGAAATCGCTGCCGTTCAAGATGACATTGGTTGTGACAAGATCGAAGTTCGCCGCGACCCGCCTGCGTTGCGAAAGAGTCGCCCGAGAGTGCAAATTGTGCTTTCGGGAATCGCCAAAGGATTCGCCGTTGATCGGGTGGTCGAATGGCTTGATGAGCAAGGAGTGTCGGCCTGTCTCGTCGAAATTGGCGGTGAAGTTCGTGCGACTGGAACCAAGCCCGACGGTCAGCCCTGGGTCATCGGCATCGAAAAGCCGACGCCTGGCGATCGCTCGGTGCAAAAGGCGGTTGAGTTATCTAATCGAGCGATGGCGACATCGGGCGATTACCGCAACTACTACGAGCAAGACGGCCGCCGCTATTCGCATACCATCGATCCCCGCAGTGGACGGCCGATCGCGCACCGTTTGGCCGCCGTCTCGGTGGTAGCCGATTCCTGCATGACGGCCGACGCGGTGGCGACCGCGCTAATGGTCCTCGGCCCGGTTGATGGATACAATTTGGCAGTCGAGCGGGATTGGGCCGCGTATCTCATTATCCGCGACGGTGATCGGTTCATCGAAAAACAAACTCCCCGATTCCTCGAACTGTCGGAACCACAACGAGACGGGAAATGAAACTGTTTTTAGTATCCTTGGCGGTGTTCCTCCTGGCCACACTGGGCATGGCCATCGGCGTCATCCTCAGCAACCGCCGACTGCGCGGTTCGTGTGGAGGTCTCGGCGGTCGTGAAAACGCAGACGGCCAATCCGCCTGCGATCTCTGCACGTCGCCGTCGAAGGAATGCTCCGGCGAAGGTGAGCGGCAGACGGTCTAGAACCCCGTTTGGTTATGGTCTCCCGTCGATTGGCAGATCGTGCTAATATCCGGTTTCGTCCATCCTTTTTCGCTGAACCTCGCACACAGGAACCTCTATGCCCACCCGACAAGCTGACATTGCAATCGTTGGGGGAGGCATTGTTGGGCTGGCGACGGCATACCAGTTGAGCCGCTCGCATCCCGATCAGCGGGTGGTAATTCTCGAAAAAGAAGCCGAATTGGCCGCCCATCAAACGGGGCGAAACTCCGGCGTGCTGCATTCGGGCATCTACTACAAGCCCGGTTCGCTGCGGGCAGAGAACTGCCGAATTGGCAAAGAGGCAATGGAAGCTTTTTGTGCCGAGCACGATATCGCCTACGACATTTGTGGCAAGGTGATCGTCGCCCTCGACGAGTCCGAGTTGCCGGCTTTAGAACGCATTCACGAAAGAGGGCAAGCCAACGGCGTGCGCTGTGAAGTCATCGACGCCGAGCGGCTGAAAGAACTGGAACCGCACGCTGCGGGCATCAAGGCGATCCACGTTCCCGAAGCGGGCATCGTTGATTACAAGCAAGTCACCAATAAGATGGCCGAACTCGTCCGGGCCAACGGCGGCGAGATTCTCACCAACGCCCGTGTGACGAAGATGGTTTCGAGCAGCGATAGCATGGTCATCGAAAGTACGGCCGGTGCAGTCGAAGCCAAACTCGTTGCAACCTGCGCGGGACTTTACAGCGACCGCGTGACAAAGCTGAGCGGGCAGAAGCCACCCGCCCAAATCGTTCCGTTTCGCGGCGAATACTTTGAGCTGAAACCCGAAGTTCACCATTTGTGCCGCACTTTGATTTATCCAGTTCCCAACCCGGACTTTCCATTCCTCGGCGTGCACTTCACGCGGATCGTTCACGGCGGCGTCGAATGCGGCCCCAACGCCGTGCTGGCGTTCGCACGCGAGGGATATTACAAAACCGACATCAATCTCCGCGACCTTTTCGAGTCACTCACCTATCCCGGCTTCCTGAAGTTGGCAATGCGGAACTGGAAGACCGGCATGGGCGAAATGTGGCGGTCCTGCAGCAAACGGGCGTTTGTCAAAGCGCTGCAACGGTTGCTGCCGGAAATTCGCAGCGAAAATCTCGTCGCCGTCCCGGCGGGCGTGCGAGCACAAGCGCTGCTGAACGACGGCAGCCTCGCCGAAGACTTCCTGATTCAAGAATCCGACCGCGTCGTCAACGTCTGCAACGCCCCCTCACCCGCAGCCACCGCATCGCTCAACGTCGGCCGTTTGATTGTCGAACGGCTAGAGAAGAAATTCTGATCCCGAAAATGATTGACCACGAAATACACGGAGAAACGACTACGATTTAAGAATGAGGAAACCAGAAAGGCAGGAGAAACGCAGTTAACAAGTTCTCCTGCCTTCCTGAATTCCTCATCAAACCCCTGTTTAATCTCTGTTGATTGTTTTCGTGTATTTCGTGGTCCTCAAATCCGTTGACGATCACGCAGCCGAGTCGATAACGCAATTCATCGTCTCTGCGAAACTTTGCCTCTCTGCACCTTTGCGTCAAAACTTCCGACTTAACAGACTCCAATCCCATGGCCGACATCGAAACCAGTATCTTTCCCCGCGAGCAACTGCAGGAATTCTCCAGTCGCGTTTTTCAATCATTCGACGTTCCCCGTCAGGATGCCGAGTTGGCGGCCGAGGTTCTTGCGATTAGCGACTTGCGCGGCATCGACACGCACGGGATCGCAAGGTTGTTTAGTTATTTTGGACTGCTGAAGGATAGCCGAATCAATCCGCGGCCGAACATCAGCATCGTCCGCGAATCGCCGAGTACCGCCACCGTTGACGGCGACAACGGATTGGGACTTGTTGTTGGCCCGAGGGCGAACGATATCGCGATGGACAAGGCCGATGCCGTCGGTAGCGGCTGGGTCGCCGTGCGAAACTCCAATCATTACGGAATCGCCGGCTACTATGTGTTGGAAGCCCTGAAACGCGAGCAAATTGGCATGGCGATGACCAACACCACCCGTATCGCCGCCCCGTTGTGGGGCGCCGAACGGATGCTGGGCACCAACCCGATTGCGATGGCGTTTCCCGGCAAAGATGAGCCGCCAATCGTAATCGACATGGCGACGACGGCGGTCGCCTACGGCAAGATCGAAATGGCCCTGCGCAAAGACGAACCGATTCCGGACGGCTGGGCGATCGACAATGAGGGACGGCCGACGACCGATCCCAAAGCGATGGCCGACGGCGGGGCGATGCTGCCGCTGGGTTCGCAGCGCGAGCGCGGGGGACACAAAGGGTATTGCCTGTCGGCGATGATTGATCTGTTGTGCGGACCGCTGTCGGGCGCGAATTGGGGGCCGTTCACGCCGGCATTCACCCTGGGACACAGCAACCCGGACCGCTGGGTCGGCAAAGGGTTGGGACATTTCTTCGGCGCGATGAAAATCGAGGCGTTTATCGACCCTGACGAATTAAAACGCAGCGTCGATTTGTGGATTCAAACGTTCCGCGCTGCTCAACCTGCGCCTGGAACCGACGGTCCATTGATTCCCGGCGATCCCGAACGCGAAGCCGAAGAAATCCGCCGCACGGCAGGTATCCCGCTCATCATGCCCGTGGTGGAAGACCTGCGTCAGATCGCGAGTGAGACTGGGATTCCGTTCGAGTAACCCCCCAAATCATCATCTGCCGAAGTGTTCGAACCGCATCAATGCGGTTACTACAAACCCTCAACCGTTCTTCAGCGCTTTGGCAACATCGACGGCGAAATACGTCAGCACGCCGTCGGCACCGGCGCGTTTGAAGCCGAGCAGGCTTTCGAACATCACGCGGTCGCGGTCGAGCCAGCCGCGTTCGGCTGCGCCGCATAACATGGCGTACTCGCCGCTCACCTGGTAAGCGTAGGTCGGCAGACCGAAGGTTTCTTTCACGCGGTGGACGATGTCGAGGTACGGCATGCCCGGTTTGACCATCACCATGTCGGCCCCTTCGGCCACGTCGAGGGCGACTTCGCGCATCGCTTCATCGCCGTTGGCCGGGTTCATCTGGTAGGTCCGCTTGTCGCCCGTTCCCAAATTGGAACCTGAGCCGACCGCGTCGCGAAACGGGCCATAAAAGGCCGAGGCGTACTTGGCCGCGTAGGACAGAATCAGCACGTCATCGAACCCGGCGTTGTCTAATGCACCTCGAATGGCGCCGATGCGGCCGTCCATCATGTCCGACGGGGCAATCACGTCACAGCCCGCTTCGGCCTGCACCAAAGATTGTTTGCAGAGCGCTTCCAGCGATTCGTCGTTGACAACGTAGCCGTCGCGTACCAATCCGTCCTGTCCGTGGCTGGTGTAGGGATCGAGGGCCACATCGCAGACGATGCCGACGTCGATCTTCGCTTCCTTAATGGCGCGGACACTGCGGCAGACGAGATTGTCGGGGTTGAATGCTTCGTCTGCTTCGGAAGTCTTCTTGGCCGGATCGGTCATCGGAAAAATTGCGATTGCCGGAATGCCAAGTTCCGCCGCCTTCGCCACGGCTTCGACCAGCAGATCGACCGACAACCGCTCGACCCCCGGCATCGAGGGGACTGCCGTTCGCAGGTTGTCGCCTTCATGCACAAACACCGGCCAGATCAAATCATCGACTGACAATTGATTTTCAGCCACCAACCGCCGTGACCAATCGTGCCGCCGCACACGGCGGAGGCGAGTTGAAGGGAACTGGCCGGAAGAAGCTGGACGTTTTGGGGCGGTCATTCGCTGATTGTCCTGTGGCGTGGCTGGATTGTCTTTAAGAAGTTGCAAATTGAAAAATGCAAAATGAAGAATTCCGTTGAATGCGGAACAATATTTCTCGCGTCATACCAAGTTACAGTTATCGAACCAATTGCGTTGTCAGTCGCCTGTGTCGATTGTGAACAGTGCGCGGAGTTGGTCCGGATCAATTGTTGACTCAAAACGTCGGACCGAGGCGTCAACCATCGCGGCATTGTAGCTATCCCGAAATTGCGTTCCCAGCCCCTTAGCTGGCATCTCTGGGTCGAACACATGATCAACCGGCTTTGTCCAGGGGACCGCCGCGTTGTCAGCAACAAGGACCACCGCGAATGTCTTGGATAAACTATCAATTACGTCTCGAAAACGGGCACCTGTCGGATGATCGAACAGTGCTCCCTTTCCGGCAGCACCCAGGTAATTCGTTGTCCCATCAGGTGTTCGACTCGGCAACTGATAGACCTTCGGGATACGTTGCACGAGCGGCAAATTATGCTCACTATTCCACGGTTCGTCGAGATGAAACTCCTTATAGAGTTCTTTCTCGCCAATCTCGGGCAACAAGTGGACACGCCAACTCAGTAGCAACTTGCCTTGCTTGTCTTTGTTACCAGCGGGCGGGAAATGGCCGAACTCTTCGTGATAATTGTGCAATCCAAGCCCGATGCTCTTGAGATGATTCTGGCTTTCAGCCCCTTGTGCTGCATTCCGTGCCTTTCGCGCGACCGCGGTGAAGTAGGCGATGATCAGTGATGACAACGCTTTAGACCCATTCAGGTCAAGTGACACGGAGTTCGGTTGAGACAGCTTGACCGGCGTCTTGAGCAATTCGTCCAACGCCGTCACTTCCAATCGACCGGCCATCGGTGCCAATCGAGATTCGAGAGATCCCCGGATCTCGCGCAACCGCCCGCGCGTGAATCGCATCGCCTTGTTTGACCCAGTTACGGCTTTTTGGGCAATGTCTTCGTCGGTCACATCCAGATTCGCGTGAACTTGGATTTGTGGATCGACGTCGATTGTCATCGTCAAAACTGAGTCCTGACGCTCAACGACTTCTCCAAAATCCCACAGCGACTTGGGAATCCGGTTGAATCGTTCATCCTTGAGCGTCTTCTCATCGACATCTCCGAATGCCTGCTGTAATAGACCATACGTCGATCGAGATTCAAAGAAGCCCGCGAATAATTCGTTGCTGACAACGCCATGCGAAACCCAGACGGCGGCGTGTCCAGAATCCATCGTCTCTACTACGTCGATCAGAGGGCTGCGTTCGTTCTTGGCTGAGATCATTTGGACGATCATCGACTCGTAACCGGCGAGAATCGTTCGGCCGTCGATAAAACACAGGCTTGGTGTGGTGGACTCAGGCTCAACTTGCCCAGCGGCTCGATTCGGTTCAAATGTCGTATAATACGTCTGCCCGTGATGCACGTTCTGGTACCCAAACACCCGCCAGAATTTGGCTTGGTGGATCGCATCAACAGCATACGGTTCGTGAAACCGCAGAATGACCGCACCGGGTGTGGCGGCCTTCGGATAAAAGGCGATTATTGCCTGTCGTACATCGGCCGGTGCAATTTCGAATAGTTTTCTGGCAGCAACGCTTGGATTCACGCGAAGTGGTGCAGCAACATTCTCGAAGATGTTCTTGAAAATGTCGGCATCAAATATTCGGTCTGGATGAACGACCAACACCGCACGTGTGTCCGACAACAGGTAGTTGGTATCGATCCCCTGCTCGTTTTCTGCGGATCTTGTCGGGTCCGCCGGGGAAACCTGAAATGGATTCTGAACCGGGGGATTCACAACAGACGAGGGAATGTCCGGCTCGATGGAAGCATTTGCACTGTCTGCGTCCCGATCGACATGCACTTCGCTCTCGCAGCCAACCGATCCAACGAGTACAGCAGAAATCCAGACGAAGATTCGCATGCGTGCCTCCCGATGCAGATGAATCGAACGCAAAAGGCATAACATTGCATTCTGCAATGTCTCAACCCACCCGTCCAGTCGCATTCTTCCAGCGGTTCAACGTGGGATCTCGCGGCCGGCTCCTGTTTCCACCGGTTCTTCTTTTGGAACTGACGGGGCTGCCAGTGGTGAGTCGTTTTCCTTCGCGACGGGAAGTGCAGTTGCGGTTGCCACGGTGACTTCCTGCGGGCCGAAGAGTCGTCGGACCAGAACCGATTTGGCGTCCATCGTCAACGTGAACACCGTTGGCACCAGAACCAGCGTGAAGAGGGTCGAGCACAGCAGCCCACCAAGTACCACGCTGCCCACGCCGCGGTACAGTTCGCTGCCGGCACCGGGGAACAGGACGAGCGGCAACAGCCCGAACACCGTTGTCATGGTGGTGATGAAGATTGGGCGGATGCGAGTGCTGACGCTTGCGGGAATTGCTTCGCGCGGCGACATGCCCTCATCACGAATGTGGTTCAGCGACTGGTGTACGATCAAGATGGCGTTGTTCACCACGATGCCGATGAGAATCACAAAACCGAGCATCGTCAGCATGTCGAGCGGCTGAAAAATGAAGACGTTCAAAAGTCGCAGTCCCAGAATCCCGCCCACCGCACCCAGCGGAACGCTGAAAATAATGACGAATGGATACAGCCACGACTCGAACAACGCGGCCATCAACAAATAGGTGATGCCGAGCGCCAGCAGAATATTCCACTGCAGTGCATTCCATGTTTCGCGAAGCTTGTCGGCGGTTCCGGCCAGGTTGATGAAGTAGCCGCCGTCGAGTCGGCCCGCGGCATGCAGGGAAGCGACAATTTCCTCGTCGATGATCTGCATCGCCTCTTCGAGCGGCATGGTGGCCGGCGGCGTGACCTGAATGGTAATCGCGCGTTGTCTCTCGCGACGATTAATGCTTTGCGGGCCGCTGCTCAATTTCACGTCGGCCAACGCCATCAAGGGGACAAGCTGTCCGTCGCGGGTGGCGATCGACAGCAGTTGGATGTCTTGTGTGCGCTTGGAAAAGGTCTCGCGTCCGACGATCGTCAAATCGATCTTTTCGCCGCCGGCAAAATAGTCGCCGGCGTACGCTCCGTCGATCAGCGCATCGACTGTGTAACCCAACTCGTCGGCTGCCACATGCAATTCGCTCGATTGGAGCAGCTTGGGTTGAATATGGATTTCGGGGCTGGACAAATCGAGGCTGGGTCGTGGTAGCGCCTGAGTTTCAGGGGGGAGTTTCTGCTTGACCATGTCCATCACGTCCGCACCCAAATTCACCAACTCGTCCAAGTCGGGGCCGGTGATTTCAATGTCGATCGTGCGGCCGCCCGTGCTTCCGCTTTCGAACAGGCTCGATTGTTTGGCGACGGCGATCGTGCCGGGAAACTCTTTGCACGCGCCTCGCAGAATTGGAATGAGTTCACGGGCGCGGGCGGGATCGTTCGACTGTGCGCCGATCATTACACGTCGTGGACTGGCCACGAAAAAGTAATAGCTGATCAGCGGACCCGGCAGCTTCTTTGCCTCCGGACTGCCGGGATCGGCATCCCAGTGCGGCTTGAGTCTCGATTCAGCCAGTTTGCCCATCGCCATCATTTCCTGCATGTTGTACCCGGGCGGCGGCGAGAGAAACGCCATGACAAAATTCCGATTGCCGGCCGGCAGATATTCGACCTTCGGCCAGAACGTGTAGCTCAAACCGACCGAGAGGCCAATCAACAACAGCACGAGCGCCAGCGATCGCACGCGACCGCGTTGAACCCAACGGTTCAGGCCGACAATCAGTCCGACCGACGATGCACCCACCCAGTCGAGGGCATCGAGCAGCCAACCACGACTGTTTTGCTCTGCGCTGTCAACGACCGAATTCGGTACCGAATTTGAGCGCCCGTTCCCGTTCTTGCGTGAACTACGATTCGGAGCCGGGCTGCTACCGTTTTGTCGAAACAGTCGCGCGGCCGCAGTTGGAATTACGGTGAATGAAACGATGAGCGACAGCCCGACGGCACAACTGATGGCCAGTGCAATATCGCGGAAGAGTTGCCCCGCCATTTCCTGCACAAAAATGACCGGAAGAAAAACGGCGATGGTGGTCAGCGTTGAAGCGAGTACCGCACCCCACACCTCTTGCGTGCCGCGCACCGCCGCCGTGAATGGGGGTTCTCCCGTCTGGCTGCGACGGTAGATGTTTTCCAGAACGACGACCGCGTTATCGACCAGCATTCCGACGGCGAACGCCAGACCGGCCAGGCTGATGACATTCAACGACCGTCCCATCAACCCCAACAACAGGAACGTGCCGACAATGCTGGTGGGAATTGCCAATCCGACCACCAACGCAGCCCGGCCGAACCAGAACCCGGCGCCGATAATCAACAACAGCGTGACGGCGAAGAACCACGGTGAGATGTAAGCGGCGGCAACGGCGGTGGCGGCAATCGGCGGCGTCACCAGCAAAGTTCGCCAGCCACGATGCAGAAACAATAACAGCATGATCATCGTCAGCGCGCCACCGATGAAGATGTTTTGCTGCACAAGTCCGATGGCTGAATAGATGTAATTGGTCTCGTCGTAATACAAGTAGAGTTCCAACCCGCGCTGCTTGAGAATTCCCTCGTTGAGTTCGTCGGAAGCGACGCGCAGTCCTTGCACAACATCCAGGACGTTCGCGCCCGATTCCCGCCTGACGCTGAGACCGTTGCTGGAGACGCCGTACCGCCTCGAAATGCTTTCTTCCTTCTTGTAGCCGACACGGACATCGGCGACGTCATCGACGTACACCGGCTTGCCATCGCGCGTGGACAACAATTGTCGGCCGACCTGCTCGGGGCTGCGAAACTGGCCCAGCGTTCGAATGACCCAGCGGCGTTTTCCCTCCCAGAGATCGCCCCCCGAGGTGTCCTTGTTCTGCCGGCGCAGAGCATCGCGAACATCAGTGACGGTGATCTGCCGAGCCGCCAGCAATTCCGGATCGACAATCACCTGCAATTCTTCACGCCGTCCACCGTACACTTCAGCATCGGAGACGCCCGGCACGCGTTCGAGCCGCGTTTCGATTACGTCTTCCACGAATTTCCGTAGTTTCTGTAGATCGATGTCAGGCGGCATCAACTCCTTTAACTCCGGATGCTCCTCACCCATTTCGCCGTAAAGCGTCTGCAATCGGAAGACCATTAATCCGGGGTTCATGGCCCGCCGCGTCGGCTCTAACTTCTCAGCCAAATCGGGGTGCGTTTGCTGGAATTCAGCGATCTTTTCGAGCGACGGTGGTTTGGCGGTCAACACGAAGCGAGCGATTGCACGATCAGAAATGTTTGAAGTGCTGATGATCGGTTGCTGTGCATCGATTGGGTAATCCTCAACCTGTCCCAGTCGGGCATTCACCTTGAGCATGGCGACGTCGATGTCGGTTCCGACGGCGAATTCCAGCGTGATGCGTCCCACCGAATCGGAACACTCGGACGACATTTTGGTGACGCCCGGTATGCTCTGCAGTTGCGATTCCTGCTCCTGAATGATTTCGCGTTCGACTTCGTGCGGACTAGCGCCGGGCCAGCGGGTATCGACGCGAAGAACGGAATTCTGCACTTCGGGCGTGAGCTGTTTGGGCATGTTGACGAGGCTGATGCCGCCGAACAGCGCGACCAACAACACGCCAACGGAGACTTTCACCGGATTGCGAATGAACGCGTCAATTAACTGCATGCCCGCTCCGTTGTTGTTACCGTTCGCCGGTTTCCGTTTGGCTGTTGCTGCTCGCCGTCTTGGCCGGACTCTTTTTCTCTGTCTTGCTTTTCTCGGCGGGAATGACCGCCGCCAACGTCACCTTCTGCCCGGCCCGCAGTCTTTCATTTCCTCGCACGACGACGTACTGCCCCCGTTTGAGCGGGCCATTGACTTGAATCAAACCGCCATCGGCGACTCCCAGACCGACGGACACTTCGCGGACCACCCCCTTCGACTTCGACTTGGAATCGACATCAACAACAAACACCACCGGCTTGGGACCGCCGAGAACGAGCGCGTCTTTCGGCACCAATGGCATCTTCCGCCGTGTGCCGGTTGGAAGTTCAACACGAGCCAGCATGCCCGCTTTGAGTCGCGGAATCTCGTCTTCAATTCGATTCTTGACGCGAATGATGACCGGGAATGTGCGAGAGCGAATGTCGGCTCGCGGAACGATTTGTGTGATGACTCCGGTGAACAACTCATCCGGAAACGAGGGAACATCCAGACGAACGTTCAATCCGCGTTTCAATCGCACGGCCAATTCGCCGACAACGTTCACCTCAACTTCAACTTCGTCGAGCCGCACCACCTCGGCGACGAGATCGGCCCGGCTGACCCACGCTCCAACCTCCGTATGTTCGGCTGTCACGAAACCGTCGAACGGAGCAACGATAGTGTGCCTGGCGATCCGTTCCTCAATCAACCGATTCTTCTCATTCTGCAGATTGACGCGAGCTTCCGCCTGTTTGATCTTTTCGATGCGCGGCCCGGCCTTCACCAAATCGTATGTTGCGGTGGCTTCAACCAACGCTTGTTCGGCCTGAATTGAGAGCGCAAGCGCCTGATCCAGATCGGCCTTGGTGGCCGCCTGGCCTCGCTTGTGCAAAGCAAGCGTCCGCTCGTATTTCGACTTCTGAAAAACGCTCGATGCTGCGGCCGCTTTCATTCGAGATTCTGCCTGCAGCTTTTCTTCGGGCAGCGAACCCTCCTTCAGTTCTTGCAGTTCCTGCTTGCGCAAGTCGAGTTCTGCTGTGGCGGCTGCCAATTCGATCTTGAGGGTGTCGGTGCGAAGCTTCGCCAAGGGCGCACCCTGCTTGATGAATTGTCCCCGATTAACGAGGAATTCAATCACGCGGCCATCGACTGCACTGCCGATGACGCTCACTCTGATCGGGTTCAGCGTTCCCACCGCACGTTGGCCGGTGGTTACTTCGCGCTCAACGACAGTAGAAACCGCGACGCGTGTTTCCCGTTTCTGCGCAGGCGCAGCAGTCGCTGCCGCCGACAGAATCAGCAACGACAACAAGATCTGAGAAACCGGGACACTGCACGGCAGAGTCATTTTCGTTCGCTCCGTTGGTTGGCCGGCGGTATGTAGGGGGAAGTTATTCGCCGTGTGCATGTCATCGTAACCCGAAGCGTAAGCGAGGAATCACGAAAACACGCCGCGCCCCTCGCTTACGCTTCGGGTTACTATTAATGTTCATCGTGCGGCACTGGCGACACGCCAGTGGCACCCGTGAAATCAGGTTGATATCGCAATTGCGCTATTGGATTGCCGCTTCGGGCACATTTGGTGGGGTGAAGGAAAAGTTGCTGCTCTGGCTGAAGAACTCAATTGGGTTTTCGTAAACAATCTTGCGGACCAAGCTCTCGGGATGTCCGCGGCGGCGCATTTCGAGGATGAAATCAGGGACGGCCGTCGGTTTCGACGGACCCCAGTCGCCGGCCGAATTGACCAGCAATCGTTCCGGGCCGTACATCTCAATGAGATCGACTGCGCGGGCCGGCGTGCACTTGCTGACCGGGTACAACGTCATGCCGGCCCAGTAACCGTCATCCAGCACGTGACGCACCGTGTGTTCTTCGACGTGATCGACCAGTACGCGGTTGCGTTCCAGCCGGCTGTCACCGTTGAGCATGTCGAGAATCATTCGCGTTCCCTGAAACTTGTCCTCCAGGTGTGGCGTGTGAATCAGAATCTGTTGGCTGTACTCGACCGCCAGATCGATGTGTTCCAGAAAGATGGTCGCTTCGTTCTTCGTGTTCTTGTTCAGACCGATTTCGCCGATGCCCAGCACGTTGGGGCAATCGAGAAAATCAGGGATGATTTTGATCACTTCCCGCGAGAGCTGCACATTCTCGGCTTCTTTTGCGTTGATGCACATCCAGGTGAAGTGCTTCAGCCCGTACATGCCGGCGCGCTTTTGCTCGAAGTCGGTCAACTGGCAAAAGTAATCGCGGAAACTGTCGACGCTGCCCCGATCGAAGCCGGCCCAGAATGCCGGTTCGCTCATGCCGACGCAGCCCATTTTCGCCAGCGTTTCGTAATCGTCCGTGGTCCGCGAGACCATGTGGATGTGGGGGTCGAAGTAATACATGTTCGTGAGCGCCTGTCTGTATTTGATATTTTTTGTCGGGTCGATGTTGTGGTCGTTTGATCCCACGGGTTGCAACCCGTGGGCTTTGGGGCGTGACACCGTCAACCTGAAACTGAGAATTACACTCCGAATTTGGTGCGCCAGGATTCCTCGTATTGTCGCGAGAAGATTTGCTGAATCTGTTCGGCACGATTGGGCTGATCGGAGAGAAGCGTTTCCAACGCCTCACGATAGAGGGCCATCCGGGGATCGCCTTCGACTGAACCCTCGCCACGATCGATTCGATCAAACGATGCGGCGACTTCCAGCAACTTGGCACGAATCTCCAGAAATTCGCGATCGAGAACATCGGGGGCCGGCATCGGCTGGGGCATAATCATCGTCTCCTCAACATTGCGACATCGCGGTCGCTGCGCACTGCCCAACAAGCGCAGTTCCTGACCGGACACTTAAGATTGTGGCGGAAAGCCACCTTATTCAGTTTCCTCGCCGCTTGGACTGAAATCAAGTCCGGCTGATGCGTTTGATCGTTCGTGGGACGATTCGGCAGCAAGGCGCGCGTCGATTTCTCCACGCAGGCAGTGCGGGCAGAGACAGTCGCCGACAGCACCATCGACCGGCATGACGTGTGGCAAGTCGGCACACCAGCAGGGCTCTTCGCCTGCCGCCAGACCACACGTAAACGACTCACCGCAGCGGCCGCAACATTTGCCGTTGGTGGCAGATTCCGTGTTACTGTCGCTTGTCATCGCTGTCTCACTTCTATTTAGTCAGGTAGAAATACATTGAGCCGTTCGATCCCTCGGACCGCAGCCCGAGGGCTTTGAGGCGTGACATAGACAGTCAGAGCCTCGGCGGCCGCGAACTGGGGCCGCACAATCTGCCCGATCCCATTACCTTAACGGCTATGATAAATTTTGACTTGCCCAAACGTTCGTAAGAGCAGCGAGTTAGGGCGTTTCGTGGGAAGAGCCGATCCGAGCGACTTGACGTTTTGGGCTAGAAAGCCGTAGACTGTCCATTCACTTAAGTAATGCAAATCTGGATTCTGCATCACAATTATTAATACAGTTCTTGTCACAGTTTTCGGGCGCTCACCCAACAATGCAATTGCGGAACGTCGAGATTTTCTGCGACGTTGCGTCTCGGCGAAGCTTCTCCAAAGCCGCCAAGGCGCACAACGTCTCGCAGTCGATGACCAGCCAGATCGTGCATACGCTCGAAGAGCATCTGGGCACGCTGCTCATCGACCGCTCCAAACGACCGCTGGAACTCACAGCGGCGGGCGAATTGTATTACGACGGCTGTCGCAAACTGCTCGACACGTACCGCCGGTTGGAAGACCGGGTGCGGCAGGTTGAGAACAACAAGGTGGCAGGCCGTGTTCGTGTGGCAGCCATCTATTCCGTCGGGCTGTTGAAGATGGACGCCTACGTCCGCCGCGCCGAAGAGTTGTACCCGGAAGTCGATCTTCGTGTCGATTACCTGCATCCCGATGAAGTTTACGAACGCGTTCAATCGGACGAGGCGACATTGGGATTGGTATCGTTTCCGCGCGATGGTGGAGAATTCAGTTCCATCAGTTGGCAGGAACAGAAGATGGTGTTGGTGGTGCCTGCCGGTCATCGGCTGGCGGGACGGAAATCGGTTTCATCCGCCGATATCGCAGGCGAAGATTTTGTAGCATTCACGTCGGAACTTTCTGTGCGGAAACAAATTGACCGCTGGTTGAAACAGGAACACGCGCCGGTCAACATCGTCCATGAATTCGACAACATCGAGAATATTAAACGGGCGGTGGAAGTCGGCTCGGCCGTCGCCATCCTCCCCGAACCGGCGGTCAAACGCGAAGTCGCATTGGGCTTGCTCGATAGCGTTCGTGTCAAGGACGTCGATTGGCGACGACCATTGGGAATTATCCACCGACGACACAAGACACTCTCGACCGCGGCGAACAAGTTTGTCGAACTGCTGCACGAAGACCCGGCGACATTTCCAAAGAGCGGCCCGCGGCCCGAATCGACCAACGGCCACAAGCGGTCGAAGCGGAAGAAGACAAGAGTCTAGAGCTGTGCGCGACAAAGACGCGACTCAAGAAGTCACACGAGAGACATTCAACGGACACGCATACGATGCAACAGAAATCACAAAGCCAACAGGCATCAACAGCAGTAGCCGATGTTCTTCGTTACGATGAACTGCCCAAGGCGCACGGCTTGTACGATCCGGCGAACGAGCACGATAGTTGCGGCGTCGGCTTTGTCGCGCACATTAAGGGCGAACGCAGCCGTCAAATCATCGACGATGCTGACCGAATTCTCAGGCACATGGTGCATCGCGGCGCATGTGGCTGCGAAGAAAACACCGGCGATGGTGCCGGCATGCTGACCGCGCTCCCGCACGAGTTTCTGGCGAAAGTTGCGCAGCAGGACTTGGGAATTACGCTGCCCGAAGAGGGGGGTTACGGTGTTGGCGTTGTGTTCCTTCCAAACGATGAAGACGAACGCAACATCTGTAAGCAAACCGTCGCCGAGATCATCGCCGCGCAGGGACAAACGCTGCTTGGCTGGAGATCGCTGCCGACCGACGCCGATGCCGCCGACATCGGACCTTCGGCCCGCGCTGCCGAACCGGTGATGGAACAACTTTTCGTCGCTGCAGGTAACGGCCTCGATCAGGACGCGTTGGAGCGGCAGCTGTTCGTCATTCGCAAGCAGGCCAGTCATCGCATTCGCACGGGCGATGTCGCCGAGAAACTGAAGCAATCGCTGCGGTTTTACATCTGCTCGCTATCGACGAAGGTCATCATTTACAAAGGGATGCTCACGCCGCATCAGGTCACGCCTTACTTCCCCGACTTGCAGGATCCGGATTACACCAGCCATCTGGCGATGGTGCATTCGCGGTTTTCAACCAACACCTTTCCCAGTTGGGACCGCGCCCAGCCCAACCGGTTCATGAGCCACAACGGCGAAATCAACACCATGCGGGGCAACACCAACTGGATGTTCGCCCGGCAAGGTGTGATGCAAAGCGACCTGTTCGGCGAGGATCTGGAAAAACTGTTCCCGATCATCGAGCCGGAATGTTCCGATTCGGGCAACTTCGACAACGCGATGGAATTGCTGTACCACGCCGGTCGCAGCCTGCCCGAAGTGGTGATGATGATGATCCCCGAAGCGTGGCAGAATCATCACTCCATGTCGGAAGACAAACGTGCCTTCTACGAATACCACTCGGCCCTCGAAGAACCGTGGGACGGTCCGGCGTCGATCTCCTTCACCGACGGACAATGCATCGGCGCCGTTCTCGATCGCAACGGTCTGCGACCCAGCCGTTATTACGTCACGCACGACGACAAAGTCGTCATGGCGAGCGAAGTCGGCGTCCTCGACATCGATCCGGCCAACGTCAAAATCAAAGGGCGGTTGCAGCCCGGCAAAATGTTCCTCGTCGATTTTGAGCAGGGCCGCATTATCGATGATGAAGAACTAAAGCAGGACGTCGCCAACCGCCGCGAATACAACCAGTGGCTGGAGAAACAACGTCTACGAATCGACGAGCTACCCAAGACCGCCTCTCAGCCGCACCTGGAGTCGGATGATCTGCTCCGCAAGATGCAGGCGTTCGGCTACTCGGTCGAAACGCTAGCGTTCATGTTGATTCCGTTGATCAATGTGGAGAAAGACCCCATCGGTTCGATGGGCAACGATGCGGCGCTGGCCGTTCTCAGCGATCAGCCCCGCATGCCGTACGATTACTTCCAGCAGCTATTCGCGCAGGTGACCAACCCGGCCATCGATTCGATCCGCGAAGAAGTCATCATGTCACTGGAATGTTACATCGGCCCGGAAGGCAACCTGCTGGACACGACCGAAGACCAATGCCATCGGTTGCTGGTGCCGCATCCCATTCTGACCAATGACGAACTGGCCGCCATCAGACAACTCGACCATCGCGGCTGGAAAACGAAAACGATTGATATTACCTACGTGCTTCCAGAGGTTCAGGCAGACAACGGCTCGAACGGTAACGGCGATTCGAAGGTCGCCGCTCACCGTGAGGGCGACGCGTTGCGTAAGGCATTGAAACGCATCTGCCGAGAAGCGTCGCAGGCGATTGCCGACGGTTACAGCCTCGTGGTCCTCTCCGACCGCGAGCTTGGACCGAATCGCGTGCCGATTAGTACGCTGCTGGCCTGCGGAGCGGTTCACCATCATCTGGTTCGCAACGAAGAGCGAACGCGGATTGGCATCGTGCTCGAATCGGGTGAAGCGCGTGAGGTGCATCACCATTGCCTGCTCACCGGTTACGGTGCCGATGCGATCAATCCCTACGTGGCTTTCGAGGCACTCGCCCAAGCCCGTCGTGACGGCATGATCGGCGAGGAGTGGACCGATGAAAAAATTGTCGCATCCTACCGCATGGGTGTCGCCAAAGGCATGCTGAAGGTGATGGCCAAAATGGGCATTTCCACGTTGCAGAGTTATAAGGGCGCACAGATTTTCGAAGCCGTCGGACTCAACGGCGAAGTGATCGATGCGTGCTTTACCGGAACGGCCAGCCGCATTAAGGGGATCGGCTTTGATGTCGTCGCCGAAGAGGCGGCCCGCCGACACGAACTCGGTTACCCTCCACGCGAACAAGACCCCGCGACCGCCTTGCCCAACCCCGGTTTATACCATTGGCGAAAAAATGGTGAGAAGCACGCGTGGAACCCGCACACCATCGGCAACCTGCAGGCTGCTGCATTTTCGGATGACAACAAAGCATACAAGCAGTTTTCCGATCTGGTGAACGAACAGACGAGCCGCGAATGTCATCTCCGTGGGCTGTTGAAATTCCGGAAGAGCAGTTCCATCCCACTCGATGAAGTGGAGCCGGCCAGTGAAATCGTCAAACGATTCTGCACTGGTGCGATGAGTTTCGGTTCGATTTCGGCCGAAGCACACGAGTCGCTCGCCATCGCGATGAATCGTCTCGGCGGCAAAAGCAACACGGGCGAAGGAGGGGAACGATACGAGCGGTTCACGCCAATGTCCAACGGCGATTCGAAACGTTCGGCCATCAAGCAGATTGCTTCGGGGCGATTCGGCGTCACCAGTTATTACCTGACCAACGCCGACGAATTGCAGATCAAGATATCGCAAGGTGCCAAGCCGGGCGAAGGGGGCGAACTTCCCGGTCACAAGGTCGATAAGATCATCGCGGCCACGCGGCATTCCACGCCGGGCGTCGGTCTCATCAGTCCGCCGCCGCACCACGACATTTATTCGATTGAAGACCTTTCGCAGTTGATCTTCGATCTGAAGAACGCCAACCCGTCGGCCCGTATCAGTGTCAAACTGGTGTCGGAAGTCGGGGTTGGCACCATCGCCGCTGGCGTTGCCAAGGGGCATGCCGATAACATTCTGATTGCCGGAACTTCCGGGGGGACCGGTGCTTCACCGCTCACCAGCATCAAGCATGCGGGTCTGCCGTGGGAACTCGGTCTGGCCGAAACGCACCAGACTTTGGTGATGAACGACCTGAGAAGTCGCATCCGTCTGCAGACCGACGGTCAATTGAAAACCGGCCGCGATGTTGCGATCGCCACGCTGTTAGGTGCCGAAGAGTACGGCTTCGCCACCGCGCCGCTGATTACGCTCGGCTGCATCATGATGCGGAAATGCCATCTCAACACCTGTCCGGTGGGCATTGCCACGCAAGACCCGGAACTGCGAAAGAAGTTCCACGGCCAACCGGAGAACGTTGTTAACTATTTGTTCATGGTGGCCGAAGAGTGCCGCGAGATTATGGCACAACTCGGCTTCCGGACCATTAACGAAATGGTTGGACGCTGCGAGTTTCTGGAAACTGACGATGCCATCAAGCATTGGAAAGCGCAAGGAATCGACCTGACGAAATTGCTGATGCCGGCGCGAAAACTGCACGCCAACGTCGATGTCTACTGCACAAAATCGCAGAATCACGGTTTGGAAGAAGTGCTGGACAACATGCTGATCGAGAAAGCATGGACCGCCATCACCGAAGGCACGCCGGTTCGTTTCGACATGAAAATCGAGAACATCGATCGCGCGTTCGGCACCATGCTCAGTCATCACGTCTCGAAGAACTGGGGAGACAAAGGTCTGCCGGACGGGACGATTCACATCGATTGCATCGGCTCGGCCGGTCAAAGTCTGGGCGCGTGGATGGCGCACGGCATCACCATCGAACTCTCCGGCGACGCCAACGACTACGTTGGCAAAGGACTATCCGGCGGACGGATCGTTATCTCACCGCCTGCCGAATCGACATTCAAGGCCGAAGAAAACATCATCATCGGCAACGTCGCGCTTTACGGCGCAGTGGAAGGTGAAGCCTATTTCCGCGGCATGGCAGCCGAACGTTTCTGCGTTCGCAACTCTGGTGCGAACGCAGTGGTGGAAGGCATCGGCGATCACGGCTGCGAGTACATGACCGGCGGTCGCGTCGTCGTTCTCGGCCCCACCGGGCGGAATTTCGCAGCGGGAATGTCCGGAGGTGTCGCCTACATCTTCGACCCTGAAGAAAACTTCCTTCCCAACTGCAATCTCGGAACGGTCGATTTGGACCGGATCGAAACCGACGAAGATGCCGTGGAATTGCGGCAACTCATCGAATGCCATCACAACGAAACCGGCTCCGATGTCGCCGCCGGCATCCTCGACGATTGGGAAACGACGGTCACCCAATTCGTCAAAGTCATGCCGGTTGATTACAAACGCGCTTTGCGAGAAATGGCCGAAGAAGAAGCGGCAAGAGAGCAAGCCGTCGAAGAGCCAATCGCAACGGCCGGCGGACAAGATTGAAACGGAAAATGTCGAATGAGGAATGTCGAAACGCGAGTAGCAAATATGGCTCGCTAAGGATTTATGATTTCGTCATTGATTCTTCATTTGGATTTCGACATTCCAACAGATCACATTGAATTCTATTCACACCGAAAACACCAAGAGCAGCGATCATGGGTAAACCGACCGGCTTTAAAGAATATGTGCGGCAGATGCCGACCGATCGCGATCCGCTCTTGCGGATTCTCGATTGGAACGAATTTCACGAACACATGCCCGAGGACGAGTTGCGTTCTCAGGGCGCACGCTGCATGGATTGCGGTGTTCCGTTTTGCCACACGGGCGAACTGATGGCCGGTATGGCGGCCGGTTGCCCGGTGAACAATCTCATTCCCGAGTGGAACGACTTGGTTTACAATGGACATTGGCGAGAAGCTCTAGACCGGTTGCACAAAACCAATAACTTCCCCGAATTCACCGGTCGCGTTTGCCCTGCACCGTGCGAAGGGTCGTGTTGTTTGGGTGTGATCGAACCGCCGGTCACCATCAAGAATATTGAATGCAATATTATCGACCGCGGTTTTGAAGAAGGTTGGGTCGTCGCTGAGCAACCGAATACGCGTACCGGGAAAACGATCGCCGTCGTCGGTTCCGGTCCCGCCGGACTTGCCGCCGCCGAGCAACTCAACTCGGTCGGACACACCGTCACCGTGTTCGAGCGCGCCGACCGCATCGGCGGGCTGTTGATGTACGGCATTCCCAACATGAAGCTCGACAAGAGCATTGTCCAGCGGCGGATCGGATTGATGGCCGAAGCGGGCATCGAATTCGTCACCAATACAGCGATTGGAAAAGACGTGTCGGGCCAACAACTGCTCGACGATTTCGATGCCGTTGTGCTTTGCACCGGCGCAACGCGTCCGCGCGATTTGCCCATTCCCGGTCGCGACTTGCACGGCATTGAGTTCGCAATGAACTTCCTGCACGCCAACACCAAGAGCCTGCTCGATTCCGATCTGGAAGACGACAACTACATTAGCGCGAAAGACAAACGCGTCATCGTAATTGGCGGCGGCGACACGGGAACCGACTGCCTTGGCACATCGCTACGGCATGGCTGCAAAAGCCTTGTCAACTTTGAAATCGTTCCCGAACCACCGGCCGAGCGGACTCCGAAAAACCCCTGGCCGCAGTGGCCACGCACCTTTCGCATCGATTACGGACATGCCGAAGCGGCCGCCAAATTCGGCGACGATCCTCGCGAGTTCTGTATTTCGACCAGTGAATTCATCGGCGACGAGAATGGGCACGTCAAAGGATTGAAGACCGTCGAGGTCGACTGGTCGAAACCGGTCGATGGCGGGCCTCCCTTCAGCACAGTTCCCGGAAGCGAACGTGAGTTCGAGGCCGATCTGGTTCTGCTGGCGATGGGTTTTCTTGGTCCCGAATCGACCGTCGCCGAGCAATTGGGAGTCGAACTCGATCCCCGCTCGAACTACAAAGCCGAATATGGTCGCTACGAAACCAATGTCGAAGGCATCTTCGCCGCCGGCGACTGTCGCCGCGGTCAAAGCCTCGTCGTTTGGGCGATTAACGAAGGTCGGGAAGCCGCCCGCGAATGCGATCGTTGGCTGATGGGTTCGACACAGTTGCCGTAATCCGGCTGGGGCTTCGTCTCACGCGGTCTTTTCTGTCAGACGCCATGTCCGGCAGCGGTGAGCGCGGGCTCCTCATCGGGGATGGCTTGGAGGCCGGTCCGCAACAGATCCCGTCGGCTCAACAGTCCGATCAGTTTCCCGTCTTCGACGATTGGAATCCGACGGATGCGCGCCGCCATGAACATTCCCGCCACTTCAATAATTGTCGTATCGGGTCCGTAGCTGATCACTTCGCGCGTCATGAATTCGCTGACCGGAACGGTGGCCAATAATCGGTCGTAAACGACCTGCAGCAATTCGTACTCGCTGACGAGGCCGACGATGTGGCCTTCGTTATCGACGACCGGAGCACCACTGATTGAGTTGTTGAGCAACAGACGAATCGCATCGCCGGCCGTGTCATCGGGCGAAAGGGTGATTACGTCTTGTCTCATCACTTCCCGTGCGGTCGTCATCTTCGACATCTTCGTGTATCCTTGTTCATTGCGTTGCTGGTTTTCCGGTCGAGGTCATCTCCGCTGATGTAGCTGTCAGGGAAAACATAGGTCCCACATCACACTAAGCCAATCGGATGAGTCGGATTCCTCCATTCAAAGCCACGGATCGATGTCGCACGACTGCCGATAAATTGAGGAATTCACCTCATTTCAGCGGGTTCATCGAAATGAACCCGCAATTTCGTGGGCAGAGCGCCAAGCAGAGAATCCTTGCACAAACGCACAATGAACCTGCATCCGACATTGCGGGCTTGGACACTCCGAACTCGCCCGACGGCTCAATGACTCCAAATCATCAGCCGTCTACGGTTGCTTGTTCGGCGGTGGGCAATTCCAGAAAGTTCGTCAGCAAACGAACACCGTCGATCGTCAAAAAACTCTCCGGATGAAACTGCACGGCATGCAGCGGGAACCGCCGATGACGCAGCCCCATCACTTCGCGCGGATGATCGGCATCGTCGGTCCAGGCACACAGTTCCAAGTCATCCGATAGCGAATCTTCCGGCACAACCAAACTGTGATAGCGCGTCGCTTCGAACGGGTTGGGCAACCCGGCAAACAGTCCGCGTTCGTCGTGGTGAATCAACGAGACTTTCCCGTGCATCAAACGGTCGGCCCGAACCACCTCGGCCTCAAACACTTCAGCAATGCACTGATGCCCCAGACAAACGCCGAGTAGGGGAAGTCGCGGACCAAAGTGGGCGGCAACCTCTTTCGAGATCCCCGCCTCGCGCGGCGTGCATGGACCGGGCGAAATGATGATGCGCTCGGGCGAAAGCGCCTCGATGTCGGCAATCGAAATCTGATCATTGCGCGCTACGTGAATGTCTAACTGCGGGTCGATTTCCCCCAGCCGCTGCACGAGGTTGTATGTGAAGGAATCGTAATTATCGAGGACGAAGATCATGCCGTTCGATTCTGGAAATCAGGTCGGCGGAAGGGTTTTGATCCTTCATGCTAGCAGGGGACAGCAAGGGGGAACAGTCCGTTTCAAATCGCGATTCGGCCGAAACCCTTGCCTGCGCTGCGGGCCGGTTTCGACAGTTGTTTGCTGGGCCTGTTCTTCGTAGGCTGATATCTCACTTTCACCGCTTCAAAGGAAACAGTCTCGCATGAATCGAATTGCTCTCGTAACCGGGGCCGGTAGTGGCATTGGCAGATCTTCGGCACTCGCGCTGCTGCGCGATGGGTTTACAGTGGTTCTCGCCGGTCGGCGGCGCGAAGCGCTGGAAGAAACCGCGCAATTGGGTACCGAAGCAGGCGGTGAAACTCTCGTCGTGCCGACCGACGTCGGCGATGCTGCATCGATCGCGCAGCTTTTCGAGCAGGTCGACAGAACCTACGGGCGCCTCGACGTACTCTTTAATAACGCGGGCATCAACGTGGCGGCTAAACCGCTGGAAGATCTGACCGTCGAGGAATGGCAGTCGGTCGTCGATACCAATCTGACGGGCGTCTTTCTCTGCACGCAGGAAGCCATTCGGCTGATGAAGAACCAGGACCCAATGGGTGGGCGAATCATCAACAACGGATCGATCTCCGCCCAAACTCCGCGACCGAATTCCGCCCCCTACACGGCCACCAAGCACGCGATTACCGGCCTGACGAAATCGACGTCGCTCGACGGCCGCAAGTACAACATTGCCTGCGGACAAATCGACATCGGTAACGCGCTGACCAAGCTTTCGGCGAAAATGCAGAAAGGCGTACTGCAAGCCGACGGCTCGACGAACACCGAAGACATGATGGACGTCGAAGACATCGCCCGCAGCGTAGCGTTCATGGCCAGCCTGCCGCTGGAAGCCAACGTGCTGACAATGACGGTCATGGCCACCAAGATGCCGTTGGTCGGCCGCGGGTGAGAAACCAATGCGTACGGTCATCATTCGACAGCTGTGGGTAACGCTGCGTCCGTTGCATAAACCGAAAAACTCACGGCCGACGCGAGCGCAAACTGGTAGACTCGCCCAGACGAGGATTCATTCGCCCTGTTGACGCATTCCATAGTTGTAAGGGGAGTTGATGGCATCCGTCTGGAAGACAGTTCGCGTCTTTATCTCCTCGACGTTTCGCGACATGCATGCGGAGCGGGATCATCTGGTCAAGGTCGTCTTTCCTCGTGTGCGGCAGTGGTGCGAAGAACGACGGTTGCACTTGGTCGATATCGATCTACGCTGGGGCGTGACGAAAGATCAGGCCGATAACGGTGCCGCCATCGACATCTGCCTGAAAGAGATCGACGGTAGCCGGCCGTTTTTCGTTTGCCTGCTGGGCGGCCGTTACGGATGGGTACCCAATGAGCTGCCACCGGAGGAGATGTACCGGTTCCACCATTTACAGGCACAGACGCATCTGTCGATCACGCATCTGGAGATCCTGCACGCCGCGCTCAGCTGCATTCCACAATTGGACGGCACGACAAAGCAACCCTGCGCACAGACATTCTTCTATTTCCGCGATCCACAATGCCTTCCCGACCCTGATTCGCTCAGCAACTGGTCCCATGAAGAACGTCAGCAATACGCCGACGCGTTCTTCGAACGGACGCCGACCGACGCCTCTGCCCCCGACCGCCGACAAATGCTCTCCGAGCTGAAAACGACAATCCGCTCAGCCTACGAACAACAAGAGCGGGTGTTCGACTATTCCGGCCGGTGGAACCCGGATGCCGTCAACCCCGAAGACGACCGGCTCCGCGGCCGATTGCATGAGCTGGAGCAACTTGGCGAGCGGATTGAGGCCGACTTGAAACGGGGTATCCAGCAGGGATTTGCCGAACATCTGGCGACGCTTGCTGCCGATCCCGATCCACTCGATGTGGAACGCTCGCTTCACGAGGCGTTCATCGAGAACCGCACACAGGTCTATGTGCCGCGCACCGACATTGAACAACAGCTCACCGACTATATCGACGGCGACGACAGCCGTCCGCTGATCCTTTCCGGCCCGCCCGGCAGCGGCAAGAGTGCAATTCTGGCCCACTGGGTCAAGGGAATTGCGGAATTGGGATCGTGGAATGCGGAATCAGATCCTGGAACAACCGAGGATTCGGATTCCGCTCTCAGCACTTCGCTTCCTCCATTCGTCATCGCCCGTTTCATTGGTGCCAGCCCGGCGTCGACCAACTTGGCCCAGCTGCTGGGAAATGTCAGCCGCGAACTGGTCCGGCATTTCGAGTTAACCGAAGACGCTCGCACCAAGCGACCGATCGAGGTGCCGACCGATCCGGCCAAGATATTGAACCTGTGGCCGCGAATACTGGAGGCAGCCGGTGCGAAAGGACAAGTGGTGGTGGTTCTGGACGCGGTCAACCAGCTCGATCGCTCGGCCGATCCTCTCGGAGCGTACTGGCTGCCACACAAGTTGCCGACGGGGGTGCGGATCATCACGAGTCTTCTGGAACACGGCGAGGCGTCACAACCCGACCACGAGTTGGACGAGGGCTCGACCGCAGATTGGCTGGCGACACTGCGTCGCCGGGAGTTGCCCGAGATTCCGGTACCCCCACTGACCGACGATGGCCGCCGCCGGATCATCCGCGAGCTGCCAAGTGTCTTCTGCAAAACGCTCGCCGACGATCAGGTGGCGCAGCTGCTGGAAAACGAGGCGACGCGAAATCCACTCTTTCTGACCGTGGCCCTGGAGGAGTTGCGTATCTTCGGCTCCTTCGAGCAAATTTCCCGCGCGATCACTCAGTTGCCGCACCTGGACGATTCTCAAATAGGGGGCGACGTTGAGAACGCCGTGGAAGCGCTTTTCGGCCGCGTCCTTGACCGGCTCGACCGCGAGACCCGCCGCCAGACGCCGGACCTGGTTCCAACCCTCTTCCGGATGCTGGCTTCAGCACGCGAGGGACTCTCCGAACAGGAAATCGACGACGTCCTGGCCCGGCAACTCCCCGGACTGGCCGAAGGCGATCGGAAGAGCGGCATGCAGGTCGTACTCCGTCAGGTGAGGGGCTACCTCATGCGCAAGACCGCAGCCCGCGGCACCCTGATCGACTTCTATCACCGCAGCTTCTGGAAGGCTGTGCGTGCCACGTACATGCCGGACGAAGCTTCCAGTCGACAGAGTCACCACGATCTGGCGGACTACTTTGCCCAGCAGCCCTCTCATCTCCAACAATCTGACCCCGCCGATCCCAAGTCCACGCTCCGCACTCCGCACGAGCGCAAGGTTGTCGAACTGCCCTGGCAACGCCTCGCCGCCGAGGACTGGGACGGCTTGGAAGCCGTCTTGACCGACCTGCCTTTCCTGGAAGCCAAGGTGGAGGCGGGCATGACTTTTGAATTGGCCAGCGACTACTCGACGGCCGTCGCCGCGCTGCCTGCCGATCGCGCGCACCGGGAGAATCTGCATTTGCTTGGCAAAGCCATTCGTCGGGATGGCTTGTTCCTGGGCAGGCGGCCGCAGACGCTGTTTCAGTGCCTGTGGAATACTTGTTGGTGGTACGATTGCCCGCAAGCGGAAGTGCATTATGAGCCGTACGAGAATCCTCCCTGGCGTCGCGCCGGCCCGAAGCTCTTCGAGTTGCTCCAGCGCTGGCGTCAGCAGAAGGAGCAAGCCGAGCCGGGGTTCGTTTGGCTGCGCTCAGCACGCCCGCCGCGCGGACCGCTCGATTCCCCCTTGCTGCTCACACTGACAGGACACACGCGTTGGGTCACTAGCGTTTCCTTCAGCCCGGATGGCCGGCGTATCGTTAGTTGTTCCCTTCCCATGGACGATCTGGTTCGGGTCTGGGATGCGGAAAGCGGCCAGGAGTTGCTCCAACTGAAAGCAAATTCTGTCGAAGCCGTGTCCTTCAGCCTCGATGGCCGGCGCATCGCCGGCAGGACAAGCAATTCAATCATTATTTGGGATGGGGAATCCGGGCAGGAGTTGCTCACACTGACGAAAGATAAGGATTCAGTCGACAGCCATTGTTTCAGCCCGGATGGGCGGCGTATTGTCACCTCGTTCCATCGGTATCTCGGCTACGGGCGAAGGTCTGACACGAACATTCGAGTCTGGGATACGGAAACCGGCAAACAGGTGTTCACAACAAGTGGACACAAAGCAAATGTCCAAGCTGTCTCGTTCAGCCCAGATGGTCGTCGAATTCTCAGTGCGTCTTACGAGTCTATTCGCGTCTGGGACGCAGAAACCGGCCAGGAACTCAGCTCTCTGGAAGCGAAGTCGGAGGGAAACTACTGTTTCAGTCCGGATGGCCGGCGCATCGCCAGTTGGGACGCCTATGAATCTCGCACTGCGATTCGCGTCTGGGACGCGGAAACCGGTGTCACGTTGTTTAAGGCGTCAGAACATGAGGGTCAGGTTCAGAGCGTCTCTTTCAGCGCCGATGGCCGACGTATTGTCAGTGCGTCGCGGGACTGGACGGCGCGCGTGTGGGACGCGGAAACCGGCTCACCGCAGGCCGTCCTGCAGGGACACGGGAGCGTGGTGGACAGTGCATCGTTCTCTCCAGATGGCCGACGGATCGTAACCGGATCCTGGGACATGACCGTGCGGGTGTGGGATGCGGAGAGTTGTCCGGAAACAGCCGTCTTGCGAATTCACAAGGACATCGTCACTTGCGTGTGCTTCTCTCCCGACGGTCGGCGAATCGCAAGTGGGTCGGCCGACAGGACGGTGCGAGTTTGGGATACGAAGACGGGGCAAGAATTGAGTGTGCTGCGCGGGCATGACTTTCAAGTCAGGAACGTGTCGTTCTCACCCGACGGTCGGCGGATCGTGAGCGGGGCATTCGATGGGGGGTTTGACCACCAGCAAGTGCGGGTGTGGGATGCGGAGACCTACGAGTGTCTCGACACAACCGTCGTTGAGGGTATCGCTCCCGTGGAACGTACCGCGTGTGCGCCAGCAAAGTTGCCCCTGAAAGCCTTGTCCAGGGATCAGGAATTTATCGTCGAAGAAGTGGCTTCTGGCGACCCGGTTGCTTACTTCCCACTGCCACTCGAGTGCATCACTACGCACACGTCCGGCCGTACATGGGCGGGTGCGGATGCCGACGGCGTGTGCATTATTACGCTGGAAGACGGCTCTGAACCTGAGCCAAGCGAAAATGGGCCGGTGGCCGACAAGAAGGAGTCTGGCTCGCTCTCCACGGAGGAGAAACCGACAGCAAATCAATGGTGGAAGTTCTGGTAAGGAAGCTTCGAACCGGCAGCGCGATTACCACAACGCCAGTACCGCGACTCCGGACAGTAACGAGATACCGAACAAAATCGCGATCTGTCGCGCGAGTCGGCGGTCACCGATGAAGGCGACGATGGCGCCTTTGAAGGCCAGGTTTGACATTGATGCCGTGACGATGAGGCGCCAGCCGGTGGCGGATTGCAGGGCGTCGGACTGGACCAGCCTTGATGTCGAGAGCGTGATGGCGTCCATGTCGGTCATGCCGGAGAGGATGGCGACGATGTACAGCGCGCCGGGAAAGAAAGCCTTGCCGGCTGCGACGGCCATCAGTACCACCGCATAGAGAATGGCGAAGATGAATGCCGTTTTCATTTCGGACGGGTTGCTCTGCTCGGGCATGTCGGCTTCGCCCTGCCGTCCCATTACCCAGGTGCTGATTGACAACACCAGCGAGACGACAAACAGCACGCCGATGGGGCCAATTGCAGTGGGCAGAAACGAGGGGCCGGCGATGCCGATTTCCAGCAGCACCCGCAAATAGGTGACAGTGGTTGCGATCATAATGACCGAAGCCGACAGCGCTGCCAGGTTCGGTTTCTGGGCCGATCTTCGCGAATAGCTGACGGTGGTCGCCGTGCTGGAAATCAGGCCGCCCAATACTCCGCCCAACACGGTTCCGGCGCGGCTGCCGAATAATTTGTAACTGACATACGCCCCCATGCTGATGCCGACCACCAACACCACCAGCCACCAGATTTCGTACGGATTCAAAATGGCGAAGTCGGGAAACACCGCATTGGGAAAGAACGGCTGCAACAGCGGCCCGACGGCGGCGATGGGATCGTACTGCTGATTGGGCAGCACCGGCAGTATGACGAACGTGATGAGGACAAATTGCAGGATCGCACGGAAGTCCTGATCACCCAGCCGCGATGCGAAACCGTGCAGTTGCGGTTTCAGGTAAAGCAGGATGGCAACGGTGCCGCCGACGGCGACTGCGATTTCCCACGGCCCAACGACGACCAACGCGCCGACCGCGTACATAACGAGCATAGCCGCTTCGGTCGTCACTCCGGTGTCGTGCTTGTCGGAATTGTCGTGCTGAAATTTGGGGAAGTTACCAACCACGGCCAATGCCACAACGCCGACGAATCCTACGCCAACGATCCACGGCGAATCAAACGCGTTGGCGAGTATGGCCGAGAGCGTGCCGAACAGCGTGATGAGCGGAAACGTGCGGAAGCCGGCAATGTTCGATTCGGTCCGCTCGCGCTGCAGGCCGACCAACAGGCCCAGCAACAGTGAAATGGCGAGTTGTCCGAACAGCGGAACGAGGTCCATGCGAAGGCCCCCGGAAGTTTCAGTTTGCGAGTTGAGTTTGCCGTTGCAGTGTTCTCAAGTGGTCGAGTTGTCTACCATTCATTCAGTGTAACATACAGGGCGAACATCATGCGAAATCAGATTCCCCGGTTTTCAGCCAAGGCGACCACGTTGACTCGAAACAGACATAAAGATCATTCTCGACAGGATGGCCGCGGCTGGACTGCGGAAACGCTTCCAAAAGTGTCGCGACTTCTATGCGTGCTGGCGTGGGCGCTTTTACTTCCCGGCTGTGGTGGCGGTGATGAGAAACCGGCAACCGACAATGCCAGCGGTGATGTGGCAGCAGACGGTGACGGAAAAACGAATGGAAATACCAACAAGCCCACGGGCATCGACCCGGCGAGCATTCCGATTCCCGATGTCAAAACCGGTGTCTGCCGCGTTTATACGCCGAAGCCCGGTTTCTTTTTGCTGATCGACGGCGAACTGGTGCGCGACGAGGAAAGCGAAGACTGGCTGAAGACCCCGTGTGCCGTCACGTTGCCGGTAGGCAATCACGATGTGAAAGTGGCGAAGGCCGGCTTTCGCGATACACCGCTGCCTGGCCGCGTGAGCGTGACTGCTGACGCCGAAGCCGAAGCGATTCTGCAACCGGTGGAAGATCCGCTGGGAATTACCGATTCGGTTCTCGACGCGCCCTACTTGAACGCAAAAGTCGGCGAGCCGATTGCGTTGGAATCGCTGAATTCCGCTCGGTTAGAAACCGATCCGTTCATTACGGCTGACGGGTTGGCGATCTATTTTGCAGCCAACCGCTCCGAGGGCAACGGGATTTACGCTGCGACGCGTCCCAGCCCGTACGTCGAGTTTTATCCGCCCGAACTGCTACAAAACAGCCGCGGGCGTGACGATAAGGCGACGCCCAGCGTCACGGATGACGCACGACTTATCGCGTATGCAATGCCCGAGAAACAACGCGTGGTTGCACTCACGCGCGAAACGCCATTGGGAGATTTCATCGACAAACAGAATCTGAAATACTCCTCTCGCGCGGCAGAGTTTTGGCGGTCGGCACAAATGCTGGGCGACGGGCTGCGGTTTTACTGGACGATCGAAATCGATGGCCAACTTGAAACCCGCGTCACCAGTCGCAACTCACTCGACGACCGCTTTGGTGAGATGCGTCGAGTTGACATGCCGGGTGTTCATCCCTGTCTGTCGAGCGACGGGTTGAGGCAGTATGTGTTTGACGGCGAGACGGTGAGCCGCGCACGTCGCGAAAAAGTCACGGGAACATTTTCACGGCTGGAAACCATCGCGACCGTCTCGCTGGAGAATTACGTTCACAGCAGCAAACGGCGGCAGTATTTTGTATCCGACGATGAACAATGGCTGTTCTATTGCAGCAATCCCGACAAGCAGGGTGACTTGTACATGGTGCGGTTATCGCAGGGGGCAAGTTGGGGATTCGCAGCGTTTGGCACGAACATTCCCAATCGCACCGTCGTCGCAAACAATCCGACCATCGATGAGCCCGATCCCAAGACGCCGACGGAGACGGATCCCAAAGTCGATCCGCAAACGTTGCCGCTGCCCTACACCACTCACTGGAAACAGTTCAACACGTTAATGGCAACGAAGAAATACGATGCGGCCAAGAAACTCGTTGAACAATCGTTAGCCGATGCGAAGTTTGCACGGGATCGTGAATTGCTGGAATGGGACCGGACGGAAGTCGAACGCGTGATTGGTTTCTGGAACGATGTGCGTCAATCGTTAGAAACGATGAAGCCGGGCGACCCGCTACGTTTCGGTGCGGCTAAGGTGACCTTGATCAAGTTTGAGGACGATCTGATCACCGCCAAGGCGCGGACGAAGGAAGTGAGCAAGGTGATTTACGACATGACGCGGGTGGACGTGCTGGCAATTGCTGACCTCATCGTCGAGAAAATCGATGAAGCCGGGCAAGCACGCATGGCGACATTTCTGTACTACGACCCCAAAGGGGGAGCCGGTTCGGCAAAGACACGATTTGATCGCGCTGGTGCCGTGGGGCCGGCGTTTTATGAACGCCAGGCGGTGCGAGTTCTGCACCAAGCGCAGCAGGAATTCGATCGCGACAAGATAGCCGAGGGATTGGCATTTGTTGCCAAAGTTTCGGCCGAACACCCCGCCAGCAAGGCAGCCGAAGGAGCGAAAGAACTCGAGAGCAAAGCATACGAGTTCACCAAATGGCAGCAGAGCGGTCGCTGGAAAACCGGTGGGACCGGCGAATTCATTGCCGGTTCCGGCCGCGTTGCCAATTCGTATCTCATGTCGCCCAAGACATACGAAAACTTTGAATTGCGGTTGGAATGGAAGACGACGGCCAACGGTTCCGGTGGAGTGTTTTTCCGCTATCGCGGCCGTGGAGATGCGAACCTGTACGGTTATAAAATCCAGTTGACCGACGACTTCGGCAGCGGTCGCACCGATCCGCAAACAACCGGTGCTCTATTTAACACAGCCTCGCCGACTCGTAATGCCGTCCGCAAACGGGGCGAGTGGAACACGCTGCGAATGCAGGTTCGCGGCACGCAGGTTACTGTGGAAATCAACGGAACCAAGGTGCTGGACAACGCAGCAGAAGTCACGGATTTCAAAGCGATCAGCGGTTACGTCGTACTGGACGGCGTGCCGGGCGGCATTACGTACCGCAAAACACTGTTGATGGAACTGCCGGTGGAGTAGTGACATTCAAACGAAGTACGGAACGACGAGAACGTCGTTCCGTACTTGTTGAGACTTGCTAGTTCGACGTCCGGCGTCTGGGCAGACGCAATGCGGAGCCAATGCGCCGCAGCCCGTTGCGGATCGATTCACCGAAAGTTCGGCGTGAACGTGTTTCGCGTTCGGGGGGCGTTCCGCGAGTGATGTCGGAACGGCGTGCACGGCCTTCTTCGGCCATGTCGCGACCAAACTCTTCTCGGCCCTCTCGTGCGGCGGCAGCCGTCTGTCGGCCGAACTCCGCATTGAAATCACCAGCTTCAGCGGCATCTGTCCGTCGGTTCGTCGCAAAGTCGGCTTGATCCGGCGTGCGAGAAAAACGGTTTGCACGAGCCTCGTCGGTTCTTTCGGTGGCGGACACTTGAGTTTCAGGCGGCTGAAAGTCATCGCCACCGATTCGTCGTTGGTATTGGTTGCGAGTGATCTGTTCGAGTTTGTCAGCCTGTTGCAGCATTTGCTCGTTGCCATTCTCAAGAGCAATGTCACGCATGTGATCGATGTCGGCCAATCGATTTGCCAGGATGCGATCCGCCTGTGAATGAGGCGGACGCTGGGCGCGACCGACGCTTCCTCTGAGGTCATCGGCACGGCGCGATCGATCGAGGTTGGATGCATCCTGCCGGCGCGTGTTCGATTTCACCGGACGGCGAGCGTTTTGCTGTGGAAGCGTGGGACGCGATTGCCGACGCAAACTTGGTAGAATGTCGCGGCTGAAGCGGCCCGTTGCCGATTGCGGACCACCAATGCTCCCTGCCGTTGCAGGCCGGTTGGTGAGTCCGCGACCGAGCGTCTGTGCCGTTCGCGCTGTTGAATCGCGCACTGCTGCCCCGCCACTGGTTCGCGCCGTCTCGGAAACGGATTGTCCCGACTGCGCAATTGATGGGAGAGATGCGGTTGGACGCGTGGGTATTGTGCGATTCTGTGAAGCGGCGGCCGCTCGATCGAACAATTGCTGGCGGCTATTGAGGGCGCGACGTTCGTTGCCCCGCAACGCGGACGACTGCCCGCGACTGCCGGCACCCGAAGGGGGAGCGGCGACGGCGACCGAACCAAACGCGCACACGCTCAGCGCAAGTGCGACCAGGGATTTGTGGAAAAGCATATTTTCCTCGCGATGAAGAGCGGCGATAGAGGGGGTTGCACGGAGAGAGGGGAGCGGAATTATGTTCGATCGAGAGATCGGGTCAATGCCAATACCTGACACTATCGGTTATACGGCTTGGCGAATCTAGGAAAGGTTTGCGGAACATGTTGACGGCGCAAGAGGGCCGCTGATATAAGCCGTCGCCTCCCCTCACAAAAAACGTCTTCTCGGTCATTCATTCCTCACCACCGACTGCGTATGTCTGGTTGCTCCGCCATTTTTTCAACCGTTTCCCGATTCTTGTCGCTGGGCATTTGCCGACCGGCAATTATTGCCGGTGTTGTGCTACTGGGAATTCTGGCTGTCGAATGTCACGGCCAGGATCGGAACACCATCAGGCGACAGGAACGAATTGAGAGAACGCTTCTCACCCAGCTGCGACTCGATTCAGAAAATGCCAGTTCCTGGCGATTGCTGGGACGCGTGCAGTTGGAACTCAATAAGCTGGAGAAGGCCCGTGAATCTCTAACGCGAGCGGTCGGCCTCGATCAACTGAATGCCGCAGCCCATTACGATCTGGGTCGCGTCTTCATCAGGCTGGGGCGAGAGCAGGAAGCCATCGTGGAGTTCCGATCGGTGATTGAAATCGCCGAAGAGAGTTCGTACGCCGACAAGGCGCGAAACCACGTGCTCGAACTTGGAGCTGAACTACCGGATGAAAGCGATATCGTCCAAGCAGGATTTGAAGTGCGGCAGTTTGGTGGATTGGAACGGCTACCGATTGACCAAAACGACAAACTGCAACCGCCGAGTTCCGCTCCATCCAACCTCTACATTCGCCTGGAAACGGGCGTTCTTTACAACAGCAATGTGGCGTTGTCTCCCATCAGCCGTAATCTGTTTCCGGGGACGCGCGACAGCTTTCAAGCGTTCGTCGCTCCGACGATCGATTATCAATTTGTCTCCCGGGAGAACGTGACGGCGGGGGCATCGTTTGCCGGCGACTTCAACATCAACGAGGGCGACTTCCGCGAATTCAATCTGCAAAGCTACAGGCCGGCACTGTATGTCGAGCGGGTGATTTTCGGGCCGGCGGGAATTCTCGTGCCGCGAATTCAGTACGAATTCGCCCACGATGCCTTCGAGGGGACACCCTTCGGAAACCGCCATGCTGTGACGGCATCGTTGGCGAATTTCTGGGATTGCGGCGGCACGTCGTTCATTTACTGGGCGAGCGACTACACCGACTTCGTAACTGACGGCATTCTGCCCTCGGTCACATCACGCGACGGATTAACACATGCTGCCGGTTTCAGTCACACGCTCGACGTCGAGCGGCGACATCTCGAAACGGTGACTGCGGGAGTTGATCTCAAGCGCGCCAACATCGAGGGAACCGACTCCGCGTTCGACGGCGTCTCACTGTTTTCTGAGATGCGGATGCCCATCGTAGAACACTTGCTGTTGACCGTGCGCGGCGGCTGGGGATTTCGAGATTATCGGCTGTTCGAGTTTGAACCTTCGCGGAACGAGAACGTGTGGCAAGTCGGGGCGGAACTGCGGAAACGGTTCAACGAGCAGGTCTCGGTCGCGTTCGTCATCGACTACGACTATTTTGACTCGAAGAACGTTCTCTTCGCCGCAGAACGATACGTTGGCGGCGTCGTGTTGCGGTTTGAGAATTGAACACGCTGGCCACCGGTGTTTTCGTCGGCGGCCAAATATGCGCCTTGCCCATCAAAGTGGCAATCGTACCTGGTAGACGCGTTGGCGGTCGCCGCGTTTGCGGAGGTCTTCGAGCATCGTGCGGACACTCGGACGCAGAAAGTCGCTGGACTTACTTTGCCCGTTGATTCGCACAGCGCGGCCGTTCAATCGGACCGATATCCGCTTGTCGAAATCGACGAGTTCCGGCGATAACCACAGCACGTTCTGTTCGGCACCGGAGCGAACGTAGATTGTCGTCCTTCCGGGCAGACCATCGTTTATCTTGATCTCCAGCGACATTGGTCGAACTCGGCCGCTGCCGGCGCGGGCGTTGGCGGCGGCTAGCAACACCTTTTTGGGCAGGCCGCGACATTCAACCCAATAAAAGCGGTCGTCGGCTTCTCGCAGTATCTGTGCCTCAAACTTTTTGGGCAGCGCGGCACGGCGTTGGCGGCCCATCCAATCGAACAGCTTATGGATTTCTGCGTAGTAACTTTCGTATCCGCGGCCGATGTATTCGGCGTAAATCAGATCGCAATTGTTGGTCAGCATACGATTGAGAACGTTGGCGTTTTGTTCCGTTGCGTCGCGATCAAATTCGCCGCCCACCACATACCAGGGAACCGACTTTGCGTTTCGCCAATACCATTTGGCGAAGACCTCGCAGAAACCGCAGATGGGCATGACGCCGGCAAACATTTCTGGATGTGACATGCCGATGTCGAACGCTGCCGTCCCCCCCATACCGTGTCCCGAAAGGAAAATGCGATCCGAGTCGATCTGAAATCGTTTGCGGGCATCGTTGATTGCTGCCAACACGATCGTATGCGAACGCGTGTCGTAATCGTAATGCGTTAACGATTTGTCGGCATAGCTGGGCGCGATGACAATGGCTCCATGCCGCTGCGATTGCCCCGGCTTTTCACGCGTGCCGCCCCACCATTGCAATTCATCCGTCGGCGTCCGCTCGGGGGGATGTAAGGCGACGATGAGCGGGTAATTGTGATTGGGACTATATTCCGGCGGCAGCAGCACGGAATACCGATAGGTTGCCTGCTCCGGTTCCTCATCGACAGTGCGTTTCGGTTTGGTTTGGCCTGCGGCGACTTCCACCTCGAACGCAACGCCCGGTTCTACTCCGGGTGTTTCAACGGGAGGCGGCAACAACGGGATCAGCCGGCCGACGGTGTCTGGGCCGATACCTTCTAATTCGTCGAGTTGTCCGAATAAATCGTCGCGTTGACGAATCGTGTCGGCACGGAGGTATTCGAGCGCCAGGAAGCGCGCGTCCCACAATCTGGCGGCGGTGGCGAATTCGGTGACGGCCTGAGCGCTGCCGGTCACCCAGCCCGAATAGGCCAACGCCAGCTTCTGTTTCGGCGAAAGCGTGTCATCTCCGGAGAGTTTTGAGAACGCATCGAGCCGGCCAAGCGATTCCAGATCGAGTTCGCGATTGACGATTGATCGAAACATGGCGGCCGACGACTTGTCTTTCTCGTTGGTCAACTGCGCCTGCAAATCGCCCAGCAGCATTCGCGCCTTGGCGAGTTCTTCCCGTTGTTTGCGACCGGACGAATCCAGTTCTCGCACTTGACGCAGAACGACTGCGCTCATGCCTTCGACGGGAAAACTGCGAACGGCAGCGGTGGCAAGCTTGTGTTGGCCGGCGTCGCGGCGTCGATTCAATTCCGCCAGCAACTGTCCCGCCTGCAATTGCCGAAGGTTGGTACCCATTTCATCCATTCGCGCGGCGAGTTCCGGAAAATCGCGTTTGATGGATTTGAGTTCCATCGAAGCCTGGCGATACATCTCAGCCTGCAAGTAGAACCGCGCGATGGCCCTCCGGTTGTCCGAGTTCGAATGGTCGGTCACCTTGCGGATCATGCGGTCCAGAATCTGAGGAGGAATCGACGTGGTGGCCATTCCGTGTTCCCAGGTGTGCGACAACCCGGTCACCGTCAAATGACGCGGGTGAATTCTGGTGACGCCCTGAATAACGTTTTCGCGACCTTTGGCCGTGCGCAGGGCGATGCGTCGTCGGCCGTATTCGTCGAACGGCGTCACGCCGGCATAGCTGCCAATCGAGCCAAACATGCGCTTCCGGCCGCTGATCGACTGTTTCAATTTGAAGGTCTCAAGCGAAGAGAGTTCAACCGAATGGTCGATATCGGCCACGAGATTGTTGGCGACAAAGTATCGCGCCAATCCGTTATCAACCATTAAGATTGAATAGGTAATCGTTGCGCCCGACTTCTGTCGTTGGAGTCGCGTTGTCAACGCCTGGATGGGGACGGGCTTGCCGGTTAAGCGAATGCCGTTTGTGAGGACTGCATCGCCGGCGGGCGACGGTTGCGCGGTGCCGAGTAACAAGCCCAGCGCAAAAGCTGCCCGCATTAGCAATTGCAGGAGACATCTCTCATTGCCTTGCATGGCGTGCTCCACGGGCAACTTGTTCAGTCGTGAGTGGTCAGCCCGGTCCGCATCGCAGCGGCCAACGGGAGACGTTACACACAATCCTATCGACTCCATCATCCCCCCGCCCAGCCGATAAGTCCAGAGAATTCGCTCGCGACTCCTTCCAACTCGCAGATCGATCGGACTGATTGGGAGAATCAGCAGGACCGGTTCGGCTCACGGGCCGCAGTCGGTGGGCTTTGAGGACCCAAAGCCCGCATTGACGGACTTCGCCGGATTGGGTATTTTTCCGCCCCTCTCACATCCTGCGCATGATCAGGAAGACGCCCTTGCTTTCCGTTGCGTGCGACCCCAACCCAATTCATTCCCCAATTCTAACGCACCACATCCCTGCTGGAGCGCGAACGCTATGTGCGGAATCGTCGGCTACATCGGTTTTCGTAACGCATCTGACTTTCTGTTGGATGGGCTGCATCGGCTTGAATACCGGGGCTACGACAGTGCCGGAATTGCCGTTTTCCACAAGGGTGAAGTCGCAGTACGAAAACGGGCCGGTCGCGTCTGCGAACTCGACCGGTTAATTGAAACCGACGGCGTCGAAGGAACGGTTGGAATCGGGCATACGCGCTGGGCAACGCACGGCGAAACGACCGATGTGAATTCCCACCCGCACGTCGGCGGGAACGGCGAAGTGGTGCTGGTTCACAACGGTGTTGTCGAGAACCACAATTCGCTGCGAACACAACTGCAGACGTTGGGTTACGTATTCCGTACGACGACCGATACCGAAGTCATTGCGCATCTGATCGCCCATCATCTGGAAAAGCGAATCGAAACCGACGGCGAAATTTGCACGCATGAAGCCTGCGTCGAAGTGGTGGAAACTGCGATGCGGAAGATCGAAGGGACGTACGGAGTGGCCGTCTTGTTTCGCGATTGTCCCGACCTGATTGTCGCTGCCCGCGCGGGCAGTCCATTGGTTGTCGGTATTGGTCGCGGCGAGTACTTTGTCGCCAGCGATGCCGGCCCGCTGGTCGGATACACCGAAGAAGTTGTTTACCTCGCCGATCACGAAATCGTCGCGCTCACGTCCGAGAGCATCGACTTGCTGCATCGCGATGCGGGGAAGAAATCACCGTCCATTCAGGTGCTCGATCAGGTGGCCGGTGATACCAGTCTCGGCGACTTTGAACACTACATGCTCAAAGAAATCTACGAGCAACCGCAGTCGATTGAAAACGCGATGCGCGGTCGCTTCGACGAAAGTGAAGCAACGGCGATGTTTGGTGGGTTAAACCTCGACCCGCAGCAATTGCGGCGTGTCGATCGCGTGGTGTTGACCGCCTGCGGCACGAGTTGGCATGCCGGTTTGGTGGGCGAATATTTATTGGAAGAATTTGCCCGTCTGCCCACCGAAGTGGAATATGCCAGCGAACTGCGTTACCGCAACCCGCCGTTGACCGATAACACGATGGTGTTCGCGATCACCCAAAGTGGTGAAACGGCCGACACATTGGCCGCCATGCGCGAGTGCAAACGCAAAGGGCATCCCACACTGGCAATCTGCAACGTGGTCGGTTCATCGATTGCCCGCGAAGCCGACGGCGGCATCTATTTACACGCCGGTCCGGAAATCGGCGTCGCATCCACCAAGGCATTCACCTCGCAGGTGACGGTGCTCACGCTGTTGGCGTTATACCTCGGCCGGATGCGGCATCTCTCGTATCCTGCCGGTCGGCGAATGATCGACCAATTGCGGGAAATGCCCGACAAACTTCGCAAAGCCTTAACGTGCCACGACGCGGTTCGCGAAGTCGCCGCCAAATATCACGGGTTCAACAACTTCCTCTATCTGGGGCGTCTGTACAACTTCCCCGTGGCGCTCGAAGGGGCGCTGAAGATGAAGGAAATCAGCTACATTCATGCTGAAGGCTATCCTGCCGCCGAAATGAAGCACGGGCCGATCGCTCTCGTCGAGGAAAAAACACCGAGCATTTTCGTCATTCCCCGCGGCGGCATTTACCCCAAGGTGATGAGCAACCTGGAAGAAGTGCGAGCACGCTGCGGCCCGGTTATCGCCATCGCCTGCGAGGGAGACGATACGGTCGCCGATTTGGCTGACGATGTTATCTTTGTTCCCGACGTCGAAGAATACCTGCAACCGCTGGTCACATCGATCCCGCTGCAATTGCTGGCCTATCACGTGGCGCTGCTCCGCGACTGCAACGTCGATCGCCCACGGAATCTGGCCAAGAGTGTGACGGTGGAATAGCTGCCCGGTGACGACACGCGGCACTGGCGACACGCGGCACTGGCGACACGCCAGTGGCACCCAGGTGACATGCTGTGTTCAACACGGGTGTTTCTGTGCGCCGGGACATGTCGCAGGTTGGCCAACGTGATACAATTCCCAGTATCGTGGCCGGGAGATCATTCCGAGCCAAGCAGCCGACGGTTCAGATGGTATCATGCGGCGCAGCATCTGTTACGGACACCACCATGAAGATTGTACTGGCCAATCCGCGCGGCTTTTGTGCCGGCGTGAACATGGCGATTGAATGCCTCGACGAAGTGATTCGCAACTTCGGGGCCAATGTCTTCGTCTATCACGAAATCGTACACAACAAGTATGTTGTCGATCGATTCACGCGGCAGGGTGTGACGTTTGTTGATCGAATTGCGGATGTGCCGGAAGAGGCGATTTTGCTCTACAGCGCCCACGGTGTTTCGCCTGAGATTCGCCAGCAGGCAAAGGCTCGGCGATTGCACACCATCGATGCCACCTGCCCGTTGGTCACCAAAGTTCACATGGAAGCGATCCGCTACGCGCGACGGGGATATCACATTGTCCTCGTCGGACACGAAGGACACGATGAAGTTATCGGCACGATGGGCGAAGCGCCGGAAAGCATCACATTGGTCGATTCGCCCGCCGAGGTTGACAAACTCGAGTTTCCAGCGGGAGCCGACATCGCTTACCTCACACAAACGACGCTGAGTGTGCAGGAAGCGGGGCGCGTCATCGAACAGTTGAAGCGACGGTTTCCGCAGATTGAATCGCCGCCCAAAGAAGACATCTGCTACGCCACAACCAACCGGCAGGAAGCGGTCGCCGCGATGGCGCCCGATGCCGATGTCGTGCTGGTGCTGGGCAGCCAGAACAGTTCCAACAGCCAGCGGTTGGCAGAAATCGGCCGCGATTGCGACACGCCGGCCTATCTCATCGACGGTGCGCACGAACTCAACCCCGAATGGTTTACCGAGTGTGCCACGGTTCTTGTCACCGCTGGAGCCAGCGCGCCGGAGGTCGTCGTCGAAGAGTGCATCGACTGGCTCGTCGAACGGTACGCCGCCGATGTCGAACACGTGACGATTCGCGAAGAACACGTCAATTTCCCGCTGCCGAAGGAATTGCGCGAATTGCAAGGTAAGATTTAGCACCTTGTTAGCGGGCACCCGCGCAGAAAAGTCCCTTAGCTAAATGGCGGCAAATGAGGGGAACTTTTTCGCCCGCGCGTCGTCTAAGACATTTGACGTCTGCACGTTAACACCTTCGAGCGTCGCTTGCGGTGAAGCGGACCTTCGATACCCCTTACTCCACCACCAGAGTCTCAAGATCAATCAGGAGTCAACAAATGTTCCGTCTATTTGCCTTGGTGACTCTGCTCGCAGCCGGCACAGCCGTTTCCGCTGGAGAAATTGGTTACGTCGAGGACTTCGCCCTGGCCAAAGACCGGACGAAAGCACTCGAAAAGTTGATTCCCGGCACCGAAGACTACTACTACTACCACTGCCTGCACTATCAGCACACCGAGCAATTCGACAAGGTCGATGACGCGCTGAAAGCGTGGATCAAACGCTACAAATATACGGCACGGGTGAAGGAAATCCAGAATCGGCAGGCCCTGCTGACCTATGCGAAGAATCCCGCTGCGTCACTCGCATTTTTGCGGCAACGGCTGGGACTGACGTTTGCCCATCAGCGCGAACGGCTCAACCAGAAACCGAATTTGCCAACCTTCCTCGACCAGAAACTGATCGCCCGCGAAACCCTGTCGGCCCGCGCCAAGCGGACCTATCAGAACCTCAACGGTTTTGAAAACCGCGCATTCGATTGGCTGGTGAAGACACAACTGAATGCCGACCGCCGCCGCAATTTGTTGCAACGGTTGCAGCGCCCCGATCATGTCGGCCTGCCCAAACTCATCGTCGATGACCTGAACTATAAGTACAGCAAGAATTTCGGATCGTTCGGCATTCACAAACAGTTGTTGCTCGTGCAGCTCGATGAATGTCTCAAACTGAAACCCGGTCTGCTCAATCAAACGGCATTCGTCAACGCGTATCTGTCGAAGCTGCATCCCAACGCCGACGTCGATTGGCGTAACGATCCGGCAGAGCATCAGGCGTATCTTGAGCGTCTGCAATCGTTCGTCGAAAAACTGGCGCCGGTCCACAATTCGCTGAAGACGCACGTGCTCTATCGCCGTCTGGTTCTCGACCGCTCGCAGGGCATTTACGACAAACAGCGGTTCATGCAGTACGTCAAACTGCCGCGTAACGCGAGCTACGTGAATCCGAATTACCTGCAATCCGAAACGCATCGCCGCTTCCGTGCCGACCTCAACGCCAACTTCAGCACGGTCACACTGTTTCCGCCGGTGGCCAACGACGCGCCATTGGTCAGGAGCTATCTGCATCACTTCTTCGTCAAAGAGACGACGTACAAACCATACGAACCGTACATCAGCGACGTCTATCTGAAACACAATTTCGCCGAAACAAAAATCGTGAACGGCTTGGGCGAGGCCGAACAATGGTACTCGATGCTGCCGCCCGCCATGTATCAAGCGCTGAAAGAACGGATCGACATCGACTTCACTCCCACCAACAAAACATTGTTCGGTCCCAGTGCAGCGATCGCGCTCGATGTCGATGTGAAGAATGTCGAGAAGTTAATCGTGAAGGTCTATGAGATCAACACGTTCAACTACTACCGCGACAAAGGACGTGAGGTCGATACCGACATCAACCTCGACGGTTTGGTACCCAATCAGGAAACCACGCACAGCTACACCGAGCCACCGCTGCGCCGCATGCATCGACATTTTGAGTTTCCCGAACTTAAAAACCGCGGCGTGTACGTCATCGATTTCATTGGCAACGGCAAAAGCAGCCGGGCCCTCATTCGCAAAGGCCGACTGCATTATCTCGTTCGCACCGGCGTCGCCGGCCACGTCTTCACCGTACTCGATGAACAGAACCGCAAGTTGAACGCCGCCGCCGTTCAAATGGCCGGCCACCTTTATCAGCCGAACGAAGACGGCACAATCGCCGTCCCGTTCAGCACCAACCCCGCTCGGCAACCCATCGTGCTGAAGCATGGAGAACTCTCATCGCTGGCGCATTTTCAACACGAAGCAGAGAACCACAAACTGACAACCGGCATGTTCGTCGATCGCGAATCGCTGCTCAAACGCCAGAAGGCGCAGGTCATCATTCGCCCGTCGCTCACGGTCAACGGCACGCCGGTTACGCTATCGGTATTGGAAGACGTACGGCTGGCGATCACATCGACCGATCACGACGGCGTCGTCAGCACGCAGGAAGTCCCCGAATTCAAACTGTACGAAGACCGCGAATCGGTCCACGAGTTCCAGGTACCCGGACGACTCTCGGCACTCAGTTTTCGGCTGACAGCTAAAGTCAAGAACCTCAGCCAGGGCAAGACCGTCACTCTGCAGGCCGGCCATTCGGTCACGTTGAATCAGATCGACCGAACCGACAAGATTGAGGATCTGCACTTCACCGACATCGACGGTCAATATGCCGTCGATCTGCTGGGTCGAACCGGCGAAGCGAAAGCGGACCGTCCGGTGCAGTTCTCCATCAAGCATCGGGACTTTAAGCGTCCCGTCGCGGTAACGCTGGAAAGCGACGAACGTGGCCGCGTTCTGCTTGGCCGGCTGGCCGACATCGCCTGGGTCAAAGCGACAACTCCGGCAGGAACCGCGCACACCTGGAACCTGCTCAGCGACGCCCACACCTATCATCGCGAAGTCCACGGAGTCGCCGGGCAGCCGCTTCGACTTCCCTATATGGGCGCGCAAAATGCGCCGACACGCGACGAAATCTCGCTGCTCGAACTTCGCGGCGGCACGTTTCTGTCCGACCGATTTGAATCGGTTTCGATCAAGAACGGTCAACTGCAGATTGGTAACTTGCCCCGAGGCGATTACGACCTACTGCTGAAACAGCGCGGCGAACGCATTCGACTCCGCTTCGCCGCCGGCGAACGGCGACTCGGTTACGTGCTCGGCAAGAACCGCAACCTCGAAGTGCGAAACGCCGACCCGCTGCAAATTGAAAGTGTGAAGGCCGGCGAGAAGAACTTGACGATCAAATTGCGAAACGCATCGAAGTTCTCGCGCGTGCATCTGTTCGCCACCCGCTACCAGCCGGCGTTCAACGCGTATGCGAATCTGTCGTCGGTCCGCGATCCCGAGCCGTACCAGATCTCGCGTTCCCGGGCGCTGTCGCTGTTCGTCGAGGGGCGGAACATCGGCGATGAATACCGCTACATCATCGATCGCAAGTATGCGCACAAATATCCTGGCCTGATGCTCAAACGGCCCGGTTTACTGCTCAATCCGTGGGCAATTCGTCAGACGCAGACGACCGATCAGCGTCCCGAAGAAGGCGACGCGTTCGGCGGTGCTGGAGTAGGCGGCGGTCTGGGGGCGAAACGCGCGGGTTCAGAATCGCCCACACCCAGCCAGCAACAGGACTTCGCCAATCTCGATTTCCTTAGCAGTGTTTCGGCAGTGCAGGTGAATCTGCTGCCGGACAAAAACGGTGTCATTACAGTGCCGCGCATCGTACTGGGCGGTCGCCAGTATTTGCACATCGTCGCCGTCGATCCACAGAACACCGCCTACCGAACGCTGGCGTTGCCCGAAACCGACACGCCGTATCTCGATTTACGGTTGGCCAAGGGTATGAACCCCGACGAACACTACACGCTGCAAAAACGAATCAGCGTTGTGCCGGCCGGCGGAAAGTTCGTCATCGGCGACGTCACCACGTCGCGGTTCGAGGCCTACGACAGCCTGCCCGCCGCGTATCGGTTGTACGCCACATTGTCGGGGAATCCCACGTTGGCCGAGTTCAACTTCATTGTGAACTGGCACAAGCTGACCGACGAACAGAAGCGCGAAAAATACTCGAAGTACGCCTGCCACGAGTTGACGTTCTTCGTCTCAAAACGCGACCCGAAGTTCTATCAACAGGCGGTTCTGCCTTACCTGGCCAACAAGAAGGATCGCACGTTTCTGGACGAATGGTTCCTGAATGAGAACATGCCGACGTATCTCGCTCCGTGGGCGCATGGACGCATGAACGTTGTCGAACAGATTCTGCTTGCACGAAATATTGACGGCGAACGACCGGCGACATCGCGTCACGTGACCGATCTGTTCGACCTCATTCCACCCAACATCGACCGTTTCAATCAGCTATTCGAGACGGCCGTCAAAGGGGGCGCACTCAACACGGCCGACGACTTCGGATTCGACACGGCAAAAGACAAAGCGAATATTGATCGCCTGCTCAGAATGCCGAAAGCGCCCGCTCAGTTCGGCGCTGGCAAGCCGGGCGAAGGCAAACTAGCCGCTCCCTCGGCTGAGGACGCACCAGTAGCCGGACGCCCCGCAGTGAGTTCTACGCGCGGTGCGGCGCGAAAGAAATCGCTGGTTGCAGAGATGGAGAAGGCTGCCAAACAACTCTCCCGCCGTCGCGCCGGTAGAGCGGGCAACAAGGAAATGGACAAGATGGAAGGTTATTACAAGCTTGACCTGAAGGAGCGGCAGAACGCCAAGCAACTCTACCGCAAGCTCGAAAAGACAAAGGAATGGGTCGAGAACAACTACTACCATTTGCCCATCGAGCAACAGAACGCCGCATTGATAACGGTCAACAGCTTCTGGCGTGACTTTGCCGCACAGGAAGGCGACGCGCCACTGAATTCGGTCAACATGGCCGAAGCGTCGCGGAACTTCGCCGAAATGATGTTCGCCCTTTCGCTGCTCGATCTGCCCGCCGAAGCGAAAAAACACAAGACCGAATTCGCCGACACGCAGATGACGCTGACTGCCGGCAGTCCGATGGTCATCTATCACGAAGAGATTCTGCCGACGCGTGGCATGGCCGATGAGACACCGATTCTCGTCAGCCAGAACTTCTTCCGCCACGGCGACCGCTTCCGCTACGTCAGTAACGAACGCGTCGATAAGTACGTCCGCGACGAATTTCTGGTGCATGTTGTTTACGGCTGTCAGGTGGTGGTGACGAATCCCACATCGACGCCGCAAAAACTGAACGTGCTGTTGCAGGTCCCGGAGGGAGCCGTACCCGTGTTGAACGGCCGCTACACTCGCAACGCCAACCTGAATCTGCAGCCGTACAAAACATTAACGCTCGAATACTATTTCTACTTCCCCGCAGCGGGCAACTACCAACATTACCCGGTGCAAGTTGCCAAGAACGAGCAGTTGATCGCCCACGCCGAACCGTTGACCTTCAAGGTCGTCGATGAGCCGAGCGAAATTGATCGCGAGTCGTGGGACTTTGTCTCCCAACAGGGAAGCGACGACGATGTAATCGAATACTTGAAGCGGCACAATCTGCGCCGCACGAAACTCGACCGCATCGCTTTTCGCATGCAGGATCAGGCATTCTTCGGACAGGTGATGTCGCTGCTGACCGCGCGACACGTTTACAATCACACACTGTGGTCCTACGGCATCAAACACAACGTGACCGTGGCCGCTGCCGAGTATCTGCAGCATGCCAACTCATTCGTTGCTGCCAGCGGTTCCTATATCGACAGCCCATTGCTGATGATCGATCCGGTCGCCCGCAACACGTACCAGCACATGGAGTATCGCCCGCTGGTTAACGCCCGCGCGCACCAACTGGGGCGCCGCCGCAGAATTCTGAATGATCGGTTCGACGGGCAGTATCACCGCTTGATGAAAACCCTGACCTATCATCGCTCGCTGGACGACGTCGATTTGCTGGCGGTGAGCTATTGCATGCTGCTGCAGGACCGCGTCGATGAAGCGCTGCAGTTCTACGGCCGCGTGAATCCCGACAACCTGCAGACGAAACTGCAGTACGATTACCTCTCGGCCTACGTCGATCTTTACACCGGCGATACGGCGGCCGCACGAATTGTCGCCGCCAAATACGCCGCGCATCCCGTCGTTCGTTGGCGAAAGGCGTTCATCGCCGTCATCGCGCAGCTCGACGAAATCGAAGGGGCCGACGTGCGGCTCGTCGATACAAAAGCGAGAACCGATACGCAGACCAAACTGGCCGCCAGCGAAGCCGGCTTCAACTTCAAGGTCGAATCGAAGCAGATCAAACTGAACTTTCAGAATCTCCAGCAGGTGCAGGTGAACTACTACCTGATGGACGTCGAATTGCTGTTCAGCCGCAATCCATTCGTGCAGCAGCAATCCGGCCAGTTCGCCTACATTCGTCCCAATGCCACGCAGTCCATCGAGCTGCCCAAAGGCAAAGCAACCGCCACATTCGACCTGCCCGAGCAGTTACACAGCAGCAACGTGCTGGTGGAAATTGTCGGCGGCGGACAGACGCAATCGCAGGCCTACTATTCAAATTCACTCAACCTGCAGGTGATTGAGAATTACGGCCACGTGCGCGTCGCCCACTCCGAAACCGGCAAACCGGTGCCAACGACCTACGTGAAAGTGTACGCCCGTATGAACGACGGCCGGCTGCGGTTTTACAAAGACGGCTACACCGATCTCCGCGGCCGTTTCGACTTCACTTCGTTGAACACCGACGAACTGAATTCCGTCCAGCGGTTTTCACTGCTCATTATGAGCGAAGAACACGGCGCCATCGTCCGTGAGGCCGCACCGCCAAAGCAATAACGAGTCGATGTCATGGAGAGGGAGTCGAGTTCGGGTGCCACTGGCGTGTCGCCAGTGCCTCGCGTGTTTCACTGGCGAAACGCCAGTGGCATCCATTCGCTCTTCGGTTGCGCTGCGACGAACCTATTTCCCTAGCGCTGCCCGACCGGCGTTAATAATCTCCTCAATCGCATCGACATCGTACACGCAGCCGCCCCAGGTGCCTCCGCCGGCTTGCTGCAATATCGCCCACAAGCGGGTGTCGTCCGGCAAATCCGGGTCTGCCGCAAGTGGAACGGTCTGCTCACGCTCTTCGAGAATCTGTGCGCCGTCGGCGGAGGAAAACCGGCGGTCGCCTTCGCCAATGAAATTGATGCTGCCGTTGAGGTTGTTGCGATCAACGATGATCTCAATCGTATCGCCGTCGCGGAGCTTGCCCACCGGGCCGCCCGCGAGCGCCTCCGGACCAACATGTCCGATGCAGGCGCCTGTTGAAACGCCAGAAAAGCGGGCATCGGTGATGACGGCCACCTGCTTACCAAATTCGAGGTATCTCAGCGCCGATGTAATCTGATACGTCTCTTCCATGCCGGCGCCCAACGGGCCGCGGCAAATTAACACAATCACATCGCCTGCTTCGATGTCTCGCTCCGTTCGCCCCTTGATAGCCGCAATGGCGTCGCGCTCCGACGTGAAAACGCGTGCCGGCCCCGTGTGGCGAAACACGCCGTCGTCATCGACAACTGACGGATCGATGGCCGTACTCTTAATCACCGATCCTTCCGGTGCAATGTTGCCCACCGGAAACGTCACCGTGCTGGTCAAACCACGGTCCGATGCGCGGTCGGGCGACATGACGACATCGTCGGGATCGATCCCATCGCGTTCGGTTAGTTTTTCACGCAATCGCAGACGGCGGTCGCTGCCTTCCCACCAATCCAAAACGTCACCCAATGATCGACCTGATGCCGTCAACGCGTCGAGCTGTAGCAGGCCCAGCGTTCGCAGGTTCAGCATGATTTCCGGCACGCCACCGGCCAGAAACAGCCGCACCGTGGGATGCCCCACCGGACCGTTCGGTAAAACATCAACCAACCGTGGCGTCTGCCGGTTGATGCGGTTCCAATCATCCACCGTCGGCCGTTTCAACCCGGCAGCAAACGCCACGGCGGGCAGATGCAGCAACAGATTGGTCGAACCGCCGACGGCCGCATGTACAGTCATTGCGTTGTGGACCGCGTCGTCGGTGAGAATGTCACCCAGCGTCGTTCCCTGTTTCTGCATCGCAACCACTGCCGCCGCCGCCTGCGTGCCGATTTCTCGCCAGATGGGCTGTCCCGATGGCGCAAGCGCCGTGTGAGGCAGCGCCATTCCGAGCGCTTCAGCAACAACCTGCGAAGTGGCCGCCGTCCCCAGAAACTGACAACCACCCCCCGGCGTGCCACAGGCGCGGCAACCCATGTCGGCCGCGTATTCCCGTGTGATTTCCCCATGCGCGAAGCGCGCGCCAATCGACTGTACCTTGCCCGCATCTTCGGCGCTTTTCGCAGGCAGTGTCACGCCTCCGGGAACAATGACGGACGGCAATTTTGTCGCGGCCGCCAACGCCAGCATCATCGCCGGCAACCCTTTGTCACAAGTCGCGACGCCAACAACCCCCTTGCGCGTCGGCAGCGAGCGAATCAGCCGTCCCAGCACAATCGCCGCGTCGTTGCGGTAGGCCAGGCTGTCCATCATCGCCGTCGTTCCCTGCGAACGCCCATCGCAGGGATCGCTGACAAACGCAGCGAACGGCAACTTTTCCCGCCGATCAAGTTCTTCGGCAGCGGCTCGCATTAGCAGGCCGACCTCCCAATGCCCGGTATGATAACCGAGCGCAATCGGCTGCCCGCTTTCGCCGCGAATGCCGCCCTGCGTGCTGAGAATGAGATACTGATCGCGCAACAACTGCTGCGGATTCCACCCCATGCCAGCATTCTGCGTCATCCCAAATAAATCCCCACTGGGCGAATCGCGCAGCATGTCGTCAGTAATCGGCAATTGCCCAGCCGGCCCGACACCTTCGGTGTGAATGTCGTCGAAGACCGTGGCAGGACCGGATAACAGTTCGTCAAGCGTGGGATTTGTCATGTGGTGTTTCGGTAGGGTGAGAGAATTGCGTGTTGAGGGAGAATCGCTGTTTGCTGGTGATACGCTAAACCGCAAGCGGTGTTGGCGTGTCTAGAAACTCGACTAGGAACTGTTTGCATCCTTCATCCACCCGCGCAACATGTCGCGCAGCATTGCCAACTCGCGGAAGAGAACTTTCCGATTAGAGTTCGCGTGTTCCAGGCACCAGGGGCCTTGGAAGCCGGTTTTCCAGCCGACCTCGAAACAGCGTTTCAGGTCGTATAATTCGTGTTCTCCCTTGGGTCCCAGTTTGCGGGCTTTGAAGTCGCAGGAGACCGCCAACGGAAAGGCGGCGGCCAAACCTTTGTAGCGAACGGTATTGTCTTTCCAGTTGCCCGTGTCGGGCGAGACGGCGACGTTGCGGTCGATGGCTTTCACCAGTTTCGGCACCGAATCGGGGTCCGATTCCATCCAGCCGTAGTTCTCAATGAGCATCTGGATATTTCGCTCGGCGGCATAGTCGGCCAGTTCGCGATAGCTGGCGACGTGAATTGCCATATCGGGTTTCGGTTTGAGCGGCAGCGGCCGGGCCCATTTCAAGCCGAGTCGCGCGGCCGCATCGATCGATTTTTTATAGATGGCCAGCGCCTTGTCACGGACGTCTTTGTCGCGGCTGTTCATGTCGAGGCCGCGCTGGTTCAGTTTCAAATTCGTAAGAACGCAGCCCGCCTTGTCGGCGGCGGCGCGGACCTTGTCGAGATAAGCCGGTTCTTCTGAGGCAAGCGTCGAGGTGTTCAAATCGATCACCCGCATGTCGAGTTCGTCGCGCAAAATGCGCGGCAATTCGAGCAGCGTGAATTTGGACTTGGTCGGGCGGGAGACAACGTGTCCCGACAGCGACGACGTCGTAATCCCCACTTCACCGGCAAGCGGGTTCTTGTTAGCCGGTTTTGACTTCTCGCCCGCCAGACAGCGCGGCAGAGTGATTGCGGCGGTAGCGGTGACGGCAGTTGATTGCAGGAACGTGCGGCGGGTGAAGTTCATGGTTGGATTTCCTCGCGAAAGAGGGGGATGGATGATGTGCGATTGCCGTTTCACTGGTTCCCAAGCTGAACACCAACGTTGACTTGCCCCGTGTTGTCGGTGAGACGGCTCCAGGAATCGTTCAGGCGGAAGTATAATGTGCCGCTGGCCGGGGCGACGAATTCGTGTTGGCGACCGACAGCGAATTCCGGCAGTATCTCTTGTCCGTCGGAATGAATGGCTGCCAACAGTAATCCCAACGGACGGCCGCCGAAGTAGTCGAAGCTGATGCCGCCCGCTTCGCTGATCCACGGTTTGGGTTGCTGGGCCAACGTGAATTGGCCGCTGGCGGTGATGACGTATTTCGTCCCTTTTTCAACTCGAAGAACTGCCGACTGCCAACCGCGATCGGCGCGGATGTTCGCCTTGTTGAGCGCGGCGTCGCCCGCAACCTGTTTGCCGGGGCGGAAATCGATGGCGGCCCGTTCGATGTCGTAGCCGTACTGCAAATTGTTGACAAACAACGTCCACTCGGCCACCATTGGCCCTTGCAAATCGATGCCAAATTCCCTCCATGCCCGCTTGAAACGGGATCCCGTCAGCAGGCGACCGAATTCGTGGAACCGTTTCTGGTAGGCGGGGTGCGTATCGAGAAACTTACACAACGCCCACGACCAGGCGTAGGCATCATTGCCGATGAAATCGCCGCCCCGCAGTCGCGTGACGCCGCCGATTGACTTACGTTTGCCCGCATCGACCGCCTCGCGGACGAGGGTCACTCGGCCGAGGCCGGCGAAGTTTTCGCGATCATCGGGCATCACGCGGAAGTGAACCTTCCCCTGCGTGTCGGTTTGGTGCGTGCCGAACAGTTCAGCCATGCCCTCCCAGTACCAGGCGGGCAGCCCTTCGTAATACCGTTCGCCGGCAATGGCCTCCATGAAGCAGTGGGTCGATTCGTGAATGACGAGATGGCTGCGGTAGTAATCGTACTTTTGATCGTTCATCCAGAATTCCGCCCCGCGATGTCGCCCGTTGACGAACGGACGCAGGTTGCCGGGGATGAGGCCGGCATCGCGAAACCGCCCCTTGTCGGCCATCAGGTAGCCGGTTACCTGAAAGTTGGTTCGCTCGCGATTGGCAGGCAACTTGCCGAAGTACGCTTCCCAAGCGGTGTAGGCGGCATCGATGAGCGGCGGGAGCTTGGCGGCGAGTTTGGGATCGATGTCGGTATACAGTTTCAGCCGATTTGACTCGAACGCGCGAATGCCAAGCGCGGCCAGCTTCGCGTCATCGTGACGTGGACGCGTATCGGATTTGCGAAAGATGGGTTGCGGCACAGGACTCGGTTTGACTGGCGGCTGATTTGCCGTATCCACTTCAACAACCGGTTCCGATGGCCGCGAATCATCGCCGGTTGCCGCTGCAAACGGCGACGATGACGCGTCGGATTTCGACGTCGTTCCCTCACGTTCGCGAGAAACGGTTTCACCAGATGATTTCGTCGGTCTGCCATCGTCTTGACCGCATCCGCCAACAACCGCGCCAATCAACCCGGCAACTACCAGCCGAGAAAACGCTGTTCGCAACATCGAATTGCAGGTGGGGGCAGAGTTTCCCATAGGGCGATTATACACAATCGAGTCAAGAGTCGAGAGACAGGAGCTGGGAGCCGGCGCTCGACCTTCATCGCTTCCGGCTCTAGACTCTAGTCTCTCGACTCTCGAATTTCAGCGGAGCGCATTCAATGGCCGACTTTATCTACTGCCTGAATTCCAGCACGATCATGCCGACGCCCATTCTGGAGAAGATCCGGATTGCCGGACAAACCGGGTACGCGGCGATTGAATTGTGGCACAGCGATATCGACGCGCATCTGGCGACGGGCGGATCGCTGGCCGACGTAAAAAACGCGGTGGCGGATAACGGGCTGGAAGTTCCGACGACCATTTTCCTCAAAGGCTGGTGGGATACCGTTGGTGCGGTTTACGAACGTGCGGAGGACGAGACCAAACGACGGTTGGAGCAGGCCCGCGAGATCGGCGCACCGTATGCCATCGGCGGCCCGCCGCTGGGGCCGGTTGATTTTGAGGTCGGCGCGACGAATTATCGTCGTCTGCTCGAACTGGGCCAAGAGTTCGGCGTCAAGCCGGTGATGGAGTACCTGGGGTTCTCCGAAGAGGTCAACAGCATCGAGGCGGCATTACGCGTCATGCAGGGATCGGGGCATCCCGATGCGACAACCGTGCTCGATCCGTTTCACTGTTTCCGCGGCGGCGGATCGATCGAATCGATCGCACAACTCACGGCCAATCAGATTGCGATTTCGCACTTCAACGATTCGCCCGGCCTTCCGCCACGCGAACTGCAGCAAGACTGCGACCGCGTGATGCCGGGCGACGGCGTTGTCGATTTGAAACGGTTCTGCGACCTACTCCGTCAAACGGGATACAACCGCTGGCTGTCGCTGGAACTGTTCAACCGCAGCTACTGGGCAATGGACGCCGCAGAAGTTGCCCGCGAGGGTCTGGAAAAGATGCGCGAAGCGGCGGAAGCGTAACGCGATTCACTTCGACGCCGCGAGAAACTGTGCCAGCACGTCAACATTTTTTGTGAACGTGCGGGAATCGATCATCGTTTCTGTCTTGCCGGCGTACTTCAGGCTGCCCGCCTCGACCCACGCGCCGCGCGAGTCCATCGCCTCGATCACCGATTTCGCTCGCGCCGCCAGGCCGGCCGACATGCGATAGACCGGCTGCTTCGACGGTGGATTCAATTTCGCGGGGTCTGTCTTGAGCAACTTCTTGTATTCCCGCTCGATCGAATCGAGCCGCGAGCCGACGATGAAGCCGTAATGCGTCGGCATGTTCTCGCTGCTGTAGGTCAATTCGTAGGTGTCCTTCACAAAGTAGAGCGGCCGGTTGGTTTTGATTTCGTAGAATCGTGCCAACCGTCCGTCGGGCAGTGCCGATCTCTTGTAGTACGCCAACGCTCGCGGAATCGGTTCGAGATATTTCTGCTTGCCCGTCTGGCGGTAGAGTGTCATCAGCGTTCGCATGATTCCCTGCGATTCGCCGCCGGTGACCGCCGGCGGCTCGAATCGGCGCGCCCAGGCGGGGTGCATGTCGTGGTCATATTGCTGCGCCCAGCCCGGTTGCGGTTCGGGCAGTTGTGCAAGCAGAATGAAATCCCCCGCTTTCTCGGCAGCGGCCCCGTACTTCTTCTCACCATAAATGTCACGGGCGAGAAACATCACGTCGATCACATCGGCGATGCCGTTGTCGTTGAAGGTGTAATGCCCTCGATAGTCCTTCTTCTCGTATTTCCGCGACCACGTTTTCTGAAAGCTCGCCTTCAGCACGGGGAATTCTTTGGGGTTGGGAGATTCGCTGAAACGCTGTGGCCATGCGCCATTGGGATATTGAGCTTCGAGCAACGACGAGAGCGCGAATTCAACGGCCGCGTGAACTTTCGCGTTTTTGAATTGGGTCGCCTGATCGAATCGCATCAAGTATCGCAGTGCCGACTGTGTGGTGTTGTCGTCGAGCGTGGTCACATTCCGACTGCCATTCGTTTTGCCGTCGATGCGATATGCGTACCGGCTTCGCTGGCGGGGGTTGAACTCGATGCGGTAATCCCATCCGCCCGAGCGCAGCTGCCCGGCAACCAATGCGAGTGCCGTCTCGCGGGCGGCATCGAGGTAGTAGTCATCACCGGTCAACCGGTAGGCGCGAAGATACGCTTCGCCAACGGTTGGCGTGCCGGGCGGCTGGACCCAGGCGGTCTCGGCCCCCGCTTTGCCTTCCCCTTCGCGAATGGAAAGGTCGGCACTGTATCGCCACAGGTAGCCGCCGTTGATTGAGACCTTACCGCGGAAAAAGCCGACGGCCTTGCGAAGCGCTGCCGACACTTCGCCGCGCGTCGGTTCATCGGCTGCTTCGAGGCTCGCTGGTCTACACAAAAAGCCGCAACCACAAATGGCAACATACAGAGCAACTCGACAACACATGGCTCTTTCCCCGCAACAGGACTGCCGACCCGAAACCATTTGTCCAGATCCATCTGGAGATGACGACAACTGAAACATGCCCGGTGCCGTTGAGTATAACGCAGCAACCGCGACGGCCGGACTCCGCTCGCAGATTTTCTTACCGCTGCACCGACCCTGTTCCCCGAATTTCGGCCTTCCGCCACAGTCTTGACTCAGCAACGCGGTTCGCTAGAATCGGTTACGACAGTTGCGGAACGATTTTTCCGCAACAAGCGAGGGGCCGTAGCTCAATTGGTTAGAGTACCGGACTGTCGATCCGGGGGTTGCGGGTTCAAGTCCCGTCGGCCTCGCTGCAAGAAGCCGTAAACCTGCAAGGGTTTGCGGCTTTTTTTGTAGATACCCGCGGGGGATTCGCATCTCGTTCGGTGTGCAACGTTTGCCTGGAGCGGCAGCGGCGGCACTCAGGGCGCGGGCGTCGTCGATTCGTCGGCAGATGCGCCGTCTTTCGACGGTGGAATGATGTTCCAGGCCAAGCCGACCGTTCGCATGCAGCAGATGACGATCCAGGTGATGTCGAATTCCCACCAGCGGTGACCGTGTCGGGCTGAGCGTTGTTGGGCGTGGTGGTTGTTGTGCCAACCCTCGCCGTAGGCCAGCAGTGCGACCCACCACAGGTTGCGGCTGTCATCGCTGATATCGTAGTTGCGATAGCCCCAGATGTGTGTGGCCGAATTGATGAGCCACGTGACATGCAGCACATAAACCAAGCGGACGAACATACCGTAAACCAGGACCGAGACACCGACCATCGGGTCATCCCAGATGAGCCAGCCGGCGACGAAAAACGCCGCCCCGACCAACGCTTGCCACCACAAGAAGGTTTTATTGAGAAACCGCATGAAGCCCTCGCGCAGTAAATCGGGCGCGTAGCGGGCGTAGAGTTTCGACCAATCGTTGGTACTGTGTCGCGGCAGCATCCACAGCATATGGCTCCACCATTTCCCGTGACGTGGGGAATGCGGATCGTCTTCCTGGTCGCTGAAGTAATGGTGCTTGCGGTGGACGGCAACCCACATGATCGGCGGGCCTTCACCGGCCAGCATGCCGCACCACGCGAAAAATCGCCGAAGCATGGGAAACGTTTCAAGACTGCTGTGCGTTAACAGGCGGTGATAGCCGAGAGTTACGCCCAGACAGCCGGTGACAAAACTCATGACGAGTGCCACTGCTAGGCCCTGCCAGGTGAAGCAAAACGGTGCTGCCAATGCGCCGACATGTAACATCCCCAGCCACAAGACGGCAGGCCATTCCAGTCCCTGCGACCAGCGTCCCTCGGGAACGGGTTTCGGAGCCGTCCCGGCGGTATCCGGAGCCGTCCCGGCGGTGGAAGTCGCGGGATCGACGTCTGTGATTTCAGCGTTGAGCAAATCGGCCATCAGCTTGGTTCCGCTTCAAATTCAGTTGTCGCCAAACCCGGTTGTCGTATCAAACTTGCGACCGCAATCGCAGGTGGATTTGTGGCAATGCACAACCGCTTGGCACTTGGGACATTGCTTTTGTAATGGTTCTTCGTCTGGTCCTCAGAAACCAGCACCGAGAACAATCATCGCCAAAAACGCAATCAGCGCAAAAAAATAGGCCCACTGTTTTGGAGCGGACCTCTGTCTTAAACGCCCACCAAATAAATGCATCGCCGAATAGTGGGACCGATTAGATCAGAAACTGCAGTGCGATTCAACGGTCAACGCGGCAAACCCTGCTTGCCCCGCTTGCCTCAGTTTTTTCCTGACTTTCCCCTCAGTAGTCGCAAATGTTCCATCGCCAGCATGCTCGACAAGTGAGGTGGTCACATGGTTAGTGTATATCGCATTTCTTGGGGGGCGGCCTCTGGGTTTTGGCCACTGAATATCGATTATCTACCAAGAAGTACTGAATTACGACGTCTGATCGAGGTGAGTCAGCTCCCCTTCCGCACTGGAAATTCCTCGTTCGACATTCATGATTCAAACGGTGTTTCGATGCCTGGCTCATTAACGTGATACCGACGGGGCGTGTCGCTGACGGTTTCCGTCTTATTGAGCCGCGTGTATGAATTAGAAGACCAGCACCCTCGATGCGAAGGCTATTGATGATCAGAAGAGTGAATCAAACGATTCGCACTGTGAATTGTCGATGCATCATGGACGCAATCAGGGTATCGTATTGGTATTGTTTCAGTACGGTCGAACCTTCCTCGCCGCTATCGCGGGAAAGTCAGACCGGGTCGAGTCGGTTGCCGCCATTGGGGTGATCCGCCGGAAAGAGGGTCGCCAAACGCTCGGGTTGGCGCAGCGGAACGCCAAATGGACGGCCTATGCTCTGGTTGGTGGCCACAAGTGGGTGAAGGAATCTTTCCGCGCGTGTGTCATCCGCGAGATTGATGAAGAGCTTGGCCTCGTCGAGGGTACAGACTTCCTGACTGCCGAGGAGCCTATTGCGCATCTTGTAATACACCGCGTGGTCTGCGTCGGCCGAGGAAGAAACGGCTTACAAAATGGAGTTGTTCGAGATCGATCTGACCGGTGATGGCAGCCGTATGAAAATTGACGCGAACCTGGCCAACCGCTGGCTTACCGAAGAAGAGATGCAGGCACAACAGACGTCGGATGGGAAATCGGTCAGTCAGACAATGGCACGTGTGCTTAGCGCGGTGGGATTGCTGAAAGAAAATCGATCGACGATTGGGGACGACAATTGACCGCAGCCCTCACAAAGTGTACACCGAAGTGCATAATCGCAAGAAGCGAGATGGTTCGTCCTACCGTTGGTGCCGAATACCTATCGCCAGGATACAAACCTCGAGGAACAACAAATGAGTTCCGCGCAACCGCACGGTGGGATGTCTGTAGGTGAAATCAAACAGCTACTGAGCCAGAAAGATTCGGATGCCGATTCTCTGTTTCGCACATTCTACGACGAAGACAACAATCGTTTCTGGAACCAATGTGTTGAACTCTACGCCGCCTTTAGCGAAAAGTTCATCAGCACGGGACATCCAACGCGTGCATTTGAGTTGGTGCGCGAAGGACTGCAGTACTATGGGAATGACCGGCGACTGCAATATCTGAATGCCTTGGCGTTGGCGCGGGGACGCAATATCAACCTGGCAGAAAAGCGCGCGAAAAAACTCTTAAAGGCAGACGATCTGGACGACAAACTCAGACTGGAAACCGTCAGCCTGATCGGCCGTCTGTACAAAGACCGTTACCAACGGACGACCTTGCCCGCGGAAAAGACCGACTTTGCGGGCCGCGCCTTGCGGAACTACAGCACGGCCTACCAACTCTCCAGGAATTCCTATCCTGGCATAAACGCTGCGAGCATGTCGTTGCTTGCCGATGTTTCCAGAGACAAAGTGCATACTTCGGCAAAGGAAGTGTTGGATTTGGCATTGGCGGAGTTGAAACAGCCCGGCAGCGAGAATGACTACTGGCTGTTCGCCACAATTGGTGAGGCGTACTTACTCCTGGAGCAGTTCACCGGTACTGACGCGGACGACGAGAACTGTGCCGAATGGTGGTATCGCAGGGCCGTCACGGAAGCAGCCGGAGATATCGGCAGCGTCGTTTCGATGCGACGACAGGTGCAACTGTTGAAAGAACGGTTGAAAGTACCCGAAGAATTCATGAGCATTTTCTCGATCGGTACGTGTGTCATTTTTGCGGGACACATGATCGACCACCCCGACCGGCAGGCCCAAGGGTTACCGCCGCGATTTCCTGACGATGCAGCGTTGGAAGAGGAAGTCGCAACTGCGATTGGCAAAGAGCTTGAACAATGGGATGCCAAAGTCGGATATGTTTCTGCCGGCTGTGGCTCCGACATCCTGTTTGCCGAACAGATGATTCGACGTAAGGCCGAACTGCACATCGTACTGCCGTTTGATCGGGAAGACTTTTACAAATCCAGCGTCGATTTCGGTCTGCCGGAAATGTCGGGGTGGCGAGAACGCTGCGACAAAGTTCTCGCAGAGGCCACCGAGGTTCATTACGCCACGCCCGAGAAGTTTCACGGAGACGACCTGTATTTCGACTTCGTCAATCGCTACACACAGGGACTGGCGCTCGCGCGATCGGATCAGATGGGCGTCAAGCCTATCGCGTTAGTCGTGAAAGACCCAGCGGCACAGTCTCTCGTTGGCGGCACGGCATTCTTTCTAAAGCACTGGGAGAAAACCAAACACGAATCCCGTCAAATCAATCTGGCCAGATTGCGATCCCGGGCGTTGGGAACCCCCGAAGTTCCAGACGCACCAGAGCCGGATCGACCACCACGACGAACACGGACGGCAAATCTAGAAGTCAAGGCGATGTTGTTTGCCGACGTCACACACTTCAGCAAACTGCGCGACGATCAGTCCCCTACCTTTTTCGTTCTCTTCTTGGGTCGAGTGGCCGAGTTGATTGACGAGGCAAAAGTGAAGCCTGTTTTCAAAAACACATGGGGAGACGGCTTGTACCTGGTATTTGATGAACCGGAAGATTGTGCTGAGTTCGCGTTGCGTTTGATCAAGGCCGTGTCGAATATTCATTTTGAAGACTTCGGGCTTCCCGAAGAATTGACCGTTCGCGTCGGCATTCATACCGGTCCGGTGTACCGAGAAGCCGATCCCATCATCGGCCGCGATAACTTCTTCGGCAGCCACGTCAATCGCACCGCGCGCATCGAACCGGTCACCATTCCGGGCTGCGTTTATGGAAGCGAGCAAATTGCGGCCGTGCTGGCCGTCAGCGGTGGAGAGAAGTTCGTTTGCGAGTTTGTCGGTGTTGAAAAACTTGCCAAAGAGTATGACAGTTGCCCATTATTTCAACTTTCCCATCGGTAGTCGCTCGCAGGACTGTCGTTCACATCATTTGCAGGAGGCACGTTTCCAATGTCTGAAGAGCCGTTAATCGCCGTCTTTGTCGATTTTGAGAATCTCGCGATTGGCGTCAAGGATATGAAGTCGGGAGACTTCCAAATCCAACTCGTCTTAAAACGGCTGCTCGAAAAGGGGCGACTCGTTTACAAGCGGGCCTATTGCGATTGGAGCAATTACCGCAGAGACGTGAAAAAATTTCACGCTCAGGGAATTGAACTGATCGACATTCCCCAGAGCAAGATGAGCGGTAAGAACAGTGCCGACATCCGCATGGTCGTCGATGCGCTCGACCTCTGCTACTTGAAGGAGCACATCGATGTCTTCGCCTTGATTTCGGGCGACAGCGATTTCTCGCCGCTGGTTTCCAAGCTCAAGGAGAACGATCGCCGCGTTATTGGTTGCGGGGTGAAAAGTTCCACCTCCGATTTGCTTGTCGCCAATTGTGACGAATTCATTTACTACGACGACTTGATTCGGACCGCCCAGAAGAGTCGACCTGCACCAAAAAAGGGAGCGAAGAAGGGCGACAAGAAGCAGGAAGCCTTCGACCAACTGTTAGGCGTCCTTCACTCCGTCGAGCAGGACTACGATCCGGTCTGGGGTTCGATGCTCAAGCAAGCCGTCCGCCGCGTGCATCCTGGTTTCAACGAAGGATACTACGGCTACGGCAGTTTCTCCGAGCTACTGAAAGACATCGCCGCCAACGGCCTGATCGATCTCGAATACGACGAAAGCCGCAGGAACTACCAGATTCATTTGAAGCAGGAGTGAGCCGGTGTGGTGGCTGACAGATGTGCAACGATAAGGTTTGGGTTAGGGTAGTGACCAAACCAACATATCAGGAACTGCATGGATTCTACCTCGGTCAGTCTGTTGCGCCGGTTGCATACCGACGAAAAAGAGATCGCCTGGAAGCGATTTGTCGAGTTGTATGCGCCGTTGATCTATCACTGGACGCTGCGCGCCGGACTGTCGGACGATGATGCGGCTGACTGTGTGCAGGACGTGTTGACATTGCTCGTCGATAAGCTGCCGACGTTCGCTTACGACCCGAAAAAAAGCTTTCGGGCGTGGCTCCGCACCGTCACCGTCAACAAGTGTCGCGAAACCCATCGGCGCAACGCGACCGTTGCCAAATCGACCGATCCGTTGAAGCCGGACGATGCCGTCTCTCCAGACGGCGTCGAAGGCTTCACCGACCAGGAATATCAACGTTCTCTTGTGCATCGGGCCTTGGAACTGATGCAGCGGGAGTTCGAGCCGAACACCTGGCAAGCCTGCTGGAAGCATGTGGTCTCGGGAGATTCCGCATCTGTCATCGCCCAACAACTGGGAATGACCCGGAACGCAGTTTACGTTGCTAAGTCACGTGTTCTTCGGCGGTTACGCGATGAACTCGACGGCCTGATGGACTAATCGGACGCCGTTTTTCAAGTGTTAATGTCACACTTCAAGGCCGTCGGACTGTGGCCCAAGGGATCGAACGGTTAAAGAGTTTCCGAAAAAACCGCCAAAATGCTGACAGGTTTCGTGTGTCGGTCTCGTATACCGTAACGAGACCGTAATCCCAACCGCAGCCAATCCGGAAATCGGCTGGAGAACAGCAGGAGCCTACGATGAAAACAGATGTCTGTCCCGACCACGACTTACTCGATTCTCACCTGCTTGGAAAACTACACGGAGAGCAGGCGGATTCCATCGACCAGCACATCGAGATTTGCGACCAGTGCCTCGCAACGGCCCAAGAAGTCGATGCCACAGACGAACTGACCGAAGGTATTCGGGCCGGAAAGCCAGTGCTACACGGCAGTGAAAACGGCATCGAACAAGTCATCGAACGGGGAAAACTACTCTACCCCCAGACCAAGACGATAGAAGCCGACGAGACGGTCAGCGATTATCACCTCCCTCAATCTGCCAACGAGCCGAAGGCTGCAATTGGCGGCGCTAGGAAGAATATCGACAGCGAGATCGACTTTCTCGCTCCGCCCGAACAACCCGGCGAAATCGGTCGCTTGGGCCGTTACCGCGTCTTGGAATGGATCGGTAGCGGTGGCATGGGCGTGGTATTCCGGGCCGAAGACCCCAAATTGAAACGGCAAATCGCCCTCAAGGTGATGAAACCGGTCGTCGCCGCCAGCAGATCGAACAAAAAACGTTTTCGACGCGAGGCGCAAGCCCAGGCTGCCGTCAGACACGACAACATCGTCGATATCTATGAGAATGGTGAAGACCTCGGCATCCCATATATCGCCATGCCGTTTCTGCGGGGGGAGTCGTTACAAACACGCTTGAAGCGCGAAACGAAACTCGAGCAGTGCGACGTGCTGAAAATCGGGCGGGAAGTCGCCGCCGGTTTGGCCGCCGCTCACCAACACGGACTAATCCACCGCGATATCAAACCAGATAACATCTGGATTGAAGAAAACACAGGTCGCACCAAAATCCTAGACTTCGGCCTCGTGCGCACAGAGGGTGACGATGCGGGCCTTACACAAAGCGGCATGGCTGTCGGCACGCCGAAGTACATGGCCCCGGAGCAGGCGCAGGGCCAGTCGGTCGATCACCGCTGCGATCTGTTCAGCCTAGGCAGTGTGCTGTATCACCTTGTGACCGGGAAAACGCCTTTCTCTGGCGGCAATTGCCATGCCATACTCAGAAAGGTGTCGTATCGTAGTCTCGAACCGCTTGACGCTGTCTGCCCAACCCTAAATCCCGATTTTGCAAAGCTGATAATGCGGCTGCTCGAAAAGGACCGCGAACAACGTCCGGAAACGGCGGCCGAAGTCGTCCGCCTGCTCACCCGTATCGAATCCAGCCTCCGAGCGAACACCGTCCAATTCGATGAAACCCTTGAAAACTCGGCAACAACCAATCAGCCAGTCACGCCCCCTCCCGTTATTTCTCAGACTGCGAAGCCCTCGGAGCCACCGACGTCGGGGAACGGCGGCCATGACAACAACTACGATCCGCAACCAGCCAGTCCCCTACCGAATCCCGTCACCGAAACCACCTGGTGTGGGATCGCCAAAACGTTCGCCGTCATGGCAGCGGTTTTGCTCGTGCCGAGTTTGATTTACTTGGCCGGCAACGCTCTCTTCCGCTTGGCGACCCCCGATGGCACGCTGGTTGTCAGTGTCACGGGCGACGACTTCGTAACCACGGTGAAGGGCAAAAAAGTCACCATCGAAAACACACTGACTCACGACAAATATACCGTTGATCTGTTGTCACCCGAGCAGACGAAAAAGCTCCCGCGCGGCGAATACAAATTGCTGCTCACCGTCTCCTCCGGCTTGAAAACTCGCACCGACCGCTTCACCATCACCGGTGGGAAGAACGCGAAAGTTGAAGTCTGGTGGGAGCCAAAGGCGACCAAAGTTGAGTACGTTTGGCCCAAAGACCAACCCGCCCCGGCGATTGCACCGTTTACCGCGGAGCAGGCGAAAGAACACCAAACGGCGTATGCGAAGCATCTCGGTGTGCCGGTGGAAACCACCAACAGCATCGGCATGAAATTCCGCGTCATCCCCCCTGGTGAGTTCCGGATGGGCAGTGGTGAGGGGGAAATCCTAAAGTTGGTGGCGGAAGCGAAGGAGCAGGACTTTGACAATTGGCTCGACAAGTCAATTCCCGATGAAGGTCCGCAACACAAAGTTGTCCTTACCAAAATCTTTTCTCTTGCCATTCACGAAGTGACGCGAAGTCAATTTCGTCGTTTTGTTGAAGCCACGGGCTACAAAACTGATGCCGAGAAGGATAAGAGGGGGGGGTTCGGCTGGAAAGACGGTAATTGGGTTCGGGATCCCAAGTTTTTGTGGAACACAGATCTCGGTTTTGAAACCGAACAGACTGACGACCATCCAGTGGTCAACGTCACATGGAACGATTCTGTAGCGTTTTGCTGTTGGTTGAGCAAGAAGGAAGGCGTTACAAGTCGCCTGCCTACAGAAGCAGAATGGGAATTTGCCTGCCGTGCTGGAAGTCTCACACGGTTCAGTTGCGGCAACGAGATATCACTGCTGAAATGGTCTGCGTGGTACACGGGAGCAAGCAGACACACCACTAACGAAGTTGGCACGAAGGCTGCAAATGCATTTGGATTGTTTGACATGCACGGAAACGTCTGGGAATGGTGCGCCGACCGACATGGACCCTACACAAGAGCGACAGTAATTGATCCTGCCGGTTCATCTCAAGGTGAGATGCGTGTGATGCGTGGCGGTGCGGTCTTCCTTCACCCAACAAGTGTCCGGTCTGCGGTTCGCGGCTACAATACCCCGAATTCCCCTAACGACAACTTCGGTTTCCGGATCGTCCGCTCGTTCCAGAAAGCCAAGCCCGCAACTATCCCATCTGATACCGACTAAGGGCCTTTTACAGCCCTTCTTGCTTATCTCCGTTGAAACTGTGTAAATAGATGCTGACGATAGATTCAGCGCAGCGATTTTCCAGAACATTCACATCCCCCAGGAGTACAGCATGATTGGCCGACATCGGATTACGTTCCTGGCGCTGCCGATGGTGGTTGCCTGTCTGGTCGCGACAGTGCAAGCCGACGTCAAGTTGGCATCAGTGTTTGGTGACTCGATGGTGCTGCAGCGCGAACTCAAAGTTCCCGTTTGGGGCACGGCCGAGCCGGGCGAACAAGTCGCGGTGACGTTTGGCGACCAAACCAGGAATACCGAAGCCGGCAAGAACGGTCGCTGGCAGGTGAAACTCGACGCGTTGAAAGCCAACGCAAGCGGCCAAACGCTCATCGTGAAGGGCAACAACACGGTTGCACTCAAAGACGTGCTGGTGGGGGAAGTCTGGATTTGTTCGGGCCAATCGAATATGGAATGGCGTGTCAGCAATTCTCTGAACCCACAGGAAGAAATCGAAGCGGCCAATCATCCGCTGATCCGCCTGTTCGATGTTCCCGGTCACACGACATCTCCCGTGGCAAAAGACACCTGCCCCGGCAGTTGGAAAGTTTGCGAACCGAAATCGGTCGGCGGATTCTCTGCCGTCGGTTATTTCTTCGGTCGTCGGTTGCAGAAAGAACTGAATGTTCCCATCGGCCTGGTTGGCTCGAACTGGGGTGGCACGCGGATCGAACCGTGGACGTCGCCCGCCGGCTTCCGCAGCGTTCCGGAACTGAAGAAAATTGCCGACAGCGTGGACGCCTACACGGAGACAACAAAGGTTGGCGGCGGTTCGCCTTCGGCCATTTACAACGCCATGATCCACCCGCTGGCACCGTTTGCGATGCGTGGAGCGATTTGGTATCAGGGCGAATCCAACGGCGGCGAAGGGGAATCGTATTTTCACAAGACACAGGCGTTAGTGAACGGCTGGCGAAAACTGTTCAACCCCGACCTCGCATTCTACTGGGTGCAATTGGCCGACTTCCAGAAGCCGAACGATGACCCCGCCGGCGGCAACGGTTGGGCGAAACTTCGCGAAGCGCAGCGCAAGGCGCTCAACATCAAGCACACCGGAATGGCAGTCATCATCGACATCGGCCAAGCCAACGACATTCACCCCCGCAACAAACAAGACGTCGGCGCGCGGCTCGCGCACTGGGCGTTGCACCAAACTTACGACAAGGAAAACATCGTCCCCAGCGGACCATTGTTCAAGGGATTCAAGGTCGATGGCCAGGGTATTCGCCTGTCATTCAAACATGTGGGCAGCGGTCTGATGATCGGCAAGAAAGAGGGACTGGCCCCCACCAAGCAGGACAAAGAGGCCAAACTTGCACGCTTCGCGATTGCCGGGGCCGACAAGAAATGGCATTGGGCCGAAGCAGTCATCGACGGCGACGATGTCATCGTGATATCGGGGAAAGTCCCTAACCCGGTCGCCGTGCGTTACGCGTACTCAATGAACCCGGCGGGTGCCAACCTTTACAATAAAGAGGGAATTCCCGCATCGCCCTTCCGAACCGATGACTGGTAGGCGGCGGCTAATATCTGTCACCGCAGCGCAGCGAGCAGGACTTTCTCCTCCGGTCGGATGTCGTTTTTATCAGTGCGATGTCGTCGCTTTCGCCAAAGCTTTCGGCATCGTAATGATGAAAAAACGCGGCGACCCCGGGATAGTTTCCCTCGCAAGAGACGCTATTCCTACCGCCAATTACGGGGGCCGGAATCGCCGCAACACCACACTACTGCTGCCTGTGACAGCCAGCTGGCACAGCTGTTTGAAATGCCGAACAAATTCTGAGAAGATTCCGGTAGATGACCGAAGCGGTTGGAGGGTATATCCTCCCCACGCCTCAACAGTTTCACCAACCGATCGACCAACTTGAGGATGACTCCATTGCGACTGATTACATTCGGCGAAGTTATGATTCGCTTGGCACCGGAAGACTTTATGCGGATGCGGCAGGTTGTCCCCGGGCGGTTGGAATCGACGTTTGGCGGCGGTGAATTGAACGTCGCCGTTTCTGCCGCCGTGCAGGGAATGCGGTCGGCCTTTCTCACCGCGCTGCCGGATAACGTGCTGACCGATGCCCTGGAACAGGAGTGCGGCAAGCTTGGCGTCGAGACCGACCTCATCGACCGCGTTGAGCAGGGGCGGTTCGGCATCTACTTTGTTGAAACGGGAGCGAACCAGCGCGGCGGCACGGTGACGTACGACCGCGAAGGAAGTTCCGTCGCACTGATGCCGGCAGACAAGTACAACTGGGAACAAGCGTTTGATGGCGCCGGTTGGTTTCACATCACCGGCATCACCCCTGCAATTTCTGAAGTTGCAGCCGAAGCCGCGCTCGCCGCCGTTCAGAACGCAAAAGAACGCGGCTTGACGGTCTCCTGCGACTTGAACTTCCGCAAGAAACTATGGAAATGGAAAGAGGGCATCTCCACGGTCGATTTAGCCCGCGAAACGATGCGCAGTTTAATGCCCTACATCGACGTCGTGATTGCCAACGAAGAAGATGCCGACCTGTGTCTTGGGATTCAGGCGACCCACACCGACGTCGATGCCGGCGAGTTGAATGTCGATGCTTATCGTCAGGTGGCCGCAACCATTGTTGAACAGTTTCCCAACGTGCAGCAGGTGGCAATTACTTTGCGCGAGAGCATTTCGGCCAGCCACAACAACTGGGGAGCCATGTTCTACGACGCGGAATCGAAACAGGCACATTGCGCGCCGCTTGATGCCGATGGCCGCTACAGCCCCTACGAAATCCACAACATCGTCGATCGCGTCGGCGCGGGCGATTCGTTTGCGGCCGGTCTGATTGTCGCGCTGCACGATCCGGCACTTTCATCACCCGAAACGGCCATTCGCTATGCCGTCGCCGCCAGTTGTTTGAAGCACAGCATCAAGGGCGATTTCAATTACGCCACCAGGCCGGAAATCGAAGCCTTAATGCACGGCTCGGGTACCGGCCGCGTCCAGCGGTAGAAGCGGTCAGCTATCAGCGGTCAGCGACGACGTCCACACGAAATCCGTTTTTTTCTGGTTGTTAGCTGATAGCTGACAGTTGATAGCCTAAAATCCGTGTATGAAGAAACGGATACGCAAAAGTCGCAAGCTGGAAACGGTTTTCAACGCCGTCGCAACGCCGCTGTTTCTGCTCGATGCGCGACGGGTCGTTCAGTTTTTTAATTCCGGTTGTGAAGAGTTAACCGGCTGGTCGGCGGCCGATGTGGTCGGCACTGTTTGCGATTATGAGACCGGTTCCGATCCCGCAGAGGTCGAGACACTCACCGGCCGCCTTGCGCCTCCGCCGGCAGTCCTCGACGGTCGCGAGGCCATCGTCCCGACTGAACTTCTCCGCCGTGACGGTAAACGCGTCACGAGAATGCTGCATTTCTTTCCGCTGGTGGACGAAGACGATTGTTTGCGATCGATTGTGGGCATCGCGGTTCCCATCCGTGAACCGGAACGCGCCGTCGAATCATCTCCCGCGCGCAGGTTGCACGCGGAGCTTGCTGCACAGCGAAGCATGCTGCGGCAACGGTTTGGCCAAGGCAGTCTGATCGGCGGATGTTCTGCCATGCTGCGCGTGTTTCGACAGATTGAACTCGCCGCCGCCTCGCACGCCGGAGTCTGTATTCACGGCGCAACAGGCAGCGGACGCGAACACGCGGCACGATCGATCCACCTGCAAAGTGAACTGCACAACCGGGCATTCGTTCCGCTTGATTGCCGCCGCCTGCCGCCATCGGAATTGAAACAGGCGCTCGTTCGTCTGCTGGAAGCCTCCGCCGACACGGCCGACACCGGAACCGTCACAAGTTTGCAGCCGGGAACTCTGTATCTCGGTGACGTCGAGGCACTGCCCCGCGACCTGCAACAGATGATTGTTGATTCACAGAATGCAACAAGCGAGACCGGCTCCACCAGCGACTGTCGCGTCGTCGCTTCGACGCAATGCAGGATCGACGACTTGCAGAAAAGTGACTCGCTGATCGAAGAGTTCTTCTTCCTGCTGACGGCCGTCTGCATCGAGCTGCCGCCCCTCAACGAGCGCGGGGACGATCTCCAGTTGCTCGGGCAGGCGCTGCTCGAAGAAATGAACCGCGATGACGAAAAACAGATCGGCGGGTTCGGTGACGAAGTCTGGCGTCTCTTTCGCCAATACAATTGGCCCGGCAACATCGACGAATTCCGGCAGGTGATTTCTGAAGCACACGCAGTGTGCAGCGGCGAACTCATACAGGTGGGCGATCTGCCATTCCGATTTCGCACCGGACTCGACGCGCAAGCGGTCGGTCCGGCGGTGGAGCCGCAGCAATTGCCGCTGCAGGAATTATTGGATCAAGTCGAAGCCGACCGCATCCGCTTCGTTCTGGAGCAAACGCGATACAACAAAACCAAAACCGCACAACTGCTCGGCATTCCCCGCCCCCGTCTGTACCGCCGCATGGAAGCACTGGGGATTGAGGATTTGGAACATCGAATACCGAACAAGAAATGATGAATGACGAAGTTGCAATCTGGCATGGTGACCACATTCCGGATTTGGAAACTCAAAGTGCATTCAATTCGGTGCTCGTCCTTCTTCCTTCGAGATTACTTGTTCGATATTCATCATTCAAATCGACCGCGAGGCATCACGAATTGCGTCGGATCACCGGTGCCGGCTGTCCGTCGAGCGACACGTTAATGCAAGCCGGCAAACCGGATGCGAATGACCGTTCGAGTGCCGGTTCCATTTCTTCGGCCGACGTTACGTGTTCGCAGTGTCCTCCCATCACGCGGACTAGTTCGTCGTAACGTGTTGGTTGCAATTCGCACGCGATCTGACGATCCGCACCGTAATCGCGGAGTTGAATCTGCTTCTCGGCGTTCCAGCAGGCGTCGTTGCCAATGACGGCAATGAACGGCAGCCGATGACGGACGGCCGTGTCGAACTCCATGCCGTGAAATCCGAACGTTCCGTCGCCCAACATGGTGACGATTTTCGCATCGGGATGCACCGTCCGTGCGCCGAGGGCGAACGGTATCGAACTGCCAATCGAACCCGACGGACCGTTAATCAACCGATGCGGAGCTGCGATACAGGCCTGCGCCCATTGTCCGAATTCGCCACCATCGGAAATGAACACGGCATCATCGTCGGCCGCCAGAAACGAGTGGATGGCCTTGCCAATTTCGACCGGATGCAATGTCCCCGCGGCCGACGATTTGATCGATTTCCATTCCGCTGGGCGAAAACTCACTGCCGCTTGAACGTCGTCGAACCAACCGTTTTCGGGTCGCTTAAACTTCTCGGCCATTTCCAACAGTCGCGCCGTGGCCGGCAGTGGATCGGCCATCTCGGCAAGCAGAAATCGCTCACCTCCGGCCAGCGCAGCGGCGGTTTGTTCGAGAATCTGCGTTTCCGGATCGACGTGCATGAACCGACACGCCGAGTTGAACGCCGGTTCGGCGGCAAAGCGGAGCGTGAAATCGAGCCGCTTTCCCAGCAACAGCACGAGATCGGCGTCGGCGAGAATCTCTGCGACGGCTCCCAGCGAGGGGTCGTTAATGCCGCGAGGACTTTCCATTCCGATGACGGGAACGCCAAGCGAACGCGCCAACTCCGTGTGTTGTCCGTCGGCGGCACGGTGCATCGCCGACGGGCCGGCGAGTATCAGCGGACGCTCTGCGCGAGACAGAGCCGCCAGAATCTCTTCCGCCGCCTGCACATCGAGCAGCGTGATGCCAGGGTGACAGTCGTCGGGCTGCGGCAGGTTCTGCGGCGAATCGTCCACCGACGCTTCCAGCAGATCGGCGGGCAGACTGAGATGCACCGGTCCCGGTCTTCCCGTTTGCGCCGTCCGCATTGCTCGGGCCAAGTCGTGTCCCAAGTGTGCTGCGTCGGTCACCGTCCACGACGCCTTGGCGACGTGTCCTGCCAATTCCGCCTGCGCCATTTCCTGAAAGGCCCCACGCGTTAACTGTGCGCGCGGCGCGTGTCCGCTGAGTACCACCAATGGCGATTCCGCCGCCCAGGCAACGTACATCGCCGACAGCGCATTCGCGTGACCGGGACCGGCCGTCAGCAATGCGACTCCCGGATCCCCTGTCAATCGGCCGACTGCATCGGCCATGTGTACCGCCGCCGCTTCGTGCCGGACGTGAATCAGTTCGATCTCTTCGTCGATGCAAGCATCGAAGATCGGCATGATCTGATTGCCCGACAGGGTGAACAGCCGCTCGATGCCGGCAACCGACAACGTTCGTGCAATCAAATCTGCCCCGCGAAATGTTCGAGTCATATCCACATCTCTTCGTCAAATTCAAAACGCAACGCGAACCAGCCCGCTGCGCAAGCAAGGGTCTGCACCGCGACGACAATCGTTGAAACCCTTGCTTGCGCAGCGGGCTGGTGTTTCGATAAATGTTCGATCGTCGATGATAGCGTGCAAGCGAACTGTGCAGTACATACAATGGGAAAATCAGAAAACTGTTTGCGATGATTTCCCGTACGGGGGTGATGATGAATTTGACAGAATATAACGACAACAATTTCTCGCGACGTGAATTCCTGTACGGCGCAGCGCTGGGTACGGGAGCGCTGCTGGCGAACCGTTCGTTAATGGCAGCACCGAAACCGACGAAGCGTCCGAAAGTCGCCGCCGTCTTCACTGAACTCCGTTTTCGTTCGCACGCATACAACATTCTCGAAAACTTTATGGGGCCGTATCTGTTCGGCGGCCACTTGACCGATCCCGGCGTCGATGTGGTTTCGTTTTATGCCGACCAATTCCCCGAACGCGACATGGCCCGCGAAGTCGCGAAACGGTTTGGCATTCCGCTGTTCCAATCGATTGACGAAGCGATGTGTGTTGGCGGCAAGGAAATCGCCGTCGATGCCGTGTTGTCCATCGGCGAGCACGGTGAATATCCCTACAACAAACTTGGCCAGAAAATGTACCCGCGCAAACGGTTCTTCGACGAAATCGTCGCGCCGATGAAACGGGCGAACCGCTTTGTGCCGATCTTCAACGATAAGCATCTCTCCTATCGCTGGGACTGGGCGAAAGAGATGTACGACACCGCGAAAGAGCACGGCATACCATTTATGGCGGGCAGTTCGGTACCGCTTGCCCAACGGCTTCCCGCTATCGATTTGCCCGCGGGAGCGGAAATCGAAGAAGCGGTCGCGATTCACGGCGGTGGATTTGAATCGTACGATTTTCACGGTTTGGAATTGCTGCAGTCGTTCGTCGAAAGCCGCACGGGCGGTGAAACGGGAGTCGCGAAGGTGGAGCTCCTATGGGGAGAGAAGCTGCAGCAGGCGTTGAAATCGGGCCGCATCCCGGTCAAGCTGGCCGATGTCGCCATGCAAGCGGAGACCGATGGCAAGATGAATCGCCGCGCGTATCCGACGAGCGGGCGGGCGAAACGCCCCGCCTCGCAAACCAAACCGAAGCCCAAATTGAAACGACCATCGGGACCGCACGCGCTTGTTGTGACGTATGCCGATGGCTTTCAGGGAACCGTGATGACCGTCGGCAGCAGCGCGAACCGTTGGAACTTCGCCTGTAGATTAAAAGGAGAAAACAAACCGCGAGCCACTGCGTTGTTCAACGGGTCGTGGGGCAATCGTTGCTTGTTTAAGGCCCTCTCGCACAGCATTCAACATTTATTCCGAACGGGGAAGGAACCGTATCCCGTCGAACGGACGCTGCTGGTCACCGGCATTCTCGATGCAGCGGTTCGCTCCTTCAGTGAGAATCGGCCGATCGACACGCCACATTTGGGAATCGCTTATCGGCCCATTGATTTCAAACTGATGCGAGAAAACGGCGACTCGTGGGACGTCATTACCACCGACACACCACAGCCAATTGAATTCACCCCTGGAGCCGACGCCGGTTTCTTGAACAACAAATCCAAATCGTAAACAAACTCGCTTGCGCCCTTTTCAGATCGACGAGGGGTGTTCCCCCTGACAAACAACGGTTCAAAAGGATTTCTCCATGCGAAAACAGACTCTCTTTCTAATGGCCATCGCCGCCTTTGGCCTGTGTACATTCACAGCCAACGCTGCCGACGACTACAAACTCGGCCCCGACTCAAAGCGGCAGGACGGCGTGCCGCGCGGTACCGTGACGCAGGACAAATGGGAAAGCAAAAGCGTTTTCCCCGGCACCGTGCGCGACTACTGGATTTACGTGCCCGCGCAATACGACGCCAAAAATCCGGCCTGCGTGATGGTGTTTCAAGATGGCGGCGGCTATGCGAGCGAGACGCGATCGTTTCGCGTACCCATCGTCTTCGACAACCTCATTCACAAAGGCGAAATGCCGGTCACCATCGGCATCTTTCTCAACCCGGGCGTGATACCGGCGACAAAAACCGGCGCAAAGCCGCGTCGCAATCGCAGTTTTGAATACGATACGCTCAGTGATCAATACTCCCGGTTTCTACTCGAAGAGATCCTGCCCGCTGTCGAAAAGAAATACAACCTGACCGATGATCCGGACGGCCGGGCGATTGGCGGCATCAGTTCCGGCGGCATCTGCGCCTGGACGGTCGCCTGGGAACGGCCCGACAAGTTTCGCAAAGTGCTCAGCCACGTCGGCAGCTTCACCAACATTCGCGGCGGCCACGTTTACCCGGCCCTCATCCGCAAAACGGAACGCAAACCAATTCGCGTCTTCCTGCAGGAAGGTTCAAACGATCTGGATAATCTGCACGGCAGTTGGCCGCTGTCCAATCAGCAGATGGCAGCCGCTCTCAAGTTCTCGAAGTACGACTACAAGTTCATCTATGGCGACGGCGGCCACAACGGCAAACACGGCGGAGCCACCCTGCCTGAGGCGATGCGCTGGTTGTGGCGCGATTACAAGCCGAAGAAATAATGCCCGCTTGCGGTTTCGCGGCTGCTTGAGGTTTCGATTGACTCGACCCCACAGAAATTCTTTGCCGAGGTTTTCAAAGATGAACTACCGCTGTCTGCTTGTTGGTTTCATGCTCGGATTGCCGTGCGTTCCCGCCTATTCACAAGACATGCCGCTCACTCAGGTACTCATCGAAGGTGAGGGCTGGGAATTGCTGGGCGAAGGGTACGATTTCACCGAAGGCCCCGCAGTTGATGCCGATGGGAACGTCTTCTTCACCGACGTGCCGAAGAGCAAGATCTACAAGATCGACACGGCGGGCAAGATCAGTCTGTTCGCCGAGGAAACCGCTCGCACCAATGGGTTGATGTTCGGACCTGACGGTCGGCTGTACGGTTGCCGTAACGGGGAAAAGAAAATCGTCGCATACAACAAGGACGGCAGTTTCGCGACGATTGCAGAGGACGTCACTTGCAACGACATTGTGGTGAATTCCAAAGGAGAGGTGTACTTCACCGACCCGCTGAATAAACAGGTGTGGTTCGTCAGTCGCGAGGGAAAGAAGCGAGTCGTCGCGAAAGGTTTTCGGCCCAACGGCATCATTCTGTGGCCGCAAGAAGGAACGCTCGTGGTAACGGATTCCGACGCACCGCACCTTTGGACCTTCCGCGTTGAACCGGACGGGGGCCTGAGTTTCAAAGAGCGTTACTACATGCCGTTGACACTGCCCAGCGGAGCCAAACGGCCCGGTTCGGATGGCATGGCGGTGGACGATGCCGGCCGGCTATACGTTGCCACATTGGCCGGCGTGCAGATGTTCGACCCGACCGGTCGCAAGGGTGGCGTCATCGCCAAACCGCAACGCCGCTTTCTCTCCAACGTGGTCTTCGGCGGCCCCAGGTTCAACACGATGTTTGTGACGTGCAGCGACAAGATTTACCACCGCAAAGTGAAGCCGACCGGAACGCCGTATTTTCTCCGCAACGCGAAGAAGACGAAAGAGTAACTTTGCTGCGACGGAGCGCTCCACTAACGTGTCGCGATTTACCGACGAGACAACACGACAGCTCGTCCGAAAACCCGGTTTCGGTTGTTCGTGATACTTCCAAGCAAGTGTCCGGGTGACCCGTCAGAGGGTTTTCGGACTCCTTGTAAATAGAAACAATGCCGCTCAGAGTCACAAATATCCGCCTGCCGGTCGATGCGCCGGAAGGACGTTTGCAGGAGGCATTGGCACGGCGGCTGCAAATTGCAGCGGATGAAATCATCGGCTGGCGCATTCTGCGTAAGAGTCTCGATGCCCGCTCGCGCAAGAGTCTGCAGTTCGTTTACTCGGCCGTCGTCGAAGTTCCAGACGAAGCCGCCCGGTTGGATCGACTGAGCGACGTCGATGGCATCGTGCAATTTGTGTCGAAGCAGTTTGATGACCCACCGTCGGGCAAAGCCCCGTTGGAAGAACGGCCCGTGGTTGTCGGCTCCGGACCGGCGGGGCTGTTGGCCGCCGCTTATCTGGCGATGAAGGGGTATCGGCCGCTGCTCATCGAACGCGGACCGGCCGTCAAACAACGTGTCCGGTCGATTCGCGACTTTGACCGCGGCGGAGAGTTTGATCGTGAAAACAATTACCTCTTCGGCGAAGGAGGCGCCGGCTGCTTCAGCGACGGGAAATTGACCTGCCGCATCAGCGGTCCCGATGTCGATTGGGTACTCCAGCGGTTTGTCGAATGTGGCGGTCGCGATTCCATTCTGTACGAGCACCGGCCGCATCTGGGAAGTAACAAGCTGCCGTTGATCTGTCGCAACTTCCGTCGGCTCATCGAGAGTCAGGGGGGCGAATACCGTTTTTCCTGTCGGCTGGAAAAACTTGACGTGATTGACGGACAAATTCAGGGAGTTGAAACGTCAAGTGGGTACATCCGCACGTCACAGGTTGTCCTCGGTATTGGACACAGCGCCCGCGACACGTACGAAATGCTGCACCAACTCGGCGTTCCCATACTTCAAAAGGCGTTTCAACTTGGATTGAGAATCGAGCAGCCACAAGAGCAAGTCAACCGTCATGTGTACGGTCGGCAGAACTACCTCGACCTGCTGGGGGCGGCCGATTATTCGCTGGTGGCGAAAGGACAACGCGATTTGTTTACGTTCTGCATGTGCGCCGGCGGCGTGATCATTCCCAGTATCTCCGAGCCGGACATGTTCTGCTCGAACGGAATGAGCAGCTCGCGGCACGACACGCAGTTTGCCAACAGCGGACTGGTGGTTACATTGGAACCAGAGGAGTTCGGCAGCGCGCATCCGTTGGCCGGCGTGGAATTGCAACGGCAATACGAATCGGCGGCGTTTCGATTGGCCGGCGGCAATTACGAGTGCCCGATTCAAACGGCGGGCGATTTTCTGGCGGGTCGCGCTGCAGATACGAACGCGACCATTGCCAGTTCGTACCAGCGCGGCACGCGGCCGGTGAATTTGGAGGAAGTAATTCCACCGAGTATCGTCGGGGCCATTCGCGCGGGACTGCCGGTGATGGATCAGAAATGGCGGGGCGATTTCTTAAAGAACGCGATCCTCGTCGGCCCCGAGATGCGCGGCAGTTCGCCCGTCCGCATCGACCGCGACCGCGAAACCCGCCAGACACCGGGGTTCGCCGGGTTGTATCCCGTCGGTGAAGGAGCCGGTTACGCCGGCGGAATCGTCACTGCCGCCGTCGATGGACTACGCAGCGCGCGAGAAATTGTGAGACAATTCGCGCCGCTGGAATGCAAATAGGTAGCTTTCGATGAACCGATACGCAAACGGCGGTGCTTCCCGAATCAGCCGATATCTGACAATTCCATTGATCTGCATCCTCTTCGCAGTCGGCTGTCAGGACACGCCAGAATCTGAACCGGTTCCTACTGCGACCGGACGCGCGACAATCGCTGCTGATTCCCACGTTCTACACAACCTGCTTGAAGCATCCGATGGCATCTACTCAGGTTCCGAACCCGCATCAGAAGAAGCATTTGTGGAACTGAAGAATCTGGGCGTGAAAACCATCGTCAGTGTCGATGGCGCGCGACCTCGGGTTGAACAGGCAAAGAATTACGGTATGCGCTACATTCACATTCCCTTTGGTTACGACGGAATTCCGGACGAAGCAGGCAAGATGCTTGCACGCGCCATGCAGGACGTCGAAAAACCGATCTATATCCATTGCCATCACGGCAATCATCGCGGGCCAGCTGCAGCAGCCGTAATGTGCAGAGCGGCTGGAAAAATGAATACCGATCAGGCGAGAGAATTCCTGGAGCATGCGGGGACCAGCAAAAAATATGCAGGTCTATGGCGGGATGTTTCAGCTTACGAGTCACCGGCAAAAAGTGACAACTTGCCGGAATTGGTCGAAGTTGCCAAAGTCGATTCGCTGGTTGCGGCAATGGCATCAATAGGACACACGTGGGATCGCTTGAAACTGATTGAAGCCGCTGAATGGAAGACGCCCGCCGATCACCCGGACCTTGTGCCTGCGCAGGAGGCACTGCTGCTGAAAGAAGCGTTTCACGAGGCGGTCCGCAACCTGCCGACCGACTATGACGATGCGATCAAAGAGGCGCTTGGTCATGCCGAGATTCGTGCCGCGAGTTTGGAGACGGCAATCGGCAAGAACGACACCGAGACGGCGGGTAAAGAACTCGCCGCGTTGGAGGCAAGCTGCAAGAGCTGTCACACGGCACATCGGAATTAACCGCGACTACGTCAAGCCGAACCGCTTGCGGGCGAACTGGATCGTCTCGCATAGCACGTCGATTTCGGCCGTCGTGTTGTACATGCCGAAGCTCACCCGTGTCGTTGCGCTCACGCCGAGGTGATCGTGCAGCGGCATGGTGCAATGATGCCCATGCCTGGTGAAAACACCTTTGCGATCGAGTTGGGTTGCCAGGTCTTCGGGGTGAATCCCATCGATGGTGAAGCTGACGATTCCCCCTTTGTGTTCGGGGGCGGGGCCGTAGATTTTCATGCCGGGGATTTCCGACAGCCGAGTGTGTGCATACTCCGTCAGCTGCGCGTCGTGCGCCCGCAAGGCGTCGAATCCGATGCCGGTCACGTAATCGATGGCGGTTCCCAGCGCGATCGCTTCGACGATGGGAAGTGTTCCCGCCTCAAATCTGGCGGGCGGGTCGGCCCATGTTGAGTGGTCGCGGTAAACGCGGTCGATCATATGTCCTCCGCCAAGAAACGGGGGCATAGTTTCCAATAACTCCCGTCGGCCGTACAACACGCCGATTCCAGTCGGGCCATAAAGTTTGTGTCCCGAAAGCGCCAGAAAATCGATCTGCGAATTGACGACGTTCACCGGCAAATGCGGCACGCTCTGCGCTGCATCGACCATGACCAGCGCACCGTGCTGTTTCGCTTTAGCAGTGATTCGCTCGATCGGATTTATGGTTCCCAACATGTTCGACATGCCGGTGACTGCGACGAGTCGCGTCTTGTCGGTCAGCACATCATCCAGTTGATCCAGGTCGAGCCGTGCATCGGCGGTGAGCGGCAGGTACGTCAGTTTCGCTCCCTTTTCGGCGGCGATTTGCTGCCAGGGGACGATGTTGGCGTGATGCTCCATTTCGTTGAGCAATATCTCATCGCCCGGCTTCAGGAACTCGCGTCCCCAAGCGTTTGCAACGAGATTGATCGACATCGTCGTTCCCGACGTGAAAATGATCTCGTCGATGTCCTCCGCACCGAGCAGCACGCGGACTTTTTCCCGCGCGCCTTCCAATTCGTCGTCGATTATCGCTCCGAACTGGTAGGTTCCACGGTGGGCGTTGGCGTAGCAGGTTTCGAGGATCTCTGTTTGCTTTTCGATGACGCAGCGCGGCTTTTGGGCAGACGCTGCTGTATCGAGAAAGACGACCGGCATTCCCTTGGGCAACGGTTTGCCTAGCACCGGAAAGTCGGCGCGGATCGCTTCGACGTCGAAGCCGGGTGTTGTTGTGATTGGCTCAGACATGGCAGTCGCACCCAAACATGCGGGGCGTTGCCCCGCCGCTAAACCACTCAACGGGATTCACACTCGCGTTCGGCGATTCCGCGGACGCGTTTCACCATGCTGTACAATCCGTTGCGGCGGGTTGTGCTCAGGTGGCGTTCCAGTCCCAATCGAGTAAACAGTTTGCCGACGTCGGTCCCCAGAATCTCCTCGGGTGTGCGGCCCGCATAAATCGTCAACAGCACGGCAATTAGTCCCCGGACGATCAATGCGTCGCTGTCGGCGCGGATGTCCAAACGTGTCTGATCGTTCTTCACAACATCAATGATCATCCACACCATACTCTGGCAGCCGTGGACCCGATTTTCTTCGGACTTCTCCCTCTCGGATAACCGGGGCAACTCCATGCCGAGATCGATCAGATACTCGCACCGGTCTTCCCAGTCGCCGAGAAAATCGAACTCTTCCAGCAATTCGTCTATCGTCATCGATACCAGCTGATTCACTTGTCTGCCTTGTTTCAGTTGCCGCAACATTTGCGCATGTGCGGCTCTTCTGTCATTCTAGGCGAGGAGCGTGTTCGATCCAAGCTGCGCCAATCACAGAATTTCCAGCGTCGGCATCGCCGGTGCATCGCCACCGAGCAGGTTCTTTGCGATTTCCATTGCGACATTTTGGCAGACGTGCTGCAGTGGTTGGCGCGATAGACTGTCGTCGTCGAACACCGATGCGATTCGGCCGTCGTCTCCGCGCTGACGAATACCCGATTCGCCGGGAACATCGCCCAGAAACGGGATGCCCATTTCCTCGGCCTTCTTCCTGGCACCGCCACTACCGAAGATATCGCCGCTCATGTTCTCGACCATGCCCAACACGGGGATCTTCACCTGGTTGAACATGCTGATTGCCTTGACGGCGTCGAGCAACGCAACTTGTTGCGGCGTGCAGACAATGACCGCGCCGGACAAACCGAGCAACTGTGACAAGGTCAGCGAGACGTCGCCCGTTCCCGGCGGCATGTCGATGATGAGATAATCGAGTTCGCCCCATTCGGTTTGCTGCAGGAATTGCTGCAGCACCTTATGCAGCATCGGCCCTCGCCAGATGACCGCCTGTTCTGCGGGAACCATGAATCCGATCGACATCAACTTCACACCGTCGGCTTCCAATGGTTCGAACCGTTGAACGACCTGGCCGTCCGGTCCTTCCTTCTCAATCATGCCGGGCTGTCCGCTCGCGCCGGCCAAATGCGGAATACTGGGGCCGTATACGTCGGCATCGAGCAAACCGACCGTCGCGCCGCTCTTCTTCAGCCCGAATGCAATCGAAGCGGCGATGGTGCTTTTTCCAACGCCCCCTTTGCCGCTGCCGACCGCGATGACGTTGCGTGCCTTCAGTCCAATTGCACCGCCGGAATTGATACCTTTGACGTCGGAAGTAAACGACACCGTCGCTTTGCCGGCTTCTGGTAGTTTGGCTTTGAGAGCCATTCGCACCGCTTCGCTGATGCGCTCGCGGTCCGGATAGGCGGGCGTCGGCAGTTCAATCTGAACTTCGACCGAACCATCGTCGGCGACTGTCGCGCCCTTCAGCATTTTGATAGCGGCCAACGGCTTACCAATTTCCGGATCGACAACGTCGTCCAACGCCTTCAATACTTCCACGTCCGTCATGTCTGCTGCGATCCTGTCTTTGTGTGTCTGTTGGGTATGTCTCGATCCCACGGGGCGCAGCCCGTGGGCTTTTTCGCGTTTTCGTTGTGAGAATTCGATACTACCGACTACTGCGGTGATCTGCCATCGACTGTCCACTGTTGGCGGCAGAGATTTGCCAGCCGTTTGCCTGTGGGAATATCGACTGCAAATTCAAGAGTGCCGAGATCTCGCAACACCCATTCCAGCTCGGTCGTTTGTGGCGAACCGAGGGTGATGGTGCAAATCGGGTGACTTTGTCTGGCACATCGACCTAGAAACTGCAAAACGTCGGCCGGTGCGGCATCCAGATCGAGTACGACCACGGAGCACCCCTCGGCCAGTATCCGCAGGTTGGTGAAGGTCGCGCATTGCCGAACGCGGACACTTTCGCCCAGAAACTGCCGTTGCAACTCCGGCGTCCACCGGGGTCGCGGCTCCATCACGATTACGCTCGGCTCAACTGCCTGCATGGGGATTTCCCTCAATGGCGATTCGACGCCCCAATTCTAGGCAGCACAATACAAACCGACAATCCGTGGCTGCCCAGACTTGCCGCCACCATGTTGTCACAGTTACCCTGTCGGCGAGAGGCGAAATCAATCGCCGGATGACAATTTCAGATTATGTACGGTAACACACTATGAGCGAATCGACATCACCGCTGGTCGCAGTCCTGATGGGCAGTAAGTCGGACTGGCCAACAATGCAGCATACCCGCGACACGCTGACGGACTTCGGCATTCTCTGCGAATGTCGCGCACTGTCGGCGCATCGCACGCCGGAAGAGACCGCCGAGTTCGTTCGCACGTCTGAAGAAAATGGCGTCGAGGTATTCATTGCCGCCGCCGGCGGTGCAGCGCATCTGGCAGGCGTTGTTGCGGCACATACGGTGCTGCCCGTACTGGGCGTTCCCATGAACGGCTGGGCGCTCGATGGACTCGACTCGTTGTTGGCAACCGTGCAAATGCCGCGAGGTATTCCCGTTGGCACGCTGGCGATTGGCAAGGCGGGGGCCATCAACGCGGCATTATTGGCTGTGAGTATACTTGGCGCGAAACGTCCCGAATTGCGCGACGCGCTGCGCGAACGTCGTCGGCAGGACGCGGAGAAGATTCTGGCGGAAACGCTTGAGTAAGGTGTGGATCCGACGGGACGCAGCCCGTGGGCTTTGCGCTACAGTTCGAAGTGGAATGTGCGGCTGAGGTAGCGGTACAGTCGTGACGCCAACGATTGTGGGGCGGCATCGATTTTCGCTTGACCTTGCGCGCCGACAAACATGGAATCGTCGTACGCATCCAACTGCACGCGCGCTTGATAGGCCGTACTCAAGAGTTGGCGGCGGCCCGTTTCATCGACGCGTGTCGGCAGGTCTTCGTGGTCGATCAAATCGCGCGGCGCGACTTTGAGATCGATTTCTGCGATTTCGAGAATTTGACCCTGCAGCACCGTTCCCGGCAGGTGATTGAACTGTATCCGCACACGTTGACCGGTTTGAACGAACTTAATGTCGGTCTGGTCGATCACCAGCACTGATTCCAATTTACCGGGATCTCCGACCAGGCAGAACAGCGTTCCCGTTTCGAGAAAGGTGCCGCGATTTCGCTCCTCCAGCGGAGTCCGGGTCCACGAGGGCAACGTGCCGGGGGGGCTGTGCTGGCCGGTTGACGGCGGTGCGAGCACTTTGCCGGCGAGCGGTGCTGTGAGAATCAGTTCGCTTTCGTCGGCCTCTCGCCGCTTCAATCTCTCCTCGATGTCAGCGACGCGCTCACGCGTCGCGGGAATTTGTGCGGCCGCATCGTCATCGGTCACTTGCCGGCTTTCCAGCGTCTTCAATCGCAACTGCATCTGGTCGCGTTGGCCGCGTAGTTTCTCGACTTCGAGACGGACTTCGTGGTTTTCCAGATGAGCCAGATTCTCGCCCGGCTTGACGCTCGTCCCTTCGGGAACCGAATCGACCAGCTTGCCCGGCACCGACACGTAAACGTGTTGCGCTCCCTGTGTCTGCACGACGGCCGGCGTCGCAATGCGGTACGGCCAGCGTATGAGGAACAAACTGGCGACAATGGCAAGCACAACACCACCGCGAACGAACAATCGACCCCACTTCATGTCTTGTCTCCGTGCGGGATTCCGCAGAAATCCAACCGCCTGCATGACCGGGGCAACCAACATGCCACCCACAGCCAACACGGCTAACAGTCGAGCAATGACTTCCAAACCATACGGTTTCAGCACCGCATGGCAAAACCACAAAATGGCCAAAACAACAAACCAGCGGTAAACCATCGATGCGACGGCATACAACGCGATCGTCTTACGCAGACGCGTCGGCAGCATTTGTTCGTGACGCAGTTCGATTCCCAAAAACCAACGCGACAGCCATTGATTCAGCACGGCCGATGCCTGTTGCCGCAGGTTGGGAACTTCCAGAAAGTCGGCGAGAATGTAATAGCCGTCGTAACGCAACAGCGGATTGCCATTGAGGACGATGGTGCTGACCGAGCAAATAAACATCACGTTCAGACACATCGCGTTCAACAAACCGGGTTCGCTGAACCACCACAGAAAAGTGCAAACGGTTGCCAACACCGATTCGACGTACATGCCGGCCGCACTGACGGCGATTCGTTTCCACTTGCTTCTTATCATCCACGCATCGGACACGTTGCAGTACAGGCAGGGCGTAAACGCTAACAGCATCACGCCCATTTCGTGGCATTCCCCGCCGAAATGTTTGCAGGTTAATCCATGCCCGATTTCGTGCAGGATTTTGGTGACCGCCAACGCAACCGCGAGCCAGAGCAAATTTGAGACGCTGAAGAACGACCGAAATCCAGGCAGCCGCGATTGCAGTACGTTAAATTGCACCGCGACCAACACCAGCGCCGCAACCGCTGCCAGCAGGCAGAACATCACGCACTGCCGCGAATACAGCCAACGGCAGCGCGGAAAAAGCCAGTTGAGAAACGTCTCCGGGTCAAGTCCGCGAAACCGTAATGCCAACACATTGCTGAACGCCGAATACATTTCGCGACGGCGGCTTTTGGTGCTTCGTTCCAGCAGTTCCGGTCCTTGTCCGGGAAGATCGGTGACGATCAAACCTTGCTCGTGCAGAATGCCGAGAAACGACTGCAGTTGCGGCATGCTGACGCGGCGGGGAGCGTGGCGTTGTTCAAACGCCGCCTGAATTTCCTCTAAGCTGGTGTGGCCGTTTAACATCTCCAGAATGAAGAACTCTTCTTCGCGCAGTTGGAAATATCTCAGCGACACAGGATCCTTGACACCCCAATACCGTTTGCCGCCGAACTCCAGCGGATGCACCGAGACATCGGGCCGCATCCGTAATTCCAGACGGCGGGAGGATGATGAGAGATAGGCCGAAGCTGACGACATGCTGAATTCCGAAAGGTCTGACGCAAAGGCGCAGAGTTGCAAAGATTACGCAAAGAAGAAAGCTCTTTCGGCTCCCTTGGTTAGCCGACAGATTCCATGCAAAACGAAAAGTGAATGCCCGGTTGAACTTGCTGATTGACCTGAGTTGTTCTTTGCGAAACTCTGCGCCTTCGCGTCAAATTGTACTTTCCAGTACAGGTATTTATTCAACTCGGTCTGAATGAATGATCAAACTGCCCTTCATGCCGGGGCGTAGCGCGAGATTTGGGTTGTCGAACTCGGCCCAAAACCTGATTTGGCCGTTGACCGGGTTGATCTCGGTGCTGACAAAAACAACCTTGCCGACAAACCGCGCGCCGGGCCTTCCTCTTCGGGAAATTGTCAGCGTTGCCCGCCGGCCAACCGGGTTGCCGACGACGTCTTCGTCGCGGATAAATCCTTCGGCCCGCAAGCGATCAACGCGCAAGATCCGCAGCAGTGAAGTCCCCGTTTCAACCCATTCGCCTTCCTGATGATTCACCTTCTCCACAACGCCGGTGAGCGGTGCGAAGATTTGGCGCCGCTCGATTTCGTGTTGGGCGATTTCCAGATCGCTTTGTTTCAACTTGAGATTGAGTTTTTCGGCCGATAACTCGTGACCGGCCTGTTCGATCTGCAGAATGGATTCCTGATCGAGCAGTTTCAGGCGGTCGTATTCGGTATCGGACACGCTGTTTCGCAGCTTCTTTCGCGATTCACCCGCCCGTTTCAACTCGGTCGCTGCCACTTCGGATTTCTTTCGTGCAAAACGGACTGCGATGTCGTTGCCCGCTTTCTCCCGGGCGATTTCGACTTCGACTTCCGCTCGGCGAACCGCCATGCGAACTTCGGTGTCGTCGATTTGCGCCAACAGTTCGCCTCGCTTCACCAGATCGCCTTCGCGCACCTTGATCGATGCCAACACGCCGACTTCACGCGCCGGCACATCGACCGTCTTGATCAGCGTGACCACAACCGACTCGACATCGATCGAACCTGCCGTTGGTTCGTCTGGTCCCGCGAATAACAGGGCGGAAATCAACAGGCTGCTGGAAATCGTCATGGCACGGGTCCTCGTTTACTCATTCCCAGACTCTGCGATGCGTTGCATCGCAGCTATGTGCGTCGAAATAAATCTGTGCGTCAAAACAGCAGCCGCTTCTGCACGGCTTCGAATAACTCGTGGAACCAGACGTAACCAATCGCCCGGCGGCCACAGTGAATCCGCGGCACGACCGATGCCCCCGGCCTCAGATCGGCAATCTGGCTTTTTTCGAAACGAACGGTCACGAGTACGGTGGGGCCATCGGTGTCATCGCGTTCGGCAGTCTTCGCCACGCGCAGGATTTCGCCGGTGTGACTCACACCGGGATTTGCCGCCAGCATGAACTCGACTTTCAATTCTTTGTCGGTGTCCCGCTGAGCAGCCAAGACATGGCCGATGTGTTCGTCGGCCACTTTGATTTCGACCACCCACGGCCCGTTCACGTCAGCGACGGTCATCAGTACTTGCCCGCGTTTGACCGGCCGCGCGTCGAGCGTCTTGTGCAGATCCCACGTCAATACCTGGCCAGCAATGGGACTGCGGACTTCCAACTCTGCAATTTGGTTGTTGAGAATCGCCAGCAGTTTGTCCAGACTCTTCAGTTCTGATTTGAGTTCGACCTCACGTGCCGCCAATTGGTTGTATTGCGCCTGCTCGCGCGGTTCATTGGGGTTGGTCGATCGCAACGAAATCTGAACGGTATCGAGTTCCTGCTGGGTCGTCTGTAAGTCGCCCAGAAGCTGGCTCAACTTGAAGTCGAGTTCCGAATTGCGCAAGCGGACGACGACCGTCTCCGGCGTGACGTCGCTGTTTTGATCCACAAGCACTTTGCGAACGACACCGTCGCCGGTGGCGAATACGTCCCGGCGCAGCTGTGGCTGTAACTCGGCTGTGCCGCTGATTTCAAAATCGGCCGGCACCAACGCCAACGCCAGAATCGCACCGATGAGCAGGATGAGTACCGTTGCCGTCTTGGGTAATTGTCGAAACTGAAAGAACCAGAGCGTTTTTCGCAGCAGCTTCAACACGGGCAGAAATGGGATGCTCTGATGTTCTTGCGCATTGCGAAGTGCCGGGGCGCTTTGCCGGGCGACCGCTGCAACCCGTTGGCGCAATGCATCGCCGGCCTGACTGGAATCGAACTGTTCAACAACCATCACGCCCACTGGCAGTTTGCGATTTGTCGCAGTGTCGTCTGCCTGTTCATCGAACAGAGGAATGATTGCCAACATGCGTGCGTTGGACTCGTCGAGATATTTGTTGAGTGGTTCGTCGATTTGCGGCGGCAGGTTCGAGACCCCGTTCGCATCGGTCGTTGGCCCCGTATACCACAACGGCTCGCCGGTCGCCGTGACGGCACGAATCAACTTGTCCAACCCGCGCAACAAATTCGAGCGGCGGTCGAATGAATCAAGGCCGCTCACGGCACGCAGCCGCATGCGTGATCCTCGGCGTGAAGCCACGCTGAGACGATCGCAGCCGATGAGCCGTCGGCCTTCGTTCGCCAGCACATAGGCCGTTTCATTCACGTCGAGGCTACTGTGGGCGCGTTCGGCGAACTGTTGGAATTGTCCCCACAACGTCGAGCGGTCTTGCATTTGACGCTGGCGGAGGTGGGAATGAAAATCGGTCGCGAGTTCGCACAGCGCGCCGAGAAACCGCAGAAATCCCTGCTGTGCGGAACGCGAAGTATCGGGCCGCTGAAAGATTTCCAGCATGCCCAGCGTTTCGCCGTCGAGTCGAATCGGGCTGAGCAGCAACAAATAGTCGGTCGAGTTGGTCAAATCGCCGCCAGCACCGGTCCCCGAATGCGGGGCCACAATCTGCGCTTCCCCGTGCCGCGCGGCCGATTCCATCAGGTGGGAATGGACCTTCCAATCGGCCTCGTACTTCTGCAATCCTACTTTGGTCAAGCCGGCTTGGTACTGCAGCTGCAGCGGGCCGCTGCCGTCGGTCAACCAGACGGCACCGGCGACGGCACCCAGCGACTCAACGGCCCGGTCGATCAGTGAACGATAGAAGTCCTGCAATGAGACTTCTTCTCGCGCAAGCCCGGCGATCTCGTGGATTAACTCCTCGATCTCGTGCCACGTGTCATCGACGGGGCGGGGCTGCGTGATGGATGGATCGTGTGACATCTCTGCTCGGCATTTCCGCGACCAAAGCGAAAAACACAATATCGAAATGTGCGTCGCCAGATCAAACCGGAGGGTCAGGTCGAGCGATTCACTTATGTATTTGTCTAATCCTTTGTCTCTTCATCCCCCGTGCGGTCTCGCCGGAGCGCCCACGTAAACAGCCAGACTGTAATCGCAAGGCAGGCAAGAGTTGCGCCGGCTCCAGCAAACATCTGTGTTGTTCCACGCACACCCTGATGTGTGCCTAGTTCCTGTATGACTCCAACCGCAACTCCTACTGTCCATAAGGCAGCGATGATCGCGATGATGAGGCGGAACGCTTTCATGTGGTTGTCTAACCCGATTGGCACCCAACAACGCAACACGCTGTTGTTTGATGCCGAATGCTGACCGCGGGAGAATTGCAGTTCGCGTTCAGTATACCGATGCAACTGCGGGATTGTCAGCGGTTATTGTTGCCGGAGCGTCGTATGCGCAGTGGCTGTTTCAGCAACGGGTGCGCATTCACTTCAACTGCGATGACCGGCAGAAGTTGCCGAATCTCCAGCGGTTTAGCCTCGACCGCAGGGAGCGCTCGCTGCGGTCGAGGCCAAATTGACGTGGATGGTTTCCTGGCAGATCATCCGCAACCGATCGCCATACCGATGGTTACAGCAGCATCGCCTCCACGCCAAAACTCGGCCGACCGTCGGAAATCGCCGTGCGACTCCGCGCCCATCGCAATGTTAAAAAATGCCGATAATTCCGATTCTGGCGATAATAACGCTTTTGTGGCCATCGACTGCGCGCCGATAGAGTAGTCAGAGCAGGTCTGTACGGGATTGCGGTGCATGCACGTGTGCCGTGACACCGCTCACATCGGCTCCACCAAATCGGACCGGTGCCAATTGGCGATTCGACACGGTTTTTTGGATTCGACACAATTTTAGCGGCGAGGCGATGCCTCGCATTCCTCTAACCGCGTCGCACAACTCGGATCAAGGATGGTTCACAGATGAAGGATGTGATTTCCCGGATTACAATAGTGCTGGCGATCGCTTCGCTTGCGCTGCCGGGCTGCATCTCGCTCAGCTGGCAGGACCGGTTTCACGCAGATGGTGACACCGATCACTTCAAATACGTTGCGACGCAGGTGGAATATGCCGACGTCGATTCGTCTCCCACTCTCGAATACACTTCGGTGGCCGCGCCGCGCAGCATCGATGCCGACCAGCCAACCGAGTACTGGGATGTCTCGCTGGAAGAAGTGGTGCGACATGCGTTGGACAACTCCAAGGTGATGCGCGACCTCGGCGGCATTGTCCTGCGCACGCCCGATCAAGCACCCACGACGCTCGATCCGAGCATTCAGGAGACCGATCCTCAACTCGGCGTCGCCGCCGCTTTGAGCGCCTTCGATGCTTCCTTCGCGACCAACGCGTTCTTCGAATACAACGATCGCGCCCTCAACAATACGTTCTTTGGTGGCGGCACACGTAACCTGAAGCAAGACCTGGCGATCATGCAAACGCAGATCGCCAAGCGGGCAGTCACCGGCACCGAGTTCACACTGCGAAACAACACCGACTACGATGCCAACAACTCACCAGGCAACGCGTTCCCGTCGGTCTGGAACACCAACATGGAAGCCGAATTCCGTCACCCGCTACTGTTGGGCAGCGGTGTCGATTTCAATCGCGTGGCTGGATCGAGTTCCGTTCCCGGCGTGAACAACGGCGTTCTCATCGCCCGGATGAATGTTGATCAGAGTCTGTCGGACTTTGAAATTGCCGTTCGCGACTACGTGAGTAATCTGGAGAATGCCTACTGGGATCTCTATTACGCGTACCGCGATCTGGAAGCCAAGATCAAGGCCCGCGATTCGGCTCTGAAAACCTGGCAGGTTGTCAAAGCTTTAGAGAATCGTCGCGGCGGTGAAGCCGAAAAGGAAACGCAGGCCCGCGAACAGTATTACCGCTTCAAAGAGGAAGTGGAAAACGCACTGAACGGCAAATTGGTGCAGGGAACGCAAACGAATAATGGCAGTCGCGCCGGCACATTTCGCGGTAGCTTGGGAGTGTTTGTGGCCGAGCGTCGATTGCGACTGTTGATGGGACTACCCATCAACGATCAGCGATTGCTGCGTCCCGGGGATGAGCCGCCGTTGGCGGAAGTCATTCTCGATTGGGATGAATCGCTGCTGGAAAGCCTCACCCGCCGGGCGGAATTGCGAAAGCAGAAATGGACCGTCAAGCGACGCGAACTTGAACTCGATACCAGTCGGCGGTACCTGCTGCCTACGCTCGATGTCGTCGGACGCTATCGTTGGCGCGGCTTCGGTAAGGATTTGTTCCGGCAACACAATCTCAACGCAGCCGATGTTGCCGACACGACCCGCAAACGCAGCGAAGCAAACAACGCCTTCGACAGTATGGTCAACGGCGACTTCCAGGAATGGCAAATGGGCGTGGAGTTGGCATTCCCGTTCGGTCAACGTCAGGCACATGCTGGAGTGCGAAATGCCGAATTGCGACTCGCACGCGCACGAATGTTGCTAAAAGAACAAGAACGCGATGTCGTCTTCGGCCTCAGCAATTCTGTCTCAGAAATGAAACGTGCTTACGTCGTCGTCAAAACGAACTTCCACCGCCGCGATGCCGCCCAACAGCAGGTCGATGCGGTGCAACTTGCCTACGAAAACGACAACACAACCATCGACGTGTTACTCGAAGCACAGCGAAGACTGGCAACCGCCGACAGCGCTTATTATCGGGCATTATCTGAATACGCGATCTCGATCAAGAACGTCCACTATGAAAAAGGTTCGTTGCTGGAATTCAGCGAAGTCCAATTGTCCGAAGGAATGTGGCCGGTCAGAGCGTATTGGGATGCGAAAAAACGCCATCACCTGCAGAGCGATCCATTGAAATTCCTCAATCCATTCCTGTCGGCACGCCCGGTGGTCAGCGAGGGAGAATTCCCGCAGTCGGTGTTGCCAGCCGATGACAACGGTGGATTCGACAATCAGCTAAACGACGGCGGAAACTGGCCACAGGGTGAACAGCCACTGGTACCGGTTCCCTCGCCCGCCACAGAAGAAGAAGCCAGCGGCGTCTCGACATTCCGCACAATTGAACCGATCGGCTTTCAGGACGATCGCAGTGATGAACCGATCGGTTTTCAGGACGATCGCAGTGATTCGAGCCAATCGCCGTTCTTCCGTCGTTCGGCGGAGTTCCGCGATGCGGATCGAGACGCTCGACAGCCCAGCCGTAACGGGTCACTGGCCGACGAAGTCAACCCGTTCCGTTCGTCGAGCGAACTGCGGCGAATTGAACAGCCGTAACGGCGAGCGGCCGGTGTGAACCGGCCGGTGTTTCTCGAAAAACCCGATGGTTGACACCCTCGGCTCGCCTCGTCAATTCCCTGGCGTGTCGAGATACGGGTCTTGGCCCATTGCGGTCTGCCGGTCTTTCCTTTGCTTGACGTGGTGCATCAGCAGTTGCCGATCATGAAAATGTTTGTGCTGCACTTTGCGCTGCGCGTCGCGAAACAGGCGGACAAACCGTAGCGGAAGTTCTTCCTCGCCAGCTGATGAATCCCTGATTTCTTTTACTCGCGACGGCCCCAAAGCCGTCGTGAGAATGTCGTCGTCGATTGCCAGAAATCGCCGAAAACTGCCCGGCTCTCCCTGACGCGCACAACGTCCGATCAACTGCCGGTCGATGCGTCCGGCATCGTGCATTTCGCTGCAAATGACGTGCAGGCCACCCGCTTCGGCCACTCCGTCACCCAACGCAATGTCGGTGCCGCGCCCCGCCATGTTTGTCGCGACCGTCACTCTGGCCGACTGTCCGGCATCGGCGACGATTTCGGCTTCCATTGCCAATTGCCTGGCGTTCAGAACCTGATGTTCGATTCCCTCTTCGGCCAACCGTCGGGAAAGTAGTTCCGATTTGTCGATGGAACGGGTTCCAATCAGCACCGGACGACCGAGCGCGAGCATGTCGCGGGTTTCGTTGACGATGGCGGCCCACTTTTCGTCGGCGGTGCGAAACGCGAAATCGGGCAGTTGCTGTCGCTGACTGGGGCGATTTGTGGGGATGCGCACGACCGACAAATTGTAGACCTTACGGAATTCGCGAATCGACATCGAAGCCGTTCCGGTCATGCCGGACAGTCGCGAATAATGCGAGCACAGTTCCTGCACGGTGATCTGGGCCGCGTGACCGTCTCGCAGCGTGATTTCAAGCCCCTCTTTCGCTTCCACCGTCTGGTGAAGTCCGCCGCTCCACCGGCGGCCTTCCGAAAGTCGGCCCGTGTATTCATCGACAATCACCACCTCACCGTCGCGAACAACGAATTGCTGATCTCGATGAAACTCCCGCTGCACTTTGATCGCCCGCTCGACGTATTCATACAGATGCGATTGCCCGATCGCGACCAGGTTTTCCGGGCCGGGTAACGTTCGCGCCAATTTGCGACCCTCTGCCGTCAATTCAACAGTCTTCCGTTTTGCATCGGTGTGAAAATCGCGTTCCTCAGCGAATTGATCGGCTACCGATGCGCTCCAGCGAAAGCAATCGATTTCCGTTTGCGAGTCACCCAATCCGGACGCGCTGATGATCAACGGCGTTCGTGCCTCGTCGATCAGAATGTTGTCGGCTTCATCGATAACAACAAAGTGCAGACCCCGCTGAACAGGAAGATCGGCCGCGGTTTCGGTCGATAGTCCAAGCATGCCCGCCATCGAATCCTGACGGCCCTCTTCGACGCGGCGCGCGAGCATTCGGTCGCGGAGAAAGTCGAAACCGAATTCGCGTGCTGTGCCGTAGGTCACGTCACATTGATACGCGGCGCGTCGATCGGCGGGCGACAGACCGCCTCGGATTGCGCCAACCGTCATTCCGAGCAAATTGAAAACGGGCCGCATCCAGTCGGCATCGCGAACGGCGAGATAATCGTTCGCCGTTGCCAAATGCGCTCCGCGACCGGAAAGCGCGTTGAGAAACAATGGCAAAGTTGCTGTGAGCGTTTTTCCCTCACCGGTTTCCATTTCGGCGATGCAGCCGCGGTCGATGGCTATGCCGCCCAGATACTGCACCTCGAAATGTCGCATGCCCAGCGTCCGCGCCGCCGACTCAGCAACAAGCGCATAAGCTTCCGGCAGCAGCCGGTCCAACGGCTCGCCGCTCTTGGCGCGATACCGCAGTGACAAACTGCAGTTGTGCAATTTCTGGTCGTTCAGTTCGCGCAGCGACTTATCGAAACCGGCAATTCTCTCGACCAGCACGCGCCATCGCGCGAGCCTGCGACGACCCGGCGGGGCCAACAATGCTCGAATATGTCCCTGAATGCTCATCGCAATCATCGAGCCGGTCGAGAGTTTCGCGTCGAGAGCCTCCTGACTTTCGACTTACCGCTTGCGGTTTCGCGGCACTAAGTAATCTCGAAAATCGCTTCAATCTCAACGGCGGCACCGGTCGGCAGTGCGGCGAATCCGAGCGCACTACGCGCGTGATAGCCGTCACCGTCCTTGCCGAAAATCTGATGCAGCAAGTCCGATGCGCCGTTGATCACCAGATGTTGGTCGGTGAAGTCGGGGGCAGAATAGACACACCCCAACAGCTTGATGACTTTCAATCCGTCGATGGTGCCGTGCGTATTATGCACCGAGTTCAAAATCTTGCGCGCGCAATCGGCGGCCGCTGCGTATCCCTGTTCGACCGAAACATCCTTCCCGAGTACCCCCTTCAAGTCGCTGGTGTGTCCCGAGGTGATCAACTGATTCCCGCTGCGAATGCAAAGATTCAGATACCCCGGTGTCTGCTCGGTGAATTCGACTCCCAATTCCTGCGCTGTTTGCTCGGCACCCATCTTGCAATTCCTCAAGGTTGTTCCATGCGATTCGAAATACACGATCCAAGGACGTGATTGTAACGAGACAATGCCTGCCGCGAAACGTTGGACCGCGACTCGTCTGTGACTGCCCGATGGCTGCGAACCGGTATTGGCGATTGACTTTTTCCATCCCACATCCAAAACTGACGACGGATGATAGACCTCTTGCCACAAGCAAAGCACACAACATGGCACAAAAACGCGACTTCGACGAATTCCTCACCAAATTCCAAAACCACCACGGGGTGCTGCGCGAGGAACTGCGGAAGGTCATTATCGGTCAGGATGCCGTCATCGAGCAGTTGTTGGCAGCGATTTTTACCGGCGGACACTGCTTGTTGGTTGGCGTGCCGGGATTGGCCAAGACGTTGTTGGTGAGTACGATCGCTCGAATTCTCGACGTCTCGTTCAAGCGAATTCAGTTCACGCCCGACCTGATGCCGTCGGACATTGTCGGCACGAACGTTCTCGACGAAACGGAAACCGGCCGCCGCGAGTTCCGTTTCGTGCAGGGGCCGGTCTTTACCAACGTGCTGCTGGCAGACGAAATCAACCGTACGCCACCCAAGACGCAGGCCGCGTTGTTGCAGTCGATGCAGGAACACGAAGTGACGGTCGGCCAAACGACGTATCCGCTGCCCGATCCGTTCTTCGTCATCGCGACGCAAAACCCCATCGAGCAGGAAGGGACGTATCCGCTGCCCGAAGCGCAACTCGACCGCTTCATGTTCAACGTGAAAGTGGATTACCCAAACCTCGAAGAAGAGGAAAACATTCTCACGGCGACCACCGGCGGCGAAAAGCCCGAGGTTCGCAAAGTGCTGTCGGCCAAGGCCATCACTTATCTGCAACGGCAAATCAATCAGATCGAAATCGGACCGCTGACCGTCAACTACGTCGCCCGACTGGTTCGCGCCACGCGACCGACGGATGGCTCGGCTCCGCAATTCGTTCGAGATCTGATCGACTGGGGAGCAGGCCCCCGCGCGGGGCAGTATCTCATCACCGGGGGCAAAGCCATGGCCGCCATGGATGGGCGCCCCAGTGTGTCGCTCGAAGACGTCCGCCGCATCGCGGTTCCCGTGTTGCGACACCGGATTTCGACGAACTTCCAGGCTCAGGCCGAAGGCATGTCAACCGACGACATCGTGCAACGACTGATTGAGGAGATCCCGGAGCCGAGTGTTGCGAAGTATGAGTGATACGAAATGAATATTGACTATTGGCGATTGAGACGAGCCGGTTATCGCGCGCCATTGGTCACTATTCAATCAGTCAATCGCCAATTCTCAATAGTCAATTCTCTATGTCCAGTGCCGAACAATATCTGAAACCTGAAGTCATTCGCACGGTGTCGCGGTTGGACTTGCGCGCGCGGTTCATCGTCGAGGGATTCTTGAGCGGACTTCACGCCAGTCCGTATCACGGGTTTAGTGTCGAGTTCAGTGAGCATCGGCGGTACACGCAGGGCGACGATCCCAAGGACATCGACTGGCTGGTCTATGCAAAAACGGACCGTTTTTACATCAAAAAGTATCAAGCCGAAACGAACATCACCGGCTATCTGCTGATGGACCTGTCCGAAAGTATGGCCTACACCTATCGGCAGGAGTTGACGAAATTTGATTACTCCATCTGCCTGGCGGCTGCACTCGGCTACCTGATGATTCATCAGCAGGACCCGGTTGGGCTGATCACGTTTGATGAAAAGATTCAGCACAGCCTGCCGGCCCGCAGTAAGCGGACACAATTGGGCAATATTCTGGCGATGTTATCGAATGCGAAACCGGGCGGCCCGACCGAAATCGCGAGCAACATCGGGCGAATTGCCGCGATGGTCAAGCATCGCAGCTTGATGATGATATTTTCCGACTTGCTGACAGAGCCGGGGCCGGTCATCGATGCGCTACATCTGCTGCGGCACGCCGGTCACGATGTGATTGTGTTTCATGTACTCGACGAAGCGGAAGTCAGCTTTCCCTTTGAGGGCATGGTGGATTTGAAAGATCCCGAGACGGGCGAATCGCTCGTCGTCGATGCTGAAGGCATTCGGGACGATTATCGGGAAACGTTGAACGAACTCCGCGAGCGCTACCGCAAGGAATGCCTGTCGGCAGGGGCCGACTATGTCGCCCTCGATACCAGCATGCCGTTCGACAAGGCGTTGCTGGAGTATCTGTCGCAGCGGAAGGCGCGGTTCTAGGAGGACCACGGGCGAGTGTTGTGAACAAAACTCCTTCGCTTGCGCTTCAGGTTTCTATTGGCGAAAAGGATCATTTCACGCCGGAAGGGGCCGGTTGATTTTCGCCGAACCGCGTAATCGGACCGTTCTGTCGAGAAGTCGGGGCGTGTGCTGGGACACTTCTTGCAAAGGGTGCTCGGCCAACTTAGAGTGGAATTTGCCGTCTAACCACACAATTAGTTCCAGCGCTTGCGGAGATTGCGACGTACATGCAAGCGTGGGTTCTCTCTGGAAGCTAATTGGGTTACCGAATCCGGCATCGTGGGGTGCCACACCAGTCGGGCGGCATCCGCGGGATTGAAGTTTTACCGTTCTCTTCAGTCGATTATCGACTGCAAACTGTTTCTAATTAATTAAGTTGGGTTTGTCACACCGAGACGCGCTGGGCGAAAAAGGGCATCGATGCAGAGCGAACCAGTCATTCAGATCCGTAACCTCACGAAAATCTATCGCGACTTCTGGGGCCGCAAGAAGGTCCGTGCTTTGAACTCGTTGAGCCTCGACGTGAACAAAGGCGAAGTCTTCGGTTTGTTGGGGCCGAACGGATCGGGCAAGACCACAACACTGAAGTTGCTGTTGGGGTTGCTGTTTCCCACCGACGGGACAATTTCCGTTCTCGGCGCTTCGGCATCCGATGTGGAGAAGAACGAGCGGATCGGCTATCTGCCTGAAGAGTCGTACCTGTATCGGTTCCTCAATGCCGAGGAAACGCTCGATTTCTACGGACGGTTGTTCAAAATGTCGTCCGCCGATCGGCGAAGACGTTCGGAGGAACTGATCGAGATGGTTGGGTTGAAGGACGCCCGACGTCGGCAGTTGAAGGAATACTCCAAAGGTATGACCCGCCGCATCGGTCTGGCGCAGGCGCTCATCAACGATCCCGATCTGATTCTGCTCGACGAGCCAACAAGCGGCCTCGATCCAATCGGAACGCGGGAAATGAAGGACCTGATTATCAGGCTCCGAGATCAGGGTAAGACGGTTGTCATGTGCAGCCATCAACTGGCCGACGTGCAGGACGTCAGCGACCGCATTGCGATTTTGCACGCCGGCGAACTCAAGGTGCTGGGCGATGTGAATGAGGTGCTGAAAGAGGATGAGAAGACGCAACTGTTGACGAGTCGGCTCAGCGATGAGGCAGTCTCCGAAATCAAAGACGTTCTCAAGCGGCACAGTGCCAGCATGGTCAGCGTGGATCACCCGACCAGCACGCTGGAAGATCTCTTCCTGAAGACCGTCGATGAAAGCATTGCCCGTCCCGGGCGGCGTTTCGTTCCGGACGAGAATCAGGCCGGCGATTCCGCAGCCACCGCGGAGAAATCTACCGACACTGCCGATTCGTAATCAATTGCGATATTCGATTTTGAGAATTGACCAAAACTTCGACGCGAATACAGCACCATAAAGGGCCGTAAACAGCATGTCGTTCGAGCTTCCGGATTTTAGTCTGCTTAGGGCGTTTGGGCATTGGGCGTTGATCGTCGGTGCGTTAATTGGCGTTGCGGTCTTGTTGTCGATGATGACAGCCGCTTTGGGTGGAGGTCAGCTGGGATTCCTTAGAGCGATCGGCTCGCTCGTGAGGGGGAAACGGCAGGGTGGTCTCCCTTGGGGTGAAGTTAAAGAGGCCTATGCTGGTGTTTTTCGTGGCATCCGCGACGCCATCGTCGAGATTGTCGGCATGTCACCGCGGCGTGTGTGGGCGCTGGGCATGTTGACGTTCAAAGAATCGACGCGTCGCAAGGCGCTGCTGGTTTTCGTCATCTTTGCTTTGCTGTTTATGTTCGGCGGCTGGTTTCTGGCCGACGCCAATCCGCGGGCCGACTTGCAGGTCAAAGTTCACGTCAGTTTTGTGTTGACCGCCATCAGTTGGCTCATTCTGCCGGTCGCGTTGTTGTTGTCATGCTGGGGATTGCCCGAGGACATCAAACAGCGGACATTACACACGGTGGTCACCAAGCCGGTCCGCCGCAGTGAGGTAATTCTCGGTCGGATGGTTGGCTACAGTTGTATCGGCACACTGGTTCTATCGGTGATGGGCGTGGTCGGTTACATCTGGATTGTCCGGCTGGTGCCGGCCAACGCGCAATCGCAACTCGTTTGCCGGGTGCCGGTTTATGGAAACCTGGGCTTCCTCAACCGCGAAGGAGATCCCGGCACGGGCGTCAACGTCGGCGATATCTGGGAGTTTCGGCAATATGTGGAGGGGGCGTCGAAAGCTCGTGCCGTCTGGGAATTCGCAGGCGTGACGCCGAAGGTCATGGTGACAAGGAACATCCAAGAATCCGGTGAAACGGTCGAGGTGAAGCGGCTGCTGTTGGAAACCCGGTTTGAAGCCTTCCGCACGCATAAGGGCGATATCAAGTCGGAGGTGTTTTGCGAACTGTTCTTTACGAGGAATACGCGCGATCAGGCCGCCCGCGCATTGGCGTCCTGTCCTGGTTTGGCGCGAATCGGGGGAATGCTTTCCGACGGAGATTTTCGCGGCGCGGCAATCGTACTGGCTGAAGCAAAGCCAACGCCGGCCGATTTTGAGCAATTTGAGGCCGGATGCCGCGATTTCGCCAACATTACGCGGCCCTTCCTCTCCGGTGAATCGAAGAGCGAGGCGAGTGAGGCCGTGCTGCAAGCTGCCACCGATTGTGCGAACGCAGCCGACGCGGGCAGCGGCGAAAAGCTCTCAGCGTCTCTCAAGACTTTCTCCGGTCTGCTCGACACGCACGCCGATGAATTGTCGCGGCGGATCTTTGATCTTCGCGTGTCGATCCCTGCATTCGAAGTGCAGGAGTACCAGCTGAATCTCCTTGAAATCGATCCGGCCGCATTTCAGGCCGTTGTCCAGGATGTTAAGACCGGAAACGACGTCGAGCGGGAAATCGATCTGTTCGACGACATTGTTGACAATGGAAAACTGCGGGTTGAAGTGAGTTGTGTCGATTCCGGACAATACGTTGGAGCGGCCCGGCCCGATCTGTTTATTCGAACTCCCGACAGGCCGTTCTGGGTTGGATTCTCCAAGTCGATTGTTGGCATCTGGTTGATGATGGAACTGGTTGTGATCTTGGGTGTGACTGCCGGCTCGTTGTTGAACGGCCCTGTGTCAACCTTTCTCGTATTCGGACTAGTACTCGTCGGCGGAACCGGGTTTCGCGATTTCCTGCAGACGATCGTTGCCGGCCAATCGAGAGGTGGCGGAGTGTTTGAGTCCATCATTCGCATCGTCAAGCACATGAATCCAACAACGAAACTCGAAACGGGTGTTTTGACGACAATCGTCAAGGGAGTTGATGGGGCCATCACCGGCATGCTGTGGTTGGCCGCGCAGATCATCCCCGACTTTCGCAGTTTCGGCCGGGTCCTGGAGTTCCTGCCGAACGGGTTCGACGTCAGTTGGTCGACAGCCTTGTTGCCAAGCGTGACGGTGACCGTCGGTTATCTGATACCATGTCTTCTCGTTGGCTACTTTTGTCTGAAACTGCGCGAACTGGAGCAGAAATAATGAACCTCACCGCGCGGCAAAGAAAGCTGCTTTACGGCTTCTTGATCGTCGTGTTGACCATTCCCATCATTTGGCTGGGGCGGCCTGCAACAAAAGATGACTCGGGCGGCCAGTTGGCCGGGATGCGCGCCGAATACAAGTTGGGTGAGGCCTCGCTAGGCGAGATCGATCCATCGAGCGCGACCATGAATCTGGTGCTACTCGGTCTGCGGGGAATTGCCACAGACGTCCTGTGGATCGATGCGATCGAACAGAAGAGAACCAAGAACTGGGGCCAACTGAGAACGACCGTCAAGTCAATCACTCTGCTGCAACCGCACTACATTAAAGTGTGGGACTTTCAAGGTTGGAATCTTGCCTACAACGTCTCGGCCGAATGGGATGCCGTTGCCGGCCGATACTACTGGGTGAAGGAAGGCGCGAAATTCCTGCAGGACGGAACCAGTCTGAACAGAGACGTCCCCGAGCTTCCCTACTGGGAGGGGAGGATTATCGGACAGAAAATTGGCGTCGCCGACGAATGGCGGTACTACCGCCGCTATTTTAAGGTCGATCCCGATCCACAATTCCAGGGTGGTCCCGATCCTGAAATCAATCCGCTGGGGTTGGACAATTATCTTGCCGGCCGATTGAGGTATCTGGAAGCCAACGAAAAGGAAGCAAAACCTGGCGTCGATCAGCACATCGAAGCGCGTTATCTGTTTCGCTCGAAACCGGCCCACTCGTTAATCGACTTCGCCATGGTGCAGCATCGTGAGGGCGTGTTCGGTGAGGTCTCAAAGAAAGCGTGGGAAGACGCCTACGTGAGCTGGACCGAGGACTTCGGCCGAGAGGAATACGCGTCGCTGCGAGGCAACAGCAACATGCGCATTCGCATGGACACGACCGACGAGGAACTGCTTGCGGTTGCCCGACAGAATGACGTCAGTCCAGACGAAGAAAATATTGCCGTTGAAGCACTGCGACGCGACGTGACATCGATGCAGAACATTGTGAATTACCGCTACTGGAAACGGCGGGCCAATGCCGAGCAGCAGGATACAACGGTCGAAGCACATCGATTGCTTTATCGGGCCGAACAGGCCGTCTTCGAGGAAAACAACCTCGACGAAGCGCTTCAATTGGTCGAAAAGGGGCTGACGAGCTACAACCTCGCATTCAATGAGTACTTCCAGGACATCAAAGGCGACGAGTTTGCCATCGAAGAGGCTCTGAAAGGCGTACTCTTACTGCGGTACATTCACTCTCTTCGCGGCACGACCATGCCCGATCCGGCGAAATATGGCTCGACAATTGGTCTACTGTGGTTGAGCAATCAGGCATCCGTTCCGCAACTCGAGGCAACAATGCTGCGACAGCAACGGGGAAGCGACTGAGACGGAAACCCCCCGCCTGAAGTCCGGCGCGGTGGCACTTCGTGCAGCCCGCGTCTTGGCGATCCTTTCCTGTGATCGGGCAGCCGATAGCTGCTTGGTGTCCCCAACGGCCCCTTCCAATCGCGCCGAGACCCCACACTCTTGGGGCTCACCATGCGCTTCTCGCGATTTTCCGACATCACTGCCAACGCCCGTTCAACTTTGTTGACAAACGATTGGCGCGGCCGGTACACTCCGCCAGATATTAGACAGGAAAACAGGGCAGACTGAGCAAAACGGGATTGATGGCGCGGCTTTGACATCTGCCGCGCAGGCGGACTTTCCGGCGGCGTGTAGCGGCCGGTCCAATCAAAAAAGTGGTTCTTGCTCCACTCAACGAAGGACGACTCTGAGGATGAATTTGATCAAGCGCTTGCGACAAATGGATGGCAAGTTAAGGGGCTTTTTGTTGACCGGAGCAATTCTGACGCTCTGTTCCAACGCCGCAGTTGCCGCCGAAGGAGTGTATGCCAAAGATGTCGATCAAGGGCCGGTTTATCTTGGCTTTACCATCGCGATTGTCGGTTCGGTTATCGCCCTGATCTTTGCATTCAAGTTCTTCAAGTGGATGGTTGCCCAGGACGAGGGCAACGAGACAATGGTCCGGATCGCCCAGCACGTCCGCGACGGAGCCGACGCCTATCTCACGCGGCAATACAAAGTTGTTGCCGTCTTCTTTGCCATCACCTGCGTGTTGCTGGCCGTCGTTGCTTTCGGCTTCGGAGCCCAGTCGAAATGGGTGCCATTCGCGTTTCTCACCGGTGGATTTTTCTCTGGTGTGGCCGGCTGGTTCGGCATGAAGACCGCCACTCTGGCCAGTTCCCGTACTGCACAAGGTGCAATGAACTCGCTTAACCAGGGCCTGCAGGTCGCCTTTCGCAGTGGCGCGGTGATGGGGCTGGTTGTGGTTGGCCTGGGTCTGTTGGATATCTGCCTCTGGTTCGGTTTTCTGAACTGGATCTGGGGAATGGAGCTGACCGAAATTACCGTCACCATGCTCTGCTTCGGCATGGGAGCGAGCAGTCAGGCACTCTTTGCACGTGTCGGCGGCGGTATCTTCACCAAAGCGGCCGATGTCGGTGCCGACCTCGTCGGTAAAGTCGAAGCCGGCATTCCCGAAGACGATGTGCGGAACCCCGCCACCATCGCCGACAACGTCGGCGACAACGTCGGCGATGTCGCCGGCATGGGTGCCGACTTGTACGAATCCTATTGTGGATCGATCCTCGCCAGTGCCGCACTCGGCGTCGCCGCTTACCGCGGCTGGCCGGAAATGCAGTACAACATGTTGCTGCTGCCGATGGTGTTGGCCGGTGTCGGAATTCTGGTGTCCATTATCGGCATCTATCTCGTTCGCACTGAAGAAGGCGCTTCGCAGCGTAACCTGCTGAAGGCGTTGGCCCGCGGCATTGATGGCAGTAGTGTGCTGGTTGCGGTGGCCGCCGCCGGACTGGTCTACATGTTCCTGGTTGGGCCGTCGAAAGTGACATTACCCGACGGGATGACGACATTGGAAGAAGCTACAACAAAGTACCGCGTTGGAGAGTCCCTGTTTGGCGTGTTTGGCGCAATTGTGATTGGACTGATTGCCGGAACCATCATCGGGAAATGGACCGAATATTCGACAAGCGAAGAGTACGCACCGACCAAACGAATTGCCGACCAATCGAAGGGCGGACCGGCGACGGTCATTATCGCTGGAATTGCGGAAGGGTTGTTCAGCGTGTGGGTGCCAATCGTCGTTATCGGCGTCGCCATTCTGGCGGCGTTCGGAAGTTGTGTGGGTCTCAGTGGATTTACCAATCCAGACTTCTTTGCGATGGGGCTGTACGGTGTCGCCGTTGCTGCCGTCGGCATGTTGAGTACCCTGGGTATCACGCTGGCGACCGACGCTTACGGGCCAATTGCCGACAACGCGGGCGGCAACGCCCAAATGAGCGAACTGGAACCAATCGTTCGCGAGCGGACCGACGCACTCGACAGTCTTGGAAATACGACGGCCGCCACCGGCAAGGGCTTCGCCATCGGTTCGGCCGCATTGACCGCCTTGGCCTTGCTCGCCGCGTATGTCGAAGAAGTCCGCGTCGGTTTCGACCATTGGGCTGAGAAACCTGCCGTCGAGGAAGTCATGAACAATGGCGGAGCGTCGGACGACATGGCTCATGCCAAGGTGTTTCTCCTCAGTCGGACCGCTTTGGCATATAAGGAGCAGGGCGATCAGCATCCCTCTGTTTTTCTGATCTTTCCGGCATCATCCAAGGTACTCAACAAAGATCAGGATCTGCTGACAATCAAGAGCGCTCCGGTGGGAAGCGTTCTCGTCGATAAGGATCGCGCCCCCATCACAATCAATCTTCAGGCACTCCTCGACAATGACAAGGTGGTTGCCAACGGCGATGCTACCATTCCCGATTTTGTCCGCTACTACAACGTCACCATCATGAATCCCAAGGTACTCGTCGGGATGTTCATGGGCGTGATGTTAGCGTTTGTGTTCTGTGCCATGACCATGAAAGCGGTCGGTCGGGCAGCGAATGCCATGGTGGAAGAGGTCAGGCGACAATTTCGTGAGATCACCGGGATTATGGAAGGAACCGCCGAACCCGAGTATGCAGCCTGTGTCGATATCAGCACGGCGGCAGCCCAGAAGGAAATGATGGTCCCCGCCCTGTTGGGTATCTGCGGGCCGATTGGCGTTGGTCTATTGCTCGGTGTTGAAGGCGTGATGGGCATGCTGGCCGGTGGACTGACATCCGGTTTCGCCGTTGCCATCTTTATGGCCAACGCGGGCGGCTCTTGGGACAACGCCAAGAAGTACGTCGAAGCGGGTGCACATGGCGGCAAGGGAACCGAAGCGCACAAAGCGACCGTCGTGGGCGATACGGTGGGCGATCCGTTCAAAGATACCAGTGGGCCGAGCTTGAACATTCTCATCAAACTGATGAGTATGGTATCGGTTGTGTTTGCGGGACTCGTTGTCCAATACACAATTCAAAACCTCTTCTAACAGATCGTCATCGGTTGTCGTGTCCGGCCTGCCGATCAGAAAATGAACGGCAGACCCGATGCAGACAACGCAGAAAACCAACGAGCGGAGAGCCGCCATCAGCGACGAACCCGGTAAACCGGTGGCGCCGTGCGCCGGCCTGGAACGCAGTCTTGCTCATGCAATTCGTTGTGCACAAATTGCCGACGAATACCGCGGGGAAGATACGCTGGTTCTCGACCTCACGTCGGTGACGCCGATCCTCGATTTCTTCGTCATCACCACCGCTGCCAGCAAGCGGCAAATGAACGCCATTGCCGACGAAGTTGATCGTGTGTTGAAGGCCGAAGGTTCCAGCCGGCTGGGACGCGAAGGTCGTGAAGGAACCTCGTGGGTGCTGCACGATTACGGCGACATCGTGCTGCACGTCTTCACCCCCGAAACCCGCGAACTGTACGACCTCGAACACCTGTGGGCCGACGCAAAGCAAGTTGATTGGAAAGACCAGAATCAGGATCGACCGTAGTCGTCCGCTTGCGGTTTAGCGGCACCTTGAATTTTCGACGCTGCAAAAGCGGACTCGGACTTCTATCCTCTTTCGTGGACTTCCATGAATATTCTCCGTGAACTCCGGTCGCGTTTCAAAACGGCTCTGCAAGAATTCGCCGACGATCCTGCGTCGTTCGCCAATTTGGTCCGCCCATCGCAGGACGCAAAGTTTGGTGACTTCCAGGCCAACTGCGCCATGCCCTTGGCCAAGAAAACGAAGACCAATCCTCGCGAACTCGCCGCCCAAATCGTCGAACGGTTGGATGTTGCCGACCTCTGCGAAGAACCAGACATTGCCGGTCCGGGGTTCATCAACCTGCGGCTCAAAAACGACTGGTTGCAGCAGCACGTGAACCGGTTGGCCGGCGATGAGCGACTGGGCGTTGCACCGACCGTTGCTCCACGGACGTTCGTCGTCGATTTCTCAGCTCCCAACGTCGCCAAGCCGATGCACGTCGGCCATCTGCGCAGTTCGGTCATCGGCGACTCGCTTTGCCGCGTCCTCAGCTTTCTGGGCCACAAAGTCATCGGCGATAATCACATCGGCGATTGGGGTACGCAGTTCGGCATGATCATCTTCGGCTTCAAGAACTTCCTGGATGAGACGGCATATGCGTCAGACCCGGTTGGCGAACTGGCGAGGCTCTACCGTCTGGTGAGTCAATTATCGGACTACCATGCGACCAAGGCGCGTCTGCCGACAATGCGCGAGACATTGGGCGAAAACCAACAGGCAGTAGAGTCAACCGAAGCTGCAGCCGATCCTGCTGACAAGAAAGCCCGCAAGGCGCTCGGCAAAGCACGATCGGAATTGGGTGAACTGAAACAGGCAATTGGTGAAAGCGAGAAGAAAATCGAAGCGGTCGACAATGATTCGGCATTGAAAGCGCTGGCAGAATCCTGTCCCGACATTGCCGATCGCGCACGCCAGGAAACGGCCAAGTTGCATGCCGGTGATGAAGAGAACAATCGGCTATGGAACGATTTCATCCCGCAATGCCTCGCCGCCCTGCAGTCGATGTACGACCGGCTCGATATTCATTTCGATGAGAGCCTGGGCGAAAGCTACTACAATCCTCTGCTGGCCGATGTCGTCGCCGACCTGAAACAGAAAGGCATCGCCACCGAAAGCGAAGGGGCGGTCTGCGTGTTTCTGGAAGGGAACGCCGCACCGTTTATCGTGCAGAAGACCGACGGTGCCTTCACCTATGCAACGACCGACTTGGCGACGATCAAACACCGCGTCGAAAAGTTCCAGGCCGATGTGATCCTGTACGTTGTCGATGCGCGGCAGGGCGAACACTTCAAGTTACTGTTCAGCGCAGCAAACAAGTGGGGCTACAGCGACACCGAATTGCGTCATGTGAGTTTCGGGACGATTCTGGGGAACGACCGCCGTCCCTTCAAGACACGCTCGGGCGATACCGTCGGGCTGGAAAGTCTGATCGACGAAGCGGTCGTCCGCGCGCGGGCGATTGTCGATGAAAACGATCAGACAAAGAAGGACGCGGACGGAAACCCCGCTCCCGAGCGTGCTGAAGACGAACGGGCAGCGGTTGCAGAAATCGTCGGCGTTGGCGGAATTAAGTACGCCGACTTGCGGCACAATCGCGAAAGCGACTACGTGTTCAGTTGGGACAAAATGCTTGCCAACACCGGCGATACAGCGACGTACATGCAGTACGCCTACGCACGAGTGTGCGGCATCTTTCGCAGAGGGAATGTCGATCGCGAAACGGTCCGCAGCTCACCGGTGGCAATTGAATTGGCCAGCGATACCGAGCGGGCGCTGGCCGTGCAACTGAGTCGTTTTTCCGAGGCGATCGATTCGGTTGTCTTCGATTACCGGCCGAATATTCTCACCGACTATCTGTTTGCGACCGCCAACAGCTTCAGCACATTCTTTGCCGAATGCCCCGTCTTAAAAGCCGAGACGGACGAGTTGCGAACCAGTCGTCTGAAATTGTGCGATCTGACGGCAAGGGTTCTCGCGCAGGGGCTGCAGTTGCTCGGCATTCAAACAACCGAGCGAATGTAACCCGATCAACTCCGATCGGAATTGTTGACCTGACGGCCGAACATCATGCGGCCGGCACTGCTTTGCAGCACGCTGGTCACAATCACGTCGATGTCGTTGCCGACGAGATGGCTCGTCTGCTCGCAAACGACCATCGTTCCGTCGTCCAGATATCCCACGCCCTGCCCTTGAGATTCCCCTTCCTTGAGGATCTTGATATGTAGCCGCTCGCCGGGCAGATACCGTGGTTTCAAGGCATTAGCGATGTCGTTCAAATTCACGACGTCAATTCCCTGCACGCCGGCCACTTTATTCAGGTTGAAGTCGTTGGTCATAATGCGGCCACCCAGTTGCTTGGCAAGCGCCACCAGGCATTGATCGACCGGCAGACCTTTGTAATCACTCTTTCTCGCTTCGTGCATTCGCACGTCCATTTTCGGGTTGTTCTGCAGCTTGCTGAGCATATCCAACCCGCGGCGGCCACGGCTGCGACGGTTCTTATCGCGGCTGTCGGCAATATCCTGCACCTCTTGCAGCACAAATTGCGGCACCACCAATTGAGTATCGAGAATGTTCGTCTCGGCCATGTCCGAAATGCGCCCGTCAATCAGCGCGCTGGAGTCGATCACCATCGGACGTCCCCCCTTGAGTTCTCGAACGAACTCAATGTACGGAATGACAAACCGAAAGTCGTCCTTCGTTTGTAATAGCAGTGAAATACAGAAATACGGCAAGATCAACGCGGTCAGCATCACGACTGTGTTGCGATGCGGCGAGCCTTCAATTACCGGTGACAAAGCTTGAATGAGCAAATAGCTCAGCAACACTCCGACCAGCAATCCAAAATAGATCGACGAGATCACCTCGATTCGTTTGCGAGGCAACAGGATGTCAACAATCGTCACAACCTGTGACAACAGCATGAAAATGCCGAACAGGACGAGTTCATTGCCGATGACCAGCGGGCCGATCTCGATTCTCGGCGCACCCTGGCTGACAAATGTGGCGGTGGCGCCTGCACAAACAATAAAATAAAGGCACCGCAAAACGATCAAGAGCATGGTGAAGTCTCAGGTAAGTAACGTCGTGGGAAGAGCATTGGCCGACGCAGGACGTCGGCGGTTCGGCATTCACAAACAGTCCAACTGACTCGGCAGGTCACAAGCCTCTGCGAGAGCGAAGCCAGCCGAGCGCCATCTACTCGCCGAGGCCGCAGGACCAACCTGCGCACGAATGTTTACAGAACCAAACCCAGCATAATAGGCAACCGTCACAGCGAATTCCAGCGCTGAATCGTCGGTTTTCTGCGAGAGATCACTTTGGTGGGAAAACTTCGCCAACGGAAGCTGAATCAAAGCCAAGAAACCGTCTCTCAGGATGTCTCGGCGCTGTCTGTCGGCGGTTCGGCATCGGGCTGAGGTTGGGTTGCATCTGAAGGGGGTGCTTCCGCTGCCTGATCCTTGCCGCCAAGCCAACCGCCAACCACGTCGGCCGCTTTGTTCAAGAGTTTTCCGTTGACTAGCTGTTCGGTCCAGGTTTCCGTGTCCGCCGAGAAGTTATTCCAGACCGCACCAACGTAAGGCCCTGAGGATTCGCGGACGACTTCATAGAACCCTCGCTCGCGAACGGATTCCAGCGAAGTCATGTAATGGCCCACCACGTGGCGGCTGAAGAGTCCGCCGACTACCTTCACACCGGTCAGTGCACCGGCGGAAACGGTACTCACTTTGCCCAGCGTATGCATTGTCAATGCGCCGGAGACGCCGAGCAGGCTCACATCTTCCTTTGCCGCAACCTCGCGCATCTCGCTCCAGTATTTCGTCAACTCCGCTTCGGGCAGCACACGGGTGTAGTCGGCCGATTTGATGGTGGTGCGCGTGTTGTCGAGTGATTCTTTCAACTGTTCGACCGAAAGCGGTGGCCGGTCGAATAAACCGGCCGCCTCACCGGATGATTTCTTCACGGCTTCCAGCACATCGTCAACGTGATGAATTGTCGAGGTGTCGTCGATCAGACCCTGCTCCTTCAACTCCTTTGCCAGTTCGAGAACATACACCTGAGACCCATAGGCAACGTCGCTGAGAATCGCCATGAACCACACCGGGGAAACGTGCAGCGTCGCCAGACCGGCCATATCGACAAAGTTGCCGACCGCTTTGCGTGCCATGAAATCGTCGGGAGTCTTTTCCTCGTCTTCCGGTTCTGCGACCCCCCCGACTTCGGTCGTCAGAAACTTCAACGATTGCTTCACGACAAGTTCGTAGGTCTTCGAATCGTGAAACGCCTGCGGCACCAGAAACGCGGCCGCTTCGGTTGCGGCTCCTGCCGCCAGACAGACGGTGCTGCGCACGGTGCGTTCAGGAAGCGAAAGACCGTAGACGAGAAACCGCCCGAGCGCCGAGCCAGCGTTCGACTCATCCAGATCGAGCGGTTCATCGGTTTCGGTCGGACTCAGAGGACGACCGACGAGACCTTCCGGAAGCAGGTTTGTCTCGTGTGTTTCGCCCTTGTGTGATTCTTCCGGCAGAGCCATCGATTCGCGCCTTTCGAGTTATTGTCGGCCGCCGTGCACGGCCCGTCTCTCTGTGAACGCGATTTGCTCGGTTTCGGATCACGAAATCAGTCGCAATCGCCGAGAAAAGAGTTCCATGTCAACGACCACCAACGACCGTGAACTCCACTTCGGAATCCTCGGCTTTGACAACTTCAACTTTCAATTCACGCGACTTCCGTTTTGTTGTGTCGATCCGCAGGGTGATTGCGTGTCGTCCGCGCGACAGGTTCGTTTCGATGGATGACTCCGAACCGAAAGCTTCGTCATCAATCCAGGCGTGCAGTCCGTCCGCGTTATTGAGACGGAAGACAACCCGCCCGGTTTCCGTCACGTTCACTGTCCCCTGCAGGTAGAGAATGGAGCTTCGGCTTTGCGTGACCAGTTCGCCCAACGGCAGCGTGCCGTCCACTTTCCCATAGGCCGACGTCCAATTCAGCGACTCGTTTTCGAGAACGACCGCAGGAAACGAGACATCGTCGGGAACCGTAGCGAGCAGTTCGCGCGGAATCGGTCGCAGCGAGCGCCAGCGTTGAATGGTGGGCGTCGTGCGGATGGCATACGGCCCGGGTTTGCCCAGCAGCGAGAGAAAACGCACCAGATCAACCAGTTCCCGGTGCGAGAGAAACTTCGTCAAGCCCTGCGGCATCAACGACTTGCCCTCTTCCTCTTCCTCGATGTCGTCGATCGCGATAATGCGTTCGCGGCCGGTTGCCTCTTTGAGCACGATGCGCTCGCCGTTGCGGTCCTTCACAATGCCGGTGAAGACTTTTCCCTCGACGGTAATCACAACCGCAGCGCGGTACTGTTCTTTGATTGCCTGATTGGGAAACAGGATCGACTTGACCACGTAATCGATGGGGGAACTCGATCCCAGTGCGCTCAAGTCGGGGCCGACATCTCCGCCCGCTTTGCTGATGGCGTGACATTTCATGCAGCTGACATCGACTCGCCGGAAGACCTCTTCACCGCGCTCGGCGTCGCCCCTCGTCAGCACTTCACCTGCCAGTTGTTGAACTTCTTTTTCGGTCAACGGTTTGACGTCGCGATTGATGCCGGCGGCTTTCGAGAGCGCTGTCGACAACGCCGCATCGCTGCGGCCGATCGAATACATGTACCGCAGACCGAGCCGAGCAGCGTCGAGTGGGATCTTTCCAGAATCGATGGCCGCCGCCAATTTGTCCGGTCCCGCTTTTTGATCGAGAAAGGCCGCGAACAGCGCCGAAGGATCGTCATCGGTCTTCGTCTCTTGCAACACACCAACTGCCGACGAGGTTGCCTTGTCCAAATCGAGTTCGGTCATCCCAGCGATCGCAAGATATCGCAGCGGCTTGGGGAATTCCGAGCCTGCGAGCTTTTCGGCTGTCGCCAATGCCGTCTTCCCGCCGACCTGCATCAGCGAATCGATGGCAGCACGACGGAATTCGAGGTCGGTCGACTTACCGAGAGCGACCTGTTGTAGCTGCTCAGAGGCTGCGGTGACTTTCCACAACCCACACAGCCGGATCGCTGCCATCTGCAAACCGCGCTGCTCCTTCGGTGCGCCCGGCTGGATCAACTTGGCAAGTCCTGCGAGATCACCCTCTGGTTTCACTTTGCGGCTGACGGTCGCCGCCGCCAGATTCTGCAGCGCCGAAACGCGAGTGCTGCTGGTGAAGGCATCCGGTTTGAGCGCCTGCCCGAAAATGTAGCCTAAATCTTCGGCATTGCCCTGCTTGCAAACCAGTTCGACAACTGTGCCGAGCCTCTCTTTAGGAAGCCGCCCACTCTTGAGTAGATTCATAATTGCCGGCACCGCACTGTCGGCCATCGCTGGAAAAACAACGATGGCGTTCACAGCGAGCGCCAACAAAACGGTCTGAATGGTTCGTCTCTTAACACTCATGAAAATCACAACGCCAAAGAATTCCATCAATAAATCAAACGCGTTCAATACACAAAAAGCCTACGGGCTGCGGCCCGTGGGATCGAACGAGCACTCCACACTAATCCCCTTTCACCCGCCGATTCAACGTCGCCATCGTTTCATTCAGCGTGTACTTCAAGTAATCGTCCTGCGGGTAAATCAGCGATTCAACAGCGACTTCCAGCGCCTGCGGCACCTTGTCGCCTTGGACAAAACTCAGCGCCCGTATTGCTTCCAGACGAACACGCGGATGATTGTCGTTGACTTGTGTTCGCAACAATTCCAACGGTTTCTCGACACGATCCTGCCAGTAGCAAAGCACCCGCGTGGCGGCCGCGCGAACGCGGGCGTCGGGCGAACTCAGCAGTTGTTTCAGAAACGCTTCATCCACCTGATCGTGATGCTGACTGACCCACAACGCTTCCAGCAAATGGTGCTGATAGTCTTCGTCTTTCTTGTCCAGGCCGGCAATCCACTTTTTGACGCCGACTGCCACCTTCTCCGAATCGTGCAGCCGCAGTTCCCGCCGTGCGCGGAATCGCGTGCGGTCTTCGTAAACTTTCAATTGATCGAGTAGAGCGGCAATCGGCTCGCCCGCAATTGTCGCCGGCTTCACCAACTTGCGATCCGTGTAGCGGATGCGCCAGATGCGGCCGTGATTGGTGTCCCGGTTGGGATCGCGAATCGAATGCTGCATGTGGCCGACCAGCGGATTGAACCAGTCGCAGAGGTACAACGTACCATCGGGAGCGAACTGCAAATCGACCGGGCGGAAATTCGTGTTCGACGACTGCAACAGCGGTTCAACCGGGTCGGCGGCGAAACCGGAACCGTCCTCTTTGAAGCGATACCGCAGTACGCCGTGAAAACCGATCACGTTGTTCAGCAGGTAGTCGCCCTGCGTATCGTCGGGGAAGTTGCGGCTCGCGACGATTTCACATCCCGAAGTCGGCCGCCATTGTTTCTTGAGAAACTGCTTCAGACCGGGATGTTTGTAGGGATCATCGACTTGTCCGGAAAAGGCCGCACCAAAGTAGTTGGCTCCGCCGGACGCATCGGCGACGAAGTTTTGACCCCATCGGTCAAAGGCGTGTCCCCACGGATTGGCGAAACCGTAAGAGATGAACACGCCGAACTTTTCGGTGCGTGGTTCGTAACGGAAGACGGCCGCGTTTTTCACGCGTCGCGGTCCGTAGGGCGTTTCAACCTGCGTGTGGTGAAACGTTCCCTCCTGAAAATACAGTGATCCGCCCGGTCCCCACTCGAATGCGCTGATCGAGTGATGCGAATCGGCCGAGTCGAAACCGTGTAGCACAAGTTTGCGGACGTCGGCTTTGTCGTCGCCATCGGTGTCCTTGAGGAACATCAGATTCGGCTGCTGCGCGACATACGCACCGCCGTCGCCCAATTCGATTCCGGTCGGCAGGTGCAGCTTGTCGGCGAAGACGGTCTGCTTGTCCGCTTTGCCGTCGCCGTCGGTGTCTTCCAGGATGAGAATTTTGTCGTTGACCGGCACTCCCGGCAAATACATGGGATACGATGCCATCGTGCAAACCCACAGCCGGCCTTTTGCGTCGAATGTGAATTGCACCGGGTTTTTCAGATCGGGAAAATCCTCTTCCGAAGCGAACAGATTGATCGCATAACCCTTGGGCAGCTTGAACGCCTTGAGCGCTTCGCTGGATGGCGTAATTTCGACTTTGAATTTGATGTTGGTCTTGATTGGATCCAACGTGCCGGTGTCGCTGTCGTCGATCTTCGTTGAAGCATCTTCGCCGCGTGCCACCGTCCAGATGCGTTCGTCGCGGCGGGCAATCATTTTTCGCAACTTCTTGAACTCGCCGGGGAAGTTGACGACGCCGAATGGATTCTTGCGGCCGCCGTAAATGTAGAAACCGTTGATGGCACGGTGGTCGTAGAAAAACTGCAGGTTCTTCTCGTTGACTTCTTTGCGAAGCGCCTGCAGGTCGGCTTTGACTGACGCAGGAAACGGGCCGAACAGTCCGCCATCGAGCATCGGGGCGAGTTGGCTGTAACCGTAATCGTTCAAATGTACGCCGTTGATTGTGAACGGTTTCTTATCCTTCTTCATTGCAGAGAAGGTCGGAGCGAACAGATCGACAAAAAGTGCGCCGTTCTTGGCGGCGACATTGGCCATGGCGTCGGCGTAGAGTTTGATGTTCTTGTTGTTCGCTTTGCCGTCGGGCAGTGACCGGCGGTTAAGATTCTCATGAGCAATGGGTGAGACGAGAACAATGGTGGGAGTCTGCTCGACCTTGCCCTTGCCGTCCTGCTTTTTCGGCGTTTGCGATCCGCGGGCGTAGGTTGTCGATCCGTATTTCAGCTTCCGAATATCGCCGATGAACGCTTCCAGTTTCTTCTCGAACGCCGGCAGTCCTTCGGGGCCGGCGAACGATTCGTTGAAACCGAAGAAGGCAATGATCGCGTTCGGCTTGTGATCGAACAGCGTGTGTCCGTGATCCTGGAAATCCTGCGAACGCAGCCTTGTCGAAATTGCGTCGGCCGACCAGCCGATGTTTCGTACGACCAGTTTGTGATTGGGAAAGCGGGCGTGAAGCAATGTTTCCCAATGGCCGTGGTACTGCATCCGCTCGGCCAACGTGTTGCCAATGAGGGTCACGCGATCGTTCGGTTTGAGCGATAACCGGGCCGGTTCACTGGCGATGGCCGTTTGGGCGAAAGTCGCGAGAACCAACAGCGAGAAGAGGAGTGCGGAGCGTATCACGGGAGTCCCTTTCAGCGGATCGAACGAAATGCAGCAAAGTACCCATTGTGTCACATGGCGGAACCGTTTGCCAGCAGGCGATTGCCCAAGACCGGGTTGTTCTGTCACCCAGGTTTTTGAGACTTGGTGAGCAATAGGCATTCCTGTTTCACGCTGAGTTTGCATTCTGCGAAGACAGTTGGCAAAGTAGACACGTGGGTGGTTGGCCTGTGTGAATCATCTCCGGTGGAAATGCGGCCTTCAACAACAGGAGAGTTGTGATGTCCGATGCCGAAGAACTGGAATTTGACGACGAACAAGATCAAGCAGGTATGACGGGACGCCAGCAGTACAATCTGGTGACCGATACAATTGCAGGGCCAAACGTCCGCTTGAAAGACAACGTGATTCAGGGCATCAGCGTCCTGGTGGGTGTGTTGATTGGCGCCGGTGTTGGCTGGTCCGTTGTCGATGAGCCGATTCCAGGACTTCTCGCCGGCGGCGTGGGCGGGATGTTGGTGGGCGTGTTCGGCAGCGGTTTGTACCTGATGATCTACCGAGCGATGAAACATGTGCGCAAGGACCACGATTAACCAACCACAGAATTAGTTGATTGACTGCAGATTTTTTCTTGTGATCTCGGCCCGAAGGCCGCGAAACCCAACTGTTGAAAGACCACCATGAGCGAAGAGACGTCGGCCGTCGAGCGAGATCGGCAAGTGATTCTGCAGGCACAGTCGAAAGGGACCGTGGCGAAGCTGCTGGCCTATACGCGACTTTCTGGTCCCGGTTGGCTGCAGGGTGCCATCACGTTGGGCGGCGGATCGCTGGCCGGCAGTTTGTATTTGGGTGTGTTGGCCGGCTACGACCTGATGTGGCTGCAACCGTTGGCGATGATTCTCGGCATCATCATGCTCAGCGCGATTGGCTATGTGTCGCTTTCGACCGGCGAACGCCCGTTCGACGCGATCAACAAGCACATCAATCCCGTGTTGGGTTGGGGCTGGGCCATCGCCACGCTGATGGCCAATCTGGTGTGGTGCATGCCACAATTTGCGCTCGGCACAGCGGCCGTTCGGCAAAACCTGGCGCCCGACTTCTTCGGGCCTGCCGTGTTTTTCCATTCGTCGGGAATTCTTTCGCAAACCGGCGGTCAAGTCATCGTCGTTGGTTTGCTGTTTGCCGTTGCTGGAGTTGTGGTGTGGTTTTATGATTCCGGCAGTTGGGGCATCAAGCTGTTCGAGGTGTTGTTGAAAGTGATGGTGGGCGTTGTCGTCGTCAGTTTCGTTGGCGTCGTCGTCGCGATGAGCATGAAGGGCGGCCTGCTCGATTGGGGGGCGATCTTCAGCGGGTTCATTCCGAATCCCAGCCAACTGTTCGAGCCGTCCGCGAAGTTTGGCAGTGCGTTAGCATCGGTGGGCGAGTATTCGAGCTTTTGGAAATCGGAAATCGTCGGTCAACAGCAGCAGGTGATGATAACGGCAGCGGCAACCGCTGTCGGCATTAACATGACGTTCCTGCTGCCCTATTCGATGATGAAGCGCGGCTGGGACCGCGACTTTCGCGGTTTAGCCGTGTTCGATCTGGCGACCGGATTGTTCATCCCGTTCCTGTTGGCGACCAGTTGCGTGGTCATTGCGTCGGCTTCGCAGTTTCATGCAACGCCGGCTCCCGGCCTCCTGGGAGAGACCGACAAGAACGGCCTCGTCATCCAGCCGCCGAAGGATCTGGTCGGTGGATTCAACAAGTTGTTAGACAAACGGTTGAAGGAAGAGAAGGGGGCCGCTTGGCTGGCGAAGATTGCGGAAGACACAAAAAGTTCAGACAAAGAGAAGGCAGACGCAAGCAAGGCAGAATTGGATCGCGCCCGATCTGAATTGCCAAAGGCCGACCGGGAGTTGGCTGCAATGCTGGTCAAACGCGACGCGTTCAATCTGGCCGGCGCGCTGGAGCCGTTGACCGGTAAGGGCGTCGCTCAATACATTTTCGGCATCGGCGTACTCGGCATGGCGATTTCGACGATCATCATTCTGATGTTGATCAATGGATTCGTCATCTGCGAAATGTTGGGGCTGAAATCGGAAGGGATGCCACATCGGCTCGGATGTTTTCTGGCGGCAGTGGTCGGAGCCATCGGATCGTTCTTCTGGACCGGTGATGCAAAACTCTGGCTGGCCGTGCCAACGTCGATGTTCGGTTTTATGCTGCTGCCGATTGCCTATTTCACTTTCTTCTTCATGATGAATTCCAAGAGCCTGATGGGCGAGAATCTGCCGCAGGGAGGCAAGCGGATTGTCTGGAACGTGCTGATGGGCGTTGCTGCGGGAATGGCGGCACTCGGCAGCTACTCGAGCATTAGCGCCAGTCCATTCAAGACGTATGGAATGTACGGGATGGGGAGCTTCATTCTGCTCGCGCTCATCGTGCAAGTCGTACGGAAGAAGCCCGATGTGGGCGCGTGACTGCCGCTTGCGGTTTCGCGCGGCTTAGGCCGATGATACGAGCCGGTAGGAGCCTTCGGTTTCACCGGCGACGATCATGGTTCCCCACGCTTTGTGGTTGGAAAAAACGTCGCGCAGGGCTTGGTCTTCAATCTGCAATGAACCGACGATGTGATCTTCGCCCACTTCCGGCGTGTCGTTGTCCCAAGCTTCCCACAACAGCGCCACCGCCCGCGATTGCAGCCGCGTGAAGGAAAACGACTTGCTGTTCCAGATGACCGAGCGGAAGTCGGGCCCGTGCGAAGTCATCACCGCCGTTCCCCCGCCAACATTAGGTGGCTCGGCGTTAATGCCCATTGCGCATTCCCAGTTGTAGGCTTGCCAGGCAATCGACATTTCCTTGTAGAGCATGCAACGCGCTCGTTTCAATTCGCTCTCAACACCGCTGTATTGCTTTGTGACGAATTCGCGAATGGGGACCAGTCGATCGCCCACTTTCAGCAGTTCCTGGTCGCGTTGCTCCTCGCTCATGGTCCCGGCGTACCAATTCACTTCGGGTGGCGCACCAACAATATTCATGATGTCGCGGAGCAGATCACCCAGGCAATTGTAGACCGCGTGATGCCACGAAGCGGCCATCGCCGGCCCAAAGGTGGCGACATCGGGAATCGCCGGCACCAGATACGACCGAATCGCATCGATTGCTTCGCTGGCCTGCTGCAATTCATCGACGGCGATTTCATCCAGCAATCGCAGCAAGTCACCGTTGGTTTCCAATGTGCGAAAAATCTGCACCGACCGTCCTGCGCATGCGCTGGCGCGGTGATACGCTGCCCAGAAATCATCAACCGTACGACTCATTGCTTCCTCAAATTACCCGAAATGATGCGGAACATGCACACACCCCTAGCGTAGCCGGTTGGCGTAGTCACGGTCAAAGGAAAAATGCAGCGATGGGCGATGCGCACGAAATCGACAGCCGTCAAGTCGTGATGTCAATTCAGTTCTTTCAACGCGGCGCGGAGCGTCTTGAAGTGCGGGCATCGTTCATCCAGATGCATCACCCGCATAATGTTCTGCATTTCTTCCGATGCGTTGCAGATGACGAGCCGGCCGCCGACTTCCTCAGCTTTTTGCCCGAGACTGGTGATGCCGCCGATGACAATGGTGCCAAAGTAATTCGACCCGCCAAGATCGACGGCGACGTTTTTCAAGTCGGTTCCGTCGAGCAGACTGATGAGAATCCGCAATTCGTCCTGCAGATTTCCTCCATCGAACCCAACCGCGTCGCCTGCCGGCGTGACGATAAGAGTGGTTCGCTTCTGACTGGCGAGAAGGACCTTGTTGTGGCGAGTCTCCGAAATTCCGGCCATCTGGTTCGTTCCTCTCGCGTGATATGTCGGCACTCGACGCGGTATCTGTTTCTAACAGAGTAACCGTTCGCCGTCACGCGCAAAAGACTTGGAGAGGCACATGTGCGAAAGAGGCGCATCAGGCACGGTGGTGTTCGTCGGCGTCCTGGCTGACCGCTGAAAGCTGATGGCTGACAGCTTAGTCGGTCAATACAGCGAGACCTTCACCCGTCCGCGATCGAAAACCGGTTGGTCGGTGCGGCGTTCGCGACCGAACACGCGGCGGAGTTCTGGTTGAATTCGCGAGAGGCGAAACCATGCAGCCGGCGAGGCGAGGTGCGTTGGTGTTTCCGGCGGGAATTCCGACCATCCGCACAGAATCCGACGCCACGCTTCGCTGCGGCGCGTGTGCCGAAAATGAATTGGGTCGAAGCTATACAGTTTGCCCGGTAACTCGACTACGGTTGCTCCGTGCTGCCGTCCGAGTTCCAGCACCAGTTCGTTTAATTCGTGGGCGCGGCGGCGTATTTCCTCAAGACTGATGCGACTGTTGGGGAATAACAGTTTGCGAATTGGGTAATACCGCCACGGTCCCAATCGATCGACGCAATCGGTTGGCAAGGACGTCAACACCACGTCGGCATCATCTCCTTTCATTCGCGTGACGCACGTTTCCACCCATTCGGCAATCTGCGAAACCTCGGCACCGTACAATAAGTCGTTGCCGACGTCGGTTATCAGTCCCAATGTCTTGTCTGGTTGCTCGCTGCTCGTTGCAAGTGCTGGCCACAATCCACAATCGACAATGCCAGGCAATTCCCGATAGAGAACGCGGCTCCACATGCCGTACGATCGGCCGTGACCGAGTGCTGCGCAGATTTCCAACGGCCCATCGAATCCGGCCGCGAATGCGCGAACCAAGCGCGGCAATCCCATGGTCAGATTGCTGGCGCCCAGCAGAATGATTCGCCGCGACAACGCACAACTCCGTTCGCAATTGCAGATTCAGAAAGAGATCAAGGCCCTATCGCATTACTACAACGTCGTTTTGTAATCGACAACTTGGGTGCCACTGGCGACACGCCAGTGGCACCCAAGCGAGTGGCAAACGAGAACGGGGAATTGATACAAAAATGCAGCCCGCCAAGTCCCGTGTGTTGTATCACAGAGCATCCTGAATCTGGAGGGAGATTCCGCGGATAGAAAAGCGTGTGAGAAGCTGCAAAAGGTGCGTAATCTGGATGCGGCGCGCAACTCGACATCAATCGGTAGTGGGTAGGATTACGCAACCCGTGTCGCGGGATCAACTTTCGTCTCAGATCGCTCGATTTTGTTCTTGAGCAAAACTTCTAGATTGATTAACGTTCCGCATTCTGACCGACAACAATGATAGGCCTCAGCGACGTTGTGCATGGATGTACGACTCACGTGCGGTCGAGGGATTTCAGAATCCAGCGGCCGTAACGCCTCTCCCATGGAAGGGGGCTTATGCTGGATTTTCGGTCGAAAGGCGCTAGCGCGCCGGGCGGTTCTCATAACCGGGGACTGCAGATTCCTCAGAGCGGTGAGCCTGCGATCGTTCGCGGGGCCGGTTCCAAAACGCGTGTCACCGCCAGACTGGTGACGTTGCTGGCCCTTATTCTCACTTCAGCTGCGACCGCCTCGGCCGCCGAAATTGCCGAGTGCCACAAGCTGCTCATTACCGGCCATTACGATGAGTGCATCGACTATGCGAACAAGGCAATCGATAGTCGCGCCTACGGCGAGCATTGGTATGTGTTGAAGAGCGAGGCCGAACTGACGGTTGGCCGCTATCGCGATGCCGAAGCAACCGTCGATGCCGGCTTGAAGCGATACAGTTGGAGCATCTGCCTGCGATTGGTGGGACACGATGCCACGCGCCAGAACGGTCACGCCGAGCGCGGCGACAAATGGCTGAAGGAAATCGACCAACTTGCCAACCGCACTCCCTGGCGATACACCGACGCCGACGATCTCGTGGCATTAGGACGAGCCGCCTTGTTGATGGGGGCCGATGCCCGCGATGTCCTTGTTGGCTTGTACGACCGTGCGAAGAAAAACGATCCCAATCACCGGGCAGCCTATTTGGCGAGCGGAGAACTGGCGTTCGACAAGAACGACCCGGAACTTGCCGCCGAGATATTTCAGGTGGCGCTCAAGCGATTCCCCGAAGACCCCGATGTGCAATTCGGCCTGGCGAAAGCGTTTGTCGGCGCCGATTCAAAACTCGCGGCGGCAGCGCTTGCTAAAACGCTAGAACTGAATCCGCGACATGTTCCCGCGCTGTTGTTTCAAGCCGAGCGGCTGATCGACTCGGAACAGTATGAGGCAGCCGAAGAAAAGTTGACGCAGATTCTGAAGGTCAATCCTCGCCAGACAGACATGTGGGCCAACCGTGCAATCATCGCACATCTTCACAACGACCCCCGTGGTGAAGAAGCCTTCCGTTGCATGGCACAGGGACATTGGGGCAAGAACCCGCGCGTCGAATATCTCATCGGCCGTAAACTTTCGCAGAAGTATCGCTTCGCCGAAGGCGCCGCATATCAGCGGCGGGCGCTTACGTTCGCGCCGAACTACTTGCCGGCACGTATTCAGTTGAGTCAGGATTTGCTGCGGTTGGGTGAAGAAGATGAAGGTTGGAAGATCGCCGAATCCGTTCACCACGACGACGGCTACGAAGTCGCAACGTTTAACCTCATCGAACTCCGCGACCGCATCGAGAAATTTCGCACACTGGAAAATGAACACTTCATTCTGCGGATGGAAACCCACGAAGCCGAAGTTTACGGTCGTGAAGTCCTGAAATTGCTCGGAGACGCAAAAGCAACCCTCTGCAAGAAGTACGATCTGCAACTGACGGACAAGATCACGGTCGAGATCTTTCCCGACGAGAACGACTTCGCCGTCCGCACCTTCGGTATGCCAGCGGTTTCCGGCTATCTCGGCGTCTGCTTTGGCAAGGTCATCACGGCCAACAGTCCGGCTTCGCAGACCGAACATCCCTCGAATTGGCAAGCAGTCTTGTGGCACGAGTTCTGTCACGTCGTCACACTGCACGCCACGCATAACAAAATGCCGCGCTGGCTCAGCGAAGGGATTTCGGTTCACGAGGAGTTGCAGCGCGACCCAACCTGGGGCCAGCGAATGACGCCCCGCTACAGGCAGATGATTCTAAACGGCGAATTGACGCCGGTTGGAAAACTCAGCGGCGCGTTTCTTTCGCCCGCATCGTCGTTGCGTCTGCAATTTGCCTACTACGAGTCGGCATTGGTCGTCGAGTTTCTGGTGAAACAATACGGACAGGACGCGCTGAAGCACGTTCTGGGCGATCTGGCAATCGGCCTGCCGATTAACGTCGCGCTTCAGCGGCGAACCGATCCGCTGCCCAAGCTGGAGCAGGAATTCGAGCAATTCGCCCGTCAGCGTGCCGCCGAACTCGGACCACAAGCCGACTGGTCGGAACCCGACCTGGCCGCCCTTGTTGACAACGGGGTCAACAACGGCGGAGACGTCGTTGGACAACTTATCAAGACGCAGCCAAACAACATCATGCTGCTCACACATTCGGCGCAGCAGCACATCGAAAACGGTGAATGGGAGCAGGCCAAACAACCGGCCCGCAAACTGATGGAACTTTGCCCCAGCTACATCGGCGGCGACTGCGGTTACCGCACGTTAGCCCGCGCTCATCGCGAACTGGGTGAAACGGCTGACGAAATCGACGTTCTCGAAAAACTGGCGGCACTCGATTCCGGGGCGCTCGATGTCTATTTGCGTCTGCTCGAATTGGGAACAATCGCCGGTGATTGGACGCTGGTGCGAAACACCGCCCACCGTGCGCTGGCGGTCAATCCGCTGATTCCTCAACCGCATCGCGCGTTGGCCCAAGTGGGCGAACGACTCGATCACCCGGAAGAAGCCATCGCCGCCTGTCGCACGCTGCTGTCGATGCAGCCGGACGACCCAGCCGCAGTCTCGTATCGGTTGGCCTTGCTGCTGCATCGCCGCGGCGATCCCGAGGCAAAACTTTTCGTGCTGTCAGCATTGGAAGAAGCTCCGCGATTTCGCGCGGCTCACCGACTGTTGTTGGAGATCGTACGCCAGCAGGAATAACGACGCGCTGCCGCTATGGAGGCGGCAAGGAAAACGAACGATACAGGAAATTCGACCGATGCGAACCGGACTCGCCACGTTCCTAATTGTCGCCGCCCTTGGCGTGCTGGTGACAGTCAGTGTCGGTCAGTTTCAATCCGGCGTTAGCCGGTCGGGCGAGCGCACCGAACGTAACGGCGTACCTGACTGGAAGAACGACGACGAGTTCGCCGACGACGTCTTCACGTTCGTCCGCATCAAGTACAACTCGGCCAGCGGTTGGCGTCGCTGGGCAACCGACTACCCCGACAGCGACCTGAATTTCTCCTATCGCTTGCAGCAGTTGACGTCGCTGAAAGTCGATCCGGAAGGAAAGATCATCGAGCTGACCGACCCGGAACTGTTCGATCATCCCTTCATCTACATGATTGAACCGGGCGGGTTGGAATTCACCGAAGAGGAAGTCAAAGCACTCCGCCGGTATCTCTTGAACGGCGGATTTCTGATGGTCGACGATTTTTGGGGCGAAGCGGAGTGGGACAATTTCTATTACGAGATCAAACGCGTCTTTCCCGATCGCGAACCGACCGAACTTCCGCTGGAACACCCGATTTTTCATTGCGTGTATGACCTCAAAGAGAAGCCGCAGGTGCCAAGTATCGGTGTTGCACAATGGGGCCGTTTTGAAGGTGTGACGTGGGAGCGCGAAGACGCGAAAGAAGTGCATTATAAGGCGATCTTCGACGACGACGGTCGGATGATGGCCATTATTTGCCACAACACCGACCTCGGCGATGGCTGGGAACGCGAAGGCGAAGACCCGTGGTACTTCCGCGAATTTTCCGAGAAAAAGGCGTACCCAATTGGAATCAATATTGTTTTTTACGCAATGACACACTGACCCCCGCTTGCGGTTTCGCACGCCGAAGAAACGCTAAGCCGCAAGCGATGATTGAATATCGATCAACAAAGGAAAACCGTAATGCCATTCTCCGTCGTTTCCGAAAACTACGATGACGATCAACGCGTTGTCGAACTCATTCGCTCCAGCCGACAAGACATCGACCGGGAACTCTCGAAGGTCATCGTCGGCCAGAAGGAAGTGATCGAACAGTTGTTGATTTCGCTGTTCGCCGGTGGTCACTGTTTAATCACCGGCGCTCCGGGATTGGCGAAGACGCTATTGGTGAATTCGATTGCTCAGATATTCCACCTGAAGTTTCAGCGAATTCAGTTCACGCCCGACCTGATGCCGACCGACATCACCGGCACCGAAATCCTCGAAGATGACGGCAGCGGGCATCGCGAATTGATGTTCGTCAAAGGGCCGATCTTTGCCAACGTGGTGCTGGCCGACGAAATTAACCGCACACCACCGAAAACACAGGCGGCCCTACTGGAAGCGATGCAGGAGCATCAGGTCACCGCCGGCGGACGGCGACACGTGTTGGAAGATCCGTTCTTTGTTCTCGCGACGCAGAATCCGATTGAAATGGAAGGTACGTATCCGCTGCCCGAAGCGCAGCTCGATCGTTTCATGTTCAACGTCATCGTCGATTACCTGCCGGAAGACGACGAAGTCGCCGTCGTCTCGCAGACGACCTCGCACAAGCCGGCCGACATCGAGCCGTTGTTCCACGGCCACGACGTCCTGCGTTTTCACGAAATTGTCCGCGGCGTTCCGATTGCCGAAGACGTGGTCCGCTATGCCGTCCGCCTGGCCGCCGCTTCGCGACCCAATCAGGCAGAGACGCCGGAGTTCATCAACCAGTGGATCAGTTGGGGTGCCGGTTTGCGTGCTGCTCAGTATCTCGTGCTGGGTGCCAAAGCGAAGGCGCTGCTCGACGGTCGCGCACACGTCTCAATTGAAGACATCCGCGGACTCGCCGGTCCAACGCTGCGTCATCGAATCCTGGTGAACTATCGGGCCGAAGCAGAAGGCATCGGCCCGGAGGAGGTCATTCAGAAACTCCTCGAAACAGTCAAATGAATTGCGGTTACGAACTTCGCTTGCGCCCTTTTCATTTTGAAAAAGGGGCGTACCTCAGACAAGCAACGAAACATGACAACATCCGGTGATTTCATCGATCCGCTCACGCTGATGCGCATCAAGTCGCTCGAACTCCGCGCAAAGGCGGTCGTCGAGGGGTTTCAAAGCGGTCTGAACCGCAGCCCGTATCACGGGTTCTCGGTTGAGTTCACCGAGTACCGGCAGTATGCGCCCGGCGATGACGTGCGGTATCTCGATTGGAAACTGTATGCCCGCAGCGATCGGTTTTACATCAAACGGTTCGAGGACGAAACGAATTTGCGTTGCCATCTGATTCTCGACATGAGCCGCTCGATGGGGTACGGCAGCCTTGGTTACAGCAAGGCCGATTACGCCCGCACGCTGGTTGCCACGCTGAGCTATTTCCTGGTGTCGCAGCGCGATGCCGTCGGGTTGGTGACGTTTGCCGATCAAATGGAATCGTTCGTGCCGGCCCGTTTCCGCACGGGACATTTGCGAAGGTTGATGGTCACACTCGAACAACAGGTCGCCGGCAAATCGACCGACCTCGATGTACCACTGGAGAAAATTGCCGAGCGCGTTGCCCGCCGCGGCATGCTGGTCCTCGTCTCCGATTTGCTCTCTCCCATCGACACACTGGAAAATCGGTTAGCGCATTTGCGGGCGCGAGGACACGAAGTCTTGTTGTTCCAGGTTCTCGACCCGGCCGAATTGAACTTCGACTTCGACAACCCCGCTTTGTTCGAGGACGCCGAAACGGGTCGCAAGATCTACGTCGATCCCAACACGGCCCGCGCCAACTACCAGCAGCGTCTCGAAGAACACATTGCCGGAATCCGTTCGATTTGCGACCGTCTGGGAATCAGCTATCGGCAATTCGTGACCGACACGCCGCTCGAAGTGGCGATGGGTGAATTTCTGCGGAGCCGACAACACAAGGGAAGTTTGCCTGCGCGGACGTCGGCGGCGAACCGGAGGGCCGCATGAGTTTTCTCGCCCCACTGTTCATCGCGGGCCTTGCGGCCGTTTCGTTGCCGGTGCTGTTCCACATGATCCGCCGCACGCCGCGTGGCCGGATCCCGTTCAGCACCGTCATGTTTTTTGACCCATCGCCGCCGCAAATCACTCGCCGCAGTCGGCTCGACAACTGGCCGCTGCTACTGCTCCGCGCACTGGCGTTGATCTTATTGGCAATTGCTTTCGCCCGCCCGTTTTGGCGCGCCACGACTGGTGCCAACGTCGCGGTGAACGACGGGCGACAGATCGCCATTCTACTCGACTCCAGCGCCAGCATGCGCCGCGGAAAAATATGGAACGATGCCGTCGCGCGGGCCGAACGAATTGTCGATGATGCAACACCGGTCGATCGCATCGGTCTATTCACATTCGATCGAACATTGAAGCAGGTCGTTGGGTTCGAGGAATCGTCATCGCTGGAACCGGCGGCCCGCAAGAAGTTACTGCACCAACGCTTGGCGGAGACAAAACCGGGTTGGGCGGCGACAGACCTTGGTGAGGCGCTGCAGTACGTTGCCGAAACACTCGTCGCCACCGACGTCAAGACAACCGATCAGCAGTCCGGAAAATCAAAAGAGATTGTCCTGATTTCCGACATGCAAGTCGGCAGTCAAACCAGACCGCTGGGACGTTCACAGTGGCCGGCCGATGTGAAATTGTCCGTCGAGCGGGTCAAGCCATCTTCGACGACGAATGCCGGCCTGCAGTTGGCGCGCAGCGCTGCAGCTCGACCCACTGAAGAGGACAAGATTCGCGTCCGAGTCGTCAACGCGGCCAACTCCACAAGAGAACAATTCCAACTGCGATGGCAGGGCGACGGCCCGTTCTATTCCACGGAACAAACAATCGACGTCTACGTGCCGCCGGGGAGCAGCCGCATTGTCCGCGTTCCGTTCGATCCCAATCTGTCGTCACCCGCCAAGTTGGTTCTCACGGGCGACGATCATGACTTCGACAACAGCATCTCAGTGGATCGGACTACTGTTCAGAACTTGAATGTTCTCTACGTCGGAAGTGACACGGCATCCGATCCTGACGGACTGCGATTCTACATCGAGCGAGCGTTTCCCGATAACGGCCTGCGTCGTGTGACTGTTATCGGACAGCCGCCCGGAGCGCCGGCAATTTCTCCCGATACGCACAACGTCGGCTTGGTGGTCGTCGCTGAACCGTTGCTTGAGAAACAATTCGATTGGCTCCGTCGCCACGCTGAAGAAGGTGGAACGCTGTTGTTCGTTGCGTCATCGGCCGACGTCTATCAATCGTTCGGCAAACTCATCGGCAAACCCGATCTGAAAGTTCGCGAAGCCGACGTCGCGGGATATGCGATGCTGGGCGATATCGATTTCGCGCATCCGTTGTTCGCATCCTTCGATGATCCGCGTTTTGCAGACTTCACGTCGATTCACTTCTGGAAGTACCGACAGATCGATGGTGACAAGTTAGCCGATTGCCGCGTGTTGGCCCGCTTCGACGACGGGACACCCGCCGTTGTTACGAAACAGTTGGGGCGCGGATCGGCAACGTTGTTTGCTTCCGGTTGGCATCCCGCCGACAGCCAACTGGCGCTCTCCACGAAATTCGTGCCGTTGATGAACGGCTTGTTGGAATTGAATGCCGGGCGTCTCGACCGTCAGCGGCACTACACCGTCGGCGATGCGATTCCGATTGCCGCGCGAGCAAACGAATCGGCGACGCCGTCGGTCGTGCATGGTCCCGAAAGTCAAACGATCCAACTCACGTCCGGGCAGCGAACCTTCACCGACACCGTCGTGCCGGGGGTTTATCGATTGGGCGACGCGCCGGATGTGCCGCGGTTCACGGTCGGTCTGGCAGCAAGCGAGAGCCGCACCGCTCCCATGCCGGTGGAAAAACTGGAAGCGCTTGGCATCCCGCTGAAACCGACCGAAACGCCGGCAACCAAGGCGGCCGCTGCACAGCGCGAACGGCAATTGAAAGCGGTCGAACTGGAAGGGCGGCAGAAAATCTGGCGATGGCTGATCCTGGCGGCCATTGTCGCGCTGATGGCCGAAACCTGGCTCGCGGGCCGCACAACAAAACAGATTGCGATTGGTCATGCCGAGGGGGCGGAATCATGAAGTTGAAACAACTCCATTCTCAACTGGACCGTGTCGCTGGACGAGTTTCCCGCGACCGTTTTCTGCGGCGAACGGCGTTCGCGTTATTTCTAGCCACTGCCGCTGCGATGGGGTTATGGACCATTTGGACACAAACGCAGGCGGAGTGGCTCGGTCGAAATTCAGCGACGCTGGCGGCTTCGCTGACGTTGCTGTTCCTGTTGACCGTGTTGTTATTCCGCCGCTGCAGAGTGAATCGGCATACGGCAGCGCGAAGCATCGAACGAGAATTTCCCGATCTGAATCAACGACTGCTTGCCGCGCTGGAACAACAACCCTCGGTAGAAACCGGTCGATTGAATTACCTACAGAATCAGGTTGTCGCTGAAGCACTCGATCATGCACGAAGTCACGACTGGTTGAAGGTGATACCGACATCGCGATTGGCATCGTCGGCGTTGTTGCAATTCGTCGGCCTGGCGCTGTTCGCAACAACAATCGCCATGTTCTGGCTGCGACCGCCGGCTATTGCCGACGTTCATAGTTCCGCAGCGCTGCTCGGGCAAGCGGCTGCAACCGAGCAGTTAGATTCAGGCGTCACCGTTGAACCGGGCGATGTTGAACTCGAACGCGGAACCGATTTGCTGGTGCTGGCACGCTTCGACCGCCGGTTGCCGGCCGATGTCACGCTCATGACCGCCGATCCCACAGGCAAGCCGAATCGCGTTCCCCTGTCGAAGAGCCTGGACGATCCTGTGTTTGGTGGTCGGCTCAGTGAAGTCAAACACGATACAACGTATCACATCGAATTCGACGGCCGCCGCACGCGAGAGTTCCGCATCACCGTTTTTGATTTTCCGGCGTTGGAGCAGCTCGACGCGGTCATTCAATTTCCCGAATACACCGGTCTGCCCGAAACGACACTGGAAGACACGCGGCGGGTGAGCGTCGTGGAAGGATCGCAAATCACACTCGTCGGTCGCGCCAACAAACCGATTGCCGCTGCGCGCTTGATCGACGAAAACGATTCGCCCATCGAGTTTGAATTTGTGTCTGGAAGCCGCGACCGCTTCGTGCTGACACTGACGCCCCCAAAGAACCAGCGGTACGAGTTGCTGCTCATCGATGAACAAGATCGGCACAACAAGTTCCCGCAGGAAGTGATCATCGAGGTGACACCGAATCGGCGCCCCGAAGTCAAACTCGCCTTCCCGGCCAAAGATCTCCGCGTCTCGCCCATCGAAGAGCTATCGCTGGAAGCCTCCACGTGGGACGACTTCGGCGTGAAACAATACGGACTGATCTACGGTCTGGCGGGGCAGGAACCAACGACGCTGGTCATCGGCGAATCGGTTCCCGGTCGAGAGCATCGCGAGATCGCCCACTTGCTATCATTTGAACAACTAGGTGCCAAGCCCGACCAGTTGCTGTCGTATTATTTCTTCGCCGACGACTACGGCAGCGACGGCAAACTCCGCCGCACCTTTAGCGACATGTTCTTCGCCGAGGTACGTCATTTCGAGGAAATCTTTCGGCAGGGACAACAACCGCCGGGCGGCGGATCGAAAAAACAAGGCGGCGGCAGTCCGCAGTCAAAGAAGTTGGAAGACCTTGGCAAATTGCAGAAACAGATCGTCAACGCCACCTGGAAGATCATTCGCCGCGAGACGTCAGCGCAGCCAAGTGAAACATTTGCTGCCGACGTCCAGTTGATTTCCGATTCGCAACAGTCGGCCCTCGATCAACTCCGAAAACTCGAGCAGAAACTGAAAGACGCGAAATCCAAAGGGTACGTCAGCAGCATCGTCGAACAGATGACGAATGCCCTCGACGCACTGCAGGAGTCCATCAACGAGAATGACGCAAGTCGATTAACGGCGGCAATCTCGTCGGAGCAGTCGGCCTATCAGGGTCTGCTCAAACTCCGCGCCCGCGAACACAAAGTCTCGAAAAAGAAAAGCGGCGGCGGAGGCGGGGGCGGCGGAGGCAGCAGCCGATCGCAAAAGCAGATGAACCAGCTGGAACTCTCGAACAAAGAGAACCGTTATCAAACCAAGCAGAACGCCGCGGGCAACAAGGCATCGGCGGAGAATCGCGAGCAGCTGCAAGTGCTCAACCGGCTCCGCGATCTGGCCCGCCGTCAGCAGGGATTGAACGACAAGCTGAAGGAACTGGATAACGCTCTACGGGTAGCGAAGACCGAACAACAACGGGAAGAAATCCGTCGCCGTTTGAAACGGCTCCGCGACGAGCAGCAGGAAATGCTCCGCGACGTCGATAAGTTGCGAAACCGCATGGACCGGCCGGAAAACCAACAGAAAATGGCCGACGACCGACGCAAGCTCGACCAGACGCGCGAAAAAATTAGGCAAACTTCTGAAGCGCTGAAACAGGGACAACTCTCACAAGCACTCAACACGGGCACACGGACCGAACGCGAACTGAAGAATCTGAAAGAAGATTTCCGTAAGCGGTCGGCAGGACAATTCGCCGACGAGATGAAAGACCTCCGCGACCGCTCGCGTGCGATCTCTGAAAAACAGGGCGAACTCACCAAAGAATTGAAGTCGCTCAACGACACCCGTCGCCGCACGCTTCGCGATTCGAGCCATCGACAGAAGATCGCACGCGACATGGAACAGCAAAAACAGAATCTCGATAAACTGCTCGACCAGGCCGGAGACGTCGTTCGCAAAGCCGAACAGACTGAGCCGTTGCTGACTCGCAAACTGTACGACACCATCCGCAAAGCCCGCGACGATCAACCGGGAAAACACCTCGAAGCAGCATCCGAACTCGTTGACAAGGGCTTGACGAAAGAGGCCGACGATTCCCAGCAGCAGGCAAGCCGCGGTATCGAACGTGTTCGCAAGGGGATTGAAAAGGCGGCCGAATCGGTGCTCGGCAGTGAGACGGAATCGCTCCGCACCGCAAAGAAAGAACTCGAAGACATCACCAAAGCACTGAAGAACGAAGTCGCCCAAGCCGACACGCGGCAACAGCAGCAAACCGGCGGCAAACCCAAGCAGACCGCTGAGCGACAGCAACCCTCAAAAGGTTCACAACAGCCAAACCAAACCAACCAACCACCGGGTGCCAATCCCAAGAAACCCAATGCCGGCGCAGCGAACAACGGCAAACAGCCATCCAAATCCGGTTCCTCGCCGGGCAAATCACCGTCGGGTAAGGCACCAATGCCCGGTCAATCAGCTGGCGGTAAGTCACCAAACGGTCAGCCATCGGCCGGTCAATCGTCTGCTGGCCAGTCGTCGGGATCAGGAAAATCAGGCGGCGGCAAGAAACCGGGGCTGCGCGGCGAAGGACAAGGCAAGAGCAGCAAGAGCCAGCCGGGACCGTTGTCGTCGTTCCTTAATCAAGGCGGCATGTCGGGCGGGCCGGGCGATCATGGTGGCGAGATGAAACCGCTAACCGGCGACGACTTCCGCAAATGGTCGGACAAACTACGCGACGTTGAGGAGATGGTCGAAGACCCGAAACTCCGCGACGATGTTGCCCGTGTTCGCGACCGGGCACGCAGTATGCGCGTCGAATTCAAACGACATTCCAAAGAACCGAACTGGGATCTGGTGCGCGACACCATTCTGCAGCCATTGGTGGAATTGCAACAACGGCTGGCAGAAGACATCGCCCGCCGCGAATCCAGCGACGCCCTCGTACCCATCGACCGCGAACCGGTCCAGGACCGCTTCTCAGACCTCGTCGAGCAGTACTACAAACGACTGGGACAAGGGGAAAAGAGAGATGGGGAGACGGGGAGATAAGGAGATGGGGAGAAACGTGTTTTGGCTTGCCGTTTCGCGGCTGCCGGGATACGCGAACCAATCCTGCAGTGATTCAGAAAGCACAATCCTAAGGCACACCGCATGACGTTGGCACATCTCATAATCGGCAATCGCGACTGGCTGCTGCCGTCCCTCGGACTGTTCGTCGTCGCGCTGTTCGTGTTGTGGCAGGCCTACCGCAACGCGTCGGTTGATCGGCGAATACAGTTGGCCTCCATTGCACTGAAGGTGATCGGGTTCGCGTTGCTGATCGTGTTTCTGGTGGAGCCGCTGTGGAGTGGAACGCGCGCCCGACCCGGTGCAAACATCTTCCTGCTGCTGGCGGACAACAGCCAAAGCCTCACAATTCGCGACGATGCCAACCAACCCACGCGCGGCGAGAGTTTGAAGCGGCTGCTCAACAATAACAAGGCCGACTGGCGCGTGCGGCTAGAGCAGGATTTCGACGTTCGGCAGTATCTCATCGACGATCAACTGAGTCGCACCGCCGACTTCACTACCCTCGACTTTCAGGGAACCGGTACGTCGCTCGCCGCAGCGCTACAGACAATCCGCGAACGATTTCACAACCGACCGTTGGCCGGCGTGCTGTTAATGACCGACGGTGCAGCGACCGATCTCGACGCGAACCTCGCCGACTTCAACACCGAAGACCTGCCGCCAATTTATCCCGTTCTGTTTGGAGCGAAAGAATCGCCGCGCGACGTTGCAGTCAACAATGTCTCGATCAGTCAAACAGCATTTGAAGACGCGCCGGTGACGGTGCGGGCCGACGTCAAGCGTAGCGGATATCACGACAGCGACATCGTCGTTCAGTTGCTCGACGCCGAAGGCAATTCAGTTCAAGAACAGACGATTTCGGCAACCGACAATGATGGCGAATCTGTCGCGTCGGTCCGTTTCAAGTTGCGGCCCACAACCGGCGTGTCGTTCTACCGAGTGCGGGCCTTCCCCGCCGATGAACGCGACGCCTTCGAGACATCCGGTGGATCATCAGAAGCGACGCTGGCGAACAATACCCGATTGATCGAGATTGATCGTGGACCGGGTGCGCATCGCGTGTTGTACGTTTCGGGCCGGCCGAATTGGGAATACAAGTTTCTCAGCCGCGCTGTCGAAAAGGACGATCAAATCGCATTGGCGGCGCTCATCCGCATCGCGAAACGCGAAGCCAAATTTGACTTTCGCGGCCGTACCGGCGAGTCGAACAATTCGCTCTTTCGCGGATTCAAGAAAGAAATCGATGCCGAAACCGAACAATACGACCAGCCCGTTCTGGTTCGGTTGAACATGAAGGACGCCGCCGAACTGCGTGACGGTTTCCCAAAAACGGAGCGCGACCTCTTCCACTTCGATGCGATTGTGATCGACGATCTGGAGGCAGCCTTTTTCTCGCAGGATCAAATGGAACTGTTGGAACGATTCGTTTCGGAGCGTGGCGGCGGACTGCTGATGCTGGGCGGACAGGAGTCGTATCGCAACGGCGGTTACGCCCGCACGCCCGTCGGCGACATGCTGCCGGTTTACCTCGACCGCGTTCCTTCAGCGCGGCCCGATGCCCGATACCGATTGACACTGACGCGCGACGGTTGGTTGAAACCGTGGGTCCGACTGCGAGCAAATGAAGCCGAGGAACTCCAGCGGTTTGAAACAATGCCGGAGTTTCGCACGTCGAATCGTGTCGGTGCCGTCAAACCGGGAGCCTCGGTGTTGGCGCACGCGGCCGACGATGTCGGCAAACAGTTACCCGCGCTGGTGGTGCAGCGCTACGGTCGTGGGCGATGTGCCGCGCTGACAATCGGTGACCTCTGGCGGTGGCAATTGCAACGCGACGATGAAACGACCGACGACGCGGCCAAAGCGTGGCGGCAAATGTTGCGGTGGTTGGTGGCCGACGTTCCTCACCGGGTTGAACTGGCGGTTGCGGAAAATCCCGATGCAGCATCGACCGCGCTGACGCTCAGAACCCATGTTCTCGATAAGAACTTCCAGCCGCTCGACAGCGCGGCGGTCAAACTTACAATCACCTCCCCCTCGGGTAAGCCGGTCGTCATCAATGCCGAACCGTCGCTCGAAGAGCCGGGTGTTTATCAGGCGGCATACGTTCCGCGCGAACCGGGGCCGGTGCTGGTTGAGGCAGTTACAACGGACGATGAGGGAAAACCGATTGGCAAGGTTCAGTCAGGCTGGGCCGGCAATCCCGCCGCCGACGAATTTCAACAGGTGAAACTCAACCGGGAATTGATGAGTACGTTAGCGGAGAAAACCGGCGGTGAGATCGTCGCCGCCAATGATCTCAGCCGATTTGCCCGCAGTTTGCCCACGCGGCATGTTCCGATTGAGGAGCCGTGGACTTTTCCGCTGTGGCATCAGGCATGGGTGATGCTGATGGCCATCGGATGTTTCGTAAGTGAATGGGGACTGCGTCGCTGGAAGGGACTCGCATGAGCGGTACGAAAATCAGAAAACACTTCAGAAGTCAGAGTGACGTTTCGTCGCGCACGAACCGATTCTCGCAAAGCGCCCGTAATCGCGCGGTCCATTGCCTTTCATTTGTTACTTTTTCTTTTTTCCTTTTTACTTCACCTCCCGTTCGCGCTGATGACGTCGCGAAACAATCGGTCGTCGTTGTCGTCGGGGCGACTGGTGCACCGGAATACGAGAAGGAATTCACCGGTTGGGCCGAACAGTGGAAGACGGCGGCAACCAAGGGCGGGGCGGATTTCGTTCTGATTGGGACGGATGAGAATGCTGCAAAACCGCAAGCGTTGGATCGTGATCGGTTGAAGAACATTTTGGAACGCGCGGCCGATACGACGGACCAGGAACTCTGGCTGGTATTGATCGGACACGGCACGTTCGACGGACGCACTGCCCGGTTCAATCTGCGCGGACCCGACGTGTCGGCCACCGATCTGGCCGAATGGCTGAAGCCGCTAAAGCGGCCGGTCGCGGTTGTCAATTGCGGCTCCGCAAGCGGTCCGTTCGTCAACAAACTCTCGGCGGCCAATCGCGTCATCGTAACCGCAGCGAAGAGCGGATCGGAGCAGAACTTCGCCCGCTTCGGCAAGTATCTTTCAGCCAGCATTGCCGACGCGAAGGCGGATCTCGACAAGGACGGGCAGACGTCGCTACTGGAAGCCTGGCTGTCGGCGTCGCGGAAAGTTGAGGAGTTCTACAAAACCGAAGGACGGCTGGCGACGGAACATTCGCTGCTGGAAGACAACGGCGATGGTCGCGCGGTGCGAGCCGACTTTTTTCGCGGAATTCGCCCCAACAAGAAATCGGCCGACAATACGGCCATCGACGGCTACCGCGCGCACCAGTTTCATCTGGTGCGCAGCCCCGAGGAACATCGACTGCCGCCCGAACTCCGCCGCCATCGCGACGAGTTGGAGTTGTCGGTCATTCAGCTTCGCGACCGTAAAGAGACGATTCCGCAGGCCGACTACACGGGGCAGCTCGAAGCCCTGCTGATCGAACTGGCCAAAGTCTACGAGCAGTCCGCCGGTAACAAAGGCACCATCGTGCCGGCCAGCGGTGAGCGCCGCAAATAGTGGCGAGCTAGTTGGGGCGGCGCGGCAAGAAGCAATCGAACCGCATGAATGCGGTCACTACGAACCTCGCCGGCGCGTCGGCACACTCAAGCCATTCCCCTGCGGATGCCGCGCGTCCGTTATTCTATTCATCAAGAACAATCAAAACTCAACCTGGTACCGCTCTGTCATCCTGCGGCGAATGGCGGCGGTGGCGTCTTCCATCGACTTCCAACTTTCGTAGCGGACCGCTTTGGCTTTCGCACGTTCTTCGGTGCGAATTTGTGCCTTCACACTGCTTGTTTTTCGCGCGGTGGTGTATCCGCTGCTGGCGTATCCCGCACCGTAGCGACCGCGATAGGCAACTCCGCCGGTGTCGTGATAATTGAGTTGATATCTGCCATAAACGCTCGACTTGCGAACGCCCGTTTTGATTCCGCTCGATCGCGTCGAAAGGGCCATCACGCGAAACGTCTCGCCGACGTTCGCACCCCAGTCCAACAGGTCTTTATCGACGTGCAGCAACGGCAGCCGATCGACTTTGCGGGCATACCGCTCCATCCAGACCGCGTGATTATCTCGCGTATCTTCGAGCGTCTTGCGCAGGTCTTCAATGAGTGTGTTGACCGCGGAGTAATAGGTCTTCGATTTCTTGGCAACCTGATCGGCACTGCCCGGACTTTCGACGTCTTCATCTTTGAGGCTACTGAATTTTGTCGAGGGAATTTCGAGCAGGCTGAACACGCGACGCAGTTGAGTGTCGCTCATCCTGCCCGTCGCGGTGATGGAGTTCCCGTCGATTTTCGTCGTCCACTTTTCAAGCTCGCCGATATTGGCTCCTACGTTGTTCAAAGCATGAAACAACATCGGCCGTGCGAAATTGGCAAAGGGTGCAGCATCGGATGCGAAATCGACCCGCAGTGTGCCTTCGGCAGTCACTCCCAAATTGACCGACAACGTTGCGCCCTGAATTCCCAGAATGATGGGGAAAAGTTGTTCGGCCTTCCGGGTATTCCCCTTCAGCACAGTTGACGTACTCAGCTTTTCGGAAAGTTCGTGTGGATCGATAACGTCCTTCAGGTCGATGGCCAACACAATCTGCGTTTTCTGATTCACCTTTTTCGCTGCCGACACGAGGTAATCGGAGATCAGCACGTCTCTGTTGCGTTGGGCAAAACCAATCCAGCGGGAGACGTCTTTTCGCTCGGCCGGAAACATCGCGCCCAGCGTCTTTTCCTCAAACCCGACGAAGTACGCATTGCTGGGTGTCCAGGCGACTTCCAGGCCGTTGAGTTTGTCGAGATAACCGCTTTCGGCGCGGGCAACGCTTCGCATTTGAATGGGTTCGGTCAGGCTCATCACCGCCATTTCCCATTCGGTTTCAAATCCATTGGAAGCATCCACGTCGGCAGCCAACACAATCCGATCGGCTTCGGGCGGCAGAATCAACGGGCTTTGCATGTAGGCCTGTTCGTGCTTCTGCCCCCAATGACGCCGCACTGCGATCGGACTTTGATGAATGCCCTTAACGTCCATCACAATAATGGCGGTTGCATCCGAGGGAATACGACGAAGCAGATCGTCGAATTGTGCGCTGGCTGTCGATTCGCCGGCGACTAGAAACATGCCGATGAACAAGGACAACGCCGAGAAGCGCAGACGGAGACTGGACTCGAAACTGAAGCAGTTCATGTTAGCACCTCGAGGATTGAAAGATGGAATGTGGTGTCTGGGTGCCGTGAACGACCTGATCGTAAACCTGCTTTTTGACGAGTGCAACAAAAATCCTGCGCCTCGCGGTTGGTATGTGGAAATCGTTATGTGAGCGAAACGTCACAGCGTCGCGAAATGAAACAGCCAAAATCGGGCTGACTGTTCGCGACGGATGCAACTGCTAGCCGAAGCGTTTACCATGAATAACGCGAACACAACATTTTTTCGGCCCCTTCCGCTGTTACAGGATTCGTGATGAACTCAGATTCCATTTCACACATCAATGGCTTTGCTTCACAACCGTCGGCGACGGGCTGCCGGAGGGCGTTGGGGTCTCGCGCAATCTGGATGCCCCTGCTGTTCGTTGCTTTTGCGCTGATGGGGACGACGCGCCTCGCCGCCGCCGACAATGAGTTCCCGCCGGAATTGGTGAACTGGGCAGCGCACAAGGCGAACCCGCTGTTCGCAGGAGCCGGCGAGGGGAAGTGGGATACGAAGATTCGCGAACGCGGCTGGATTCTTCGCGACGGTGGCATTTGGAAAATGTGGTACACCGGATACGACGGCACGCGCGAGGGAGTGAAGCACCTGGGCTATGCCACGTCGAAAGACGGACTCAAGTGGGCGCGCCACGCCGACAATCCGATCTATGACAAGCACTGGATCGAGGACATGATGATCGTCAAAAAAGGAAAGACGTATTACATGTTCGCCGAAGGGAAGGGCGACCAACCGTTTCTACTGACATCGACCGATGGCATTCAATGGGACAGCCAGGGGACGCTTGACGTCCGTCTGGTCAACGGCAAACCGATTGAAAAAGGCCCCTATGGCACGCCGACCGTGTGGTACGAAAAAGGCACCTGGTATCTGTTTTACGAACGTCGCGACCTGGGTGTCTGGCTGGCGACCTCGAAGGACATGCAGGTCTGGCGGAACGTGCAGGACGAGCCAGTTCTCTCCCCCGGACAGGGCAAGCACGACAAGGATCTGATTGCCATGAACCAGATCATCAAACACAACGGGAAGTATTACACCTGCTACCACGGCACGTCGCGCGAGCCCAAGCCGAACCTGTGGACCTCTAACATTGCCGTCTCGACCGACCTGATTCACTGGAAGAAATACGCCGACAACCCGTTGCAGCCAATCGGCGAGAACAAGTCGAGCAACATACTCGTCCACGACGGCAAACGATTTCGGATGTACACAATGCACGGTCAAGTCGACGTACACTTCCCGCGCGTCCGGTGATTGGTCGAGGATCGCGGCGAGTGCCTCGTGTGGGCGAGACGCGGGTCTCAAAAAAATCGCCTTGACGAAAATTCCGGATTTGGCTAGCATCGCTGAATGTGTAGTCGTCTATACGGTTAGATAGGCGAGAAAAGGCAGTTGGCGGTCGCGATTCTGTTCGGCTGCCTGTCGAGAATACGGAGGTTCTTGAACAGACCTTGCAGGAGGCACACTTCATTCGCCCCCTCTCCGCACGTTACGTGAGAGGCGCGTGCAGTTGTTCCTTGCTTGGTTTTCCGGGGACGTCCAACCACTGATCGAAGTTCCGACCTGTGTCCCAGGCAGGAAATACGTCAGGAAGATCTGGCAATGCGGTTAATCCGGCGTCAACGATCATTGGTCGTTGAAACGCCAGCGAAACTCAATTTGTTTCTGGAGATACTAGCGAAACGTGCCGACGGCTTCCACGAGCTGGAAACGCTGATGGTCAGCGTCGGCCTTTACGATACGTTGTCTTTCAGTGAGGAGGCTTCAGGGCAAATTCGCCTGAGTTGTTTTGCGGCAGGCTCAAATTGCGGCGCGAAATTGCGTGCCGCCGACAAGCTGCCAAGCGACGGGAATAACCTCGTCGTGCGGGCGGCTCGGTTGCTGCGAGATCACACGGGCGTTAGTCACGGAGTTCGCATCGAGCTGCAAAAACGAATTCCGGCTGCAGCGGGCTTGGCAGGAGGTTCAAGCGACGCGGCGGCGACGTTGATGGCGTTGAATCGATTCTGGAATCTGGATCTGTCGCACGGCCTATTGACTGAACTGGCATCGCAATTAGGAAGCGATATTCCGTTCTTTCTTTGTCGCTCGGCAGCCGCCATCGGCCGTGGTCGCGGTGAGGTGATTGAGCCTGTCAGGATTCCGCTCGGTCTGTATTTCGTCATCGTCTGTCCGGACGACGGGCTTTCGACGGCGTTGGTCTACCAGCACTGTCGGCCGGCGAGCAAGCCTCGATCGGTCGAGACACTGGTGGATGCCTTAGAGAGTGTGAGACTCAGTCGGGCCGGACAATTATTTCATAACGCGCTGCAGTCTGCTGCTGAAGATTTGAATGCTGGTGTTTCTCAACTTTGTAACAGGATTTCCAGACAACCGGTTCTTGGTCACATGATGAGCGGTAGCGGGACCGCCTGTTTCGGCCTGTGTGAAAACAGACCGCAGGCGATTCGCGTCGCCGCTCGGCTTCGCGCGGCACGGATAGGCCGCGTGTTTGTGGCTCGTTGCCGGACGTAGTCTGCATCAAGTTTATCTGCACCGAGAAGGATGACGGCCGTGGAGATCACAGAAGTTCGCGTCAAGCTCATGGACGATCCGCACGATCGTTTGCAGGCTTTCTGTTCAATCACATTCGATGGCAGCTTTGTCATTCGAGACCTGAAAATCATTCAGGGGGCCAAGGGATCGTTTGTCGCGATGCCCAGCCGCAAATTGACCGACCGCTGCCCGCGATGCCATTCAAAAAACCATCTGCGCGCACTCTTCTGCGGCCAATGTGGAGCCCAACTCAACGAAGAACGGGCGATCAAAGACGATGAAGGACGGGCCAAACTTTACGCCGACATCGCCCATCCCATCAACTCCGCTTGCCGTGAGATGATTCAGAATCGTGTCCTCGAAGAGTTTGAGGCTGAACTCATCAACTCGCAGAAGCCAGGCTACATCTGCAGCTACGACGACTACGGTGAAGATCGATTCGCGACATTGGCTGAAGAGCCAACCGAAACTGTCGCCGCCACCACTGTCGCAGCCACCACTGTTGCTGCCACCACTGTTGCTGCCACCAGAGTGATCAGCGACAGCGACGACAATCAACATCGAATCGAACCGGCCGCCGAAACGCCCGGTGCACCTCATCATTCGGCGGGTACTCCCCAACGAAAAAGCGAGTCCGCCGCGGCAGGAAGCGGCCAGCAGCACAATTCGGGAGACGGTGAAGATTTCGGTGCCGGCCTGCTGTAGTTGGTGTCGTTACTTCTCTAATCTCAGTTATCAGGTGCCACTGGCGTGTCGCCGGTGCGATTGACCAGTCAGGCTGACGGAATCGAAGAACGTCGAGTCGCGGTGCAATCTGGCACTACGCAAAATATTCAACCGCATTGCGGAACACCTTCAATCCGTCGCCTTCGCCCGTCAGATTTCGACGCGTCCATTGCGGATGCTGGGTGGCGTGAATGAATCGTTCGGGGTGCGGCATCAGCCCCAACACACGACCGGTCGCATCGCTCAGCCCGGCAACGTTGCCCGCCGATCCGTTCGGGTTTTCGGGAAACGGTAATACGGCAGAACCTTCGTCACCGTTGACTGCCGACTGCGAACAATACGTCATCGCAACCAGACCATCGCTCTGCCACCTCTGCAATTCCGCCTCATCACGGGCGACGAGTTTCCCTTCGGCATGCGCCACCGGCATATCGATCTCGTCGATTCCGCGCAGGAAGACAGACGACGAAGAACCGGTCCGCAGCCGAACCCACACGGCCGTGTATTTTCCGTTGTCGTTCCAGGTGAGGGTGGCTCGCGGTTGGGTCACCGCAGCGGGCGGCCATGTCGCATCGCCGCCCGGCAAGATCCCCGCTTTCAGCAATACCTGAAATCCGTTGCAAATACCCAACAGCAACTTGTCCGCCTGCAGGAATTCACCGAGCGCATCGCCGAGTTGGCCGCTAAGTTGCCGCGAAAAAATGACGCCGGCACCAATGTCGTCCCCGTAGCTGAAGCCGCCGGGTATGCACAGGACTTGATATTCTGCCAGCATGGCCGGGTCTTCGAGCAGCCGAAAAACGTGGGTCCGTTCTGAACTCGCTCCACACATGTCGAACGCGTGCGCAGTTTCCACGTCGCAATTCGTGCCCGGTGCCCGTAGCACACAAACCTTGGGTGTTGCCATCACAATTCCGTCGTTTCACTCGTCCTGCGGGCAATTTTCGAATAGCCGAAACACGCCCGCGGTGTTCTCATATCTCTCATTTACGCATTCTCGCACATCGAAACTGGATGCTAGCGTTCCCGAACGATTAGTTCCAGCCAGCAAACCTTGGGAGTCGCGGCGGGCTGGTATGGTATCTCTTCCCCAACTTGTTCCTGCCATCCCGTGGTTGTACGATCGATGCTTGGCCATCAATCTGTGTCAAAGAGGTGTACACCGTGATGCGAGTTTTGGCGATTGTCTTGTCCTCGATGGTGTTCGCATCATCCGGTTCCATTTCATTGGCGGCGTCCAATTCCGTTGAAGACGACATCAAGACGGTATTAGCCGTCGCTCCCGGTGGCGTCGGGTCGAAGGATGCCCGCATGGCGCGGGACCGACTTGCCAAGGGCGGCGTCAAGCAACTGCCCCGCTTGCTCGATGCCATGGACACCGACAACCCGGTCGCCGCCAACTGGTTTCGCACCGCGTTCGAGCAGATTGTGCGCCGGGAAGAAGCCAAGCCGCAGCCGCAGTTGCCGATTGCGTTCTTCAAGTCCTACGCGCGCGATCCGAAACGGCAGGGAAAGGTCCGGCGGCTGTTGCTCGATCTGCTCGATCGAAGCGATCCCGGCTTTCGCTCGAAACTGATTCTCGCACTACTCAACGACCCCGAATTTCGCGGCGATGCGGTGACTGCCACCCTGAAGCGGGGTGATGCTGCGAAGAAGAAAGGCGACATCGAACAGGCAAAGTCGCTATTCCGCGCCGCCTTTGGCAGCGCACGTGACAGCAGTCAGGTCATCGCAGCCGCCGGAAAACTTAAGGCGGTCGGCGAAGAGGTCAACATCATTTCGCACATGGGATTCGTCATCGACTGGCATCTGCTCGGCCCGTTCAATGCGCCGGGCAAGACCGGTTTCGAGCTTTCGTTTCCACCCGAAGATTTGATCAACCTGAACGCGAAGTATCGGGGTAAAGCTGGCGATCAAATCCGTTGGGAGCGCTACCAAACGGCAGATCGGCTTGGGCAAGTCAATCTGGCCACCGCGATCGCGCCGGTCAAAGAAGCGGTTGGCTACGCGTATTCTGAAATCAATTCGCCCCGCGATCAGAAAGTCGAACTGCGCTGCGGAGCCGACGACAACATCAGCGTCTGGCTGAACGGAAAGAAGGTCTTCAGCCGGCTGCAGTGGCTCAACGGAATTCGGCTCGACCGTTTCTCGGCTCCCGTCACGCTGAAAAAAGGCCGCAACACTTTGCTGCTGAAAATCTGCCAGGGACCGCAACATAAGAATCCCGCTGTGCCGAATAACTGGTCGATGCAACTGCGGTTCTGCGACGCCAACGGCGCCGGCGTTGGCATTACGAATGCGCTGAAGTGAAAAACCGAGATCCCAACATGAGAAAATCGCGAATCGTCACACTGGCCGTCATCGCGGCAGCGTTCTGTCTGGCCGTCAACAACGCCACGGCCGAAAACTGGCCCGGTTGGCGTGGGCCGCTGGGTACCGGTGTGACTACCGAGACGGGCATCGTTGGAAAGTGGTCGAGTGACGACAATGTGCTGTGGAAATCGCCATTGCCCGGAATGGGCATTTCGAATCCCATCATCTGGAACGACCGCGTGGTCGTCACCGCATCGGACGGTTACCAACTGTCGAATTTGCATGTGATTTGCCTTTCGCTGAAAGACGGGCGGGAACTGTGGCATCAACGGTTGTGGGGAACGCGGCCCACGCGGCATCACGGCAGCAAAAGCAGCATGGCCAGTGCCGCACCGGTGACCGACGGCCGCCATGTCTTCGCATTTTTTGGCACGGGCGATCTGTTTTGCATCGAACTCGCAACCGGCGGATTGGTGTGGCAACGCTCGCTGGCGGCCGAGTATGGCGCGATCGAAAACCGGTTCGCCGCGTCGAGTTCGCCTTTACTGCACGGCGACAAACTGTTGTTGCAATGCGATCATTATGGTGATTCGTATCTGCTGGCGGTCGATAAGGCGACGGGCAAAAACGTGTGGAAAGTTGAGAGACCCGAGCGGTGGCTGTCGTGGGCTTCGCCGCTACTTGTTCCGTTGGTTGACGACAAATTCGAGTTGGTTGTCAGCGGATCGCATCAGCTCGAATCATTCGATCCCGACACCGGCAAGAAACTGTGGACCGTTGACGGCATGAGCCGCGAGTGCATCCCGACGCCCCTTTATGCACACGGAATGATTTACGCGGTCAGCGGACCGAAGGGGCCGACGCTTGCCATCAAACCGGGCGGACGCGGCAACGTGACTGAGTCGCACGTCGTCTGGCGAAACACGCGCGGGGCACCGTTTGTACCGTCGGCGATTCTCGTGGGCGACTTCTATTATCTCATCGACGATCAGGGAATCGGCACCTGCCTCAACGCGCACACGGGCGAACGAGTTTGGCAGAAGCGGTTCACGGGAAAGTACACGGCATCGCCGATTGCGGCCGACGGCAGGATCTACTTCGTGAACGAAGCGGGCCTGACGACGGTGATTCAAGCGGGCGTGAGCAACTACGTCGAACTGGCCCGCAACAACGTGGGCGAGGCGGTGTTCGCATCACCGTCCATCGCACAGCGGCGGCTTTTCATCCGCACATCGCGCCACTTGTTCTGCATCGGCACCGCAAAGTCTAAGCGGTGATCACACCCAAAAACCCACGGACCGCGCCCCGTGGGATCGTGCGCTTCATCGAGTGCGCCCCGCAGCCGGCTTGGCAGCGGCACGGGTCGACTTGTTGTACAGCGTCAAGACAATTGACATGCCCTTCTTCAGCGGCGTACCCGGCTGCGGCGACTGCCGGTAAATGCGATACACGTCCTTCTGCTGAGGAGCCGGCGCGCCTTGTTTCAGCTTCACCTGGTAGCCGGCCTTCTCCAGTATTGCCTTGGTTGTCTTCCAATGCTGTCCAATCAGCCGTGGCATTTTCGGTTGTCCATTTGGTGCCACTCCTCGGGCCTTTGGTGCCTGATGCACAATTCGCTTGAAGCCCGCCCGTTTAATGACAAAGGGATTTCCACCGAATTGCTTTGCAAAGAATCCCGGTTGGCGGACGCCGGAGAATTGGTAAACGGATTCGGTGGTTCCAGCGGGATCGATTAGCTTGATCGCCTGCGGATAGAAAGTTTTCGCATCGAGCATCACTTCGGCCCGACTCCAGTTTTGCGCGTCCTTCGCAAGACGGGGAAACGCGATGAGATGAATGCGGCCACCAGCCGGATTGTTGTGCGGTCCAGCGCTCAAATCGTAGCGGACTTCAGCCTTCTTGGCCTTCATGCCAAACAGGAAAGGCAGCGGACTTTCAGTGATTCCCTGCCCTTGAATCTCCTTGGGAATGGGAAAGACCTCAATCGTTTTCTTTGCAGCATCGACCATGATAATTTCTTTGCCGTTGCTCACCCACTGCTCTTCCTTGCCTGGCTGGACTTTGAATGGTTTGCCACCAGGTAACGGCTTCCCGTTCTTTCCCCTGGTTCGCGGTTTTTTCGTGTCTGTCCACGGCTCGATGTCCATCCGGCCTTTGTCCGGGGACTCGAACCAGAAGTTGCCCTTCGTCCGTCTTTCGAGGTTGAATACAAAATCGTATTCCCAGCGATGATGTTCGCCCTGCAGCTTCTTGAACTTGCCGGATGCGTACTCCCAGTCCTGCAGAATCTTTCGGACTTCAGGCGTAGGAGGTTTGACGCGCAGCGGTTGCCCGACGGGGCGTCGGGCTCTGGCGGTTGGTTGTCTTGCTTGTGCAGTGCGCGGTGCGCCTTGTGCGAACAGTGAAGCGGGCTGAAGGGCGAGCAGGCAGGGCGAGAGCGTGCCGGCCAGGCAGAATAGGAAAAATCGTCGGCGGTTCATCGTAATCGGAATCCTTTCCGGAATTAGGATGTGGCCCGAAATTCCGGCTGGAATTGGAGGGGTTCAGCGTGGCAGATTCGATGTGGCAGCTTCAATGTGAAAGCCGGCGGGAACAACGCAAGGTGAACGTCAGCAGTAGGTTACTTGAACGGTGGTGGATATGGGGCCGGGGATTCTAGCAGGAGTTCCCAAAAGCGAATACCCCGGATTTCGGCTGTATTTCACACTGGGGAGCTTTGAGGTGACTGGGCGATTACAGGTGAAGGTGACGAAACTGTAGGGATCGGGCTCCGCCCCGATCCGCTCATTCCGGGAATTCAAACAGGGCGGCCAACGGTACGCCACAACGTTTGACGACGGCGATTCGTCGGGCGGATGCCGGCGGTGAGTCGAACAGAGAGATTCCCGGAGAGTCGGCTCGCCGGCGATAAAGCAGCACGTAGCGGGGATGCGTCTTATCGGAATCGTACCAAGGTCGCAGTTTGATTCGATGTTCACGCAGAATGGGTGATTGGCGCTGCAGGTCATCGATGACGAATTCGTGTGGCATGGGAAAGAAGGTGACCGTTGATCCGTCGGGGACGGCGTCGGTGGTTTGCTGCAACAGTTCGCGGGTGAGGCCGTCGCCCCAGTAATTGGTTTCCATGCCGAGAGCTTCGGCCCCGCGAAGTCCGCCGACCAGCAGGTTGTAGTATCCAAGGTAACAGGGATGCATGGCCCACAGTCCGCACCCCTGTAACGCGAACAAGATGGTGCAGGTTGCGACGGCTGTTTTCGACGACAGTTTGAGCCGCAACCAGTCGAGAAAAATACTCGCTCCCCGCCCAATGAAGACGGCCCACAACGGGAAGACGACGAGAAACAACCGGACACCGTCGTAGACGGCGACGCCGGGAAGCGAAAATAGAATCAGTGGGAACACCATGCACGCCAGCAGCAACTGCTCGCGCGGTTGAGTTTTGAGGCAACGCCACCCGCGCGGCAAGCCGGCGACGCCCAGCAATTGAAGCCCGAAGGGAACGCTCACCGAAAACATGACCGCCGGATAATGCCAGGGAACATTAACGTCGGCGAAACGTTCGCCGAAGTAGAACACATACAACGTGATGCGGCCGGTGGTGCGACCGAAGTATTCAACCAGATGATCGACGGGCGAAAGCCACAACCAAGGCCAACCGATAATGAAGACGGCCAATCCGGTCAACGACCACACCGCCAACGGCAGCAAGCTGCGCATCCGCCAATGCCACACAGCCCACAGCACAATGGGCAACGGCAGCAAAATGGCCTGAATTTTCGTCAGCAATGCCAGTCCAAACAGGATGCCGGTGAAGCAGGCCATCTTCCATTTTGGTGCGGTATCGCCGGTCCACCAATGTGCAATGCCGAACACGGTGGCGCAATACGTCAAGTTGATGAACGTCTCCAACGCCGCAAGATGTGCGTGGCCGAATAATCGCGGCATGAAGACCAAAGCAATGGCCGCCGCCGTTCCTGCGGTTCGCCCATACCACCGTGTTGAGAACCAGCCGACGAAAAAAACGAGAGCCGCAAAGGCGAAGGCGGCACCCGTCCGTGCGCAGGCCGTCGACACAAACTGCGGCGGTTGATTCTGCGGCGGGAACAGTGCCCGCGTGAAATTGTGGGCCAACCCCAGACAGAACCGTCCCAATGGCGGATGATCGGGGTTGTGGTGTCCGATCCCCATGCTGCCGCGTTGTTTGTCCGCAAAGTGCGGTAATGGGCTATCGCTCGCATCGCCGAAGGATTCACTCAGTGTTAATCGCCCGATGATCAGTTCGGGCAATGTTTGAACGAGCCGTACACCTTGTTCGGCGTTGAACATTTCGTCGGTGGTCAGTCCAGGCCCTTCAGGCATGCCGGGATAACTGCCAGCCGGATCGATCGCCGAAACGATCGCGGCAAACGCAAGCAGGGCAACGAGCGCAGGAAACGCCCAGCCGTGTCGAACAGTGCTAGGTGGAGCAACGTCCATAGGCGAGAGGTTGAAGTCGGTCTGGAAGGTGGTGAATCGTCTGCTCAAGAGATTCTATCACCAACTGGCCCCAGCTGAACAATCCACCGGTGTGGTTTACTCCGATGTGTCGCCATTCGCCATCGCAGGACCCAACTGGCACAATCGAACCGCATGAATGCGGTCACTACGAACCTGCAATTGAATTCATCCGCACCGCTGTTCCGACCGGGCGACTCTGCCCCATCGGCAGGAGAGGACATAGTCGGAACAACTGTCACATTCAGACGGCATATTCTTACTGCAAACGGCAGCTCTGCAAAGTCGTGCTGCCAATCACACGCTAGAGTTGTACGATAGCCCGCTGCTGGAACGGCCCATCTTGTAGGTTCGCAAGGCTCGCGGGTGGCATTTGGTAACTGAGTCACGACGATTTTTATTTCGACGCCCGATAATGCACAGCTCGATAAACAACTTGGCGCGGCTGACAGTGTTCTCCGCTGTTCTGCTCCTGCAGACAGTCAACGACGTTGAAGTCGCCGCACAAGATTCGATCGGCCCGGTTCTCCTCGGACCCCCACAAAACCAGATTGAAGAATTGTCCGCGCCGCCAAGCGACAGCGCGGGATGTGCGACGGTGAACCAACCGTCCCCCGACTATTGGATTATCAGCAGTCGCCGTTGCGCACAATCGGGAATTCCGCGATGCAATGTGACGCAGCTCGATTATTTTCGTGTCACGGCTGCCGGCCGCCCGACTGCTTCCAACTTCGCCGAATACAAGCGGCAGCTCGATCCCAAAGCGCCAATGTGCATGGTGGTACACGGCAGCTATTCATCGTGGCAGAGCCTTGTCGATGAAAGTGCCATCGCCAATCGCTGGTTAAGAACAACGGCGGGCAATCGGCCGCTGCGTGTTGCTTTCTACACCTGGCCCAGCGAAGCCATTACGACGATCCTGCCGGCCATCGATGTCGCCATTCTAGGCCGCCGCGCTTCGTTCAACGGCTTCTATCTTTCACAGCTCATTCAGCAGACACCCGATGGCAGCCAGATCAGCTTTTTCGCACACAGTCACGGTTCGCGCGTCGTCGCCTCGGCATTGCATCTGCTCGATGGCGGGCAATTGCAGAGCTATCAACTGCGCGTTCCAGGCCGCGGCAATCGAAGTTTGCGTCCCATTTTTGTAGCCGCTGCCATCGACCACCACTGGCTGAATCCAGGAGAGCGCTTCGGCCGCGCGTTGAACCAAATCGATAACGGACTGGTCTTTTACAACCAGAACGATCTGGCGTTGACGATCTATCCGTTGCGACGGTTGTTCTCACATCGGCCGTTGGGGCTTGTCGGTTTCGACCGCAAGGATCGTCGGCTGCAGAACCGGCGGATGAGCAAACTGGCCGAGGTTGATGTTACGCCGCTGGTTGAAACCGGCCACTTCTGGGTGCATTATTTCAATCAGCCGCGAATTGCGGCGGCGATGAGGCCGTATTTGTTCTTCGACCAGAACAGCGCGAAGAAACGCACGCCGACTGGCCGAACAGTGCCGGGCGGCAATGCGAATCGTAAGGCAAACGATCGCGTGATTTGGCACTCCTCTGCACGTGCCAAACCATCTTCCATCGACGGTCGCTAAGAAACTGTCGATGCCCGCTTCGTGCTTGTCCAGGCGGCATCCTGGGCATGAGGGCGGTAATGCTTCCAAGCCCCAACCTTCCTTGGTAGGCTTCATCGATTGCGAGTCTCTCTCGGCGTTCGATGCGCTGTCGCAAGAAGTCCCAAACCAGAAGATGATTCATACCCACCATACTCATGTCCAATACTCTCTACATTGTCGATACCTTTTCACTGATTTTTCAGGTGTTTCACGCGGTTGCCGAAATGACCGGGCCGCAGGGACAGCCGACGAACGCCGTGTTTGGCTTCACTCGCGACCTGATGAATCTTCGTCGTAATCCGCGGCTATCGCATCTCATCTGCGCCCTCGATAGCAGCGGCCCGGGAGCGCGGAAAGATATTTACGCGGAATACAAAGCGAATCGGTCTGAGACTCCCGTCGATTTGCTCCCACAAATTCCAATGGTGATCGATGTTATCGAGGGTTTCGGCGTGCCGGCCATCTCACACGAAAAGTGGGAAGCCGACGATGTCATCGCCACGTTAACACGGCAGGCGGTCGAACAGGGCTTCGATGTTTGCATCGTCACCAGCGACAAAGACATCCGCCAACTGCTGGGTCCGCATGTCACCATGTACAATGTCCGTAAGGATACAATCTTCGACGAGGCCGCCCTCCGCGAAGCCTGGGGCATTCGGGCCGATCAAGTTGTCGATTTTCAATCGTTGACCGGCGACAGCGTCGATAACGTTCCCGGCGTTCCGTTGGTCGGCCCGAAGAAAGCGAGCACACTGCTGGAAAAATTCGGTACGCTCGACGAAGTCCTGGCCCATGCCGACGAAGCCCCCGGTCCGAAGCTGCGCGAAAACCTGAAGACGTTCGCCGATCAAGCGCGACTCAGCCGCGAACTCGTGCGGCTCAACGATCGGTTGCCGATCGAGTTCAATGCGGAACAGGCGAAGATCACCGACCCCAACCGCGACAGGCTGCTCGAACTGTTCACCGAACATGGCTTCCGCCGCTTCGCCGACGAGATGCGCGAGCCAGCCGCCGACAGCAAACCTGCCAAGGTGGAGCGAACGTGGGAAACAATCGACACGCCGGAAAGCTTCTCACGGTTTCTGGACGAGTTAAAGAAACAATCGAAGTTCTGTGTTGATCTGGAAACGACCGGCCTGAACGCAGTGCGGGCCGACATTGTTGGCTGGGCGTTCAGTTGGAAACCGGGCAGCGGATATTATCTCCCGGTTGATGCACCGCCCGGTCAGCCGGCACTCGATCCAAAAACCGTTCTCGATGCGGTCGGCCCGTTGCTCGAAGATCCCGACATCGAAATCGTCAACCAGAACATCAAGTACGACATGCTGGTGTTGCGGCGTGCCGGCGTGACTCTTTGCGGCATTGGCGTCGATCCAATGGTTGGCGATTATCTGCTCGATGCCGGCGCGCGAAGTCACGGCCTGACCGCACTCGCCGAGCGTTACCTCGCACACAATATGATCCCCATCAGCAATTTGATCGGCAGCGGCAAGAAGCAAAAGAAAATGTTCGAGGTCGATGTCACCGACGCGTCGGAGTACGCCTCGGAAGATGCCGACATCGCCTTTCAATTGGCCGAAGTAATCGCCGCCGATCTGAAACGCGAAAACCTCTGGGACTTGTATTGGGATTTGGAGCGACCGCTGATCCCCGTGCTGGTCGAAATGGAGTACACCGGCATCCGCGTCGATGTGGAAGAACTACAACGGCAAAGCGACGAATTGACCGAGCGGCTGGATGAACTCGTTGTCGAGATTTACGGCATGGCTGGCCGAGAATTCAATATCGGCTCGCCAAAGCAGGTGGCCGAGGTTCTGTTCAATGAACTGAAATTGCCAGTCATCAAGCGAACCAAAACCGGACCGAGTACGAGTCAGGATGTGTTGGAGAAGTTGGCTGACTTGCATCCGCTACCGGCGCTGATGACCGAGCACCGCCACCTCTCAAAGTTGAAGGGAACCTATCTCGATGCGCTTCCGGAGTTGGTGAATCCCGAGACGGGCCGGATTCACGCCTCGTTCAATCAGGTGGTGGCAGCCACCGGAAGGTTGAGTGCGAGTTCGCCTAACCTGCAGAACATTCCCATTCGCACCGAAGAAGGCCGACGCGTTCGCAAGGCGTTTACGGCCGGACATGAAGGCTGGAAGCTCCTCTGTGCCGATTACTCTCAGATTGAATTGCGAATGTTGGCCCATTTCAGCCACGACGAGGCGATGTTGACGGCCTTCCGCGAAGGGGCCGATATTCACACGGCAGTTGCCGCCGAGATTTTCAACGTCGGATTAGACGACGTCGATTCGCAGCAGCGGCGCGTCGCCAAGGCGGTTAACTTTGGCGTCATTTACGGCCAAAGTCCTTACGGCCTCTCCGAAGCGCTGGGCATCGGCCAGGACGAGGCAGCGGAGTTTATCGACAATTACTTCCTCAGATATGCGGGGGTTGATCGATATCTGAAAGAAGTGCTCCGCGAGTGTGCCGAAAGCGGCTATGCGCGGACGATTTTGGGCCGGCGGCGAAAGATTTCCGGAGTCCGTCCCGATGCCGGCATGCAGCGCAGTCTGGCCGAACGAACGGCCATCAATACTGTCGTGCAAGGATCGGCGGCCGACTTGATCAAGCGGGCCATGATCAACCTGCACGAGCGACTCGTTTGCGAACAACACCCGGCCAACATGCTGCTGCAAATTCACGACGAACTCATTTTCGAGTCACCCGCCGCCGACTTACCGTCGCTGATCGAAATGGTACGTACCGAAATGACGACCGCGTTGGAGTTAGACGTCCCGCTCGAAATCGACTTGTCGGTTGGCGATAATTGGCTGGAGTCGGAGACGATTTGAAGTTTATCGTTGACATTTCGGCCGTCGTTGTACAGTATTAACGTAGGTCTCAAATTTCTCTGCTCTCAATCGACAAACTGCCTTTCCACAGGCTCCATCTTTCTACCAACTGCGTGCGATGGGATCGCACATCGGCAACCCTCTCAGGCAACGGATTCTGCTTTCATTCGTCAATCCTCACAGACACCCCCCGTGCTTTGACGTGGCATCTCCCCATTTTCTGCCGGTAATCGGACTCGTTGGCGGAGTCGGTTCCGGAAAAAGTTCTATCGCAAACCACCTGAGTTCCCGTAGATCAATCGTTGTTCTCGATGGCGACGCCGTAGGGCATCGCGTCTTGGAAGAAGTGGGAATCAAGGATCAAATTCGGCAGGTTTTTGGAGACCTGGTTTTAAATCATTGTGGTGAAATCGACCGATCTCGGCTGGGAAGTCGAGTGTTTGGCGACTCTCCACAACAGCAACAAGCCCGTAAAGAACTGGAGACGTTGGTTCATCCGCGAATTCGAGCGGTGTTAAGCGAGCAGATCGACCGAGTGAGACAACTTGGAACGGACGAGGCGATTTTCCTCGACGCTGCCGTATTGTTCGAAGCAGGATGGAACGAATTATGTGATTCGATTGTGTTTGTTGATACGCCACTCTCGACGCGGCGGCAGCGGGTCGCTGATTCTCGTGGCTGGAGTGAGGAGACGCTGAGCAAACGGGAGTCGAGCCAGTGGCCGCTGGAACGCAAACGTCAACATGCCAATTGGACCATCGACAATTCAAACAGTCTCGACGATGCCGCCGGTCAACTGGAACAGATTCTAAACGCAATTCACAAGCAGGACAGCTAGATTCCGCTGAAGCCAGATTCGCATCAAATTGCTGCCTCGATCATCGGCAGTCACAATCCCGAGCGATTTACTCACCGACAGTTTTCAAATCTCAAATTCGATAGACGGCGATTTTGTCCGGGCCGACCGAATCGTCCTGACCCTTCTCTTGTCACCCCCTGACAAAACGCGACCCATAAGGTTTCCCATCATGGCAAAATCGATGAAAGCCCGTCCTGACGCTGGCACTGACAATGGCAGCGGAGCAGCCCCGGTGGGCGAGAAATCATCAAGCACATTTCCGGCCGACGACCGCTACGAAGCAATTAAGCGGGGCGACATCCACATTGCCGAACTGCAGAAATGCACGATGAAGGAGCTGCTGGACCTCGCCCGGAAAGAAAAACTGTCGGAATATACGGGACTGAAGAAGCAGGACCTGATCTTCAAGATCCTCAAAGAACGCACCAAAATAAACGGGCTGATGTTCGGCGAGGGAACGCTCGAAATTCTGCCGGATGGCTTCGGATTCCTTCGCAGCCCCGACTATCACTACCTTCCCTGTCCCGACGACATTTACGTCAGTCCGAGTCAGATTCGCCGCTTCGGATTGCGGACGGGTGCCACAGTTGCCGGCCAGATTCGCCCACCCAAGGAAAACGAGCGTTATTTCGCGCTGTTACGGGTCGAAGCAATTAACGGCGAAGACCCCAACCTGCTGACCGAAAAGGTCTTCTTCGATGACCTCACACCGCTGCATCCCGAACAACGTCTGCGACTCGCCGCCGAGCCGAAACAGTACAGCACGCGAATTGTCGATCTTGTCGCTCCGATTGGAATGGGGCAGCGCGGTTTGATCGTTTCCCCGCCACGCGCCGGTAAGACGATTCTGTTGCAACAACTGGCCCAGTCGACTCTCAGAAACCATCCCGACGCCTACGTGATTGTCCTGTTGATTGATGAACGGCCGGAAGAAGTGACCGACATGGAGCGACAGGTCTCCGGACCCAACGCCGAGGTCATCAGCAGCACGTTCGACGAGCCGGCCAGTCGGCACATTCAGGTTTCCGAGATGGTCATCGAGAAGGCCAAGCGGATGGTCGAGTACGGCCAAGATGTGATCATCTTTCTCGATTCCATCACCCGACTCGCACGAGCGTGGAACTCAGAATGTCCGCACTCCGGAAAAATTCTCACCGGTGGTGTCGATGCCAACGCCCTGCAGAATCCCAAGCGGTTCTTCGGAGCGGCCCGTAACATTGAAGAGGGTGGCAGCCTGACCATTGTCGCGACCGCCCTGGTCGATACCGGCAGCAAAATGGACGAAGTGATTTTCGAAGAATTCAAAGGAACCGGCAACACCGAGTTGCACCTCGATCGACGCATGGTTGAGAAGCGTGTTTGGCCTGCCATCGACGTCAATAAATCCGGCACACGCCGCGAAGAACTGCTGATGGACGAAGAGGAACTTCGCCGCGTCTGGATTCTTCGCCGCGTGCTGAACGACATGAATCCCGTCGAAGCGATGGAACTGTTGGTCAACCGCATGAAGCGAACACAGACGAACGAAGAATTCCTGATGAGCATGAATCTGGGCTGATTGGACGGTCGGTTTCGATCTGTTGAATCCCTGTCCTGTCACCGGAATACACACGACAAACACGCTGTAAAGTTCTATGCCACAACACATCGAAGGCAACCTGCTCGCCGAAAACAACGACCGCTTTGCGATCGTCGTTGCCCGCTTTAACGACCTGGTGACCGACCGTTTGCTCGACGGTGCCGTTGACACGCTCCGGCGGCACGGCGTTGGCGATGAGAAGATGTCGATTGCCCATGTCCCCGGTTCGTTCGAGATTCCAATCGTCGCCGATCGGTTCGCCAAGACGGGCAAATACGCTGCCGTCATCTGCCTGGGTGCCGTCATTCAGGGAGAGACGACGCACCACGAATACATCAATCATCAGGTGGCAGCCGGTATCATGCAGATCAGCCGGGAAACCGGTGTGCCAGCGATTTTCGGCGTGCTCACCTGCCAGACGACCGATCAGGCATTGGCACGAGCGGGCGGCAAAGCGGGGAACAAAGGGGCGGAAGCCGCATTGGCCGCCATCGAAACCGTCAACGTGCTGAGGCAGATCGGCGAGAAGTAATCGGCGGGCCGCACCCGATTCCAGCCGCCGATATCCACCGCCGATTCCAACCGCTATGTGGCTGCTATTTTTCCTAAGAGGCCGTTACCGTTATGGCGCGTCGCAGTAAAGCCCGTGAAGTTGCATTGCAGATGCTCTTTCAGCGGGACATCAATCCAGACGTCGATATTCGCGACGTTCGCAACATGATGGGCGAACGGTTGGGCAATGAGGATCTGCTCGACTTTGGCTGGAGTTTGTTCGTCGGCGTGATGGAGTGTGCCGCTCAACTCGACGATGCCATTCAGCAGGTCGCTGAGAATTGGACTCTCCAACGGATGGCACCCACCGACCGCAATGTGCTGCGATTGGGCGCGTTTGAATTATTGCAGACCGATATGCCGCATCGTGTGGTCATCGACGAAGCGATCGAATTGGCCCGCAAGTTCGGCACCGCGCAATCGCCGCAATTCGTCAACGGTATCCTGGATCGATTGATCCCCGACGAGAAGCGGGAATCAGCGGGGGAGTCGTAAGCCGCCAGCTCCTCAGTTGTGGAAGAACGTCATGGAGACTCTGAACCATGACCGAGACCCCAATGAGACCGGCCCTGGCAGTGTCAGTAACGCCTGGTTTGTCTTTTGGATCATCACCTCTTTGCCGATGTGGGCCTGCACGATCTCCAGTTGCATCAAAGATCTCCTGCCGCATTAAAGGAGATTAGGCCCGTGCTGGTGTTGATCGATGAGCGGCGAAAAACGCATCCACCAAAAGAACGGGGGCTTGGTTTCCCAATGGAAACCAAGCCCCGCGACTCGTAGCCGAACCGTTTTTGCGCTCATAAAAAGCGCGTGGTGATCCGTACGAGCGGGTGGCTGCACCCCTGAAAACCCAGTTGGGGGACAGCCCGCCGGCTGTCGCTTCAGGCGGAACCACCTCGTTCGTTAGTACAGCAATAGTCCACAGGACCACCTCCTTTCTGAATGCTTGAAAGCCCCGCGTTTTTACGAGCGGGTCGATGCCTCGCCTCTCGGAGCATTCAACAGTCTCCTACCCCGGCTGAATTGCTCATCGGCCAGTAGCAGGCACGTTGTCCCTCGCACCGCGTCAGTGCGATCCAACAAACGTATCGTGACACATCCGCCGAATGGCGAAAACCCCAATCGGGCGGTTCAAATGTGATTTTCTCGATCGCTGAAAACAGGCCAAAGTCGCCTTGACATTCCTCGACACGAACACGGCTTGATACACATCACAGGAGAGTGGACGCGGCGAAAAGGTTCGCGCGAGACGACCAGAAACCCGGATTTCTCGAATGCGTGGCGTTACTTCAGTTGTTGATCCAGCCAATCGTAGGCATCCTTGCGAACCGCATCAGGAAAGTCGTGTTTGGAATCGGGATAGACGGCTCGCAGATTCTCTTTCGTACCCACCAGCTCGTACACCTTCGATGCCTCGGCGATCACTTTTCTAACGCCGCCGACGTCGAAGTTGCTGTCTTCCAGTGGGGCGTTGACAAAGACGCCGCGCGGTGCGAGTGCGGCGATGATTTCGTAGAAATCGAACGGCACCCGATCGGGATCGTTGCCGTACAAATCGTTGATGCGGGGCATGTAACGGTTGCTGGTCCAACCCTTCAGTTTTCCGCCGTAATAATGGTGAAACGCTGTGAATCCACAGCTTGTGACGACCGCACGAATCCGCAGATCGAACACCGATGTGAACAGCGAATTGTGCCCACCCAGTGAATGGCCGATGCAGCCGATCCGGGCTTTATCAACTTCCCGCAGAGATTCCAGCAGATCGACGGCTCGCAGGTTGTTCCAGATCGCTTTCATCGAACCGCTGATGTACGACTTTCGCCACTGCGCGAAGTCGTATTGATAATCGCCGAACGACGGGTAATCGGGGACGATGCAAACATAGCCGCGATTGGCCAGTTCGTGGGCGTAATGAAGTGTCGGCCTGCCCCCCAGTCCCGCCGGCTCTCCTTTTCCAATTCCCGTCGTCTGGTGAAGGCAAAGCATGGCTGGCGCTTGGGCTTTCAGGTTGCGGGGAATGAGCAAATAAGCCGGCACGCGATCGCCCGGTTCCGATGCAAACGTCACTTTCTGCCGCACGTACTTCTCGGTGGTCACTTCTTCCAGCACTTTCACATCCAGCGGGACGCGCAGCGACGGATCGGGCAAATGGCCCATCACCATTTGCATGTGGGCCAGAATGTGCTGGCGGCGATGTGCCCAATCGGCCGGCGTTTTCACCGGCTGAGTTTGGTTCCCGTTGCTGTGGTAATGCAGCAGTTTGGCGTGATCATCGTATGTCGGCAGTTTGGTGGATTTTTCGGCTGTCGCCACACTGCCGGCGTTCTTCAGCAGGTTCTCGAACCAATACAAACCGCTGCGGCCGGGACCAATCAAATCGAGGTCGCCGTCGCCGTCCAGATCGACAAGTTTGGGATCGAGACCGAAACCCGCTTTCCATCCGTTGGAAATGATGTCTCGACGAAACGTTTTCGACTTTGGCTGAAAACTGTAGGCGGCGACGATCATCGGGTTGTATTCGCCCGGGTCTCTGCCGTCGTGACCCATGTAGCGTTTGCCGGCGATCACTTCCGGTTTGCCGTCGTTGTTCAAATCGCCCAGCAACAATGAGTGCGCTTGTGACCACGACGTGTCGATGGTGTGGAACCGCCATTCGCGTGCCGGGATTTGTGACTCGGCTTTCGGTGTGACCTGTTCCAGCCAGTGCAGCCCGGTGTGGTGAGCCGCCGACCAGACGATGTCGTTGTCGCCATCGGAATCGACATCGAAGACGAGCATCGGAACCGAACCGTCGCGATGCAACTGGAATTCGGGATGCCATCGCCAACGCTCGCGACGGCGATCAACCGGTGCCTCCAGCCAACCGTTGACCGAAACGATATCGCCCCGCCCATCGCCGTTGATGTCACCGAATCCAATTCCATGCCCGGCGACTTCCGTGGGCAATTCGTGCCGAGTCCACTTGCCGTTTTTCTCACCGATCTCCCACCAGGCGGCGAACCGCACGCCGTTGGGTAACACGTCGAGTCGGCCGTCGCCATCGACATCGACCAGCCGCGCAGTTTCCATCGGTCCGGGCTTCGCGACTTCGTGCGTGGTCCAAGGTCCCAGTTTCTTGCCGGGGTGTTCGATCCAATAGAGTTTGCTGCTGCGATAATTCGCACTGACCAGATCGAGCCAGCCGTCACCGTTCACATCAATCGGCAGATTGGAATAGCCATCAAACCGGCCGCGAATCTCTTCCACTTCGCGGAGGAAGTGACGTTTCCACTTTGGTGCCTCGTACCACCAACCGCCGCTGACGATGTCCAACTTGCCATCGCGGTTCACATCGAACACCGCAGAGGCCGAGTAGGTTGAGTCGGCTTTGATGGTGTGAACACGGAACTTGATTCCGCCATCTTCCGCATGCGCGGTTGTGGCGAGCGATGCAAAGAGCGCGACGCAGTGGAGCAGTAGAATTCGCATGGCGCACAACCACTTTCCAAGTGAGTTCGGCGAAACCGGTTCCCCATCAACCTACCGCATGTGATCGCCGACGGCAAACAAAGATCAATTCCAACCACAAATTCCCACGGGGCGCAACCCGTGGGCTTGGGTGCCACCATATTTCGGCGGAAAGCTCATCTCTGTATTGCCCGGGAGCCGATTTGGGTTAAGATAACGGTTGCTACATATGTTCTTCTCAGCCCTGCATACCGGTCGTTTTTTGCGCGACCGTGGAACAGAGACTGGAACCCCTGCCCATGACGACCCGCCACTCCACTTGCGGACAACATGCCGAACACGCCTTCTCGCATTTCAATGCGCTGGAACGCGAAGGGCTGACGCTGCTCAGTCGCCGCAACATGCTCAAGGCCAGCTTGGCAGGAATCGCCGGGCTGAGTGTGCCGGATCTGCTGCGGGTGAAGGCGGAAGCGGCGCGACAGGGCAAACGGTCTCCCGGCCAGAAGAGCGTGATCCTGCTTTGGATGACCGGCGGTCCCAGCCATATTGATACGTGGGACATGAAGCCGGAACGTCCCGAGATGAATCGCGGCCCGTTCTCGCCCATTGAGACGAAGGTGCCGGGAATTTTCATCTGCGAGCATCTGCCGAAACAAGCGGCGATGATGGACAAGCTGACGCTCATTCGATCGGTCGATTGCAAGAAGAGTAGCCACCAACCGAATCAGGTCATCCAAACCGGCGACCGGCTTGCCGCACCGCGCTCGAATCCCAAGGGGCACCAGTACCCGGCCATTGCGTCGTTGTGTACAAAATTCCGTGGGCCGAACAACACCGCCATGCCACCGTATGTGGCCTTCTACAAACACAAATCGCATGTTGCCTGGGGCGGGTATTTGGGCAAGTCGTACGATCCATTCAACGGCAACGCGGCCGCCGCGCTGCCTGTTTACGATCTTGTCGGCAAGAAGGTGGGCCAGAAAGCGGCTCCGGATATCTTCCGTCTGCCGCAAGGGTTGACGCAAAACCGCATCTATCAACGTCGTTCGCTGGTGGCCGACTTTGATCGATTGCGCAGCAACCTCGACCAGAACGGGGAGATGGCCGCGCTCGATACCTACGGACAACGAGCCGTCGATTTGATCGTCGGCGACACGGCCCGCAACGCGTTCGATCTGTCGCAGGAACCGGCCAACGTTCGCGACCGCTACGGCGATCATTTGTGGTGCCAGCAAACACTGCTCGCGCGGCGATTGGTCGAGGCGGGCGTCAACTTCGTCACCATCGATTTGAGTTATCACACGGCGTCGGGAACCTGGGATAATCACGGAGACAACATTCCTCCCTACGGCGGAATCTCGCGTGGACTGAAACCGTTGTTGCCGTTATTCGACCACCTGCATACCACGCTCGTCAGCGACCTCGAAGAGCGCGGTCTGTTGGACGACACTCTGGTGATTGCGATGGGCGAATTCGGCCGGTCGCCGAACATGGGAACTCAAGGCAGCACCGACGGCCGCAACCATTGGCCCGTGGTGATGTCGATGTGTCTGGCCGGCGGCGGAATGCGACACGGCCAGGTGATCGGCGCAAGCGAACGCGACGGCAGTAAGATTAAGGAACGCCCCGTCACCCCCGGCGACCTCGCCGCGACGATCTACCGGCACATGGGCGTCCCGCTCGATTCCCACTACATCGACAACCGCGGCCGCCCAACCCCCATCATTCACGAAGGCGGCCAACCGATCTCGGAATTGGTTTAGAGGCAGTATCACTTGCCTTCAGCCAGCATGGCGCGTCGCGATCAGGTAATAGTTATTACTTGGTCTTCGCAGTCGCCGGAATCATCTTCTGTGCCGCCAACCACCGCAACGAGCCGGTTTGCCACGCATCCCACATCGGACCGCTGTAGCGATTCAGGCCGTGACCGCCACTGGGCAACTCCAACAATTCACTTGCGACTTTGTGCGCCTTCAGCGCCCGGTGAAGCATGCGGCTGTGCTCGATCAGCACAACTTTGTCGTCTTTCGCATGGGCCAGATAAGCCGGTGGCGAATCTTTCGTCACCTGCTTCTCGTTGGAATACAGCAACTTCAATTCATCGGTCGGATCATTTCCCAGCAGGTTGCGCCTCGATCCACCGTGGCCCTGCGGCCCCATCGAGATCACCGGATAAACCAGAATCATAAAATCGGGCCGGCAACTCACGCGGTCGATGGGATCGGCCGCCTTCTTCTTGCCCGCGTCGAAATGGGTTCCTGCGGTCGCTGCCAAATGACCGCCGGCCGAAAATCCCATGATTCCAATACGCCCCGGATTGAGCTTCCACGCCTTGGCGTTCGCCCGCGTCATGCGAATCGACCGTTGTGCATCTTGTAGTGGCACCGCATGTCGCCCCTTGGGAAGTTCGTACTCCAATACGATTCCAGTGACTCCGTGCGTGTTCAGCCACCGAGCAATCCCATGCCCTTCCGCCCCGGTCACCAATCCGCCGTACCCGCCACCCGGGCAAATCACCACCGCCGCCCCATTACCATTAACAGCACGATGCACGGTAATCGCCCCCGTGCGTTCGGTGGACTTGCTACTCCAAAGCGAGATCCGTTTCGGCTTGTTCGGCTTCTCCCCACCAACCGCCACAGTGGAAACGGCTGCCATCATCAAAACGCTTGCCAACAGAGCCGCAGTATTGATTTGTCGAAGAACGAAAACCATTTGTCGCATCGTCTTTTTCTCCTCAGCGGTCAACTGCAGCGCAGTTACCGCGTTTTCTTCTTCGGTGTCCCGGTCGGCTGCTTCAAGGGCAGTATCGGTGAATCAAACCCCGCAATATCGCTCGGTTTCACGCCGCGGCGGTAGCCGTTGAATCTAAACGTTGTGGGTTGGTATTTGCCGACGAAGTCGATGGTGGCGTCGGCGTTGATGTCCTCTTCCATTCCGGAGGCCCAGAAGCAGGCGTTGATGAGCATGCGGCGGTAGCCGGTGTTGAGAATGTCTTCGGATGCACCGTAGGTGGTGGAGAAAACGCGGGCCGCTTTGCCGGCCTGGTTCTTGTAATATCGAACCCAAACACCGGGGCAGGGATTCTTATCTTTGGCCGGTTTGGAATCCTGCTTCATCGATTCCAGTGGTTGGGCGAGCGCGAGGATTTCGCTGTCCTCCATTGGCACGGTCCAGTAGCCGCCGGATTGCACCCACGGGTTGGATACGCCGCGCATCACGGGGTGTTTTTTCGCTGACGGCACCAGGTCGAGCCGTGTGCTCATCACATGGTTTCTGCCGTAATGACCGGCCCAGGTTTCACCCATAATCTGACGGCCGAATCCCCCTTTGAATTCCTCGCCACCGAATCGGTAGTCGAATCTTGCGAACTCGGATGTTTTGGGAATCTTGAAGGCGTGCGTCGATGTCCGCATGCCGACAATCGGTCCCGCGCGATCGAGATAATCGACAATCGGCTGCATCTGCTCTTTGGGGAAATCCTGAAAACGCAGGAAGATGACCATCAGGTCGGCCGTGTCGAGGGCTTCGGTTCCCGGCATGTAGCTTGATCCCGGCGTGATCTCGCCGCTCTTTTTGTCAACCGAGAACAACACCGTGCATTTGAAACCGTGGTGCTTCGCCAGAATTCGGGCAAGCGCCGGCAGGCTTTCTTCCGAGCGGTACTCGTGATCGCCGGCCAGGAACACAATGTGTTTCCCTTTGCCAGGGCCTTCGGTTCCCTCGTAAACAACGGGCTGGGCGAACGCCGGTCCCGCCAGCACACTGCCAATCAACATCACGGCCAATAACCGAACAACCATCGTCTCTATCTCCTGTTTCGTGATAGCGGAATCGCACATTGATCATCGTACCAAACCTCGCGACAACAAGCGAAAGTAAGGGCACGCTCGTTGCGGCCTCGAAGATTCGGACACAGGTACCCCATCCATTCCGACGGCGCAATCCCGTCCCTTTGACAGGATCGCATGCCTTTGGTGTAATGCGCCATCACGAATGCACCTTGCGGGTGTCGATCCGAAGTCTATCGAGGGAGTGTTGTGGAAGAGACGCAGCAAATGGCCAGAACGTGGCGGTTTCTGCCGCACGATGAATCCCGCGTCCGTGGGCTGAGCGGGACACTCAACGTCGCGCCTCTGACGGCACAGGTACTCATCGCCCGGGGATACGAGTCGGCCGAGCAAGCACTGACGTTCCTCAACACCCGCCTGACCGATTTGCACGAGCCGGACGAATTGCCCGGTGCGGCCGAAGCCGCCGACAGGATTGTCGCTGCTGTGAAGGCCGATCGCCGGATTACGATTTACGGCGATTACGATGTCGATGGCATGACCTCGACGAGTATTTTGTGGCATTGCTTGAAGTTGGCCGGTGCGACGGTGGAGTACTACATTCCCTCGCGACTCGATGAAGGCTACGGGCTGAACTGCGATGCGATTCGCCGGTTTCACGAAGAAGATCCAGAGCAAATTGTTATCAGCGTCGATTGTGGTATTGCCAGTCTCGAAGAGGCCGCGTTGGCGCGCGAACTGGGGCTGGAATTAATCGTCACCGATCATCACACGTTTGCTACGACATCCGTCGAAGAAAAAACGAACGGCGCGCCAGCCGAGATTGCATTGCCCGACGCAGCCTGTCTGGTGCATCCGCGGCTTCCCGGCAGCAATTACCCCTTCGGCGAGTTGTGCGGGGCGGGTGTGGCATTCAAAGTCGCGTGGGCCATTTGCAAGCGATTTGGTGACGGCAAGAAAGCGACGCCCCGCATGCGCGAGTTTCTCAAAGCGGCCGTCAGTCTGGCGGCCATTGGCACGGTGGCCGACATGGTTCCGCTGGTGGACGAAAACCGCGTCATCGTTCGATACGGGTTAAGCAGTCTGCTGGAAAACGCCAACCCCGGTCTCAAGGCGCTGCTGACTGTGGCCGGTATCGAAAAGAACAAACAGCTCGATGCCGACGACGTCGGCTTCGCAATCGCACCGCGATTGAATGCGGCCGGACGGTTGGGGCAGGCTCGGTTGGCGGTCGAGCTATTGACCACCGAGAACCCAGAGCGGGCCGTTCAACTGGCCCAGTATCTCGACGAACTTAACAAGAATCGCCGCACCGTCGAGCGGCGGATCTTCAAGCAGGCGAAGGAGCTGGTTGAAGAGAATCCCGATTGGCAGAATCGAGAAGCGCTGGTGCTTGCACACCCGGATTGGCACGCGGGGGTGATTGGGATTGTGGCCAATCGCATTGCCGAACACTTCAAGCAGCCAGCGATTCTGATGACGATCGATCGCGAGACGAACATTGGGCAAGGATCGGGCCGTTCGTTCGCCGGTTTCGATCTGCACGCAGGATTGACGGCCTGCGTGGAGCATTTGATAACGTTCGGTGGACATCAAGCGGCAGCCGGCGTGAAGATGCACGTCGATAATATCGATGCATTTCGCGACACTTTCTGTGAGTTCGTCGCTGAAAATCACGAAGTGACCGAACGTGATCTTGAGTTGCGGATCGACGCCGAAGTCCGGCTGGCCGACTGCACTCAACGTGGCGTGACGGAATTGGATCGCCTTGGGCCGTTTGGCCAGGAGAATCCGCGGCCCGTGTTCGCCGCCACGCGCGTCGAACTGGCTGAGCCGCCACGAACGATGGGGGAAGGGGACCGACATCTGTCGCTGCGCGTTCGGCATTACGGGACGGTGTTGCGCGCTGTCGCGTTTGGCCGAGGCGAATGGGCTGAACAGATTGAAGCGGCTGATGGGCCAATTTCCATCAGCTTTGCGGCGTCGATCAATGAATTTCGCGGCAGGCGAAACGTGGAACTGAGGCTCATCGACTGGCAACCGGAAACCGCCACCGCGACCGTACCACCTGCATCCAACGACACCTCGACCTGATGACCAATCACAGCCGACAGGCCGAATTGCGGGCGACGCTTGAGCGGGCCGGTCTGCATGACCGCCGCGTTTTGGACGCCGTCGAAGCGACCCGCCGCGATCTGTTCGTCCCGGCAGAACTCGAGGATCGGGCGTACGACGATTCTGCCCTGCCCATCGGTCTGGGGCAGACAATCAGCCAGCCGTACATGGTTGCGCTGATGACGCAGGAACTCGCCCTCGATGGCGGTGAACTTGTCCTGGAAATTGGCACGGGCAGCGGATATCAGGCGGCCATTCTCTCGAAGCTGTGCAGAGAAGTGGTCACTGTGGAACGGCTGCCGGAATTGGCAGAGAAGGCTCAGAGGGCGCTATCCAAAATCGGCTGCGCAAACATTGAATTTTGCGTCGGCGATGGGACGCTTGGTTGGCCGGCACGTGCACCGTTCGACGGTATCATCGTCACCGCCGCTGCGCCGAAGATTCCCGCCCCGCTACTGAACCAACTGAAACCGGGTGGGCGACTCGTCATTCCGATTGGTGAAGATGCCATCCAGACGCTCGTCGTGGTCACCCGGCAGGAACCCCAGCCAACGATCCGAAACGTCTGCGGCTGCCGTTTCGTCAAACTAATTGGCGAAGCCGGCTGGCCACCCGAGTGATTTGTCCCACGAATGGCCATCAGCTAACGTATGAAAACAAAGCCCACGGGTTGCGCCCTGTGGGACCGAAATAAATCGATTCCCACGGGACGCAGCCCGTGCCCGTGGGCGTGGGAGAGTCAATGTCATTATTGCTGGAACGGGTTGAGAAGAGCTACCGCGAGCCGGACGGCACGCCGTTGCCCATTCTCGACATCGAGAACTTTCAACTTGGTGATGCCGAGCAGGTAGCGCTGGTGGGAGAAAGTGGCGGCGGAAAGACGACGCTGCTGAATGTGATCTCCGGCATCAGCACGCCCGATAGCGGTCGCGTCGTAATTGACGGTGTCGAGATCAACGCCTTGCCCGAAGTGGCCCGCGATCGCTTTCGTGCAGAGCGGATTGGGTTTGTCTTTCAGACGTTCAACCTGCTGGCGGCGTTTTCGGCATTGGAAAACGTGTTGCTCGGCATGAGTTTTGGCGGCGGAAAGGCCGATCGCGTGCGAGCGCTTGAATTGCTGGATCGCGTCGGACTCTCGAAGCGTGCCAGCCATCGGCCCGGGCAGCTTTCGGTGGGGGAACAGCAGCGTGTTGCCGTCGCGCGAGCCTTGGCGAATCGGCCTTCGCTGTTGCTGGCCGACGAACCGACGGCCAGCGTCGATATTGCCAACCAGGAAAACATTTTGACGCTTATCCGCGAAGCCTGCTTAGCCGACAATGTCTCGTTGCTGCTGGTCACACATTCGCCCGACATCGCGAGTCGTTTCGGCCGTGTCGCCCGCCTCGACGAGATCAACCGCGTAGCACAAACGACCGCTGCGGCAGGAGGCCCGGCATGAACCTGTTATCCATCGCCTACAAAAGCATCAAGCAGCGGGCGCTTTCTTCTTCGCTCACGTCGCTGAGCGTGGCGCTCGGCGTCATGCTGATGGTAACCGTGCTGGTGATTCACGGAATCATCGACAGAATGTTCAGCCAGCAGACGATCGGTTACGAACTCATTGTCGGCCGAAAGGGCAGCGGCCTGCAGTTGGTGCTCAACACGGTTTACCGGCTCAAACAGCCAATCGAAAACCTTCCGTACCTGTACTACCTGGAACTCAAAAACGACCCGCGGGTCGAGGATGCTGTCCCCTTTGCGCTGGGAGATTTCACCAAAGAAGGTGGATTCCCGATTATTGGCACGGTCTCCGATTACTTCGTGTTGGACTATGCCCCCGACCACAAGTTCAAGATTCGCGGCTCCGGTTTTCGTGATTCGTTCGATGCGATTATTGGGTCAGAGGTCGCGCGGGAAAATGGCTGGCGGGTTGATGATCCCAATACGCCGGAAAACGAGGCGAGCACTTTCAAGCTGGTACACGGCGGTGCCGAAAGCGACCACGAACACGACGAGGTTTTCACCGTGCGAGGGGTGATGCAGAAAACCGGTACGCCGAACGACAAAACGGTTTTCATTCACCTGAACGGTTTTTACGCCATCGCCGGACACGACCGCCCGCCGAACGAAACGCTCACCAAGCTTAAGGCGTTTTACACCGAGGGAATTCCGGGGCGTCCCGATCTGGACCAGACCGATCCGGAGACGCTGAAACCGAAACCGGGCGAACACATCCACGGCATGGAAGACTGGCAGAAAGAGGTGACGGCCGTTCTGGTTAATTGCAAACGCCCACCCGATTGGCCCGCCGATGCCGCCTCTCCCCAACTCGGTGATTTTGAAGCGGAATTCAAACGCGGCTTCAAAGCGCAGGCGGTTAATCCAATTGTTCCAATGCGAGAACTGATGCAGGACATTGTCGGCAACATCCGCAAGGTGCTGGTCGTGATGACCGGGCTGATCATCATCGTTTCCGGTGTCAGCATTTTTGTGAGCATTTACAATTCGATGTCCGACCGGCGGAGGGAGATTGCCGTCATGCGGGCGCTCGGTGCGCAGCGGCGGACCGTGTTCTCCATCATTCTGGCCGAGTCGTTGCTGTTGTGTGTGGGTGGTGGTGTTGTTGGCGTGCTGATGGGACACGGCCTGGTGTTCGCCGTCGCTCCCTATGTGGCCGCCCAATCGGGTCTGTTGATCGATCCGTTCGCTTTTGAACCGATGGAATTGTCGGTACTGCCTGGCTTGATTGTGCTGGCTTCGCTGGTCGGCATTGTCCCCGGACTGACCGCTTACCGCACCGATGTCGCCAAAGCGCTGGCGGAATGACACCGTCGGAATGGCGGCAGAGCGAGCCACCGGTGCAATCACCGGCGGCTCAGGCCAAGTTTATTGAGGAATCTCAGGGTTTCTTCGATTTTCGTGTCTGGCTTTCGAGACCTTTCGGTATTCATTGGGTGAGCCGCTCAATGATGGCGGTTGGACCTGTCTATCACCGACATGTTTTGGACTCTTCCGGCATACTGCCCGGCCGAAGATTCATCGACGTGCGACGGTCTTTGGTGTTCATGCGGTCCGCCATTGGAAGGTGTGACATTGAGTGCTTCAATTCTTCCTCAATCGGAAACTCCTCGTCAGCCGGTCGGTATCGATGCGATACTCCGATCCGTCATGCCGGAAGCGGTCGGCGCTTATCGCCTGCTCCGTTGCATTGGTTGTGACGCATCGGGTTCGGTGTACCACGCTCAGGCGGTCGATGGACGCGATGTCACGCTCACCACACTGCATCCGCGAATGACCAGCGACGAGGCGGATCTGATTCGGTTTTACCAACAGGCTCGGCTTGCCATTCAGCTCAGTCATACCAACCTTGTCAAAGGGTTGGAGATTAGCCAGGACGGCGGCATGCATTTCTTCGTGCGAGAATTTCTCGCAGCCGAAACGCTGCAGAGTCGGATCCAACGTGAAGGCGCAATGCCCGAAGCCGAAGCAGTTCGCATCATTCGCGCCGTTGCCGACGCTGTCGAACATTTGCACAAAATAGGAATCGTTCATCGCGGTCTCACACCCAACAGCATACTCATCGCATCCGACGGCAGGGTCAAAGTGGCCGGCCTGACGTCGGCCAAGCGAGTCCGAAAGAGACACGAGTTGCCCGGCCGTCCGCCCAAGCTGCAGGCACAGCAGTATATGTCGCCACAGCAGATTTGCGACCGATTCAACGACGACATGCGATCGGACATTTATGCCCTCGGCGCCATTCTGTTCAAAATGTTGACCGGAACAACACCATTCGACGGGCAGTCGAAACAAGAGACACTCGTCCGCAAGTATCGGCACGAATTCGCGCCTCCGAAAACATCGATACCGGAACTGTCGCACGGTATCGTGGCGATTATCCGTGAATGCCTGTCGGCCGCGCCCGAACGGCGACCCCAGGACATCGCCAGATTTCGGCGCATGCTCGATAACGCAACAGAGTGGCCCCGCGAATACAAAAACTCAGAACCGATAAGTCGTTGGCAAACTGCTCCCATTCATCGTGGCCGATCTGCCTATCGCAGCGCATGGGGAGCAGGCGATCTCTCATCGCCCACCAGATGAGTTGCCTCCTGGGGAGCTCAGGCTGCAGTTCATCCGGCGGATGCCTCTCACGATCATCGACTCTATCCCAAACCTTCTGCGCGCAGAATTCGTTTCAAGAAATCGTACGATTCCTGCAGCATGGTTGGGGCCATGTGGCTGTGACGGCTGAGTTCGACGTTGAGGCCACCTGCAAAACCGATGTCGCAGAGAGTCGATAACACCGGCTCGAAATCGATTTCCCCTTCACCGAAGGGCAAATGTTCGTGCACGCCGCGGCACATGTCTTCAATGTGAATGTTGAAGAGGCGATCAGACCAACGACGCAGATGATCCGAAATCGGTTCGTCTTCAACGCACTGCAAGTGGCCAATATCAATTGTCAGCCCGAAGTGCGGCGCGTCAACCAATTCCAGCAGGTTGGCGTAATCGGCCATTGTCTCGATGAACATTCCCGGTTCCGGTTCAAACGCCAGCCGAACATCTTTCGTTGCGGCATATTCGCAGACTTCCCGGCAACCGGCGGCAAGGCGTTCAATAGCGGCGGCTTCCGGAATGTCCTCGCGCAAAACACCCGACCAGAAGGAAACAGCGTCGGCACCCAGTTCAGCGGATATATCGACGCACCGCTTCAGAAAATCGACGCGCAGCCGACGTTCATCGGCCGTGGCGCTCATCAGGGTTGGTTCGTGTTTCACGCGCGGGTTGAGCAGAAACCGAGCGCCCGTCTCGACGACTGAGATCATGTCGTTCTGTTCGAGCAACGCACGCATCGCCTCGATGTCATCGGTCAGCCGCGGCGAAAAGGGATCGAGACAGTCGTGATCGACCGTAACCGCCACCGATCGGTAACCGATTTCGGCCATCAATTGAACCGCCTCCGGCCAGCGATGATCGGAAGTGCCGTTGGTGTTGTAACCGAGTCGCATTGTGGCGAGAGTCCAGCGGTCCGAGAAAAAAACAAACCCCCGGACATTGAGTCCGGGGGTTGAGAGTTTCGCCGTCAGTTCTCAATTATTCCGGCAACGTCTTCACGCGAATGTTGCGGTAGAAGACGACGCTCTTGGGGTCGTGGGCCTGCAGCGCGAACGATCCTTTGCTCAATTTGCGTCCGCCCTTAACGTCTTTCGGCTCGACGTAATCGATGACGGTTTCGTCGTTGATCTTGATGATGATCCGTTGGCCCTTGACGATGACCGTCTGCGTCCACCACTCGTTGTCTTTGGCGGGCGTCTTGAACAGTTTCTTCACGTTGTACAGGCTGCCGGTTTTTACCGGATCGCCGTGCGTCACGTTCACTTGTGCTTCGTGGCCCAGCTCCGGCCAGCCGCTTTCCTGGAATTTGGTGTGGAAGTAGATGCCCGAGTTGCTGCCGGGAGTCGTCTTCACCTCGGCGCGGAATTCAAAGTTTACGTATTCCTTTTCGGTAAACATGTGGGCGCGCGGTCCGCTGACGCGGATCAAGCCATCGACGATCTCAAATTTTCCGTTCTCTGCGATCTTCCAGCCTGAAAGGTCCTTGCCGTTGAACAGTTTGGTGAAACCTTTTTCAACGTCTTTCGATTTTTCGCCTGCCATCGCCATCGTCACTGGCAACGAGATGAGTGCGACGGGGATAAGGTGCAGCAGCAGATTTCGCATGGTCAACATGTTGGTCGTTCCTAACTGGGTTGTTTCAACTTGACTGATGATACCAATCCATGGAGGGTGAATTCGTAGCCGATTTTACCAAGGATGCGAGGCAATTTCACTACTGTGTGTGTTGAGCACAAGGAAGTCGTCGATGATTTCACCGTCACAGCAGTGTGTGCATGGGCTGTTGTGACTGTTATTCTTGGTATTATGTGAATGAATGGATCACACCGTTCACTTCCCGCCAGCTGTTGGTGGGAGTTCCTGTTGGCGTTTGGGAGACGGCGATGACTCAGCAATTGAGACGGCGCGAATTCCTCAGGCAGTCGGCCGGTTGGGCTGGACTGGCATCGATTGGAGCAACGTGGCAGCATGCCGCCGCTGCGGATGATCGTGGTCGATTACCGGTTGCGGGGGTTACCACTGTTTACAAACGCAACTCGCACGCCGACGTCATCTTCGGCAAGATTCTCGAAGGGTTCGATCAGCAAGGCGGACCGGGACCGGGACTTCGGCTGGCGTCGTTGTACATCGACCAGTTGCCCAAAAGCGGGCTGGGTCGCGAGTTGGCAAAAAAACATAACGTGCCAATCTTCGATACCATCGAAGGTGCCGTCACCGTCGGTGGGAAGGGAATCCCCGTCGCCGGTGTGTTGAGTGTCGGCGAGCATGGCGACTATCCCTACACCGAAAAAACACATCAGCACAAATATCCCCGCCGGCGATTCTTCGATGAAATCGCGGCCACCTACAAAAAACACGACAAGGTTGTTCCGCTCTTCAACGACAAACATCTGGCGTGGAATTTCAAAGACGCCCGGCACATGTACGACACGGCCACGCGGATGAAGATCCCCTTCATGGCCGGTTCATCGGTCCCGGTTGCCTGGCGACAGCCGACACTTTCATTGCCAATGGGCTGCGAAGTTCAGGCGGCCATCGGCATTGGCTACGGCGGGGAAGAGGCGTATGGTTTCCATGCGCTGGAAGGTATGCAGTGCATGCTCGAACGCCGCAAAGGGGGCGAGACCGGCGTCGCATCGGTTCAAGCTGTGAAAGGCGATGCGATTTGGCGATCAGAGAAAGATGGCTGGTGGTCGCACGACTTGATGGAGTCAGCATTGGCCGTGCAAGACGGTTTCCAACGCGACGGTTGGGAACAGCGCTTCGCCAAGAAATCGACACTTTTTCTCATTGAATACCGCGATGGCCTGAAGGCGGTGATGGCGATGGCCAACGGCGTCACCCATCAGTTCGGCTTTGCTGCGCAGTTGAAGGGCGAAGCGAAACCGGCTGCTTGCGTTTTGGCGCTCGAAGAAACGCAGCCTTTCGGACACTTCGGATACCTCGTCAAGGCCATCGAGCACATGGTCCACACCGGCAAACCGGCCTATCCGGTGGAAAGAACGCTGCTAACCACCGGCATTCTCGACCGTGCCATGCACAGTCTGGCCGACGGTTACAAGCCGTACGAAACTCCGGAATTGGAAATCGCCTACAAGGCTGTCGAATGGCCATTCGCAACCGGCAAAGTTGGCGACGTGCCGAAAACGACCTGAAAAACAGGCGACACACCGGCGACACCGCATCGTTTCGCGCGAACTTGCAGCGAACGAAACGAGTCGTTAAAAGTAGAGCCGAGGTCGATTAGCTCAGTTGGTTAGAGCACTGTGTTCACATCGCAGGGGTCACTGGTTCGAATCCAGTATCGACCACTCATGGCGTGGCCTGAACCCCCTGAAGCACAGTGTTTCTCGGGGTTTTCTTCATTTTCAGCCCACTCTCGTTCTCAGCGGAAGGGTCGCTCCTCTTCGTCCACATAGCCGTGGGACGACTCGACGGCGCGTTTTTCTCTGCAGCACTCCTGGATACAAACCGAGTGACTTCCGAAATCCATATCAATTCAATTCGTGGCAGGCTGCGCTGGTTTCGTTGGCGAGGCGCGGTTCTCATTCTCGTTTTCCTACTTGGCTTGGTGGCCTTCTGTGGCGGCGCTGAGGCGAGTGACCGCGACGTCCGTTCGGCCGACTTCATGGCCAAGGTGTACTACACACTCGGCCTGTTCGTTCTCGGCGGTTTGGATCTTGGAGTGCCAGTGCGTGGCCCCATGTGGGCGCGAGCCATGCTCTGGTTGGTTTACTTTGCGGCCCCGGCAATTACGACGTCGGCTTTGGTCGAGGGGATCTTGCGTGCCATTCGGCCCGATAGATTTCGACTGAGACAATTGCGTCAACATGTTGTCATTGCAGGCTGCGGACGACTTGCCATGCTCTATCTTGAGTGCCTGCGCGAGGCCGAGCCAAACACACCCGTACTCATCATCGACAACCGGGCAGATAATCCCCACGCGCAAACCGCCATCGAACGGTTTCGCGCCAACGTGCTAATTGCCGACGTTACCAGTAAGCCGGCAATCCGCATGCTTCGTCTCAAATTCGCCAAACGGTTGGTTGTTCTCACCGGAGACGACTACATCAACCTTGATACGGCGACCAAGGCAATTAGCATTGCGCCACATTTGGCGACGCAGACGCTGGTGCACATTTCCGATCTGCGATTGCTTCGCGTTGTTGAGAAGGCAGAGTTGCTGCAGCAGGCTACCAAATTCAACTCTTATCGACGTGCTGCGGAGTCTCTCGTCGACGAAAATTTGTTACCCCATTTTCGAAAGACAGATTCCGGGGACATCGTCGTGCTTGCCGGATTTGGCCGATTCGGTCAAAGCGTTCTGGATCAGCTTCAGCAGCACGCGGCGGAAAAGTTTTCCAAGGTCGTTATTGTCGATCAACAGGGTGACCTGCAGACAATGGTGTTTGCTGACCAGGTGGGATTCCAGGACGGCTATGAGTGGCATTTGCTGGCCGAGAATCTCCAACATCCACGAACCTGGCAGCGTGTCGCAGAGGAGATTGACGGTGCGGGCGAGGAGCCGGTTTACATACTGGGGTCGGGTGACGACAGCGTCAACATTCGGACGGCGTTGTGGCTCTCTCGCAAGTACCCCAAGGCCAAAGTGCTGGCCCGCTGCTTTCGACGTTCAACTTTCGCCGAACAGATATCGAGCGAATGTGATTTTGAACTGGTCAGTACAGCGGATTTGTTGCTGTCGAGCATGAACCCCAAATGGTTGGGTAGCGGCGTTCCTCGATGATGTCGTCGTATCAGACAACGCCGTCATCTGAAGATCGCATCAATCGGCCGCCCGTCCGATATTCGCCACGGGCGTCCGGTTTGATCTTTGATGTGTGTCCGCGGATCTAACCCGAAGCGGCTGTAGATTGTCGCCGCCAGATCGGCCGGCGTCACCGGGTCGTCCTCTGGATACGCCCCGATTCGGTCGCTCGAACCATACACCGTTCCGCCTTTGATTCCCCCGCCGGCCAACAACAGCGAGTAACAGTCGGGCCAGTGATCGCGACCGGCGTTGCCGTTGATCTTCGGTGTTCGCCCGAACTCACCCGTTGCCACAATCAATGTCGAGTCCAGCAGCCCGCGTTCGTCGAGGTCTTCAATGAGGGCCGATAGCGATTGATCGGCCGGCGGCAGCAGTGTTTTCTTATTCTGTTCAAAGTTCTTCGCGTGAGAGTCCCAGTTCTGACCCTGCTGCCGAAAATCCTGCACGTTAATAAACGGCACGCCCGCCTCCACCAACCGCCGCGCCATCAACAGGTTCTGCCCCCGCAACTCCTGATTCGTTCCTTTGAATAGCCCGTACCGCTGGCGGGTTTCCGGCGGTTCCTGATCGATCTTCATTGCCTGCCGCAGCGTGTCCGATTCCAGCAGTTCATACGCTTTTTCATAGAAGCTGCGAAACTGTCGAACCGGCTTGGCCGAGTCCGCCGTCGTCTCGTCAATCCGCCCCAACAATTCACGCCGCCGCGAGACCCGCTGCATCGATAGATCGTCGGGACGATTGAGCATATCGACCCGATATCCCTTGGAAGCCGGATCGCCGGAAATCTGAAACGGATCGAACGCCTTGCCCAGAAATCCACCCCCCTGACAGGGGACGTTGACCACGTTGTGAAATAGCCAGGGCAACAAAGCGTGCGGCACGTCGGGTGCCTGTTCGCGTCGCAGGTAATTGAGCACCGCTCCATGACAGGGAAAAAATTGCGGCAGCGGCGCGAACTCTTCCCGGTCACCCTTCGGCCCCTGCCGACCCGTGAAGACTTCCGTCCCGGCCGAATCGTGCAACCGATTGGTGTGATGCATGCTCCGCACCACCGCCACCTTGTGCATCAGCTTCGCCGTGTACGGCAAATGTTCGCAAATCTGCACACCCGGTGCCGACGTCGAAATCGGATCGAATTCCCCCCGCACCGTTGACGATGCGTCCGGCTTCATGTCGTAGGTATCAAGATGGCTTTGGCCGCCGTAATAATAAACGAACACACACGACCGAATTGCCGACTCCGGCCGTTTTCCGCTCACCTCTTCCGCCGCAACCCGTGCGCGCAACAACCCCCACAAATCCAGCGACACCCCACCCGCCGCACCAAGTTGCAACCAACGGCGACGGTTGAGCGAGTTTTGCAAATACCGACCCGAATCCACCGAGTGCATCAGACGCCCCTGCCCAGAATCAATAAAACGGCACGGTCACATTATCGCATAAATCTCGCGAGATGCGACAGACTGGGCAACCGAAAGTTTGATCTTCGGCCGCCGATTGTAGCGCAGAACGAGACCGGCAACTCCGTTGCAGTCGCCGGTCTCGTGTCCACCTCAGACGTCGGTTGTCCTCTCGCTCTACGCGGCGAAGTGAGCATCGAGGCGTACTTCGATGTGCTCGAAGAGCGTTTCTGCGAACAGTGATCGCGTGGCATCGTTTTTGCAGTCACGATACGTCAGTCGCCCGCTTGGTCGCGCTAGTGTGAACAACTGAACTGACTCCAGTCCTTTGAGGTTTTGGCGTCCGTAATTTAACGGTGCGAGAAGCACCGGAAAGACCGGCTTGGTAGATGTCGGACCAACGAACTGCGGCAGCTCATGTTGCCCAATGTATTCCGATATCAAAAACTCTGTACTTACAGACATCAGGCCGAAGTCGCATTCATTGATCGCTCGTTGGATTTCGTCGTGCCAATTCTTACCCGTGAAAATTGCGGTGTCTCGCCAAACAGCATATTCATACCGCAGTGACGAAGCGAACAATATTACAAGTCGCCGAATAAGGTCGGCAGCCATACGGTCATTCGCTTGAGCGTATGAGTTAAACAGCGCAACTTTCGTTCGGGCCATGAGGGCAAGCTCCTGTACGTATAAAGCGGAACGACTGAGTTGACGATAGGTTGGGCTTCACGCGGCAGGGCGGGCGTATGCGTCGATGTCTTCGTCGATTCCAGTGAACGTGCCGTAACGGCGAAACATCGGGGCGTCGGCAAACTCGGTTCCGACGATGTAGGTGGACGGAGCGATCATCGGCGGGAACAACTCATCGAGTAATGCGATGAGATCGATATTGAACTCGCGAATCCTCTCGACTGTTGGCTTCTCGATCACGACTGCCACCGAATAGCCAGCGCCGGTATGGTAGAGGTCGAGTCTTCGTACCGCCTCGTCACTGATAGCCCACCGCCGCAGGATCGTTGAGATTCGGGGGCGCGACAAACCATGGTGACGAGTTGCCGTGAGGCATCGCTCTTCGGCTTCTGTCCCATTGGAAACGGCGAAGACGGGACATGTTCCGGGGTGGGTGAGGCGAAATCATTCATGGCGATCGTTGAGATTCCATTCTCTCGCCGCCGCCGGCGCACAAAGCCAGCGTCGCGAAATACGGGGCAATCCCATTCCGTGTAACTGATTTGATGTGACTGGGGAGAGGAGAATTGAGCGGGGCCGCGAAATTGAGGCGGGATTACCGTTGTTTCACTGGACACGTCAATAGCATTTCCTTGCGACTGTTTTGCAGTTTCCGCTTACAACAGGTTGCAGGTTGCGCAACACTTGTGACTGCTTCGCATTCCAACTTGCTCTCGCACGAAATCGCTGGTGAAGCTACAAGCTGAATAAAACGCTAGCCGGTACACTCCCAGTGCTTTCTGCGTTCTTGATGCATTCACCACATAGACGCACTCTTCTTTCTGAAAGCGGATAATTCGTGTCTTCGATCGATCTCAGGCAGTATGGAATTCAGGTTCGTGAAATCAGCCGCAATCCGGCGCCGGCTCAGGTGTACTGTGACGCGATCCGGGCTGACCCCAACTGTGAAATTGCGGAATCCGGAGCGTTGATTGCCTATTCGGGCGATAAGACGGGTCGCTCGCCCGCCGACAAACGCATCGTCAAGCATGCGGATTCTGAGGCCGACATCTGGTGGGGCGATGTGAACATCCCCACAACGAAAGAAACCTTCGCAATCAATCAGGAAAGGGCCATCGACTATCTCAATACGCGACCGCATCTGTATTGCATCGATGCCTTTGCCGGTTGGGAGCCGAACTACCGAATGAAGATCCGCGTGATTTGCTCGCGACCGTATCACGCGTTGTTCATGCACAACATGCTCATTCGCCCTACGCCGGAGCAGTTGGCAGATTTTGGTGAGCCGGACGCAGTGATTTTCAACGCCGGCGCGTTTCCCGCCAATCGGCACACGGCCGGCATGTCGTCGAAAACGAGCGTCAGTCTTTCGCTCGAATCGCGGCAGATGGTCATTCTGGGTACCGAGTACGCCGGCGAAATGAAGAAGGGTGTGTTCACCCTGATGAATTACTTCATGCCGAAACAGGGCGTGCTCTCGATGCACTGCTCGGCCACCGTCGATGGCAAGTCGGGACGAAGTTCGGTTATGTTCGGCCTGTCGGGAACGGGGAAGACAACGCTTTCGGCCGACCCGAGTCGGGAATTGATTGGAGATGATGAGCACTGCTGGACGGACGACGGGATCTTCAACATCGAAGGCGGCTGTTACGCCAAGGCGATTTTTCTGAATCCCGATACCGAGCCGGAGATCTTCCAGGCGCTGCGGTATGGCGCGGTGATGGAAAATGTGATTTACGATCAGGAGACGCACAAAGTCGATTTTGCCGACGTTTCGATCACGCAAAATACGCGTGGCGCGTATCCTATTGAATACGTCCGCAACGCGCGCATCCCCTGCGTGGCGGGTCATCCGGAAGACGTCATCTTCCTCACCTGCGATGCCTTCGGCGTTCTGCCGCCGGTGAGCAAGCTCACCCCGGCGCAGGCAATGTATCATTTCATCAGCGGCTACACGGCCAAAGTCGCCGGTACCGAAGTTGGCGTGACCGAGCCGGAAGCAACGTTCTCCCCCTGTTTCGGCGGGCCGTTTCTGGCGTGGCATCCGGCAAAGTATGCCGAGCTGCTTGCGGAGAAAATGAAGAAACACGGCGCCAACGTCTGGCTGGTCAACACCGGTTGGTCCGGCGGCCAGTATGGAACCGGAAAGCGAATGAAGCTTTCGGTCACGCGGTCCATCATCGACGCGATTCACGCCGGAACACTTGCCGACGCAAAAACGGCGACCGATCCCATCTTTGGGTTTGAAGTGGTTCAGGAATGTCCGAACGTCGAAAGCGAAATTCTGCGGACGCGCGACACATGGTCGGATGGTGACGCCTACGATCAGACAGCCAGGAAGCTGGCGGAACTATTCGTCGATAACTTCAAGAAATATGCAGACACTGCCGGCGAAGAGATTCTCGCAGCCGGCCCGAATGTTTAACGCACTGCGTTGAGAGTTCGACAGCGAACGATCCGCGTTCCCATGCCACGCGTGGGAACGCGGTTGGCGTTTGTGGCTGACGAAAAAATAAACAGCCGGGAGGATTCAGGAAGTGGGGCAGTTACCACCTGAATCCAACATCCGGCTGCTCAACTCGATTGTACCGGCCGGTGAAAGGCCACGCAAATTTCCAGGTGAAGACCCGCGACTGGCGATTAGCAACCGGCGCGTTTACTATGAAGTGTCGGAACGAACAGCCGTGATGCGGGCAAGGGTTGTGGCGTGTGTCATTCGTGAGTTTTCGTGGCAAAGAGTAGGAAACTATGAACGTATCTCAGATTTGTGAACTGGCGGTCGCCGGCGGTTTGCTGGATGAGGCGGGGGCAGAGCAGCAGGTTGCGGCGTGGCAAAGCCAACAGGGTCTCCCCGATGACGGCAATGGATTCGTCGACTCGCTGGTGAGTGAGAATATCGTCAGCGAATTTCAGGCCGACGCGCTGAAGGCGGGAGTTGGTGGTCCGTACAAATTCGGTCCCTATCGCGTCAACGATCGCTTGGCCGGTGGCAGACTGGGAACGATCTACCGTGCCGTCCACGATGAGTTCGACCAGCCGGTCAGCCTCAAGGTGTTCCCATCGTCGTTGAAAGACGACTCGGACGCAGTGATGCGATTGGCGCGCGAAACCCGCATCGCCGTCCAGGTGAATCACCCCAATATTGTCCGCACGTTTCAGGTTGGCAAGGTGGGCGAGATCGTTTTTCTTGCCTTTGAGGATTTGGACGGAGAAACTCTCGAATCGGCTCTGAAGCGAGCGACCAAACTGCCGGAGGATGAAGCCTGCCGGCTGATTCGCGATGCGGCACGCGCGTTGGTTCACCTGCACGAACTCGACATCGTTCTGCGCGATATTCAACCAAGCAATCTTTGGGTCACCACCGGGGGCCACACTAAGCTGATGGAATTTGGCGCGGCCCGAGACGCGATGGTCGCTTTGGATGATGACGATGTTGAGGATGATATTCGCGGGACATTCTTCCGGCCGGAATTGCTGGCCGGTTACGACTACATGTCGCCGGAGCAGGGGGCCGACGAAGCCGGTGCCGATGCCCGCAGCGACATCTATTCGCTGGGGTGCATCTTCTTTGAAGCGTTAACCGGCGAGGTTGTTTTTCCCGACGTTAACCCGATCCGCAAAGCGTTACGGCATGCACGCGAAGAGCCGCGATTAGTGAGTGACATCGATTCGACGATTCCGCATGCGGTGGCCGACATCGTCAACACCATGCTGGCAAAAGAACCCAGCGACCGTTATCAACGCGCGGAAGACGTTGTTTGGGCGCTCGATGGTGTCATTTCAGCCGAAGAGGAACACGAGACGGCGACGCTCGAAATCGACGAGGGTTTTCTGAAATGGGCCGGCGAGACATCAGAATTGCCGCACGATGAGAATGTTCCCACCGTCGTTGCCGAACCGGATTTCATCGACTTTCTTGACTGGGTTGCCGACGAGGCGGAGGCAGAAGATTCATGAGCGTGAAACCTACCATGATGTGCCGTTGTTTGTTTTTTGTTTTCGCCGGATTGCTGACGGCAATCGCAGTTCCGCCGGTGTTTGCCGACGATGTGATTGACCCAGCGCATGCGACCAGTCGTGACGGCAGCCCAATGCTGTGGTACGACCTGCAGTTGCTTGATGTTGAGGGGCAGGGGTGGAGCGAAACGAAATCGCTTTACGACCGCCTGCCGGAAAAAGCCGAGAAGCTCGTTCGTTCGCCGGTCTGGTCTCTCAGCCGCCATTCGGCCGGGTTGTGTGCGCGGTTTTTTACCGATGCGACCGAGATCCACGCCAGTTGGACACTGACGTCGAAAAGTCTGGCGATGCCGCACATGCCGGCGACGGGAGTCAGCGGACTTGATCTGTACGTGAAGACGGCAGACGGAAAGTGGCGATGGCTGGCCGTTGGACGTCCGACGGCACAGGCGAATACCGTTCGATTGGTCGGCGGCATACCGCCGGGACGTCGCGAATTCATGCTCTACCTGCCGTTGTACAACGGCGTCAGCTCGGTCGAGATCGGTCTTCCCAAGGGGGCCAAACTGTCGAAGGCCGGCAGCCGCGGACCTGGCCGCGAAAAGCCTGTCGTATTTTACGGCACGTCGATTACCCAAGGCGGCTGTGCCTCGCGAACCGGAATGGTACACACGGCAATTCTGGGGCGCCGGTTGAATTGCCCGATCATCAATCTTGGATTCTCCGGCAACGGCCGCATGGAATTGGAAGTCGCCAAACTCATGGCGGAATTGGACGCAGCCGTCTACGTCATCGACTGCCTGCCGAACATTTCCGCCCCGCAAGTGGTCGAGCGCACCGAGCCGTTGGTTCGCGCGCTGCGAGAGGCGCGGCCTGATACGCCTATTCTGCTCGTCGAAGATCGGAGCTATACCGATTCGTTTCTCATCACCAGCAAAAGAAAACGCAACCTCGATAGCCGCAAGGCATTGAAGAAGGTGTATGAAACGCTGACGGCGGCCGGCGTGCGGAATCTCCATTATTTGGCAGGCGAACATCTGCTGGGCGACGACGGCGAGGGAACGGTTGATAGTTCCCACCCAACCGATCTTGGTTTCGTACGGCAGGCCGATGCCTTCGAAGAGATTCTGCGGCCAATTCTGAAAAGTAGCGGCCATGCTGAAAAATCTGAGGCCAACCAGTAACGAGCCACTGACGATGTTTTCACGCCGGCCGTTGTTGTTCGTCGCTGGAATGTTCGCGTTGGCGCTGTGCACTGGTTGCGGCAGCGGCGAAGAGGGCGGTCCCGGTAGCGCGCAACAGGGGCAAGCTCCGGCGATTCGCGGCGAGATTTCCAACCCCACAGCCGACAAACCGCAGTCGAAACTGTGGTATGCACGCAATCGATGGTGGGCTTGGTTGCCGACGGTTTCGGGCAGCCGCATTTGGCAACGTAGTCAGGCAGGCTGGGCGCTCGACAAGACGCTGGAACGCCAGTTGACCGGATTCACCGGTCGAGCCGATGTGTGGGCCGATGAGGAAACAGTCCGCGCCGTCCTGGTTGCAAAGGACCGACTTCTGATCGTTTCACTGAAATGGAACGCCAGCGAGAACAGCTACAGGCTGGATGGGGAACCGACGATTTGGCCATTGGAAAATGGCGGCCCGCTGGAAAATCGTAGTGGTGTGGAGACGGCGACGATCACCCGCGACGTCCTTGGAAAATGGTGGGTTGCCTACGACCGTGACCGGTCGATGTGGGTGCGACATTCGTTGGACGATTCGGCACGCCAATGGAGCGAACCAATCGCCGTCAGCGAACCAGCCGATACAAAAGACTTTTGTACAATAGTCGCGTTGCCCAACAGTGTCGGCGTTTTCTGGTCGGATCACGTGGCCGACGCCTTCTTGTTTCGTCGGCATCTCAACAGCAACGCATCGGACGAGTGGGAAGAGATCGATGTTGTCGCAGAGGGGCCGGACATTGCCGACGACCATTTGAACGCCGCCGTTGCCGATGATGGCACGCTGTTTGTGGCAACCAAGCTCGGCATCGATCGAATTGGTGAACCGCAATTGGCTCTCCATATTCGCCGACCGGATGGAAACTGGGAAAGCCATTCGTACGGGCAGAGGACTGCAACAGTCGAACGGAGCCGACCCGTGGTGTTCCTGTCCGACGATTCCCGCCGGCTACATTTGTGTCACAGCGTCTACATCGATCAAACAGACAAATCGCGAACGAGCCACATTGCCTGGATTTCGACCGATGTCGAATCGCTGGATCTGCAGCGGCCCGAGGTTCGATTGATCGAGTCCACTCTGCCCGTCAACAGTCCGACCGGTGCCAAGCCCCCACTGTCGAACGGTGTGGTTCCGTTGGTGCTGGCATCGGACGGCGAAGGCAACGTCTACGAAGGCCGCTGTCGAGCAACCGACTGACTCGCCGTTTCCCCGTGCGAAACGCATGACTATGTGAGCCGGCATTGGTTCGTAGTGACCGCAATCATGCGGTTCGACCGTTTCTTCGGGAATCGAAACTCAAGAACGCCCGGCCACCCTACAGAGCTTTGAACGGTGTGCGCGGACTCTGCGGGCTGACGAAGATAGGGCAACAACGGGGACTTCGGTGTCGCCGACGCATTCGACTGCCACAACGGTTATTCGCCGGGCCAAAGAATCACTCAGAATGGCCTTGGGAAAAGGCCGATCTTCATTCGGTCTCATAACACATCTCGAATCACTCATCCACACTCCCCTCCATCGAATAGATCGTGCACCGCGTCAACAAGGAACGGTTGCGGCGCAGGCACAGAAGAAATCCCCGTCGAAGACAATTCATCCCAAAGGCCGACCTATGACGTGCCATCACCTGTCGCGATCACAGACCGCTCGTTCGTGGCCCCGAAATCTTCTGGCATGTCTCGCATTGTCTGCCGCAGCAGGCGTTCTCTACTTTCAATTCTCGGCGGACCCCGGCGACGGAGTACCCGACGAGGTCGTCGATATTGCCCGGCTTACTGCCGTCGATCCAATCGAAGTCACATCGCCATCTGGCGATGGGGAAGCCGGATCGGCACAGGCTTCGGTGTCCGACATACCGGCTGGTATGACAGCCGGCGGAAGCAACACGCTGCTCGAAGGGCGAATGGCGCTGTTGATGAATCTGCTCCTTATCGAACGCGGCCACGCGCGGCTAAGTGCCGTCCCCGACTACACAGCAATGTTCATGAAACAAGAGCGTATCGGTGACGAATTGGGCGAGGCGCAAGTCATTCGCATCAAACTGCGGCACGAGCCGTTCAGTGTTTACATGAAGTGGCTTTCGCGCGACAAGGGCCGCGAACTGGTCTATGTCGAAGGCGAGAACAATGGCAAGATGCTGGTTCATGTCGGCGGCTGGAAGGCGCGACTACTGCCGACTGTGAAACTCGACCCACACGGAAAGAGAGCGATGGAGGCTTCAAGACATCCGGTGACCGATGCCGGCCTGCTCGAAGTCGCCCGCCGCTGCGTTGCGTACCGCCAGCGGGATCTAAAAGCTGTTTCCGGTGTTCGCTGCCGCATGCTCGACAACCAGAAGTTCGACGATCGCGATTGCTACTGCTTCATAATCGAATACGACCGCCCCGAATTATCCGAAGGGTATCGCAAGGTCGTCGCGCACATCGATAAGGAATACTCGCTGCCGGTCTCGGTGAAGAACTATGGCTGGCCGAAGGGCAACGCGTCACTGCTGGCAACGGAGTTGGACGCGCAAACTCTGGTTGAGGTTTACAGCTACTCCGAAATCCGGCTGCGCTCGCAACTGGCCGAAGCCGATTTCAGTCGCCACAACAAAGCCTACCGCTTTCGTTGAGAACTTCGCTGCGGTTACAGGAAGTTCAGCAGGCTCAGCTGTAAGGTCGATGCGGAGACCTGCAACGTGGCTTGGATTGCCGATTGTTGGAAAGCCAACTGAGTGAGGACTTCGGTCACATCGGTATCGTATTCGATGGAGAGCGATTCCTGCAGCCGGATCGATTCATCGAGCAGCCGGTTTTCGGTTTCGTCGATGGTTTTTAGCCGGCTGCCGATTTCACCGCGCACGACGCTGAACCGCAGTGCTTCCGAATTGATTAACGGATTCAGTCGGGTCAATTCTGCATCGTCTTCCTGCAGTAATGCCACCTGCATCGACAACAGCAAATTGAGGACGCCGTTGGCCTCAATGGGATTGACTTCCTGCCCAACGAGAGGAACGGCGGGGTTCGCGCTGGCTTCGGTGCCGTTGACTCCCAGCGCAATCGCCAGGTTACTGTCTTCGATGGTCAGCGGTCCCGTGCTGACACCGTCGTTGTCCAGAATGGTGATGCCGTTGCCAATGACGTTGAGTGACGCAACAAGGACACCCGGATCAACCGCGTTGATGGTGGTGAGAACCTGCTGCACCGTCTTGAGGCCCTTCAATTCGACAGAGGCTGTTGTACCGTCTCGCCGGGTGATGTTCAGTGGCGCGGATTCCAACGTCCCGTCGGCAGCGATCTCCTCAAGGGGTACGCCGTTGCCACGATTCAGATTGGCCAACAACGTACTACCATTGAACGTGCGGATGCCGAGATCGGCTGCGATCGTGTCGCTGTTCTCGCCGATGGAGAACTGCGATCCGCTGAGCCGACTGGAAATCGCCAGCCCGTTTCCTGCTGCGTTGATTCCCACCTGAATGTCGCGATCGGCTGTTTTCAACAAGTTGAAAACATCTTCAATGGTCGTCGCCGTCGAGATATCGACAGTCTTTGTCGATGTGCCGTTCGTCACCAGGAACGTATCTCCGCTCGTGGTACCAATGCCAGTGCCGCCGTTCAGATCTGTCAAGTTCGTCAGCAATGTCAGTTGTGGATCGAGATCACCGCCGTTGACCGTCGCGGCAGCTGCCGAGGCAACTCCCAGATCGCGGGCAACGGTGGAACCACTGAGGTCGGTGACTGCAACCGTTCCAGCAGAAGGCGTCAGTCGGATTCCCGAGTTTGTGGCCGGATCGATATCGACCGTCAGTGTGAGTACGCCCGGAGCAACGGGAAAAGCTGCTTCCAGCCGGGTTTTGATATCACCAATCGTCTCTGCCCCGGTCAGGTCAACCTGCGCAGTTTCCGCTGCACCATTATTGAGCGTGATGTTGATTAAGCCGAGATTTACACCTTGCCCGCCAAGCAGGTCCTCGATTCTCGAATCGAGTGTGAGTGCCGGATTCAGATCGCTGCCGACCGGCGGAGTCGTGGCTTCAAAGGCGGATTGGCCGTCGATGTTATTGGACAACAGCAGTTCGAGATCGGCAAAGGAATCGATTGCCAGCCCGTCGCCGTTGTACCGGACCACGCCGTTGCCGAGCAATTCGAAGGGCGCGCTGTCCGTCTCGCTTCCTCCAAACAGGTATCGTCCACGAAATGTGGAATTGGCCGCGTTGACAACCTGTTGCACGACACCTGCGGCTTCCGCTGCGAGCGCCTGTTTTTCTTCCGACGAGGCAACACTTCCCAAACCGGCCAACGCCAACGATTTGGCACGCCCCAACGAATCGCTGATGGCTGCCAGCGCACCTTCGCTGGCTTCAAGAAACGACCGACTGGTCGCGATGTTCGATTGAAGTTGCTCTTGCCGTTCGATGGACTTCTGCAGCACGATCGCACGTGTTGCAGCGGCAGGCGATTCTCCGGGGAGAAAGAATTTGTGTCCCGTCGCAATCTGGTCCTGCAGCGATTGCAGTAACGAAAAGTTCGTCTGCAATGCGTTATTCAGCCGGTCGGCGGTAAGTGAGCCGGGAAGTCGCCCGGGCAAAATCGGTCCGAGGGTCATTGTGTTGTCTGCCCAGTTGGCATGGTAGAACCAGTTGGCATGGCAAAACTAGATGTTTAGTAAGACGTCGTACAGTTCGTCGATCACACGAATCAGTCGGGCTGCTGCCTGAAATGACTGCTGGAATTCAATGATGTGGACTGCCTCTTCATCGAGACTGACACCGGAAAATTGCGAACGTTGGTTCAACAACGAATCGCGGAATGCGGCGTAACCGTTGGCGACGGCTGACTCAGCAGCGGCCGATTGCGCGACGCGGGAGATCGCTGTGTTGTAGAAACCATCGAGACTCTGTCCGTTAAGCGACTGCTGCGGGTTGTCGAGAAATTGGGCCAACAGCAGCAAATTTCGATTATCCCCCGGCCCTCCGCCCTGACCAGACGCAATAAAGGCCGAGTCGTTCAGCACAATCGAGTTCACGCCAATATCGTCGGAATCGGTGCCGGTGAAGAACGTGTTGATGCCCAACGATGCCAGCGCGCCGCTCGTATCTTCGGAAAATCGAACCTCGAATCCCGCATCTGTCGTCAGTTGCAACCGTCCGTCGGGAGTGATGACGGCGTTGAGATTGCTTACGGCATCGAGATCCTGCCGTAGACTTTCCAGCGTCGTATCGTTCCCCGGATCGATTCCGTCGAGATCGACGCGGATATTTGTTGTGTCAGTCAGCCCCGTCAGAGTGTTGGCAACTTTCACCAGAAATCTTCCGTCAGTCGGGGCGAAGTTCAGTCCCGCGTTATTCAACACGGAGTTGCTGTTATCGACGGCCGACAGTGCAGTCACATCGGTGAAGCCCTTCTGAGATTCGCCCGAGGCATGAATTCTGTTGAATTCAAAAATCAGACTCGATGCGAACTGGTCCAGGTCGTTAATGAAACCCCCAATGACGTTGTCGCGACCATCGAGGACGCCGGCCAGCTCACCTCCGGCCAGTGAAACCGGTGACTCAGTCTTCGTAAAAACAACATCCTGTACAATGACGGTTCCCGCTGAACGAGGCACCGACTTCAGCCGCTGCGATTGGCCCGTCAGAATGACGTAGCTGTCGCCGCTGAACAGGTCGATTGAACCGTTATCGTTTTCGCGATATTCGATCGGAATGATCTCCGATAGCCGGTTTAGCGCCTGGTACCGCTGCGAGCGGAGCGCGCCGGCATCGCTGATCGACAGGCCGGCCGATTCCGCTCGTGTGATTTCCAGATTCAATTCTTCGATTTGGGTGATTAACCGGTTGGACTCCGAGACGAGCGTATCAACCTTCACCGTCTGGGCCTGGCGAAGTTCGTCGAGATTCGCGCGCAGTAGCGAGAGTTCGCTGGCCAGTTGTTGTCCTTCTCGCACCACAACCTCGCGCAGCGCTGCCGATTCCGGCTGATTGGCAAGATCGTTCAATGTTGCCAGAAAGTCGTTGACGGCCGTGGAAATGTCTGAGTCGCCCAACTCACCAATTTCCGATTGCAATTGACGGAAGATGCTGTCGCGGGCGGCAGCGGCGCTTGCGTCGGAATTCGCCGTGTGAACGCGGGTTTCGAGAAAGACGTCGATTTGCTGTTGAATACCGAGCGCCCTCACGCCGGTTCCGAAAACCAACTGACCGTCCGAATACGGGAAATTCGGTTCGAGCAGCAACTCTTCGCGAATGTAACCGGGCGTACCGGCGTTCGCGATATTCTGACCGGCGACCTCGATGCCGGTGGAGAACACCTGCAGCGATCTGCTCGCCATCGCTAGTGTTGCATTCAGTCCCATTGGTCACTCTAAGACCGCTATTGGTTCAAAGATTAGAAATGTGATTCGCGTGTGGGTGCCACTGACGTTTCGCCAGGGCAGTGTGTCAGTCTTCGTCTGATCGAACAGTCGGCACGACCGGGATACGTATTGAAACGGGTTTCTAAATCGATGCGTCGAAAATTGCACCGCCGGCGGTCTCCTTGCTCGGTTTTGCTTCGTAAGTGGGTGATTTCTTTCCGCTCAGAGCTATCAGATCAAGTAGCGAAGAATAGTGGCTGTACGCGCGATGCGCAATTATCCACTGGACCCAGGTTTCGCGGCGGATCTGTTCGGCCTGTTTCCGCGCCGCTTGAATGCGAGGTTCGAGTTCGTCGCGATCTTTTGGTTGCAGATTCGCGGCGATTCCCAGCAGAGAATCCGCACCGGGCAGTCCCGATTTCCGCGCAGCGTCCAAAATCTCACCCCTCTGGTCCAACAGTGCGCGCAGACGGTCGCCAATCGTCGTTTCGTCGCGTGCGATACTCAGCAGGTCGTCGCTGTGACCCTCCACCAGCGCGGTGCGCTTGCGGTCCTGCAGCGCGGAAAAGTCGCGTTGTGCCGTTTCCAGACTGCGCAGCAGCTCACGCAAGTCATTCAGCAAATGGCCCCCCATCGACATCGCCTTTCCGTCAGCGTACGTTCATCGCCCGAACGCGCAGGCAATCGACGAAAAGCGACACAACCATCGCTCATCAGTCGCCCGTGTTCGAGGCCCCCCCCCGTTGCCGGACTTGGCAGTTGCACGCAGCAGCACTGAATTCACCGGGACTGATCGGAGCGACAGGGTTTCAATTGTGCTTGAGACACTGAAGCAACGATTGACCGGTGCGGGCGGCAATCACCGTGAGAGCAAACCAAATGGCTGCGAACGACAATGACAGCGCACCGCTGTAGCTACGGCGCACGACCGTAGTGTTAGTTTCGGCTGCTTACAGTCCGAATCTTCCGTCTAATCGTTCCAATTCCTGCAATCCGCATATTCGCGCGCCGCACTCGGTCGGTCGATGAATCGCTATTCAGGAATTGCGGCCGCCCTCGGAGGTTGCGTCGAAGATTCAGGGCGGATGCCCTTGAGTTGGTTCTGAAAGGTGTTGAACAGCGGATCGGAGAAGGATGCTCCGTGGTTTTTCGAGAGTTCGGTTGCGACGTGTTGGTCCATTTGGCTTTGGAATAACTCCTCAGCTTGTCCGCCGTGAAAATACGCCGGCTTGTCGTGTGTCTTATGCAGCGCCTTCAACATTTGCGAATAAAAAGTGCCGGCGACGAATTCCTGGAATTTCTCTTTCACCTGGAGGTTGGCTTCGGCGGGCTGTTGGACGGCCGATTGCGAAAGCAGCCCAATGTTTGGCGTCGCACCGCCAATTCCATGAATACCGTTCAACGCCATTCTCCTGGATCGCCTGTGGTGAACAGAAAACAAACTCCCGCCGGGCTGATTTACCGTTCGCTGTATTGAGCGTGCAGATGACCCGAAACGTGCAACTCGCGGATGATGGAGATCATGTCTTCCGGCGGCACCTTCAGGCTCTTAAGCGCCGTGACCAGATCGCTGAGCTGTTGTGTCGTTTGGCTCCCGTTACCGCGGCTTTCGAGTCCGACGAATAATGCTGTTCGCGTGTTTCCGCCTCCTCCAATATCGACAACGAGGCTCTTGTGTGCGATGACCGCCGGGCTGATCTCAACTGCCCCGTCGATAATGATGACTTTGCTCTTGTTGTTCACCGTCACGCGTGCCGTCGAACTGGTATCGACGCCGGTTGCAAGAATGTTGCCCACGAAATCAACAGGCGAATCGCGGTACACCTGCGGCAGCTTGACATCGATAACACCGGGGCCGACGGCTTGGGCGATTTCGTTACCTGTGGAAGAATAATCACCGTTTTCTTCGTTGATGACTCGCGCGATTGCGGCGGCGACCTGGTAACTGGCGTGCGATTCGTTGAGCAGTAACGTGATCACGCCGCCGCGATAGACATCGACGAAACTGTGAATAAAGTCGTCGGTCAGTGTGACGCCGCCTGGGATTCTTCCGACAACCTTACTATCGGTCCCCTCGATAATCAGGCCACCCGAAGCCGTCCCACGTGCGATACCGTCTTTGTCACTAGCCGTTTCGAGGGGAGTTGGCAATAAACGTCCGCCACGCAAATCTTTGGCACCTCCGTAAGATGTGACAAAGCAATCGATTTTCTGACCTCGCCGTGCTCCGTTCTTGGGGATGGTGGCGTGGATGATTACGATATCGAAATTCTTGGCATTCTTCATATTCTTGAGATCGGGGATCGCAGCATTCATATGCTCCATTGTTTTCGCCAGTGCCTTCAGTGCAGACGGGTCCTTCCCCCCGCCGCCCGTGCCGTCCAAGCCGGTCACCAAACCAATTCCGATCAGTTGGACCTCTCGTTCACCGGAGACGCTGCAAATATCCTTCAACTTCACACGGGCGGCCGTTTCACGCGGTGAAAGAACTGCCAAAACTGCTGCCGCAACCAGCAGGGTGGCGGCGAGACGAATTGACCATCGGCGTGAATTTGTCATGACAAGGCTCATCAGATGAAAAGTGAGAATTACGAACTTCTGACATTCTTGATCACCGGGTGCCACTGGCGTGTCGCCAGTGCAACGCAGTTTTTTAGAACGGGAAAATGATATCGACTAAACGACTTCCCCAAGGAACCTTCGCGGCATCGTTCACCTTGCCGGTCTTCATTCGTTTGATTGTTGGGTTGTAGAGGTTTTCGCTGAGGGCGGTATTGTTGGCCTGGATGTCGGCAGACCGCAGCACTCCGGTCAACGAGTACGACCAGACGTCGCGGTTGGTTTGAATCGTCTTGCGGGCCTCCAGCACGATGTTTCCGTTCGGGCGAACATCGACCACAGTCGCGGCGATTCGATAAGTGATCCCCTCTTGGTCAGTCTGTTGTCCCGTACCGCTGAAACGCCCGTTGGAGTTGGCATCGACGGTTGGCTGCGAATCCTCAGCAGCCGGCCGGAGATTGCCGGTCTTACCGATGCGGATGAACTCGTTGAGTTGTGCCTTCAGGGTCGATTGCTGCGTGCGGTTGAACCGCGAATTGCTGGTCACTTCCGACTTTTCACTGACGATGATCGTAATGATGTCGTGCAGCTTGACGATTCGCGGCTCAATTCTCTCGATGTAGGTCCACGAATCCTGCTGCATCGTACGACGCCGACGCCGCGGATCAAAGAACCCGTCACGCGGAGCGAATTGGCTGTTCTGATACATCTGGTTCTGATACATCTGGCCTTGCGGAGTCGGTTGCCCGATTGGCTGCCGAATTGGCTGTCTCGGCTGACGTGTGAGACGATCCTGCGCATTCGCGCCGGTCGAGAATGCGACGACCAGTCCCATGATGAGAATCAACCCCCGAACTGTCACAATCATTCTCCAGTAAACCGTGTTGTTGTTGTTGTTGTGTCGTAACAAGAAAGCTCTGCCGGTTTCGCGGTCACATCATCGATACTGTCTGCTCCGATTCGGCAAGCGGGAGTACCGGATCAAACGAGTCGGTTGATTCGCAGCTCCAACCGACGGCGGAACATTCAGTCGGGTGGAAGTGTTGGCCGTGGCAGCCGTTCGCGGTGATATCGTTCGCGGTGATATCATTCGCGGCACCGTTCTTTGTGGAGTTGTCGTTTGCGAAACTGGCTGGCGACGATCCATTTGGCCGCCGATGAGTCTCACCGGCGATTCCCGCGGCGCGGCGACTTCGTCGTACGACGCGAAAGAGACACCGCGATCTTCCTGACGTTCAGACAAGATTGCTCCGGCACCCAGCACGGCCGCTTCATGGTAACCGGTTACGGTTGCTTCAAGTTGCTCGCCACCATCGAGAGTCCGCAGCGTCACTTGCTCTCCCAGCGCACCGTCGTTGCGGGCACGCATTTCCTGTTTCACCGAGATGCCCCCGATCCGCGCGACTGCGCTCACAATATCGCCACGTCGAACCAGTGACACCTGACGAACATCATCGACATCGATGAATTGTCCCTGGCGAATTGCACGCTTCGTTTCGCGGCCGACGATCTCATCCAATGTGGGGTACGTCGCAGATGCAACCGGAGCCCTCTTCAGCCCAAGATCCTGTTTGCGAATCACGTAACCGGCCGGAAACGCTCGTTGAGCGGTGGGGACGAGGGGACGGAAGAGAACGCGGGCCTCGACCTGAATGCTCTGCAGTTGATCCTGGCGGTCGATGAATCGTACCGTCAGCGTTTGCCACTCATCCCAGGGAGCGCGTCCGCCGCGAATTTCATATCCCGATGTCTGCCCGGAGATCACCAGTGGAACCAGTTCGGTGTCCAGCTTCACTTCCATATCAACGTCGCCCAGACGGGCCGTTCGCAGGTAGTTCAAAATTGCCTTCGACAAGATGTCTTTCGCACGAGTCACTTGCCAACTTGTTGCCGGTGGACCAGTCGGTCTCCGTGAATTGCGATCAGCCGCAGGTTGCGCCCGCGGCCCCGTCACGGTCACATTGCTTCTCCCCGTGAATTCGAGGTTCGCCAGGCTGAACCCGTGGGCTTGCAGCCGCGATCGAATCATTTTGAAGTCGATCTGAGTTTCGGTTCCCGGTGCCGGTGTCGGCTGCAACGTCACGTTTCGCAGCGCATCGGCCGTCTGCAAATTCCGGTCGAAGACGTCGGCAACATCTGCCAGGACAACGACGCCCGAGTTGACGGTTGCCTTGGACTTGAGGCGGATGATGGCCGCACGGGCGTCGCCGGCCGTCATCTGTATGACGGCACCAATGGCAATCATCGCAACGATTGATCGGCAGGTTCTAAGACGTTTTCTCATCATGGCTGAAATCCAGTAAGACCTACGCAGATTGGCGATGGCATTAGAACCGTCGCAGGTTGGCAATTAATTGCAGCGCCTGATCGGCCGCCTGCACTACTTGGCTGTTCAATTCAAAATTTCGCTGTGTTTTAATCAAGCCGACCAGTTCCCGGACCGGTTCCACATTGGATTGCTCCAGGAAACCGGAACGCAGTTCACCTCGACCGTCGGTTCCCGGAACTCCCTGTAACGGTTGTCCGCTGGCATCGGTTAGGCCGTACAGGTTGTCTCCCAGTTGAATCAAACCCTGCGGGTTGACGAAACGGGCCGTTTGAATCGTTCCGATTTGATTGAGGGTCTCGCTTCCCGCCTGTCGTACGGAAACGTTGCCGTCGCTGGTAATGATGACGTCGGTGGCATCCGGGGGAATCGAAATGTTCGGTTCGAGCAACCGTCCGCGATCGGCAGAAGCCATTACGAGTTGACCCTGGTCGTTTTTTGTAAAGGTTCCCGCCCGCGTGTAGAGCGTTACGCCGTCGCCCTGAATCTGAAAGAACCCATCGCCGACGATGGCAATGTCGAACGTCTTCCCGGTCTGCTGCAAGCTGCCTTCAGCGTGATCGACTTCGGTTCCTGCAATGCGGGACCCCAAACCGACGGCCTGCCCGATCGGCGAGAGTTGTCCCTGTGCATCGGCGGCACCGGGCAGTTTGATATGTTCGTAGTACAAGTCCTGGAAATTGGAACGCGAACCCTTAAAAGCGGTCGTGCCGGCGTTGGCGAGATTATTCGCTACGACGTCGAGGCTAAACAGGTGCGCTTCCATTCCGGTCGCGGCAGTTTGTAATGCCCGTAAACTCATAGTTCTTAACTCACATCCCTGTTTGAGTTGGGTTTGCGATCTTCACTTATCGCTGTTGCACACTCTGGAGCAGTTGGCCGAGCGATTCATCCTGAAGTCGCATCATGTTGATGTTGGTTTCGAACGCCCGCGACGCCTCGATCAGGTCCATCATTTCCAGGACCGGCCTGACGCCCGATTCTTCCACGTGTCCCTGCAGAACCTGCACGCCGTCTTGCGCCGCTGTGACGCTTCCCGAGGAGCGGTAGAGGCTGTTCCCAACTTTTTCCAGTTCGTCGAGCGATGCCGGACGAACGATGTTGATCTTGCCAATTTCCGCGGCCGTTCCGTCGGCACTCACCGAAAAAACGCTGCCGTCGGCACCAATGTTGACATCGGTGGCGTTGATCGGGATGCGAATCGGTGTATCGCCGACGTCGAGTACCGCGTGACCGCTGTCCGCTGTGACAAGTTCGCCCTGCGCGTTGACCGACAACTGTCCGTTTCGCGTGAGAAACGTCTCGCGTCCGTCGGAGACCGTAAAGAACCCTTCACCAACTAACGCTAGATCGTATGTCCCGCCGGTCTGCGTCAACGGACCTTCGGAGAAGTCGGTGACGACTTCGGAAAGGGTAACACCACCGGTCATCTCGTTGAGATTGCCGGGGACGTTGCCTGCAACGCCATCGGCAACATCTCGCGGCTCGTGCGCTTGGAACAGCGCCAAGTCGCGTTTGAATCCGCCCGTGGAGGCGTTGGCAAGGTTATTCGCCAACACTCCCAGCCGGTCCGACTGCGCCTGCGCTCCCTGTCCGGAGAGATACAGACCGTAGATCATTGCGCATTCCTTGCCGCGAACACCCCCTGCCGTAATCATTTAATCGAACCGGTAGAGCCGGAATCTTTAACGTAACCGTTAAACTCAACCAATTTGCCGGTTCTTACCCAAAGGCGCAGGCACGTTGCGCGCGAAATGTACCGGCAGGAACTGCCGGTACTCGATTGGCGTGAGAGGGAATCGATCGCGGTGAGTTGCCGTTTGGGGTTCGTAGTGACCGCATTCATGCGGTTCGATTGCCCACCGGTGTGCAACAGCCGACAATTCGGTTCAACAGAAACCGCCGTCAATCGGAACAGGGCCACCAGTATTCCAGATGAGCGCTCAACTCGATGGCTGAGCAGGCATCACCTGCGAGCGAACTGCGGGAGCATTGGCGACAATGTCGTCTCGACTTAAGTCAAAGGATGGTGAGTCAAGCCAAAGGAGAGAAACTCAAAAGCAATGAGACAGGAAAACGGTGACGACCGGACAACACGTGTGTGTTTGTGCGAACAAGTAATTACCAAACGTCTCGAAATCCGTGCTGAGCCTTCGGTCCTTGGCTGTCGCCCGCGCGGATTTGACACCGCATCGTGCAAAGCGAAAGTCGAAACAACCTCAGGAGCCATCCGTATTGGCAAAAGTTGGCGGCTGTCCGGCCTTGACGGCTGCCCGGAAGTCACCCGAAAAGACCTGTCTCAAATCTCGTCGATCAACGATTAATTGGCCCGGATCGACTCGCTGGTTTTGCGCGGCACACGCTCTTGAAAGTCATTGCTCGAGTTGTGCCGAGCGCCGAAAACCAACTGCGTCTTAGCCTACCCGGTTACGACAAAACGTCAACAACAAATCGTTCGGATTTCGCGAAAGAAAAAAGGTTCTTGGGAATCTGGTTTTGACCCTGTCATTTCTTCGATTCCATGACACCATCGGCGCTGAACTTTAATCATCGTTGCGTGGAAATGGGTCCGTTGCTGCCAACTGAAACAACCGGCCAAATCAACGGGCAATCACACCTTGTCTTGCACTGGTCGCCGCAACCCCCTGCCACCGTTTTGCATTCCGATCACGATTTGTTAGGATTCTTAACGACAAACCCGAAAGGGAGTGCGGCCAATTGTTGCCGCTCGCGGGAGATGCTATGTGATCGAATTATACGCAGACCGATGGGCCTTGATCACCGGGGCCTCGTCCGGAATTGGAGCCGAGTTTGCGCGACGACTCGCCGGTCGGGGGATGCATTTGGTGCTTGTTGCCCGTCGCGAAACCGTGCTCGCGGAATTGGCAGAGGAACTTCACACCCGCCACGGAACCAAGTGCGAGCTGATCGTTGGCGACCTGTCAGAACCCGATCAGGCTGGCCGTGTGATCGACAGGGTCAACGAACTCGGCGTAACCATCGAACTGTTGGTTAACAACGCCGGTTATGGCATCGTCGGAACGGTCGAGCAAGTCGATGCAGAGCGTGTGATGTCCATGCTCAGGCTGAACGTGGGGACGCTGACAGAACTCACCTACGGCATACTTCCGGGAATGGTCGAACGCGGACACGGAGCGATCATCAATGTCGCCTCGGTTGCCGCCTTCCAACCGGTTGCCTACATGCCCGCGTATTCAGCAACCAAGGCGTATGTGCTGCATTTCAGCGAAGCGCTTTGGGCCGAAGTTTACGATCGGGGAGTGACCATCATGGCGCTCTGCCCGGGCGTGACGCGCACCGGGTTCTTCGACGTTGCCGGCGTTCCCAATTGGCTGAAAAAGCAAAGTTCACATACCCCGGCGCAGGTTGTCAAACGTGCGATGAAAGCGCTGGAGAAACGGCGGCAATTCGTCGTTCCCGGGTGGAGCAACTACTTGCGTGCGCTTGCTACTCGACTTGCACCGCGTCGATTTGTCGTCCGCGAATCGATGAAGTACTTTCGCCCGAAGAAGAAGAAAAACGCGACGAAATCAACAGACGCCGACGCACCGCCGACGGGTGACGATGCACCGTCGGTGTGATGGGCGTTTGTCTTGTTGATTCTCCGTTGCAGTGGCACCCGATCCGTCAATCGAAAAGTGATGATGTCGTTTCGCGAAATGACGGCGGAAACCCTTGCTTGCGCTGCGGGCTGGTTTTCAAGGCGCTCAGCCGAAGAGTGTATCGACGACTTTTCCGCCGTCCACAATTTTCATCGGTCGTCCCAATGGGCTGATGTTCTCGATCCGTGGATCGACTTTCAGCGACTTGCAGATCGAGCAGAACAGGTCGGGTACGGTGACGGGGTTGTCCTTGATCGCCGTGCCGTTGTCTGTCGAAGCACCGATGACCTGCCCGCCTTTCACGCCTCCGCCCGCCATCGCCAGGTTGAAGACGCGGGGATAGTGGTCGCGGCCTGTGCGTGGATTGATCCGCGGCGTTCGGCCGAATTCGCCCATCCAGACCACCAGCGTGCGTTCCAGTTGGCCGCGTTCCTTCAGGTCGGAAATCAGCGTTGCCATCGCGGGATCGACTTGTCCGGCGAGAGTGGAGACACGCTCGAAATTATCCTGGTGCGTATCCCAGTTGCCCATGCGAACTTCGACGTACGTTGTCCCCGCTTCAACCAATCGGCGGGCAAGTAGACAGCCGCGACCGAAGTTGCTGTCGCCGTACCGCGTTCGCAATTCCTGCGGTTCCTCACTGATGTCGAATGCCTTCACCTTTTCGCTGCGGACCATGTTGGATGCCTTGCCGTACAGTCGGCGATGATTATCGACAACGACTTTGCCGCCGCGGGATGCGAATTCGTCTTCAAGACGGCCCAGCAATCCCAGCCGGCGTCCGTAGCGTTTCTGGGGAACGGCACTGGCAACGTTGGCCGGCAGTTGTCCCGGGTTTCCCACCACAAACGGATCGTAATCGACACCGAGAAAACCGGAGCCGACGGTCGGGCCAACCGAGACCACGCTCGGCAGTTCGTAATCCGGATCGGTCAGTTGCTTGGCAATGTTCGATCCCAGGCTGGGGTGCTTGACGCTGCCGGACGGGACGTAACCGGTATGCATCTGGTAGGTCGCCCGCTGATGGTTTCCTTCGCGATTGGTCATCGAGCGGACCAGCGCGATGTCGTTCATCACTTTGGCCGTCTGTTCCCAGCCGTTGGCAATGCGAATCCCCGCCGTGGCGGTTTCGATCGCCTTGGTTGGGCCGCCGTTCTCGGTTCCCGGTTTGGGATCGAACGTTTCAAACTGGCTGGGTGCACCTTGCATCCACAGCACGATGAGCGAACGCCCCTGCTTTTTCAGCTCGGCCGCCTGCAGGCTCATCAGGTCGCGAAAACTGAGCGTGCCGGCCGCCACGGCTGCGGCTGAGACCGTGTGCAGAAAACTGCGCCGCGAAAAACCTTGTCGCCGCACGCCAACGTTTTGATGATGAAAATCGCTCATGGATTTATTCTCGAAAATGGATGACCGATGACTTTGTTGAGTCCCACGGGCCGCAGCCCGTGGGCTTTTTGTGGGAGAAGTGCATCCTGAGGTTTCTTATCGTTTGGAGAGGAATTCGCTTGAATTGAGCAGACTCCACATCAGGTCTTCGAATGCTTCCCGGCGGTTGCCGACTTCATCGAGGTACTCTTTCGCAATCTTGGTTTCACGCGTCGATGGTTCGCGCGACAAGACGAGCAGGTACAACTCGCTGAGGGCGTCGTCGTTGTCGTTGAATTTCTCCAGAATGCGTCCCAACCGAGTATTTCCCTGACCGCGAACGCCGTTGTTAATCAGCGGCGAGTTCATCAGGAACAAAGCCTGCGGCACGCTGCCAGTGATGTCGGCTTGTGGTGTGGAGGGATCGAAGCCGAACAGGGCGGCAAATTGTCCCCGCCCCGATTGTGGCCGACGATACATTCCAGCGCCTCCGCGCTGCGGCCCTCTATTGGCGGTGTCGGTCAAACCGAGTACACCCGTCAGTGCGCTGTAGAGTTGATCGGATCGCAAACGCGTTGGTGCGGCCGATGCAAACGGCAGTGAGATGTCGGACGCGTCGCGCGCCCGAATTTGCCGCTGGTAGGCCTGTGTGTTGACGATCGTGCGGAACAACCACTGCAAGTCGTAGTCGTTGGCGGTGAATCCGTTCGAGAGCAGATTGAGAACTTCGGGGAACGATGCTTCGCGTTCCGGCCCAATGTCATCGATGGGCATATAGAAACCCTCGCCCAGTAGTTCACCCCAAATGCGATTGACCAGTGCCTTGGCAAACCAGGGGTTGTCTTTTGCGGTGAGGACTTCGGCCAGTTCTGCACGCCGATCCTGATCTCGCAAGCCGGACTTCGATCCCGTCTTGCTGACAAAGAAGACCGGATCGATCCGTTTGCCCCGCGAGGACGGGTCGGCCAGATCGGGCATGTAATACTCCGACGATTGCCGCTGTGCGTTGTTCGGCGGCGGGAGTTTTCTTAATTCTGCGAGAGTCAGTGCCTTGTCGTTGTTTGAATCGCCACGCCGAAGCAGGTTGTCGAAAGCGCGGGCCAACGGCGAGTCCTTCACCTCGTCTTTTGTCACTTTGCCATCACGGTCTTTATCGAAGCGACGCATGAGAAACGTGGGGTTGAACGCCTGCCGTCGTCTGCCGCCGTCCGGCACGTTGAACGAGACAATTTCAAACGATCGCCGGTTCTCTTCCTGAATCCGACGAGCTCGAATGCGTGGGAAATAGGCGGCCAGTTGATGGAAATCGTCCCGCACCCAGATGTCGGAAGGATGATCGTGGCAGTTGGCGCATTGAATCTGAATTCCCATGAAGATCCGCGAGGTTTCGGAAGCCAACTCCGATGCCATTCCGCCGTGGGAAAAGACCAATGCTGTCTGGCCGACTTCTCGCACGTCGCCGGTGGCGGTAATCAATTCCGTGACGATTTCGTCCCACTTGCGATTCTGTTGCAGCTGCCGAGTCATCCATTGCTCGAAGGCTGGTTGTGCCAGTCGCGCTCGCATGTCGGTTGCCCGCGAGAAGATGACGTCGCGCCAATACCGCGACCAATTCTGGGCAAAGTCGCCTTCGGATAACAGCTGATCGACCAGCTTGGCTCGCTTGTTGGAATCGGGGTTCAGGCTAAACAGCGTAATTTCGGCTGGCGAGGGAAGTGTTCCTGCCAGATCGAGCGTCGCTCGGCGCAGGAAGTCTTCATCCGATGTCGAATCGGCCAACGAGGTGCCGCTCTTTTCGAGTTGCCCTGAGAGCAGTCGATCGATTTCGGCAGCGACATCCGTTGCGGCCGTCGATTTGACTTCAGCCGCAGTCTCACCGGTCTCAGTGGCCCCGGCCGAAAGCCCGGCGATGATTGCCACGGCGAGTCCAGCCCCAGCCCAACCCAGAGCGAACCGTCGATTGATAAACCGAAACATACCTATTCCTCGCTTCAAATTCCGTATCGGCGGAAATGATTCATCGAACAACCTCTTGGCCGAATGACTCGACCGTTGGGAATACTAACCCATTGGGGTGCGAAAAGTATCGCCAGTTTTCCCGGTTTACTTCAATATCCGTTCAATTCAGGCCAATTGCTCGCAATCTTGCTGCGTGGCAGGTGGGCGACGTGAGGGTTGAGAGTTGGCCGGTTTGGGGGTACGGTGCGATCCGTCTTGACCTTTACTTATTGGCGGCCCCTCGTGGCTACTAATCTCTGACTCCAGGCCCGTTGGAATCCCATGTCCGAAACTGCGCTCACACTCACGATTCTGCTCACCGGCATCGTCGTCGTCATTGGCAGCGTGCTGGTACTGAAACTGCATGCGTTCTTGGCGCTCATTTTGGGGGCGTTGGTTGTGGCGACGTTGACGCCGGCCGCATCGGTGGAACGGCACCAGATTCGGCAGTCCGGCTTTACCGTCGTCAGCGCAGACGACTACAGCAAATTCGTCACCGGTGATGGCGAGACAATTTCACCCACCCAATACGACATCCTGCTTCGCATCGGAAACAAACAATCGCTGCAGGAGCGTTCAACCTGCCTTGTGCTTCCGACGGATGACTTGCTGCGTGATCCGGAACAGGCTTCGATGCTGTTGACGACAGGACAGGTCGCCGGTGTGACCGAGAGTGGCCGTAGCCACAAGATTGTGGTGGCGACGATATTGAGCGGCCCGCCGGACGCGAAGATTGTTGCGGGCAGCATCGCCATTCGCCCTGCCGACCGTGCGAAGGCGACTTCAATCGCCCACAACAAGACGGTCGGTGCGCGGGTGGCTGAGGGATTCGGCAACACCTGCACCAAGATCGCGATTCTGATTGCGATGGCGTCGATTATTGGCAAATGCCTGCTCGATAGTGGGGCGGCCGACCGCGTCGTGCGTTCAACATTGAAACTGCTGGGTGAAAGAGGCGCGCCGTTGTCGTTTCTTACCAGCGGGTTTCTGCTTGGTGTGCCGGTCTTTTTCGACACCGTGTTTTACTTGATGATTCCGCTGGGCAAGGCGATGCGGATGCGGACCGGGCGAAATTATTTGTTGTACGTGCTGACGATTGTCGCCGGGGCGACGATGGCGCACTCGCTTGTGCCGCCGACACCTGGTCCGTTGTTCGTGGCCGAGCAATTGGGTGTCGATATCGGCGTAATGATTCTGGCCGGTGGTATCGTGGGCCTGTTCACCGCTGGTTTCGGTTATTTCTATGCGGGATTGGCCAACCGTTGGTGGGAGCTGCCGTTGCGCGAATCGCCCGATTTTTCGCTCGAAGAACTGAAGGAAATCACCGACCGCGATGAAAGCGATTTGCCTCCCACCTGGTTGGCGTTAATGCCGATTCTGTTGCCGGTGATTCTGATTGGCGGTAACACCATTCTCAACCAATTCAAGTCGACATTTCCAGCCGGTCTGCTCGACGTTGCCAGGACGCTTGGCGACAAGAACATCGCGCTGACGATTTCGGCCGCCATTGCGATGGCCATGTTGGTCTGGAAGAAACGAACCAGCCGTGTCGAGTTGGCCAAGTCGATTCAGATGGCGTTAGCCGGCGGCGGGGTAATCATTCTCATTACGGCGGGCGGTGGGGCGTTCGGCGGCGTGTTGCAGCAGACGGGCGTCGCCAGTCTCATCGGAAACGTGAATCAGAGTTCGCCGTGGGTCATCATTCTGATCGCGTTCGCAATCACGACGGCCGTCCGCACCGCACAGGGATCGGCCACCGTCGCCATGATCACCTCCGTCGGTATTCTTTCCGGATTGGCCGAATCGCTTTCGTTTCACCCGGTGTATCTGGCGTTGGCCATCGGTTGCGGATCGAAGCCCATCGGCTGGATGAACGACAGCGGCTTCTGGGTCATCACCAAAATGAGCGGCATGACCGAAACCGAAGGATTGAAATACGTAACGCCGATGACATCGATGATGGGCGTCGTCGGCTTAATTGTCGTACTCGTGGGCGTAACGCTGTTCCCAATGCGGTAACGGACGCCAAACGCCAAACGAGGGTTCGTAGTGACCGCATTCATGCGGTTCGATTGCTCATTCCGGCCACTACATACCCCCAAAACCAGTCACGCGGGTGACGGTGGCAATACACACAATTGCCTGCAGCGCAATGACGGCCAACGCGCCCATCGGAACGACAGAGACCGGCGCTATCTGTTTCCCAGCGCCGGCTTTAACCGGCCGTGCGAACATGTCGGCGGCGAGCCAGATTAGCCAGGGCATGAGGAACAACCACAGTCGAGCTGCTTCGCCGGAGTTTTTTCCCGACAGCCACAACAGCCCGATTGTCGTCATGCAGCAGACACATGGACCCAGCCGCGATGCGCGCCAATTGCCCGATTGCTGCATTGCCCGACGACAACCGGCAATGGCAAGCAGTATCACCGGCAGGCCAACCGCCAGCGACAATTCCAGCGGATTGACCAGCACCCATTTCCAGTAGCTCCGGTCGAATTGATCGTAGAATGCCGAGTGATTGACGACGTTCCACCGCCACACGTTGAACAGGTTCACGTCGTACGCTGCCCATAATGCGAACGTCGCAGCCAGAAACGCGACGGCACCGATTGCGGCGGAAATGCAGAGCTTTAACCAGATCGGGGTGGCTGGGGTTGAGCGCAGCGAACCCCCAGTGTGTGTGAATCTGGGGGCTCCTTTCAGTCGACCCCAGCCACCCTCTCCGATTCCAATTTCGGACGTCGTATCATCGGCAGCGCGCGTTTCCCAGACACTCAACAGCAACGCCAACAGGCCGACGGGAAGAATTGCCAAGCTGAGCAACATGCCCAGCCAGAACAGCAACCCGGCCATCGCGCAGCGCAGCAGTGATCGATGGCGGCAACCTTCCAGCCAGCAGTAGAGAAACATCAGTCCAATGAACGGATAGAGCGCATCGGACTTGGGTAGGAAGATAGCTAGCGCAGGCACCAACGGCCATAACGCCACCGCCAGAAAACTTGCCTGCGATTGGTGTGTCCGCCGTATCAGCAAATAAAGAGGGACAACCGCCAACACGCCAACAGCCTGTGTGATGAGCGCCGCCAACCACAGGGCGGCCCGACCCGTGGCGAGCAGTGGAGTTGTGGTGCCGCGCGTCTGATCGGCGATCAGCGCTCCGGCGGCATCGGCAGATTCCGGTTGCGTGGTAAGTACGAAGTTTGTCAACGAGGGAAATCGGTTGCAAAGCTGAATCAGACTGTGGTGAAACAGAAACAGACCGGGAGGATGCGTGCCAACGTGCAATACGTCCCCTTCGGCCATGCGTTCTTCGTAATTGGCGAGAAACGACGGCACGTCGTCGATTTCATAACGCGCCTCGAAAAAATACCCGGACGAACTGGGGTAGTAGAGGACTTGGACCGCTTTCGATGTGCGGTAGCCATCGGGCGGACTCTCCTGCAGCAGCGACAACCAGCAGAAGCCGGCCATCGCCAGTGCTGCTAACCAGAATGCCGTCTCGGCTCGCGAGCAATTAGAAACTCGAGTCGCACCGATCCAGACAACGCCGCCATAAACCAGCAACGCAACCGCCGCCAGCGACCAGCCGAGAAGGAGTGTTGCCGCTCCACCTTCACCGACGGGAATTCGGTTCCAGACCCATTCCCCCGGAACCCCCAGCGGAACGCACCACGAACTTGCAGCGTGGCCGCACGGCAGCCACAGCAGTCCCACCGATGCGGCGGATGTGGCGAGCAGGGTGATCCAGAAACCGCGACGATTCATAAGGTCGGCTAAATCGTTGTGATAATCATTCGTCTTCAGAGGTGCGTAATCGCCAGCCGGGCGCGGTGACGGGTGCCTCGTCCGATGGCTCAACGAGTTTACCATACAGGTCGGGGCGACGGGCGCGGATGTACCGCCGTCCGCTGGCACCGGTCAGTTTTTCGGCCGTGCATTGGGCGACGACGACATCGTCGTCCAGCTCTGTGCATTCGGCAATCACTTCGCCGTAAGGGTCGAGAATCATCGAGTTGCCGTTGCGAACTTCACCGTCGTCCATGCCAATGGGATTTGTGAAAATGGCATAGACGCCGTTGTCGTACGCGCGAGCCGGTAACCAACGCATTAGCCAGTCGCGACCTTTCGGGCCGTTGAATTCCATTCGCAGCGGGACAGGGTCACTGTGACGATTCTGCCACAGCTGCGGATCGACGACTCCGCGTCCCGGCATCACCGACGGCAGGCAACCGGTCACGTGCGGCATGAAGATCACGTCGGCCCCCATCAAGGCGGTGATCCTCACATTCTCGACGAGATTGTTGTCGTAGCAAATCAGAATGCCACATTTCGTTCCGCAGATTTCGAAAACACAGTATTCGCTTCCGGAAGAAATCAACGGGTTCACGAACGCGTGCAATTTGCGAAAGCGGGCGATCAGTTTGTCGCCATCGACGCAGACGTAGGTATTGTAAACGTCGTTGCCGTCGCGCTCAACCAGTCCGGCCAGCAACGGTGTGGAGAACTCACGGGAGATTTCCATCAGCTGCTGAACACTGGGACCGTCGGGTACCGGTTCGGCCAGGTCGAGCAGTTGCTCTTTCGAAAACGGTTGCACGAAGGAGTAGGCGGAGATACAGCATTCGTGAAAACTGACAATTTGTGCTTCCCGCTCGACCGCCTGCCGCGTCAATTCATGAATTCGCGAGAGGTTGTATTCCTTGTCGCCGTTCTTGTGCTCGAACTGGGCGGCGGCAATGCGGATGTCTTGCATGTTGGTCGGTTATCCGTCGGGCGAACGTTGGGTTGATTGAAAACACCGGTGGGTTGACACCCACCGCTCGCCTCTTAACTCTTTCAAGCCCAGAATTTGTCGCCGTGCCAGTTGAACTCGGGTTGTGATTCGACTTCGACATCACCGTGGATTGTTGTCTGGCAGGAAAGGCGGAGATTGTCTTCCTGCCCAATGCGTGCGAAGAAGGCGATGGGGTTGAGGTAGAACCACATCTTTTCCCACAGCCCCTGTTTGCTGACGCGGTCGCTGCCCTCTTTGATATTCATGCGGCAGGAGCAGCACATGCCGTTGCCCTGGCAATTCAACACTTTGTGAATCCCGGGATAGACATCGACACCCGCCTTGCGCGCTTCCTGCCGCAGGTTCGCACCGTTGGGTACTTCGACCTCTTTCTTTTCCTTGACAAACTTGACCTTAGGCATGGCGTGTTGTTCCGTGGCGTAGAGAGTTTGAAAAGAAGAGTGCGTTCGCGTCGTCGCGAGGCTGCACCGGGCATCATAAATCTCCGCCGTCTGATTTTCCAGACCTCCGAATGAGTTTACGCTGTCGGTCGAGGCAGGTATTCTTGTGCAGGTATGAAATTAGTAGCAAAGCCCACGGGCTGCGGCCCGTGGGGCAAGCCAATAGAAAGTGCTCAAAATGACCATCACCGTCTCTACCACGCCGTGGAATTCCATCGAAGCCGACTGGTTGATTGTTGGCATTTGTCAGAACGACGATTGGGGTTCCGAATTGCAAGGGCTGGATGATGCACTCGGCGGCACGCTGACCCGACTGCGGGAAACGGGCGATTTGAACGGCAAGGCCGGCTCAAAACTGGCGATTCACGATGCGCAAGGCATCGTGGCCAAGCGAATTCTGCTGATCGGACTCGGTAAGCCCGACAAACTCGACGGTGCGCGGGTTCACAAATCGATGATGTCTGCCGTCCGACAGATATCGGAGAAGCAGGAGACATCAGTTGCCGTCGGTATACCTGCGGATGCGGCCGGTTCTCTTTCGGCCGGTGTCCTGGCCCAGATTGTTGCAACGGCGGCGGTGACCGGGCCGGTCGGTCAGGATCTTTACCGCAAAGAGCCGGGACGTTACCCGTTGAGTGCTGTGACAATTCTCACCACGACCGACGCCGAAAGCGAAGTCACCTCAGCGGTCAGTCAGGGAGCAATTCTGGGCGAAGCGGTCAACTTGACGCGGGAATTGGTCAACCGGCCGGCGGCTGACATCTATCCGGAAAGTTTCGCCGCCCGCGCTGCTGCGATGGCCGACAGTTGTGGGCTGAAGTGCGAAGTTCTCGACGAGGCGAAGTTGAGCGAAGAGAAAATGGGCTCGTTGCTGGCTGTCGCACAGGGAAGCGACCGGCCGGCTCGCGTTGTCGTGTTAGAGCATGCCGGTGGTGATGCGAACGGACCAACGCTGGCTTTGGTTGGCAAGGGGGTCACTTTCGATAGTGGCGGGCTGTCGCTGAAAACGTCGGAAGGCATGAAGACCATGAAATGCGACATGGCTGGCGCCGCGACCGTGCTTGGCGCCATGTCCGCCATCGCCCGGCTGAAATTGCCGGTGAATGTCATCGGCGTGATGGGATTGGTGGAAAATATGGTCAGCGGGAATTCGTACAAGCTGGGCGACGTCTTGACCGCCCGCAACGGCACAACCATTGAAGTGTTGAACACCGACGCGGAAGGGCGGTTGGTGTTGGCCGACGTGTTAGCGTACGCCGTCGATCGCGGAGCCGATAAACTGATCGATCTGGCGACGTTGACCGGTGCCTGCGTGGTCGCGCTGGGTGTTGAGGTGACCGGTACCTTTACGAACGACGAAAGCTGGCAGAGCGACGTACTCGCCGCCGCTGGTCGCAGTGGCGAACATGCGTGGCCGATGCCGATGTTCGATCACTTCGGCGAGTTGCTCAAGAGCGACGTGGCCGACTGCAAAAACGTCGGCCCGCGTTGGGGCGGTGCAATTACGGCAGCCAAATTCCTGGAGAAGTTCGTCTCCGAAAAACCGTGGGTGCATCTCGACATTGCCGGCCCCTCGTTCGCCGACAGCAACAAGCCACACCGCGAAGGCGGCGGCACCGGTTGCATGGTGCGAACACTGGTGGAAGTGGCGACGGCGTTCTGAGTGTTGCGGGCGTGGTCTCTTTTTCGAGCAGTCTGATGAAAAGACGCGTAAGCTTGGTTCGACTCGTGTTGTCTATGCCGCCCGCTATTTGCGCATTCGTCGTAATATTCTTGTCCCAAACGTCGGCGATCGAGGGTCTTACGGGCCAACTTCTTGGAGTTGGCATTGGGCTGCTCGTAGCGCTTCCATTGGGGACATTCCTACTCTTGGTGAGCGAAAGCGACTGGCCGGGTATCGGCCGGGTCATCGTGTTCGCGGGAATTGGTTCCTTTGTTCTTTGTTTGATAATGCCACCAGTTGTGAGTTCGCATGACATCCGAAACGGTTTGATCGGAATCCTGTATTTGCTGTTTCTAGTTCTCGGTGCAGCAGTGTTTGCGTATTTCGTGACATCGACTCCACCACCAAAAGAAGGCGGGGCGGAAACGGAAGAGACATCGGATGAGGGGGAGTGATCGTGTTTCGAGCAATCGAACCGCATGAATGCGGTCACTACGAATCCTCATTTGCCCTTTGATTGTCGGGCGCGTTTTTCGAATGTCTTCAGTTCGGCTTCGTAGATGGGTTGCCAGTTGGGGTTTGGCGACACGGTTCCGCGGCGAAACTTCACGAGTTTCTCCACGGCGTCGGTGACGGTGAATTCCTGCTTGATGCGTTTCTTCCGGCGCAAGTGTGTTTCCATTGCGGCCAATGCGGTAACGGCGGCACCGAGTGCGGGGCCTTCGTCGGAAACGAGCCGTTTCAGCGGACGATTGAGTACCGAGGCAAGAATCTCGCACATCAGGTCGCTCCGCGAGATTCCGCCGGAGACGGTGATCTGCGTGATCTTCTGGCCGGCCGCTTCGTGGGCGCGAACTCCCAACGCGATGAGATACGCCAGGGCTTCGAGCGATGCCCGCCGTCGGATGCCGCGGCTTCCCGGTTTGCCGGGGAACCAGCGTGTGTCGGCGCGACTGACTCCGAGTGAAGGTTCGGGATTGAGAAAGGGCATGACGGCCGTTCCGTCGCAGCCGGGCGAACAGTTGCGGGCTTCCTTTTCCAATCGTTCCCAATCGGCCTTCTTCCAACTCGGCTGCGGCGGCACGATGTGATCGACGAACTGCGCTCCATTGTTATAGCATCGCATCCACAAATACGGCCCCCAGTTGAGCCGCATCACGTCGAGTTGGCCGCGGAGTGGACGTCCGGCCGACGACGAATTGACCACGGCGGAATTCCCCAGAATGATAGCCAATTGCCCATCTTCCACCGCGCCGCCACCGACCAGTCCTGCCGCCTGATCGTCGGAGGTGGGGAACACTAAAGGAGTGTGTTTCGGGTCGATGCCGACTTCGGCGGCCAAATGAGGGGATAGTGGGCCGACCGGTTCGGACTGCTCGATAATGCGCGGCAACTGCTTCTTTGCCAGCCGGCGGAACTTTGGTGATGCCAGCGCATCCAGCATGCCGGGACACCAGCGACAACTGCGGAGGTCCATCATCCCGGTCGATGCCGCCGCAGAAACACTGGTGACATCGAAATTGCCCGTCAGATGTCCGGCGGCCAACGGTCCGTGGGGCAGAATTCGGTAGGTTTGCTTCCACAGCTCGGCCGACAGGTTCTCTTCGTCCTCATCCTTCACAAGGTGGCTGAGAGAATAACGGTCGGCCCAGGGACCGCCGATGAGTTCCTGCACGCGGCCTTTGCCACCCAGTCGGCGTTCGCCGCGGCGGCGAAACGCGGCGAGCGTTTGGTCGTTCCAGCAGATGGCCCGTCGGACCTGGTTGTGATTCTTGTCGATGCGGCCGGCGGTGTGGTGCGTCGCCGAAATCCCGCCGGCTACCCAATCTGCCAACCGTTTCCGCTTTCGCAATTCTTCGACGATTGCCCGCACACTGGCTCGCGCTTGTCCTTCCAATTGCATCAGATTCAATTCGTAGACGCCCGGCTGTGCCAGCGCCCCATTTTCGTCGTGTTCGCCGCGCCAGAGGTCGGTCGTCAGTCGAATTTCGGCAACCGTTCGCCCGGTCAGATCAAAGGCGAGACACTTGACCCCGCCGGTGCTGAAGTCCCAGCCGGTGACAATGCTTTCGGGGCGAATACAGCGAAGCGGCTCGGTCATGATGCAGCACCTTATTTTCGGGAAGCGGGCGACGCCGGGATTGTAAGCAATTATATGGCTAGCTGCGACGCGCAGGCTTTGCGAAGCGGGGCGTTTCGAGTCGCCGTGTTTTGTGTATTCGCCTCACTGTGAAACCACATGGTTTTGGCATGACGCCACATTGTGATCGTGCCGTCGATGAACTTTCGCGCCGGCGGCCACTGTCTTCACCGGTGGCCAATTATTTCGTCGGCTGTGAATTGGGCTGCGAAGACATTACGCATGTGACCCAAACGTCCCAGAGTCTCGGCGATTATCCGAATAATCGATACAGTCGGTCATACTGCGAAATTTGGCTCAATCCGCACAGGCTGTATTCCGACTTCTACTGATACAACCCGAACAAGCGGGGTAACTCGCGCGATGCGTACCGGGACGGCCCGGTTCGCGCCCACCCGAGAAGGATGAATTTCATGGTTCCGGTCTCTGCCAAAGTTGCTACCAGAAGCAATCGAATGTTCTCCGCTTTGAGAGCGCTGTTGCTAACTGGGTTGGCATTCGCAGCTTTGCCCCACTCGGTCGGGGCACAATATTTCCCGGCCAATTCGGTCCCTCAAACCTTCGATGACCAGACCACATCGGGTGTGGTGATGCTGGGCAGGGAGGACGGTCTACTTGGCCCCTATGGAAATACGGGCTATTTCGGACCCTACCTGCACCTTTCGCATGTTGCCGGCGATGGCCCCGGCTATCGCGACAACGGCTACAGCACACTCGGACTTTTTGTTCCGAAGCCGTTCTTGCACGGTGCTCTTTATACCGAGGGGCGGCTGTCGGTCAACGATTTTGGGAACATGCTGGGCAGCATGGGGGCCGGGTACCGGCACTTTTCGCCCGAGTGGAACCGAACGATTGGCGGCAGTTTCTGGTACGACATCGACAGCGGCCACAACAGCACGTTTTCGCAGATTGGCTTCGGCTTGGAAACGCGCGGCGAAAACTGGGATATGTTCGCCAACTTTTATCTGCCAGTCAGAGACGATGACCAGCAGTTCCGTCGAACGGTGACCGCGAGCGGCGTGAATGTCTTCAACTTCCAAGGCCAAAACCTGGCGGTCAACAGTTTGAATCTGGTGACGCAGCAGGTCGAGTCGGCCATGAAGGGGTTCGACACGGAATTCGGCGGCCCGTTGCCTTTCCTCGGCCAATATGGCATCCGTGGTTATGGCGGCTTTTATCATTATTACAAAGACAGCATCAGCAACATCAACGGTGGAAAGTTTCGAGTCCAGGCGAGTCTGACCGATTCGCTGACGGGTCAGTTCATGTTGACCCACGACGACCAGTTCGACACCAGCGTTGTCTTCAGTATTGCCTTGGCACTACCGGGCAGCGGTGCAAGCCGCAGTCGGGTTGCCAGTCCGGGTATGAACCGGGTCGGCCGCACCGTGGTCCGTGCGCAATCGCCCACCAACGGACAGTCGGTCAGCCAGTGGTCGCGCATGTTTGAGCCGACGCAGCGAAGCAGTCGCGTGTTCGTACTCGCTCAAACGACTCAGACGCTCGAAAACAACTTCAACGTTCTAACCGATCCGGCGACCGGACAGCCGGTTCGCATTTTCCACCTCGACAGCCGTGCTGCCGCCGGTGGCGATGGCAGTTTCGAGTCCCCGTTCAGCACGCCTCAGGAAGCCGAGGCCGGCACCGGACCCGAGGCGATCGTGTTCGCCCATGCGGGCAGTGTGTTCGACAACGGTGCCAACAACTTCGTCACCCTGCAGGCCAACCAGCGATTCCTGGGCGAAGGCGTTACGCATCTCATCAACACCGATCAACTCGGTTCGATCGCCATTCCCGCTTCGGGTGATGTCGGCGGACTCCCAACCTTCCAGGGGGGTGGCGGTGGAGCCAATATGGCGAACGTGACCGTGGCGGACGGATCGACCTTCTCCGGTTTCAATATCAACAACTCAGTCAACTCGGCTGTCCTGGCGAACAATACTTTGACCGGCACTGCCAATGTTGAGAACACAATCATCACCGGCGCCGACATCGGCCTGAACGTGCAGGACGCGACCGGCATTCTCAACTTCGCCACCACGTCCACAATCAATAACACCATCCAGGCTGGGTTGAACGTCGATGGCGCGATGACCACCGGAACGATCAACGTCAACGGTGCGATTAACAACAACGCTGCACGAGCGGTTCGAATCAATAATCTTCCAGACGGTGGCGTCGTGAACGTCAACGGTCTGGTGACAGACAACGGCGGTACCGGAATCCTCGTTCAGAACACATCGGGTGACGTCAACTTCGTCAACGCGAATCTCACCATTCCAAACGGTGATGCGGTCACTTTGACAAACAATCAATTGGCGACGATTCAGTTTAATAACCTCGACATCACCACGGCGGCCGGCGGCGGTCTGATCGCCACCGACAGTGGCAACGTCATTGTTGGCGACGGTAGCATCAACGCTACCGGCGGAGCGGCAATCTTCATCGACCCGACTCTGGTGAACCTGCGATTTGACAATGTCACATCGATCAACAGTCCCACGTTCGGAATCCGTCTCGAAGAGACGTCCGGGTTGCTGTCCATCGGTGGTACCGCCACCATCACCACTCCTCAGGGTCGCGGTATCGAATTCGTCGATTCCAGCGCGAACTTCATCATTTCCACGTTGAATGTCACCGGTTCTAACGCCGGTGGCGGTGCGAACGGTAATGCTGTCTTCCTGCAGGACACGTCCGGCGCGGGCGCTGACACGCTGACCGGAAGCTTCGTTGTGGGTGGCGGTCTCGTGCAGCAGACGGCGAACGGCAGCGACACCTTCCGCGTTGACAGCGGTAGTGCGACGGTCGATTTCGGTGCAAACATCAATCATGGTGTTGCCGTCGGAAACAACAATGCCCTGGTTAACATCTTCAACACCACGTCCGGCAATGTAGACTTCTCCGGCACACTCGACGCCAACGCCGGCACCGGCCTGCAATTTAACAACGCCGATAGTAACTCCAGCTTCACCGGCACGACGACGCTCGATGGCGGAAACGCCGGTGTCGATATCCTCGGCGGTTCGAGTGGAACGTTCAATTTTGCTGCGACCACGAGCATCACGGCCCGGACAGCAGACGCCTTCGTCGTCAGCGGCAACAACGTCGATGCACCGACAGTGACCTACTCCGGCACTATTGTCAATGCATTGAACAACGCGATTCGAGTCGAAAATACGGGGGCCGCCGGATCGGTCACCTTCAACAGTGCTGTTGGCGACGCCATTACAGACACCGGTACCGGTATCTTCCTGAACAACGTCGGACAAGACGTCAACGTCACGGCCGATACCGAATTGACCGGTGCTGAGGGCATCGACATCGATGGCGGCAGCGGTACGTTTACCTTCACCGACACCGACATTACAAATGTCACCGGCGTGGCGGCTATCGAGATCAATGGCGGCACCTCCAATATCAACTTCCAGGCCGACAGTTCGGCGACGAAGACGGCGGGGGCCGCTCAAAGCCTGATTAACGTAACCAACGGCCACAACGGTACGATGACATACGCGGGAACCGGTAACGCTACCATCGACGACGGTCTGCAATTTAACGACGCCGACGGTACCTACAACTTCACCGGCACCGTCACGCTTAACGGTGGTGACGCCGGTATCGATATCCTCAACGGTTCGTCGGGAACCTTCACGTTTGCCGACACCACAATTACCAGTCCCACGGGGACCGCGCTGAACGTCGATGCCAGCTTTGCGAATGTGAACTTCCAAACGAACAGTTCCATCACACAGACCGCCAACAATGCGATTGCCGTCAACGTGAACGACCACTCCGTCGGTACAGTCGATGTTGACGGCACTGTCACCGCGACAAACGGTACCGGTTTGCAATTCAACGATGCCGACGGCATCTATCGGTTTGATGGCACGACAGTACTCAACGGGGGCGATGCCGGCGTCGATATTCTCGCCGCTTCGGCCGGTACTTTCACGTTTACCGACACCACGATCACCAATCCGACGGGTGTCGCATTTAATATCGATGCCAGCTCGGCGAACGTGAACTTCGAGACGGCCAGTTCCATCACACAGACCGCCAACGTGGCTACGGCTGTTAACATCAACGACCACACCGCTGGCGCGCTGGTCTTCGATGGCGATGTCACAGCGACAACCGGTTTGGGTATGCAGTTCAACAACGCCGATGGCTCATACGACTTCGACGGCACGAATTCGCTGACGGGCGGCACCGCCGGTATCGACATCCTCGGCGGATCGAACGGAGCGTTCGTGTTCGCAGCAACCACAAACATCGGCGGTCGGACGGCAGCAGCGTTCGTCGTCAGTGGCGATAACACTGCAACCCCGTCCGTGACTTACACCGGCACGATTGCGAATTCGTCGAACGACGCGATCAGAATCGAAAACACGGGCAACGGCGGAACGATTACTTTTGATAGTCTCGCTGCCGATGCCATTGCCGACAGCGGCACCGGCACGGGTATCTTCCTGAATGGTGCCGGTTCAACGATTAACTTTACGGCCGACATGGAACTCACGGGAACGGAAGGTATCGATATCGACGGCGGAGACGGGACCTACACCTTCTCCGATACCGACATCAACGCCACGGGGGTTTCCTTCGACGTCAGCGGAGGCACGTCATCGGTCAGCTTCCTGACGAACAGCACCATCAACCAGGCAACCAACAACGCGGCACTCAACGTGTTGAACCACGGCACCGGAACGCTCGACTTCAATGGAGATGTTACAACCACGTTGGGGCCAGGCGTTGTGTTCAACAATGCCGACGGCAACTACTCGCTTGACGGGACGACGACCCTCGCCGGTGGTGGCAGTATCGATATTCTTACCGCTTCGTCCGGTAACTTTACCTTCGGTACAACAAGCATCACCAGCGCGGCGGGTGATGCCATCAATATCGATGGTCATACCATCGGTACGGTGACGTTTGGAAACACGACCATTGACATGGCGGGGGCAACCGGTATCGCCATTGCCAACTCCTCCGGCGACTACAACTTCACCGGTGCCGCGAATGTCATCTCAAATCTGGCGAATGCGGCAGATGGTGTCCAGGTTACCGAGGCAGCCGGGACGCTCGTGTTCCAGAACTTCACCATCGGGCAGCTTTCGGCCGGTCGGTCCGGGTTCAACATCAATACGGATAATGGGGGTAACGCGCTTAACCTGACTCTCAGCAGCAATCGGGTTGACCTCAATGGTACCAACAGCACGGGGTACTCCGTGATAGCCGACGGCGCCGGCAACAACGTGACATTTTCCGGCTCCAACGGCGCCGCAAACGACAACGTCACACAGAACGATGGTGCCGGCACGGCATCGAACTTCCAGGAGTTGAACGGCGGTCTGATCAACGGAACGATTCGGATCAACGGCACCGACCTCACACCGTAAGTCGGAGTCACGATCTCATCAAATACCACAGGCCCGGCTTCTTCGCGAAGCCGGGCCTGTGTCATTTCGGTATGTCGCAACACAACTTCGGTTAGCCGCGACGCGGTAGTGGAGCGTTTAATTCGCTGCGGCAGCGAAATCCGGATCGGCTGCGGCATCGGTGCCGCTGGCGCGGGCTTCCATTTCTTCGATCAGTTCGCTGATCGCCTGAAACTCCGAGCGAGGCCGCAGGGCGCCTTTCTCTTCGCGAACAACAGTCGCCTTCCATTTCGCCAGACCGAATGGCACGTCTTTGCTCAGCCACAAGTCGGCCGTATTGGCCGAACGAAAACGACGGCTTTCGACGACGAGCTTGGCCGCCCGTTTGGTTGCCTCGACCGCGCCCAATTTGATTCCGGGATCGGCGGCCGCTTCCGCATCGCCGTCCCACTGGCGGTAATGTTCCAACAGCGAAATGACCGGGTAAACCTGCAACACGGTTGATTTGATTGTCTCGACCGGCCGCTTGCCCAACTTGCGATAGCCCTCGACAATGGGCAGCATCGAAACCGGAATCCCATCGGCGGCAGTCAATGTTCCGGCGACGGACGGTTCCGGCACCAGCACCCGGTACTTCCATAATCCCAGCGGGCCGGTATCGACGCCCGCTTCGCTGTCGCGACCCGTGGCAATGATGATCTCGATCCAACGGCAGGCGACCATCTCTCCCTTGAATTCGCGCATCACACTGCCAACCGATTTGACGGTGATGTGTTTCGTCCAGGGAGCAATGTCTTTCACCGGCGAATTCTCGCGACGTTCGATGTACGTGTACTTGCCTTCGTAGCGAACCCACGTTCCGTCGGCCGGCAATGACCAGATAAGCCCCTGCGCAGAAGCCGGCGTGACCGAAGCAGCCAGGGAGACGGCACACAATACCCCGAACAGCGACACAATACGCCCGTTCATCGAACCAGCCTTTTTCATGTGTAGTTTCTCATCAAAGCCCAAATGAGGGGTGCCGCTGGCAGCTCGCCAGTGCAGCGCGGGTGACACCGATGATACACCAGTGGCACCCAACCCATCGACTATGGATTGGCCGAGTAGTTGTTCTACGGCGGGGCAACCCCCGCGTGAGATGTAACGTATTGTTCCAGTCTCTCACAGCCAGAGGGTCATCGCAAGTCGATTTCAGCTGCGCTGCGGAATAGGTGAAGCAGCAAAGGTTCACCGACAGGCCGAAATACAAATAACAATGTGCCGCTAGGCACAGCACTGTCTTCGCCCTCAACCACTAAAGGCTTTGGCCTCAACCAATAAATGGGGTGACCGCGAATAACGCGAATCTGTGCGAATAAGGCTCAGGATAATTTCGGCATGCCTGGAGTACGCAAGAACGCAGACAGTCTATTTCATTCGCGACAATTCGCGTTTTTCGCGGTCAAACTTCTTTACGCCGTTCAATTTCCATGCTTTCTGCTGCTTCTTGTTTCTTCTCTGCGGTACTCTGCACCTTCGCGCCTTTGCGTCAAGAGAAGACACCGTCACGCGGCATCTCGCCCGCCACAAATATCAACGTAACGATCTGAACTTGATCGGTTTGCGGCGACAACTTACCATTCTGGCGCGCAGATGGCTCTGCTGCAGACGGCCCGGTTACGACGGGCCGCGATGGGAAGGATTCCGCGTTCTCTGCTGAAGGTACGTGCGATGAGTGCAGGCGAGCTTGGCTCTCCACGACGGCGGTTCGATTTCGACTTCGCGGCAGCAAAGAGCGTGCCGACGTATCCGAAGATCGCCGAAGAAACACTGCCGGTCGAAACGCGTCGCGACCCTTTGGGCGCAGCGATTGCCGCCACCACCGACTACCTGCTCGCGCAACAACACGACGATGGCTATTGGGTCGGCGAGTTGGAAGGCGACACGATTCTCGAATCGGAATACATTCTGCTGCTGACTTTTCTCGGGCGCGAGAAAAGCGAACAGTCGCGGTTGGCCGGGAACTACATTTGCGAACAACAATTACCCAAAGGGGGTTGGGCGATTTACCCCGGCGGACCGCTGGAAATCAGCGCGTCGGTCAAAGCGTACTTCGCGCTGAAAATCCTCGGACACAATCCCGCGGCCGAATACATGATTCGCGCTCGTCAGGCGATTCTCGCTGCAGGCGGTGTCGAGAAGGTCAACAGCTTCACACGGTTTTATCTGGCGTTGCTCGGTGAGATTTGTTATCGGCAATGTCCCGCCGTGCCACCGGAGTTAATGCTCGTTCCGAAATGGATGCCGCTGAACATTTACGAGATGTCGGCCTGGTCGCGGACGATCATTGTCCCGTTGAGTTTGCTGTGGGCGTTTCAGCCGGTTCGCAAACTTTCGGCTGAACAGGGAATTGCCGAACTGTTCTGCGGTCTGCCGGAAGACCTGCCGGTTTGCATGCCGCCCGCCGAATCGCTCGATCCGGTCAGCCGCAAAACGTGGATCGACTGGCGAAAGTTGTTCAGCCGTCTCGACCGTGGCTGGAAGACTCTGGAACGGCTGCACATTAAGCCGCTGCGGAAGTTGGCGATCCGTCGCGCCACCGACTGGATGCTCGCGCGGTTTGAAAACAGCGACGGACTGGGGGCGATCTTCCCGCCGATTGTCTGGAGCGTCGTCGCGCTGAAATGCTTGGGTTACGACGACGACTCGCCGGAAGTGTTGGCTGCAATGACGGAGTTGGAAAAGCTGTCGATCACCAGCGGCGACACGCTGCGGCTGCAACCTTGTAAGTCGCCGGTGTGGGACACGGCCATCACCACGCTCGCACTCCGCGAAGCCGACGTACCCCGTGATCACCCGGCAATCAAACAGTCGGTGAATTGGTTGCTTTCCAAAGAAGTGCGGCAGCAAGGTGACTGGTCGGTGCGAAACCCCGACCAACCGGTGGGCGGTTGGTTCTTTGAATTTGATAACGCCTTTTACCCCGACGTGGACGATACGGCGATGGTGTTGATGGCGTTGGCGCGCTGTTTGCCAGCATCCTCTGGTTGGGCGGCCGACTTTCTCGTCGATGAATGGAGTCCGCATGAAGCCGACAAAGACGCCGCCGCCGTTCTGGCGGGTCGCTCGGGATCAGCCGAAAGTGCGATCGATGACATCGATTCGATGGCTCCCATTCTTACGGCCATTTGGCGCGGTGCCCGTTGGATGTTGAGCATGCAGAGCCGCGACGGCGGTTGGGGTGCGTTCGATGCCGACAACGACCGCGAAATCTTCACCCGCGTGCCGTTCGCCGATCATAACGCAATGATCGATCCCAGCACGGCTGACATAACGGCACGGGTGCTGGAGATGTTCGGCATGCTGAACGCCTCGCCCGATCACCCGGCGATGAACCGCGCGCTCGATTTCGTGTGGAAACATCAGGAGGCCGATCATGCGTGGTACGGCCGCTGGGGCGTGAACTATGTGTATGGGACGTGGCAGGTGATTGTCGGGCTGAAAGCCGTTGGAGTGCCGGCCACTGATCGCCGTTTGAAAAGTGCAGCCGCTTGGTTGAAGTCGGTGCAACAGCAGAACGGCGGCTGGGGCGAGACACCGCGAAGTTACGACGAACCCCAACTGCGCGGACAGGGACCGGTCACCCCATCACAAACCGCGTGGGCATTGATGGGCCTGATGGCGGCTGGCGAAACCAACTCCGAAGCCGTCGCGCGGGGCGTGCAGTATTTGCTCGACCATCAAAGAACCGACGGCACCTGGGACGAACCGGAGTTCACCGGCACCGGTTTCCCGCGCGTGTTCTATCTCAAGTACCACCTCTACCGCATCTACTTCCCGCTGATGGCATTGGCGCGGTATGATCGCCTGCGCGGCTGATTAAATCAAATGCAATCCAGCGACAACAACGGCGATTTCGACTCTCTACCGGATAACCTCCTCGCCGGCATCTCGCCCAACTCAGACAACGAGTCGTTCAACAAACTTCTCAGCGGCAGTCACTTTCGTCTCGAACGAATCGTCTCGACCGGACAGGCAACGGCTGCCGGTGAATGGTATGATCAAGAGGACGATGAATGGGTTGTGTTGTTGAGCGGTTCGGCCGGGCTGCGGTTTGAGGATGAACGCGATGTCCACGAGTTAAAGCCGGGCGACTTCATCAACATCGTGGCGCACCGTCGGCATCGCGTCGAGTGGACCGACCCGGCACAACCGACAGTTTGGCTCGCATTGCATTATCAGATCGACCAGACTTGAGTGATTGTCGCCGCGACACGTTTAGCGGCGGGGCAACGCCCCGCGAGACGACTTCAAAAATTGACAACAAAGGCAAATGTTCGATGAGAATTCTTCTGACATCACTGCTGGTGCTTGCGTCGTTTGCCACCTCACTCGAATTCACCCGAGCGGCCGAGCGGCGGCCGAATGTGATTTATCTGTTGGCCGATGATCTCGGTTATTCCGAATTGGGTTGCTATGGCCAGAAGTGGATTAAGACTCCCAACATTGACCGCATCGCTAAACAGGGCATTCGGTTCACGAATCATTATTCGGGCAATGCGGTTTGTGCGCCGTCGCGCTGTTGTCTGTTGACCGGCAAACATCCCGGTCATGCCTACATCCGCTCGAATGGCAACCCGAAGGATCTGCAGACGCTGAAAGAAAAGTACGGCTGGGAATTCCCGGGACAGTTTCCCATTCCTAAAAGTGAGTTCACCATCGGTGAGATGTTACAGGCGCACGGTTACGCGACGGCGGCCATCGGCAAATGGGGGCTGGGACATTTCGGCACCACCGGCGACCCCAACAGACAGGGGTTCGATTTGTTCTACGGGTTTAACTGCCAGGTGCATGCGCACAACCATTATCCAAAGTTCCTGTGGCGGAACGACAAGAAAGAGATTCTGCCAGGCAACGACCGCACGCTTTACGGCAAGACCTTTTCGCAGGACAAGTTCACCGAAACGGCGCTCGAGTTCATCCGCGCGAACAAGGACCGCCCGTTCTTTCTCTATGTGCCGTTCGCAATTCCGCACCTCTCGATTCAAGTGACTGAGAAATCGCTGGCGGAGTACAAGGGAAAGATTCCCGAAGCCGACTACAAGCATCGCGGCTACTTGAAGCATCCGTTTCCGCGGGCCGGTTATGCTGCGATGATTAGCCATCTTGATCGCGATGTCGGCAAGATTACGGAGTTGGTGAAAGAGCTGGGACTCGACGACAACACGCTGGTGGTGTTCTCGTCCGATAACGGCCCGACTTACAATCGACTCGGTGGTTCCGATTCCGATTTCTTCGAGTCGGCCGGCCCATTTCGTGGGCTGAAAGGCAGTCTTTATGAAGGAGGCATCCGCGTGCCGCTGGTTGCCCGTTGGCCGGGCAAGATCAAAGCGGGAACGACCTCCGATCATCCCTCGGCCTTTTGGGACGTGATGCCGACGATTGCCGAAGTCGCGGGAATTGAAGCACCGTCCGGCATCGACGGCGTTAGTTTTGCGCCGACATTGCTCGGCCAAACTGATCGGCAGAAAAAACACGATTACCTCTACTGGGAGTTCCCCAGCTACGGCGGCCAACAGGTGGTGCGCGTCGGCGATTGGAAAGGCGTACGGCAGGGGCTGCAGCGAAAGAACAACCCGAACCGTCTCAAGGTCGAATTGTACAACCTGAAAACCGACCCCGGCGAAGCGAACGATGTCGCTGCGAAACATCCCGACCTGATCGCAAAGATCGAACGAGTCATGCGCGACGCCCGCGTGCCGAGCAAACTGTTTCCCGTTCCGGTTTTGGATGAGGAATGAGTAGGTGCAATTACTCAGTGCCTCTTTCGCCTGTTTGCAATCGGTCGAGGACGACGTCGGCCATTAACGGATGCAGGCCGAGCGGTGGGCAGAGGGTGAATTCGGCGTCGGGAAACTCGGCCGCCAGTTCGTCGCGGAATCGCTGCAAATCGCTGACGACGTGTGCGCCGGCGGACAGGAAATAGGGGAGCATCAGGACTTTCTGTGCGCCCTGTTCGATGCAGTTCCGCGCACCTTCGGGAATCGACGGGGAAGCCAATTCCAGGTAGCTGGCTTCCACCAGCGCATCGGGCCGCCGTTGGCGCACAATCTCTGCCAGGCGAACGAGGTCGTCGTTCGCCTCTTGTCGGCGGCTGCCATGCGCGATGAGTAGCACGGCGGTTGTTTGCGGTTGTCTGTTCGGCACGGCGTGTGGATCGTTTTCTAACTGGGTGACGTCATCGATCCCAGCTGCGATCCAATGGATCGCAGCCTCAGCGATGCGTTGCATCGCAGCTAGGTTTTACGTCGCCCACGGTTCTCAACGCAATCAACACGTGAGGAACCGAAAATGAAAGTGCTGAAAAATTAGCAGTTCCTGCTTGACGAATGATAGAAGTGTTGCTAAAAATTTAGCACATGGAACGTCGTCACTCGATCTTGCGAGGAGCAGACATGGCACCGATCGCCGACGAACATCGCACCCGGCGCGAGCGTCAGATAATGGATGTGCTGTACGCGGAAGGGCCATCGTCGGCCGCCTGCGTTTTGAAATCGCTGCCCAATCCCCCCAGTTACTCGGCCGTTCGCGCACTGCTGCGCATCCTGGTTGATAAGGGCGAAGTGCGATACCAGAAACAGGGCAACCGTTACATTTACCGCCCGACTCATTCGCGGCGGAAGGCGGCGAAGTCGGCACTCTCGCGGGTGTTGAACACCTTTTACGAAGGGTCGCTCGAAAACGCCGTCGCCGGACTGCTCGAAGTTTCTGATCGCGGATTGACCGACGCTGAGTGGACTCGGCTGGCCGGTCTGATCGATCAGGCGCGGACGGAGGGGCAATCATGAGTTGGATCTTAAGAATCGAAGCGATGACCGCGACCGTTCCTGTCTGGTTTGCTGATCTGGCTGAAATTGCCTGCCGGGGATGCCTGTTATTGATTGTTGCGTTTTCGCTCGTCGCAGCAGCGCGGCGGGCTTCGGCCGCGAAGCGGCATTTCATTTGGGTGTCGGCATTCGTGGCGTTGTTGCTGTTGCCGCTGGTCTCAATTGTCGCCCCGCAATGGCATGTGCGGATTCTGCCGTGGCGGGCGGCATCCGCCAATTCCCACCGCAGCATGTGGAATCAACCGATCGAGCTTACGGCGGACGGTGCCGACGAATTGGCCGGAAAAAATGCCTTCATTCCACCCGGTGGTTCCAGCACCAGCAGCACGACAGCCGACTTGGGAGTCGATGGTGCGGCCGTAGTGGCCCTGTCGAATGGCAGTTGGGGAAGCCAGGGCCTGACCGCCTGGAGTCTGGCCGGCCTTGCATGGGGCGTGGGGGTTGCCGCCACGTTGTTGCCGTTGTTTGTCGGCCTGATTCGCCGTCGGCGACTTGAATTGGAGAGCCGCGATGTATCAAATGGAATGCTTGGTTCATTGGCGTGCGAGTCGGCCGTTCAGTTAGGGTTGACCGTTCGCATCCGTATATTGCTGCACCCCGCTTCGGTCATGCCCGTTTCGTGGGGGACCTGGCGTGCAACGTTGTTGTTGCCGGCGGAAGCCGCAAAGTGGACGCGAGAGCGACTGCGGGCGGTGATGCTGCATGAATTGGGACATGTGAAACGACGCGATTGTCTTGCACAACAGTTGGTTCACCTGGCTTGTTCGCTGAATTGGTTTAATCCGCTATCGTGGCTGGCGTCGCGAAGAATGAAAATGGAGCGTGAGAGTGCCTGCGACGATCTCGTGCTTGAGCAGGGAATCGAGCCGGCTGATTATGCGGAAGTCTTGCTGTCGATTGCAAAAACAATTCGCGGTGGCGCGCCAAGTTCACTGGCCGTTGTCGCTATGGCTACACCTTCTACCCTCGAAAGGAGAGTTCGTATGATTTTGGACAATCGACGCAGCCGTCGCCCGTTGACGGTGTTTGTCGTTTCACTGGGATCGCTTGTTGCCGTCGGGCTGTTGCTCGCTTTAGCAGTTGTACAGCCGGTTCCCGCTCAGGAGAAAAAAGAGAAGTACGAACCAACGGCATCCGCGTTGGCCGACATCGCCGAGTTGAAAGTCGGCAAGAACGATTGGCCGCAATTCTTCGGCTGGAAAGGCCGCAACAACACGCCCGAGGGAGTCAACATCCCCACGAAATGGGATGTCGAAAAAGGATTGAACGTCAAGTGGAAGGTGAAGCTCGGCTCGCAAACTTATGGAAACACTGTCGTTGCCAACGGCAAAGTTTACATCGGAACGAACAACTCGGGCGGCTACATCTCGCGGTACCCCTCGCGCGTTGACTTGGGCTGCCTGCTCTGCTTCGACGAAAAAACCGGCGAATTCCTGTGGCAGCACTCGAACGAAAAACTGCCCACCGGACGCGTTCACGACTGGCCGTTCCAGGGCATCTGCTCGGCTCCGTTTGTCGATGGCGACCGCCTGTGGTACGTTTCCAGCCGGGGCGAACTGGTCTGCCTGGATGCGAACGGTTTCGCCGACGGCAAGAACGACGGCATCAAAGGGGAAATCGAAGGAACCCACGAAGCCGACGTCATCTGGCGTTTCGACATGATGGGCGATCTCGGCAGTTCGCAGCACAACATGTGTAGTTGCTCGGTCACCTGTGTCGGCGATGTGCTGCTGGTGGCAACCGGTAACGGCGTCGATGAATCGCACATCAATCTGCCCGCCCCGAATGCTCCGAGTTTCTTCGCGATCGATCGCAACACGAAGAAACTACTGTGGACCGACAAGTCACCCGGTGCTGCCATTCTGCACGGACAGTGGTCATCACCCACCTTTGCAGTCATCGATGGACGCCCGCAAGCGTTGTTCGCCGGCGGAGACGGCTGGTTGTACAGTTTCGATCCGAAAGGTGATGGCAAAGGAAACGCCAAGCTGTGGTGGAAGTTCGACGCCAACCCGAAAGAGTCGAAGTGGATTCTGGGCGGCCGTGGAACACGGAATAACATCATCGCCACACCGGTCGTTTACGATGGCTTGATTTACTGTGCCGTCGGACAGGACCCGGAACACGGCGAAGGCGTCGGTCACTTGTGGTGCATCGACCCGACCAAGAGTGGCGATGTCAGCCCCGAATTGGGTGTCGATGCCAACGGCAAACCGACACCTCATCGCCGATTGCAAGCCGTTCTTACCAACAACGGCGAAAAGGCGATTCCGAATCCGAACTCGGCAGCCGTCTGGCATTACAGCAAGACCGGACCAGGCTTCGAGCAAACGATGCATCGTTCCTGCGGCACGGTCGCGATTAAGAACGACTTGCTCTACATCGCCGACTTCAGTGGACTGCTGCATTGCCTCGACGCCAAGTCGGGCAAACCCAATTGGACCTACGACATGTTCGCCGCCTCGTGGGGTTCCCCGCTGATCGTCGAAGACAAAGTCTACATCGGCGATGAAGACGGCGACGTCGTGATCTTCAAGTTGTCAGCAAAGCAGGAAATGATCGCCGAGATCAACATGGGCAACGCCGTCTACAGCACGCCCATTGTTGCCAACAATGTGTTGTACGTCTCGAATAAGGACACGCTGTTTGCCATCAGTGCAGACGGAAAATAGAGACGGCGACTGCATGCGAAATCGATCCCGGGGATTTACTGAAATCCCCGGGATTTTCTTTGCCGGGCGAGGCCGCGAATATGTACTTGCGATCAAAGAGTTGTCCGCACTGCAAGTATCAGATAACAAGACACGACTCCACTCGCTTTGTACATCGGCTCTGCTGTCGTCGCGCGGATGCGTGTCCCCAATGTGATGCAAAGTTAATCTTCTCGAAATGGCCATGGAGACTCGCCAATGGTGGCTTTATTTGCATGGCTTGCTCGTTCGTCTTGCCGTTTTTCAAAGGTATCCTCGGATTCGATATTCCAGTGACATTTGCACCCGGAGTATTCTTGACTGCATTGTACGGTGGATTGTTCGTCGGTGCGGTCGGTGCAGCAGCTTCGAGCTTAGAGGAAGTGACGTAAGAGACGATGACCGGCTGGAATCCGTCTTTAAAAGTCTGCGCATGAAAACTGCTCGAAATTGCCTTTATCGACGCCAATCCTTAGAATGAACGGACGCCGAAGAGCGACCATTCCATCCGACACCTGCCTAATCGCCTGCCTTTGATTGTCAGTTCCACAAGACGCTTCCGGAGTGAGAAACCCGGTTTTTTGAAAAAACCGGGTTTCTGATACGCACCGACTACCAACGGGCCCGCAAGGAAAACGAACGAATGCAGGGAAAGTCCTCGTTAGAGTCCCAGTTGGAACTCCCTGCCGCCTCCGATCTGCCGGCGTCATTCGACTTCCAACCACGCACCCGTGTCGTCTTCGGACCGGGTAGCGTTGAGCAATTGGGAACGCTGGCAACCGAAATCGGCGGACGTCGCGTGTTGTTGGTTACCGACAAAGGCGTGGAAGACGCCGGACACGGACAACACGGCGTCGATGCACTCACGGCAGCCGGCTTGGACGTCATCGTTTTTGACGATGTCCATTCCAACCCGACAACGGAAGATGTCGATCGCGGACTGGAAGTCGCGAAAGAAGCCGACATCGATCTCATTGTTGGCTTAGGTGGCGGCAGTAGTATGGACTGTGCCAAGGGGATCAATTTTCTGCTGACCAACGACGGTCGCATGCAGGACTACTGGGGCATCGGCAAAGCAACAAAGCCGATGCTGCCAATGATCGCCGTTCCCACAACCGCCGGCACGGGCAGCGAAGCCCAATCGTTCGCGCTCATCGCCGATGCTGAAACACACATGAAGATGGCCTGCGGCGACAAGAAGGCGGCTTGCTGCATTGCCATTCTCGACCCCGATTTGACGGTGAGCATGCCGCGCATGGTGACGGCGACCACCGGCATCGATGCCATCAGCCACGCGATTGAAACCTACGTGACCGTTCCGCGAAATACGATGTCGCAACTCTTCAGCCGTCGTGCCTGGCAATTGTTATCGCAAGGCTTTCCACGGGTTCTCACCGAGCCGGACGATGTGGAAGCGCGCGGTTGCATGCTGCTGGGAGCGCATCTGGCGGGAGCGGCCATCGAGAATTCCATGTTGGGGGCAACGCACGCGTTAGCCAATCCGCTTTCGGCTCACTTCGAGATGACGCACGGAATTGCGATCGGCCTGATGCTGCCGCACGTCATCCGTTACAATGCAGAAGTTGTTGGCAGACTGTATGGGGTTCTGGCTGCCGATGCCGGGTTGTGCGAAGCCGACGATCCGGATGCACCATTCCATTTGGCTGGTTTGGTCGAGTCGCTCGTCGCCGACGCCGACTGTCCCACAAGTTTTGCCGACTGCGATGTCGATAGCGATCTCATTCCGACGATGGCGGAAGAGGCCGCAGCTCAATGGACGGGCCGTTTCAATCCTCGCCCTGTAACCGCTGGCATACTGGAGGACTTGTACCGATGCGCCGAAACAGCAAGCGATTCGGGTTCGTGACCAAAGGCATTACGACGCTGGCGGCCGTGGGTGCGTTGATGCTACTCAGTTGCGACTTGCAGCCAAGGCCGACGTCAACAGCCACTGCAGCTGATAAGAGCCCCAGGTCGAAGCCGGCGAAAGCTCAGCCACCAGCAAAACTCAAATCGCCCAACGCCACAAGTTGGGCCTCTTTCCGTAACGGCAACACGCAACGCGGCGTCGCCGGCAGCAAACTGCCCGACAAACTCGAACTGCTGTGGAAACTGAACGATGTCGATGGTTTCCCCGCGACCCCGGCCATCGTCGGCAATCACGTTTACGGCGCTGCACTCAGCGGCTACCTGTATTGTGTGGATCGAAAATCGGGACGCGTCATTTGGAAATACCGCTCGATCGAAGATCCCGATCCCAAAACATTCGCCGCCGGATTCAAGTCGGCCCCAACAGTCACCGCCGACACGGTCTTCGTTGGCGACGAAGACGGCGTACTGCACGCCGTCAGCCGCAAGACGGGCAAAGCGATTTGGAAATTTGAAACCGACGGCGAGATTGCCGGCGGCGTGGCCGTTCAAGGCAAAAACATTATCGTCGGCTCGCACGACAGCCATTTGTATTGCCTGCAGGCGTCCAATGGCGAACTGGTCTGGAAGTTTCAGACGATGGACCGCATCAACTGTTCCCCCGCCATCGTTGACGGTTACACGTTCGTCGCCGGCTGCGATGAGCACATGCGAGTGATCAATCTCAAGAGCGGCGAACAGAAAAGCGACATCCCGCTCGAAAGCTATCTCATCGCATCACCGGCCGTCGTGGACGAGATGCTCTACGTCGGCACGTACGTCGGCGAAGTGTTGGCCGTCAATTGGAAGACCGACACCATCGTCTGGCGATACAGCGATCCGGTGAACGACAATCCCTACCACGCATCGGCCGCCGTGACCGACGAATACGTCATCGTCGGCGGGCAGGATAAACAGCTACATTGTATCGACCGCAAAACCGGCAAGCGGGTGTGGGTCTTCCGCGCCAAAGGACAGATCAACAGCTCGCCGGTCATTGTTGGCGACCGAGTTGTCTTCGGCTCCAACGATCGCAACGTCTACGCCGTCTCACTGAAAGACGGCAAGCAAGTATGGAAATACAACACCGGTCGCGGCATCAGCGCCGGCCCAGCCGTCGGCGAAAACGTCCTCGTCATCGGCACCGACGGCAGCGATGGCTCGCTGTTATGTTTCGGTGCGAAGAAGTAATTTCGAGCCCTTGAGAAAAACGGCTTGAACCACGGAGACACAGAGGCACGGCGAAAAGAATTATCGAGCGACGAAGTCCGAAGACGTTTCTGTGAGTGTGTAATTCCGCGTGGCATTTTTCAAAACCGTTCCTATCCTCAGAATAATCTTCGCCCTTGGCGATGCCCGAATGACATTCGATCTGCAAAAATAACAACCTCTCCGTGCCTCAGTGTCTCCGTGGTAGTATCCCTTTGAAACCTGTTTGCTGTGAATCCCATGTCCGCTGAAACAACCACCGAAGTCGGCAGCTACTTTGTCTCAAACTATCCGCCCTTCTCGCTGTGGAAGAGCGAATACGTTCCGGAGATCCTCGCGGCCTTTGACGGCGAACCGGATGCGAGCGGACCGCTGGGGCTGTATCTGCATATTCCGTTCTGCCGCAAACGATGCAAATTCTGTTACTTCCGCGTTTACACCAACCAAAGCGCCCGCGACATCGAAAACTACGTGCAGGCGTTGCTGAAGGAAGTCGAGCAGATCAGCCAACAGCCGGCCATCGCCGGCCGGCATCTTGACTTCGTTTATTTCGGCGGCGGGACTCCCTCGTATCTCAGTTCGCGGCAACTGCTGTCGCTGCGGGAACGACTCAGCGAGTACATTTCCTGGGACCATGCCGACGAAGTCACCTTTGAATGCGAACCGGGCACACTCAGCCTCGATAAGGTCAAAACGCTCAAAGAAATCGGCGTCACACGCGTTTCGCTCGGCGTTGAAAACTTCGACGACAAGATCCTCGAAGAGAACGGTCGGGCGCATCTCTCGCCGGAAATTGAGCGGGCCTACGGATGGCTTCAACAGGTAGGCTTCCCGCAGATCAACATCGATCTCATCGCCGGCATGATTGGCGAGACCGACGAAAATTGGCACCGCTGCGTCGAGCGGGCCATTGAAATGTCGCCCGACAACATCACCATCTACCAGATGGAATTGCCGCACAACACGGTCATATCGCGCGAGATGAAAGACCTGGGCATCGTCTCGCCGGTGGCAAACTGGCCGACAAAACGACGTTGGGTCAGCGAAGCAATCGACCGGCTGCTCTCTGAGGGATACCAGATTTCCAGCGGCAATGAACTGGTGAAAGACCTGCAGACCGACCACTTTGTTTACCGCGACAACTTGTTTCGCGGAGCCGATTTGTTGGCAGCCGGCGTCTCGTCGTTCGGACATTTTCAGGGTGTGCATTACCAGAATCTCGATCGGCTGGAAGATTACATTGCCGCCGTCGATGAAGGCAAACTACCCATCAACCGCGCACTGAAGCCGACAGCGCACCAGCGATTGATTCGCGAGTTGGTGCTGCAACTGAAAGAAGGCCACGTGAACGCCGGGCCGTTCCGGCAGAAATTCGACGTCAACATTCTGGATGAATTTTTCGAAGCCTTCCACAATCAACAAGCTGCCGGTTATTTAACGGTGGAAGGCGACGACGTCCGCCTCACTCGCAAAGGACTGCTGCAGGCCGACAGCCTGTTAACCGAATATTTTGAACCCGAACATCGCGAAGTCAGATACACTTAGGGAAGCATGAATCCACTTGACGAACTCAACTCATTGACCCAGCTGTTCCCCGGTGAGCGTCGGCTCATTGAGAAGGCGGAGCACGTGCCTTCGGCGCTGGTTCCCGAACCGTATAAGCAACTGCTCGATCACGATCGCCACATGACAGTGACGATGGAGAAGTATCACGGCACATCGGTCGATGTGGCAATTATCGATCGGCAACTCGGCGACGACGACGTCTACACCCGCAAGATCATTCTCACCAAATCCGGCACAAACGACGTTGTGCAGTTTGGTATCGTGCGATTTCACTTTCAGTATGTCACCCGCGAAGTTCGCGACGAAATCATCAAAGGTGAGACGCCGCTCGGCCGCATCTTGATCAATCACAACGTGCTGCGACACATTGATCTGGGCGCGCTGCTTCGCATCACCGCCGGTCCGGAATTGGCCGAACACTTGCAGATGCCCGAAGGCGGCGTGACCTACGGCCGGCTGGCGACAATCTTCTGTAACCGGCAGCCGGCCGTCGATTTACTGGAAGTCTCGACACCGTTGTCTGTGTCCGAATGATCGATCTCCACCCAGCCCCCGAAAACCGCCAGCAGCCGGTAATCGAAACCAATTACGATGTCGTCGTCATCGGTGGCGGTCCAGCCGGTGCGACGGTTGGCGCGCTGACGGCGGAAGCGGGACACCGTGTTCTCGTACTGGAACGTTCAACTCTGCCACGGTTTCACCTCGGCGAGTCGCTGATTCCCGAAACCTATTGGACGCTCGAACGGCTCGGACTGATCGAGCGACTCAAGGCGACCGCCTTTCCCAAAAAATACAGCGTGCAGTTCGTTAACGAAGACGGCAAAGAGTCGGCCCCGTTTTTCTTCGACGAATACAAACCGCACGAAAGTTCGCAAACCTGGCAGGTCGAGCGAAGCGAATTCGATCGCATGCTGCTCATCCGTGCCGAGGAACTCGGGGCCGTTGTCCGCACCGACGCGCAAGTTCTCTCGGTTCAATTCGACGGCGAACGGGCCACCGGCGTTGAAGTCAAACTGACCAATAGCGATGACAGCCACGAAACACGAACCATATCGGCACAAGTCGTCGTCGATGCCACTGGGCAATCGGCATTTCTGGTGAATCGACTCGGACTGAAGCAGCCGGATCCGTTGCTGAAAAAAGGAAGCGTCTGGAGTTATTTTCGCGGTGCGCTGCGTGATGCCGGCCGTGACGAAGGAGCGACGATTATTCTGCAGTCGGCCGGGAAATCATCCTGGTTCTGGTACATCCCGCTGCCCGATGACATCGTCAGCGTTGGATGTACGGGCGACATCAATTACATGTTCGCGCCCGGCAGCGGCGGGCCGGAGAAAATATTCAATAACGAATTGGCTCGCTGTCCCGGCATGCAGCGGCGATTGAAGCACGCCGAGCGCGCGACCGACTATCTCACCACCAAAGATTTCTCCTACCGCGCCGAACGAGCGGCGGGACCGGGCTGGGTGCTGGTGGGCGATGCCGGCGGCTTCATCGATCCCGTTTATTCCAGCGGCATTTTTCTCGCACTCAAATCGGGCGAGTTCGCCGCCGATGCGATTCACGATGCGTTGGAAGTCGGCGACGTTTCGGCCGAACGGCTCGGTTGCTGGCAGGAAAAATATGCGGCCGGCGTCGATCTGTTCCGCAAACTCGTCTACGCGTTTTACACGCCCGGATTCAGTTTTGGCGGCTTCCTGCGCGAGCATCCGCAATTCCGCAGCAATCTGGTCGACATTCTCATCGGCGACGTTTTCAAGCCGGGTGTCGGAGAAATGTTCGACGCGATGGGCGAAGTCGTTCCGCCAACCGTCTCAGAAGCCGATCTTTGAGACGACGCGCCGTGCGCCGCAGAAGATGACATCGGTGGGAATGCCGACGTTGATCGACCAATAGGTGGCGTCGTTGTTGTTCTCAATGTCGTCGATCACCTTGGTGCGGAGTTTCGACAGGCCGAAGGTGGCCGAGACGGTCGTTTCGTTGCAGAACATCAGGCCGGCCGACCATTCGCCACGCATGCCCCAGACGTCGTCGCTTTTACCGACGTCGGCCGACGGCCCTGTCACAACAGCACCATTGTTCGGATTAGGGGCGGCAACCAGTGACGGATTGGGATTGGCCCATCCGCCCAGTCCCTCGAATCGCGTACCGAGAAAAACACGCATCCCACGACTGTTGGGCGGAAACAAGAATCTCGCATCGGGACCGAAGCCCCACAGGTTCGTATCCAGATCGTCGAGCCGGAACGTGTTGGCTCCCTGGACGATGTTGGCGTTGGTGTTGGTGTCGTACCAGGCTCGGCTGTAACTGGCGACCAGTCCGATCTGCAATTCGCCGGTCCACTCATTGTGCAGCGCGAAGGGAACCTCACCGTGCAGAATCGGCTGGACGGCACTCATCCGAAACTCAAAAGCCTTGCTGGCCAGTTTGTCGATCAGGCCGGCCTTGGTGTCGAGCGTGCCGAAACTCAGATCGAGGTGAGCGTGGGCATTGCGATAGGTGTACCGGCCATATTCCGTTTCGAGAAAAAATCCGGTGTCGTGGTATCGGGGATCGGTCACCCCGCCGATCAGGTCGAGCTGGTCGCCGTTGCGGTAACCGTATGGCTCTTGAGCGTTCGACGTCGTCGATGTGACGATGAGCGCCGCGCCCAATAGCAGAATGATTCTCAGGTGAGCAGTGTTCATCATCGGAACTTCCGCAATGCGGATCGGTCAACGGGCCATCTTGTAGAATGCATCTGCGTTCGGAATGTATCGGTTGTATCGGTCGAAGAGAGACACCGGGTCCATTGGAATTGACCGGTTGTAGCGGAAAGCCGGGCAAACGCGCGATTGCCCCAATCGGCTGGGTGAAGCTGTCGGGCCGTCGCATCACAACCGGCAATTTCTGCCAATGATGCGGCTCATTTCTCGACGCGACCGAATGCGTCCGGCAGCACTTCGGCCATCTTCAACAGAAACAGCCTTCGCAGTGCGTCGTAACCGCGATCGTTCGGGTCTTCGAGATTGTCGTAATACCAGTAGTGTGGATCGCCTGCGTCGTAGTGCTTGGCCCAGAATTTTACGCAGTGGATTCCATGTCCCAAAAACGCGCCGTGCATGTCAATCAGATGGACGTTGTCACGCTGCGTAATCACGTCTTCGATGACACCGTTGTACTCGCCGATGACCGCCAAGCCATCCGTCCAGCTTGGCAGACCGGCGTGGTGGGCATCGCCGACATCGTCGGTTGGGTCGTAAATATTTGCCAGGAAGATGTGGCAGCCCGCCGGAAACCGGGAGTCGATCGCGTCGAGAATCGTCTGCAGACGATCTCGAAAGTTATCGATCCAGGGGCGCGCCTGTTTCACCGTTGCCCCATACATGGCATGCTCGCGCGGCGGCGTGCGACCGTAGTTGTGGATGATGTCGTTTCCACCGGTCGTGAGCACGACCACACCGATTGTCTTCTCGTCTTGCACTTCCAGCTTGGGAAGGAGAACGTCCAGACATTCGAGCGATGTCGATCCCGAGAGCGAATGGTTGCGCGCCTCGATGTTGGGAATGACCTTTGACAGGCAGATGCCCTGCATGTCGGCGAACTCATTGCTGGGATTCTTCAGAAGCCGCTTGAAATACGAATGGCCCGGCGATGAACCAAACCCGGCAGTCACGCTATCGCCCAGACCAACCAGCAAGACGGGCTGTTCGGTCCACGTTGTCGCGAAGGCGTTTCGATCGACACGGGGACCGGCCGGCCCCGTTCCCATCGGATGCGAATACCAAAAGTGCCGGTACCCGAGTGCAAGCCCGCAGAGCAGCAGTCCGACAACGCACAGCACAATCAGTCGTCGTCGCTTGCGCACCGGCGGTCGTTCGGAATCGGTGTGGGAGTTGGTGGCACTCATTGGTGACGATGCGAAAAGAAGAATGGAGAGCCGCTCACCTGCAGTTCGGTTTCACGTCTTCCTCATCGTACTGCAATCACGTCGAATGTCATCGCAGAAATCGCAGAGTTGCCAAGAAACAAGCGACGCGGGACAGACGACTATTCGGTCGCTTCGTCGCCGCCGGTTGGAACCGGTGCGGCGACGGGGGATGAGCCGGCGTCTTCTGCGTCAACGGGAGGCCCGACCAGCGCTTCCGGTGACTCGAACGCGCGTGGAATTTCGGAGCCGAATTGTCGCCGCAGGTTTAACATGTTGCGGACTTCGCCCGGCCCCAGACCTTTTAACTCTTGTAGCCACACCGCGCGTTCTTCGGCGGTTGCCTCGGGCAGCTCGGCCTTAATGATGCTGGCGATCACGCGTTCGTCGATGAGCGGTTGCGGTTTGATGGGGGCGGCCAGTTCGGAATTCGTCAACTCGCGTGGGGTGAATGCGCGTCCGCTGCGGATCTGCGCAGGTTGTCCGACGCCATCGCCAATAAACGTTCCGCCGTTGTCCTCGTCAACTGCTGGCGGTGGAAGTGGCACCAGATCCAGTCCGGCGTCACCATCAAACTGCTGCAGCGCCGGTCCCCCGGTGGCAGCGTCGAAATTGGAACTCAGTCTCGGTTCGGCGAACAATCCGCTGTTCCCGATCCGAACAACTTGCTTGTCGAATGCTGCTTGTCGGCTTTCGAAATAGACTTTCATCGCGAAGCCACCCGCCAGGTTTGCCATCGCCGCCAACAGAATCGTTGCACAAATGGCAGCCGTTTGCCTGGAAGTCATACTTCGCCTCCCTGCGGAAATCTGGGGGTTCGTGCTGAGTTTCGAGGCTTTCCGCAGCCGGAACGCTTCCTGTCTCAACCGTTTGCGCTGAGGACGGTATCGAAAACATGAATTTCAGGCAAGATGGAAACTGTTGTGCTTTCCGACGTTGCGCATTTCGCCGAGTTTCGCCTGCCCTATATTGACACCGCGACTCGCATGCATGAGGATTCGATCACTCATCCGTTTTCCACCGCGTATTCCGTAACCACGAGACACCGGGATTTCTGGATTTGACTTCTTCCGAGTCCACAACTGCCTCTGGCGCAACGACCGAAACTCCCGGCGACGTTCGCGGCAACCTCATGTCGCGGTCGTTCATGGCGTTTCTGGTGACGCAATTTCTGGGGGCGATGAACGACAACATCTTTCGCTGGATTGCCGTGCCTTTGGCCAAGCGATTCGTGGACGATGGCGATGAAGCGTTGGTGCTGACAGCCGGGTCGGTCTGTTTGGTGGTGCCGTTCATTCTGTTCGCGCCCTACGCTGGCTTTCTGGCCGATCGCTTCAGCAAGCGGAAAGTCATTGTCGGCTGCAAAGTGGCCGAAGTCGTCATTATGCTGCTGGGTGCAGCGGCGCTTTATGTCGGTAATATCTACCTGCTGTTCGTCATCATTGCGCTTATGGGAACGCAGAGTGCGCTGTTCAGCCCATCGAAGTTGGGCCTCATTCCAGAAATTGTTCGCGGCGAGAAAATCTCCGGTGCAAACGGATTGGTGGGTCTGACGACGGTGATCGCGGTCGTCGTTGGATCGGTTGTTGGCAATCTGATGTTTGCCTGGTATCTCGATCCCCAGGACGTGACGAAATTGGTTGGCGGTGAAATTAATCCGTGGGTTCCGTCGGCGGTCATTGTTGCTGTTGCGGCGGTTGGTTGGATGGCAAGCCTGCTCATTCCCCGCGTGTTGAGCGCGAACGCATCACGCCGCTTCCCTTTCAACCCCGCAATAGAGACATTGGCCAACCTGCGGCTGCTCGGCGAGAGCCGTGCGATTCTGCGAGTCTCGTTGGGCATCGCCTTCTTCTGGTCGGTGGCAGCGATGGCTCAACTGAACGTCGATGCGTTGGCCACTGGTGAGAGATTTCTCGACCTCAATCAGAAGGACGTCGGTCCATTGCTCGCCATCTTGTCGGCCGGCGTCGGCATCGGCAGTGTGCTCGCCGGACTGTGGTCGGGCGGCAAGGTCGAATTAGGTATTGTCCCGCTGGGCGCAATTGTCATCGCATTCAGCGCGGCTGCATTGTCGCTCACCTATGGATTTGATGCGCCCTACTTCTGGACGGCCGCCATGTTGTTCACATTGGGATCGGGCGGCGGGCTGTTCAGCGTTCCGCTTGCCGCCTTCCTGCAGCATCGCAGTCCGAAGGCACATCTCGGGTCGATTCTGGCGGCCGGCAATTTCCTGACGTTTTCCGGCATCCTGATGTTCTCGTTACTGTTCGGCGTGTTACAGGGGAAGATGGAGGTCCAAGCTCCGGAGATCTTTCTGCTGACCGGCATCGCCACCATCCCGGTGGCGCTGTATGCCTTTTTCCTGATTCCCGGCGCGACGATTCGCATGGTCATCTGGCTGTTGAGCAAGACGGTCTACCGCGTCAGGGTCATCGGTCGCGAGAATCTGCCCGAGACGGGCGGAGCGTTATTGGTGGCCAATCACGTTTCGTGGATCGACGGCGTGTTGTTGCTACTCGCATCGTCGCGGCCCATTCGCATGCTGGCCTATGCCGACATCGCCAACAGCAAACCGCTCCGCTGGCTGTCGAAAACCTACCGCGTGATTCCTATCAAATCGAGCGACGGCCCGAAGGCGATCGTCAAGTCGCTGCAGGAAGCGCACGATTCCGTCGAAGCGGGCGATCTGGTCTGCATCTTTGCGGAAGGGGAAATTACCCGCACGGGCGAGTTGCAGCCGTTTCAGCGCGGACTGCTTCGCATTGTGAAAGGGACCGGCGCGCCGGTTGTCCCCGTTCATCTTGGCGGGTTGTGGGGCAGCATCTTCAGTTACCGCGGCGGACGACTGTTCTGGAAACGCCCACAGCAATGGCCCTTTCCCGTTTCCATCGCATTTGGTAAACCGTTGACCGAGCCGGATAATGTCGCCGAGGTCCATCGGGCGGTTGAACAATTGGGAGTACAAGCCGTGCAGGAAAGTCGAGAAGGGCAGATGGTTCCGCCACGTTTATTCCTCCGAAAATGTCGGGCGCGCCGTTCGACACCCAAGGTGGCCGACTCCGGCGGAACGGAACTCACCGGCAGCAAACTGCTGGCCGGCACGCTGATGTTTCGGCGACTGCTTGCGCGGAAAGTGATCGGTGCCGACGAAAACATGGTCGGCATTTTGTTGCCGCCCGCTGTCGGTTCCGTTCTCGCGAACGCTGCCGTCACGCTGATGAAAAAGGTGGCCGTCAATCTCAATTACACCTTGAAAGACGACGACCTCAATTTCTGCATCAAACAATGCGGCATCAAACATGTGTTGACCAGCCGCAAATTCATCGAGAAGAAACCGGTGGAACTCGACGCGGAGCTTATCTTTCTGGAAGACCTGAAAGAACAAATCTCCGCCACCGACAAGATCATTGCCGGCTTGCAGGCGTTTCTGATGCCCCTGTTCCTGTTGGAACGCATGCTGGGGCTGACAAGTATTAAGCCCGACGATTTGCTGACCGTGATCTTTACTTCCGGTTCGACCGGCGAGCCGAAGGGTGTCATGCTGTCGCACCACAATGTCGGTTCGAATATCCGCGCGGTGGATCAGGTGTTTCACATCACTGGCAGTGATGTGTTGATTGGGATTTTGCCGTTCTTTCATTCGTTCGGATATACGGGCGGCCTGTGGTTGACGCTGACGCTCGATCCCAAGGCCGTGTTTCACTTCAATCCGCTCGATGCGCGAACGATTGGCAAGTTGTGCGAAAAGCACGGCGTGACCATTGCGATGGCGACGCCGACGTTTCTGCGTGGGTTCCTCAAACGCTGCACGCCCGAGCAAATGAAGATGCTCGACCTGGTGATTGTCGGCGCGGAGAAATTGCCGCCCGAACTTGGCGATGCGTTTCTCGAGAAATTCAACGTCGCGCCGACAGAAGGTTACGGGACGACCGAACTTTCGCCGGTTGCGGCGTTCAATGTGCCACCCAACCGTGCAGGAGAGACCGATCAGGTCACCACTAAGGTGGGAACGGTCGGCCGCGTGATGCCGGGCGCTGCGGCGAAGGTGATTGATACCGACACCGGCGCCGACCTTGGCGTTGGACAGGACGGCCTGCTGCTGATCAGCGGACCCAACGTCATGGTGGGTTATCTGAATCAGCCGGAGAAAACCGCTGAACTCATCACCGACGGCTGGTACAACACCGGCGACATTGCCCACATCGATGACGATGGCTTCATCACAATCACCGGGCGACTGAGCCGGTTCTCAAAAATCGGCGGCGAGATGGTGCCGCACATCAAGATCGAACAACTGATTGAGAACATTCTCGATGACGATGCCGACGAGAATCCGGAACCGAAAGCGGCCGTTGCTGCCGTACCCGATGAAAAGAAGGGGGAACGGTTGGTGGTGCTGCACAAACCGCTCACGATCTCCATCGACGATGTGCTGCAGAAGCTTTCCGAATCGGACCTGCCCAACCTCTGGATTCCGTCGCGCGACAGTTTCTGCGAAGTCGAGCAGATTCCGTTACTGGGAACCGGCAAGCTCGATTTGAAAGCGGTGAAGGAAATGGCGCTGCAGAAGTTTGGCCCCGATGCATGAGCAAGCGAGCGCGAACCCAACACCTCGTCGTTCCCGCGCAGGCGGGAACCCAGCAAACCGGCAACTAATATAAAACAACCACCGGCATGCCCACGTCACGCCAATACGCGCCGCACGGTTTTTCCCGTACCGAATGGAATCCCGCCTCCGCGGGAATGAGGAAGGTGCTACTCGACGAGCTTGATCGTTATCACCCGACGCTTGCCGGCGCGGAGGACGGTCAACGGTAGCTTCTGGCCCACCTTGTAGTTCAGCTTGAGGTGGACGTTGAATTGCGGCGGCGTCATTTGTTTGAGCGGCTTGCCTGCCACCGCGACAATCACGTCGCCCTCCCGCAGACCCGATTTACGCGCTTCCTTGCCGGCCAAACTTCCGACGTTGATCCACTTCACGAGAAATGCCGACTGGTCTGTTGGCAAGCCTTTTTTCTTTTTTTCACCGGCCGTCAGTTCCGGCGTCCAGACTCGCAGTCGTGGCGACAGCGACCAGATCGATCCTCGCCAGGAGATGTCGGTCTTCTTCCAACCGGTCACCAACCGTAATGTGTGTTCGCCGCTCTTGCTGCCGGTGACTTTCACTGTTGCCGATTTGTTCGGCACGTGATGCAGCACCCATTGTATGTCGGCAATCGATGCGATCGGCTGACCGTTCATCGCCGTCACTTCTTCGCCGGCCCGAATTCCCGCCTTGGCCGCCGGCGATCCCGCTTTCACCGACTTGATGCGAATGCCGTCCTCTTCATCGATCAACAGGCCCACATTTTCCGGCAGCGGATACCGCCACAACAAATCCTGCGTGAACTTGCCGCTCTGTTTTGCGTAGTGATTTTCGGCATCGTGAATGTTGTGGCAATGAATGCAGTTCTTGCGCGAAGTCGAACCGTGGAATCGGTCTTTGTCTTCCAAACCCGGCATCTCGAGCGCGGTCTTGTACGTCTTCTGTGCAGCACGTTTGCCGCCGAGTGCAGTCTTGTTCTTTGGGTAACCCGCGTGCAAGGCGAGTACGCGGTGCATTGTCTTTTCCAAGCCGGCCAACGAATTGTAAGCGTCGGCTCCCGCAGCGCTTTGCGTCCCGTAGCGAGCATAAACCACGCCGTCGGCACTGATGAACATCGCCGCCCAGTTCAAATCGTGGTCGAACTGAAACAGCGACAGGTCCACGCCTTTCATCTCCACCTGTCGTACCGAGACGAACTTCTCCCGCGCCAACCGGTGGACCGCCTCGTTCCCTTTCGCGACCTCGGCATCGAATGCAGCGCAGTCTTTGCAGGGAACGCAGCGGAAGGTCACAAACAGCGGCTTATTCTGCTTGCGGGCTTCGTCTCTCGCCTTGGCAATGTCGTTGTAAATCCAAAGGTCGGCCCCCTTCGCGTTTTCGTCTTTAATGGTCGCCCGCAGCGGGTTCTCATCCGCACTTCTCACTTTGCCGCTTTGCAACTGAAGGGCGGCGGCAGCGATAATCAGCAGCATCAAACTTCGGCACACGGTTCTTAGCGACATCCTTCTCGCCCCCAATGGTTCGTTGACTCACACACTCGTTAGTACAGGCACCGGACCAAAAAACTGAAACCGCGAATTGCGAGTCGATTATATGCAGACTTGCACAGTGACTTCACGTCGCAACCGCCCAATTCCAGATTTTGCACAGCCGTGCCGAACATCTCCAAGCGGGGCAAACCGGGGGAAATGTCACTGCTTGACAGCCCATCGAGAGCCTGTTAACTTCGTCCACATAATTCGCTGGAAGACACCGGGCGCGAACCTCAATCACCGTCACGCGTCATTCCAGTTGAGTAAGCGTTAATTGAGATCAAATTCGGGGGATTAGCTCAGTTGGGAGAGCGTCTGGCTGGCAGCCAGAAGGTCAGGGGTTCGAGTCCCCTATCCTCCACTATTTAACGCCATAGCTCATCGTGAGTTATGGCGTTTTTTCGTTTCTGTTTATGTACCCCTTCACCTGTTGTACCCCTTTCTGTACCCCCTTCGGGATCAGATTGAGTGGCGCACAGATTCTCGCTGCTTGCTCCTTCGATTGCCGCCCACAGCCACTACCGAAATTTGCGTTCAGTCATTCTTCTTCGGTTAACTTAACTCGCATCGCCGTCACTGATGCCGATGGTCAGGCGATACCGACTCAAGCAAACACTAAACAGGACACCGGGAAGACAAGCATTTCCAACCTCCCTGAAAGGAGTTCGAAATGCTTTCACGTCTATTTCTCGTCAGTCCGCTTTGGGCCGCTTACTTCTTCCATGAGACTCACGATGGTCCACTCCGGGAAGAGATGGGCTTCTCGACCCTGCTAATCGTTTCGGTGGTCGCTTACCTGATCCTGTGCTTCTGGGATTACGGACGAGCCCCAAGGTCAGCCGTCTCAGTGATCATCAGGAACATGATTCTGTCGCATTTGGTGGTGTGCTCGTTCCTGCTGCTGTTTGGTGCTGGCTGGTTCTTCTGGTACATGATGAGCCATGCAGCGGCTTG
>JABISG010000014.1 GCA_018699955.1 Planctomycetaceae bacterium | reverse complement strand
TTCATCGTATAAATTTGGATGCCGGGTGTCAACTGGGGTGTCACTAGACAACAGGAAACGACACGAAAAACCCCGTAAATCACTTGATTTTAAGCACATGCGCCCGTAGCTCAGCTGGATAGAGCAACGGACTTCTAATCCGTAGGTCGGAGGTTCGAATCCTCCCGGGCGTGCTTTCTTGCCGGATCAGATTCAGCCCAATGCTGATTGAAGAATGGACTCCAGGTCGTCCTGCGTGACGCTGCGCGGGTTGACGCGAAGAATGCGTTTGACGCCGAACGCGGCTTTCGCCATCTCGGGAACTTGTTCCGCCGTCACGCCCACTTCGCTCATGCCGGTGGGAATTCCGATGTCCGCCTTGAGACGCTCGACGGCGGTCACGGCCCGGTTGGCGGCCGTTTCCGCATCGAGACCGGCGATATCTTCTCCCAGGAGTTCAGCGATCCGCGACATTTGGGTGAGGCGCGCGGACGCATTGAAACGCATAACGAACGGCAGCAACAGGCCGCAGCCGGTTCCGTGCGGCGTGTGCGCGGCTTGATTGAGGGCGTACTCCAAGGCGTGAACAACGGCCACGCCCACATTGGAAAATGCCATGCCAGCCAGCGTGGCCGCCAACGCCATTCCCTCGCGAGCTTCCAGATCGTTTCCGTCTTCAACGGCGCTGCGCAAATGCCGGCCGACCAATTCGATCGCCCGTTCCGCAAGGACGTCGGCCAACGGATGCCGTCCCTGATAAACCGTGCGTTCGCCTTCCGGTAGCGGAAAGTCTTCATTATCGATCGCCGTGTAAGCCTCGACGGCGTGCGTGAGCGCGTCGATTCCGCTGGCCGCTGTCACTTTCGGCGGGCAACTCACTGTGAGCATGGGATCGACAATCGCGAACTTCGGCCGCAGATGGTTGCTGAGGATTCCGAACTTGCCGCCCGCATCAGTGTCGCAAAGGACCGATGCCGCCGTCACTTCCGAACCGGTGCCGGCTGTCGTCGGCATCAGGATGAGAGGAAATATCGGACCGGGAACAATCTGGTCGCCGGCATAATCCTTCACCGATCCCCCATGCGCCATGACGACGGCAACCGCCTTGGCAATGTCCATGTTGCTGCCGCCCCCCAAACCGAGAAGCAGATCGGGCTTCGATTCGGTTGCCATTGCGATTGCATCGTTGACGGCGTGAAGCGGCGGTTCCGGCTCGCCACCGTCAAACACTTCGACGGCTATATCGACGGCAGCCAACGGTGCGCGGACTTGATCCACCAGCCCCGCATCGACCAGTGTTTTGTCGGTAATGACAAGCAGTCGCCGGGTGCCCAAACTCTCTGCGATCTCGCCCAACTGCCCGACGGCGCCGCGGCCAAACAGCAATTGCTCGGCATTGTGAAATGTCCAGGTTGTTCGCATTGAAGTTCTCGATGTCCTGCTTTGATTCAATTCTGAATTACACAGATCGCCCGGCGTTTACTTCTTCTCTCGAATCGGCTGAAGCAAGGCTCGATAGTTCTCGCCGAGAATCTGTTGTTTCGCCCTTTCAGAAATGTCGGCACCAATAACCTTGCCTAACTCCGTTCCCAGCGATCGTGACGGCAGATGACTGCCGAAAACAATCCGGTCCGCGCCCAATTCGCGCACGGCCATTTCGATGAAGCCAGCCGAAGCATCGAAACCGGATGTCTCGACGAGGATGTTCTTCGAACCGCGGACGGCGCGAATGCCGCGCTGCCATTCGCCACCGGCGTGAGCGCAAAGAAACTTCTGTTCCGGAAATCGACGAGCGACTTCCGCCAATTCCGACGGTGTCGATGCCCCCGGACTCCGCTTGCCGCCGGTGATGAACCAGGTGTGCTGCATGATGACACCCTTCAACTCCGCGACACGTTCAATTAGCGGGGTGAAGTTGCGATGAGTGCAACTGAGCGCACCGGGACCACCGCCGGGAAAATAAACACCGAGCATCGGCCCGTCGCCGATCCATCGATTGATCGCATCCAGCGAAGCCTTTACGTCGTTGCCATTGACTTGAATCATTCCCAACAGCATTTTCGGCCAGCGCTCGAATGGCTTCAGAATTGACTCCGGATCCGAGCGGAGGCGTTTTTCCAAATCGGCATCGGTCGTCGTTCCGATTCCCACATGCGCGAAGTAGCACAGCTTTTCAAACTGCCCTTTTTGAATTGCCGGCAACGCCCGTTCGATGTCGGCGAGCAGTCGGCTGCTGCCATCGCCTCCCGGATGAGAATGGGACGGCGTGAAGTAGGAATCCCAAATGCGGTATTCCTTCAACCGCCGCGCCGGCGGCAAACCAAATTGTGCGCTGACAGAATTCATGTTCCAGCCTTCGCTAAGACCTGTCGGGCATTAGTTGAGAGAACCGACCGCAATGCCGGTTCATCCAATTGTCCGGATTCGTGAACGCGGATCAGCGCGGCTTCGGGGATGAGAAAGGGAGCATGTGTTCCGAACATCACCCGGCCGTTTGGAACGCGCTCGACGAGTTTGGGAACCGCGTCGGATCCATCGGCGCGAGCCGTCCCGAAGTGAATACCGGGAGCCTTCGCCAGTTTTTCCAGTAACGGCGAACTCGGGCGGTAGTTCAGGATTTGAACATTGGCTCCCCGAACGCGAGTCATCACGTCGGGAAGCGGCTTGAGATCAACATCTGCCGCGCGCACCAGGGGATGTTGGGTGCGCACGTCTTCCATTGTCGCGGCGATTTGCACGAAGCGGCCTTTGGCAGTGGCGAGCTTTAATAACCGCGCGAAACGCGAATCATCCAATGTGTAGCCGTGATAATTCGGGTGCAACCGGATGCCCGGCATGTCGTGCGTTTCGATGCAGCGGCGCAGATCCTCTTCCCAGTCCGGTAGTTCCGGGTTGATCGAGCCGATGGGAATCAACTCTGGATATCGCTTGCACTCCACCGCCAGTCGTTGATTCACCCCCGCGACGTCGCGGTGCAGAACGCCGTCAAAACTTCCCGCCCAAGCCTCAGCGATTCCGAGTGACCGCAACTTCTTCACCAAGGCAGTCGTGTCATCGAGCGGCAGCCGACGGAACGGCCATTGAAACAGGCTGACGTTGGTATCGACAATCTCGATTACCGTCGATTCCTGCTCGGCCGTCCGCGCAGAATCTGCAGCGAGAACGGATGCAACTCCCGCCGTCGCAGCAATGTTCAACAATTCGCGTCGATTGATCATGGGTGATTCTCGTTGAAGTCGTCGTGGCGACTGGAAGCCACCATCACGCTAATAATTCCGTCACCACTCTTGGTGGTTCGATTCCGGTGAGCCGTTCTTCGAGGCCGCTGCGTTTGTAGAACAGTTTCTGATGATGCAGCCCTAACAGATGCAGAATTGTGGCGTGAAACTCGTGGACGCTGACCGGGTTTTCGACAGCCTTATGTCCGAATTCATCGGTCGTGCCGTAGGTGGTTCCGCCCTTACTGCCGCCGCCCGCCATCCATGACGAGAACGCTTGCATGTTGTGGTCGCGACCGGAGAATCCGTTCGCGGACTTCTGCGTCGTCGGTGTTCGGCCGAATTCGCCGCCCCAAATTACCAGTGTGGAATCGAGCAGGCCGCGCTGTTTGAGATCGCGGAGCAAACCGGCCACCGGTTTGTCGGTGCGCTCGCAGGCTCCGCGGTGATTGGGTCCGAGGTCGGCGTGGCTGTCCCACGGTTGTTCCTCCAGGAAAATCTGTACGAAGCGGACACCGCGTTCGACTAATCGCCGCGCGAGCAAACAGCGCTTGCCAAACGAGTCGGTCAACTTCTCGCCGACGCCATAGGTCGAATGCGTGTGTTTGCTTTCGCGCGAAAGGTCGAGCGCTTCGCCGGCCGAGAGTTGCATCCGGGCGGCGAGACTGTACGACTCGATGCGAGCATCGAGTTCCTGATAATGGGGGCGATCCTTTCGATGAATCTCGTCGAGTTGCTTAAGCAATCCGCGGGCCGATTCCGTCGCCGCCGTTGGCTGTTCGTATTGCGGTCGCAGGTTCAGCAGCGGAGAACCGGTGGGGCGGAATGGCGTTCCTTGATAAAGCGGCGGCAAAAATCCCGATGTCCAGTTCCGCGTACCGTTCTTGGGGGGGCCGAGCGGATCGTTGAGGACGACGTAAGCGGGCAGGTTCTCGTTCTCGCTGCCCAGCCCATACACGGTCCACGCGCCGAACGTCGGATACCCCATGAACAGTCGGCCGCTGTGAATTTTGTAAAGCGCGTTGTCGTGATTCGGATGATCGGTCCACATCGAGTTGATCAGGCAAATGTCGTCGGCCATTTTCGCCGTATGCGGCAGAACGTCGGCCATCCACATCCCCGATTCGCCGTGTCGGGCCATCGGAAATTGGCCGCCCATCATTACGCCGATGTCGGCAATGTTTGTGTTGCCAATTTCTTCGACGTTACCCGGAAACGGTTTGCCGTCCAACCGGGTGAGTTCCGGCTTCGGATCGAACAGATCCATTTGACTCGGCCCGCCACTCATAAAGAGATGAATGACCGACGTGGCTTTCGCCGGATGATGCGACTGCTTCGGTTTGAGGTTGTAGTGGACGGCAGGTTCTGGAGATTCCTGCTCCGCAGCCAATGCCGATGTCCCACCGAAGAAATCCTCACACAACATATGCGTCAGCGCAGCGCCCAACACGCCATCGCAAGTGCGCGCAAAGAAATCACGGCGGGTTTGCAGATGTCTCGATTGGTCGTCCATCGTCATCCCAACAAAACTTCAATCAACATAAACAAATGCAGCCGAGTTCAAAATCGTGTGACAGTACGTCTCCAACGCGCGGCGTCGATCACCCTTCCAGGTCGTTTCCAATTTCTTCAAAGTCGCGATCCCCAATCGTCGTTCGTTTTCGCTCGGCGAACGGCTGAGCGCGAGCTGATACACACGATCAACCATCGCTCCGCGATCGTTCTTGTCGCGTTCATCTGACAATTCTTCCACGTGAACGGCAAACGCGGCCGCTAACTCGCGAACACGTTTGTTGTTCATCAACATCAGCGATTGCGGCGAGACAATCGACACGCTGCGTGCGACGCAATTGGGACCCATCTCTGGATAGTCGAAGGTGTGCAGCATCGTTGGTATCTCGGTGCGGCGGTATTGCAGGTAGATGCTTCGACGCCAACCACCTTCAGCCGTTGCATTAGCACTGACCAGGCCATCGCGGTCGACAGTTACGCCATCCGGTGGACCGCCGGGAATGTCGGTGAGTTTGCCGGAAACGAACAACAACGAATCGCGGAGCGCTTCGGCATTCATACGCCGCAGCGGCATACGGGACAGCAGCCGGTTCTGCGGATCGAGTTTTCGTCGTTGGTCCGTAATGCGGTTCGATTGTCGATAGGTTTGTGAGTTCATCATCAGCCGGTGCATTTGCTTGATGCTCCAGCCGCGTTCGGTGAATTGCACGGCGAGCCAGTCGAGCAGTTCCGGATGCGAAGGGCGTTCACCTTTCACGCCGAAATTCTCCAGCGTCTTCACCAATCCCGTTCCGAAGTGATGGTTCCAGATGTGGTTGACCATCACGCGCGACGTCAGCGGATGATCGGGCTTTGTCAGCCAGCGGGCGAAGGCGAGTCGCCGACCGGTCTTACCGGGGAACGGCGGCTTGACGGCAAACGGCGTGCGGCCGTCGGTCAACATGGAAGGAACGCCCGGCCCGACGAGGCGGCCCGGTTTGTCGTGATCGCCGCGCCGCAGAATGTAGGTCGGCGACGGCTCGCCGCGATCCCACAACGCCCTGACGGTTAATGGCGGTTCCATTTGCCGCCGAACCTGCAGCATCTCTTGCTCGATTCCCCGGACGACTTGCCGTGACTGCAAGACAGACGGCGGTTGTTTGTCGTCCGGTACAACTTCCACCTGCAGCAGTTTCTCGACAAGAATGCGTTGCGGCTGCGAGCGGTTATTGTCGGCGACTCTTAGAGCGCGAAGTGTCGCCGTGCGGTCTGCTTCCGATTGATCCGGATAGTGCTGACGGAGAGTCTCGATTTGCAGTGCGGCGACTGCTTGCTTTTGACGTGCTGTGAGTTTCTTCAGTTGCTTACTTAGAGGCGGATTGTGCTGCGCGACGCGCTTGCGACGCGCTTCTGTCGCGATGTTTAATGTGCGGCCTTTGAACGTCAACCAATCATTCTCGTCCAGCGCTCCCTGAAAGATCGCCTTGAATCGGTAGTAATCGCGATGCGGCAGCGGATCGTATTTGTGAGAATGGCAGCGGGCACATTCCATCGTCAGCCCCATCACACCCGAGCCGATCACTTTGATCGCGTCGGCGATGACGCCCAACCGTTCTGGCACAAAATTCATCGTCCGCGATCCGGTCTCGTCGATCCCCATGCGAAGAAACCCAGTAGCAATCAGGTTCTCAACCATCTCTTCGGTGACGGACGGCGCGTTGTCGTAGTCGAGCAATTCGTCGCCGGCAATCTGTTCCAGCAGAAACCGGTTGTACGGCTTGTCTTTGTTGAATGCGCGAATCACGTAGTCGCGATATTTCCAGGCGACTTGCCGCACGGGATCGGCGGAGACGCCCCCTTCGGAATCCGCATAGCCGGCGATGTCCAGCCAATAGCGGCCCCATCGCTCTCCATAATGCGGCGAAGCGAGCAGGTGATCAATCATCGCGGAATACCAATCCGGATTGTCGCTGGTACGCCATTGTTTCCACTCCGCCAGCGACGGCGGCATACCGACCAAATCGAGATACGCACGACGGATGAGCGTGTCACGAGCGGCTACCGGTGAAAACGTCAGCCCGTTCTCTTTCAGTTTTCTCTCGATAAACTCATCGATCGATTTGGCTTTGGAGTTAGATCGGGGCGGTTGAAACGCCCAGTGTTGTCGGTCTTCGTCGGTGACGAACCGATCCGGCTCGGTGGTGGCGACATCGGCCGGTACATCAACTTCCGGTGCACCGGCGGTGATCCAATTGCGCAGGGTTTCAACTTCCGCGGGCGCAGGACGCCGCACGAAAAACTTCAACAATAGACCGCGCGGCGGACAGGCTTCGCTTTCAATCCGTTGAATCATTCGGCTCGCATCCGGGTCGCCCGGCACGAGAGCGGGGCCGCTGCTTCCGCCTTTTCGCATGGCGGTCGGCGTGCGGAGATCAAGCCCGCCATTTTGTCGTTGCCGACCGTGGCAGGTCGTGCATCGCAACAACACAATCGGCAAGACGTCATGTTGCGTGAGTTTCTTTTTGGTTGACTCCTGTGGTGTTTTCGACGGCGCACCGGCGGCGATCCATTTGCGGATGATCGCGAGTTCCTTCTTAGTCAGCGGCGGTTGCCCTTCCGGCGGCATGAGGTCATCGTCGAGCATGGTCCAGAGCAGACTATCTTCGGCAGTTTTCGCGACCACCGACTCTTCCGATTCGCCTCCACGCCGTAGTCCGCCCATCGTGGAAAGATCAAGCCCGCCCTTCTGCACCTTGTCGCTGTGACACTTGCCGCACTTCTTCGCCAGAATCGGCTCGATGTCCGATTCAAAGACCGGCTTTCCCGCTGCGAAAACCGGCGCGACGAACGCCGCAGCGGTTACACATACAATCGACAATGTGGCGAGGCGTACGGGATTCATGGGAATCGCGGCGGGCTTTCGACGGTCGAGGACAAGCTGACATCGTAGGTAATTCGACGGAAGTCACACTCCCCGTATTATAGCCCGGCTCCAGGGCTTGTGCGAAGCTGGGAACCTGTCGAACACGTGAGAGGTTTGATTCGCACGCGACCACATCTCGACTTTGGCAATCGCGAATCCTTGGCAAACATCAAAAAACGTTGATATACTCGGCGTCGCCCTTGGTCCAGGATTCGATCGATGGGGCGATCTCAAAATGCTGACGATGCTGGGAAGTCCACGCAGATGCTGCGACGGCATCACGCGACGAGAAACGCTGCGGGCGGGCGCGCTGTCGGCTTTGGGCGGATTCGGGTTGCCGCAGTTCCTTCAAGCTCAGCAAGCCGGACACGTTCGACCGGGCAAGGCCAAAAGTGTCATCCTGCTGTATCTGCTCGGCGGAGCAGCGACGCAGGACATGGTCGATCTCAAACCGCATGCCCCCAAAGAAGTCCGCAGCCAATTCAAGCCGATTGCCACGTCGGCTTCCGGCATTGAAGTCTGCGAGCATCTGCCGCAAATGGCGAAATGGATGCACAAGACGGCGGTCGTCCGCTCGTTGAATCACAAGGCGGGCTGCCACAATTGCCTGCCCAGCTACAGCGGCTATGAGATTCCGCAACCCGATCAACATCCGCGCGATACCGATCCGCCGAGTATGGGATCGGTTTGCGAATACTTGAAAGCGCAGGACAGCAGTCCAAACACCGGCTTCCCCGCATATGCATACCTTCCTTGTTGGCTGGGTTGGGGACAAGTTTTTCGCAGATCGGGGCCGTATGGTGGATTTCTCGGCAAGAGATACGACGCGCTGACAACCGAATGCGCACCGTACAAAGCCAAAGGAACTCCCAACGTCGTACCCGGCACACCGCAAACCGTGCTTGGCCAACCCAAACTTCCCAGCAGCACTCTGCAGCCGGGCCTGACAATCGACCGACTCAACGCGCGTCGCGGTCTGCTCCAACAGATCGACGATCAGTTGCGTTTGCAGGACGCTCAATCGGCCGCGCAAACATTCGGCCGACACCAACAGCAGGCCTTCAATATTCTGACGTCGTCCCGTCTCAAGCAGGCGTTCGATTTGAGCCATGAGAAACCGGAACTCGTGAAACGGTATGGCGACACACTGTTCGGCAACAGCACGCTCATCGGCCGTCGATTGGTCGAAGAAGGTGTGCGGTTCGTCAACGTGACATGGGATTTGTTCTGGGACCGCATCAAACTCGACTACGACGCCTGGGACACGCATCGGAACAATTTCCCGATCCTCAAAGACAACAAACTCCCCGGTCTCGATCAAACATTTTCTGCGTTGATGGAAGATCTCGACGATCGTGGCCTGCTCGACGAAACATTGGTTGTGGTGATGAGTGAAATGGGACGGACGCCGAAGATCAACGGAAATGCCGGCCGCGACCATTGGACGTTTTGCTATTCGGCGCTGTTCGCCGGTGCGGGAATTCGCGGAGGCACCGTGTATGGTGCTTCGGACTCGCAAGCGGCCTATGTCAAAGACAAGCCGGTGAGTACGGCTGACATTTGCGCGACGATCTACCACTGTCTGGGCATCGATCCGCATTCCCGCGTGCCCGACCGAACAAATCGCCCGGTTGAAATCGCGCACGGTGGGAATGTGATTCACGACATCGTTGCGTGATCCCTTTCTCGTTGCCGGCCAGTCCGCTCTGTTGTGTTCTGCCGTCACATTCGGCGATTCGCGCGAATCGGTAATACTGGCGCGAGCTGGCTTGTTCGATCTGCCCGCATCATGCCGCGCAATCGGTTGATCGTGCGAATAAGCAGCATCAATTCGACCCACGCCGGTGCGTCGGAATCGATCGGTTTTTGCGCCTCGGTAGTTGACTCCGGCCGGATTTGTGTCGAAACGAAGATAGCAGACCCGCTTGTCGGGTCGGTTGTTGTTTCTATGCAATGGATTGCAAAACGGGTCGGTTTGGTGCCAGACGCACAAACCACCAAGCCGCAGGATCCATTGCATGACAATGAAATGCAGAATCACCGCGACCGGCACAATACAATTTCTGGCCCTGCTGGCAATCTGTGTGTTGTCGCCCTCGCTGGTTGAAGCGCAGAACTTCGAGCGTTACCGGCCCAAGTTGCCGTCGAATCTCGAAGGCGAATCGAAACTGCCGGACAAGCCGGCTGAGGCCACCGGCGATCCGAAGATCCTCGTCGAGGAACTCAAGGGCGTCATTTTCGTTGACCATCAGGACAAGGTGGTCAAAGGGGCCGTGGATGCTAGCGGAGTTCAAGTTCGCAGCGATGGTGGTTTGCAGATGTTGCAGACGCTTTGCTTTCAAAGTGTCGTTGAGCCGTATCTTGGTGAGCCGATCAGCCTGCTTCGCCTGAACGAACTGGTCCGCGATGTCATTGTCTTTTATCGCACGAACGATCAGCCGGTGGTCGATGTCAGCATTCCCGAGCAGGACGTGACCGATGGCGTCGTGCAGATTGTGGTGACCGAAGGCCGCATCGGTGAAGTCCGAATCGACGGTGCCTGTTACTTCGATCCCTGCTATCTGGTCGATCAAACCTGCGCGATCCACCATTCGCAAATCTTCGAATCGGTGCTGCTTCGCGATTTGCGATGGTTGAACCGTAATCCGTTTCGCGAAGTCGATCTGGAGTTAACGCCCGGCAAGAAACAGGGCGAGACCGACATTGTCTTCCACGTTCACGACCGCCGACCGTTACGCGTCTACGCCGGCTACGACGACACGGGCAATCGCTTTACGGGGCAGGAGCGGCAGTTCTACGGCTTGAACATTGGAAACGTGTTCAACCGCGATCATTCGTTCGGCTACCAGTTTACCAGCAGCAGTGACTTCGAGTTGCTGCGGGCGCACTCGGTCGTTTATGAAATCCCCATGCCCAACCGTGACATTCTGACGTTCTTCGGCAGCTATGCGGAAGTCTCTTCGCGAATCGGCTTTCCGTTCTTACAGGACGGGTTCTCCTGGCAGGCATCGGGTCGGTATCAGCACGATCTGCCGCCGCAATGCGATTACGAGCATTTCATTACCGGCGGGTTCGACTTCAAGCAAACGAATACCAACCTCGAATTCAACGCGATCAACGTCTTGCAATCGACGGCCGACATTGCGCAGATGACGTTTGGCTATCACGGACGGCTGGACCGCGACCGCAAATCGTTGGCGATGGGGGCCGACGTTTACATCAGCCCGGGTGAATTTTCGCCCGGCAACTTCGACCGCGACCACCGACGGTTGCGAGCCGGCGCAGAAGCGGAATACGTCTACTCGAAAATGTACGCCGAGATGCAGGTTCCGGTCTCCTGCCGATGGACCTTCGTTGGTCGGTTGACCGGGCAGATTTCCGAAGCCCCCATTCTGCCCGTCGAACAACTCGGCTTCGGCGGCTTCGACACGATCCGCGGTTACGACATGCGCGACATCAACGCCGACTCGGGTTACATTCTGAATCTCGAACTGCGAACGGTACCCAAGCCGTTGGGATTGCAATGTGACGATCAGATTCAGTACCTCGCGTTTTATGATCGAGGCGACGCGTTGAGTCGCACGGCATTTGACTTCCAGGACGGCAGCGAGAGCCTGTCGAGCGTCGGTGTGGGCATCCGCTACGTCGCCGGCCAGAACGTTTCGCTGCGATTCGACTACGGCTTCCAGTTGGACGACGCCAACATCGGCCTGCCCGGCCGCTATAACAGCCGCCTGCATCTCGGTCTGGTTATCAGCCCAAGTTTCGGCGGCTGATTGGCGTTATTTGGGCCGTGAAACCGCAAGCGTTGGTGTCCAAACCGTCAATTTCGTCGTTGCAACAGCCTGTTAAACCGGGTTATCCTGAGAGACTGGGGAACATTTTGTCTCCCCATGTCTCTTTAGGTGAATCGTACGATGAAACGCTCTCTCTCACGCGGCGCGCTCGCCGCGCGCCGTCGTTTGCGCCGGGTTGTCTGGCTGCAGATTGTTGTGCGGTCAATGTTCGGTTGGCTGGGCCAATCCTGGTGGCGGTACCGTCGTCAGTGGATCGGCGACAATCTCTTCTGCAGGCAATCTGACGACGATCAACCAGTCGTCGAATCGGGCGATCATCAACTGGAAGGGCTTTTCGATTGCGCCGGGTGAGACGACGCAGTTCGTTCAGCCGGGAGCGAACTCCGCAATTCTGAACCGCGTGACCGGAACGCAGATGTCGCAGTTGATGGGAACGCTGCAGGCGAACGGCAACGTCTATCTCATCAACCCCAACGGGATTTTGATCGGCCAGGGCGCGACGATTAACGCGGGTGGGTTTACCGCTTCGACGCTCGATGTGAACAATGCCGACTTCATGAGCGGCGGCGACCTGACGTTCTCCGGCACATCGAAAGCCAGCGTGATCAATCGCGGCAACGTCACGGCGCTCGGTGGCGACATTTTTCTGATTGGTGCGCACGTGGAGAATCACGGCGTGCTGAATTCAATCGGCGGAAACGTCGGTTTGGCCGCCGGGCAGGAAGTCAAGCTGGTCGATTCATCACATCAGGCGCTGGTCGTTCGCGCGACCGATCGTTCACTCGGCGGCACCGGCGTGTTGAACACGGGCGTGATCTCCGGCGTGCGAGCCGAACTTGCTGCCAACGGCGGCAACGTCTATGCCCTGGCAATCAACAACAAGGGAACCGTGCGAGCCAACGGCAGTGTGGTCAAGAACGGCCGCGTCCTGCTCACCGCACCGGGTGGAACAATCGCCAACAGCGGTGATCTGATCGCGAAGAACGCCGACGGCAGCGGCGGCGAAATTAATATCCATACGGGTGAAAGCGGGCTGGTAACGCATACCGGCAACCTCAATGCCAGTGGTACGACGGGGGGCAGCGTGGAAGTCACCGCCGGCTCTTTCGATCAATTGGCAGCAATTCAAGCAAGCGGTAGCAGTGGCAGAGGAGGCGACGTCACGCTCAATTTGGGACGTGACTACACCGCCACCAGCGCCGGCGATATCGAGGTTCGCGGCACCAGCGGTGGCGATGTCATCATCACGGCCGGTCGGCGAATTGTCACCTCGGGCGACATCGATGCCGTCGGCACGCTGGGCAGCGGTGGAAACATCGATGTCAGCGCGGGCATCAAAACCTCGCTCTTGAATGCCCGCTTCGATGCCTCCGGCGTGACTGCCGGGGGACGTATTCGCATCGGCGGTGAATTTCAGGGCGGTGCCAATGGAATCGACGAACTCCCCAACAGTTTCGGTACGGTGATCGCAGGCGGAATGCTTTCGGCCGACGCCAGCGCTCCATTGGGCAGCGGCGGTCGCGTGATTATTTGGAGCGACGAGGCGACGCACTACTACGGCAACATCAGCGCCCAAGGTGGCGAGGGTGGCAACGGCGGCTTTGTCGAACTCTCCTCGGCCGGCACCTTGTATTACGAAACGCTGGGCGGCATTGAAACGGGCGGCGGGACGATTCTGCTGGATCCCCATAACGGCACCATTACTGACAGTGCTCTGGGCGGCTTAGGAATGGCGAAGCTCGCCTTTGCGACTCCTCTCGGTCTCCTCAATCTGGCCGATGGCGACCAGTTCGGCAGCTCGGTGGCCTTAAACGCTAGCGGCAGCCTGCTGGCCGTCGGCGCGTTTGGCGACAGTACGGGGGGATCATTTCGCGGGGCGGTCTATCTGTTAACACTCGACCCGGCCGACCTGGCCGCCGCACCGACCCTGGAAAACAAAATCGCCGACGGCACCAGCGGCTTGAGCCTGGCCGATGGTGACCTTTTCGGCAGCTCGGTCGCCTTGAGTGACAGCGGCAGCCTGCTGGCCGTCGGCGCAACCGGCGACAATACGGGGGGACCATTTCGCGGGGCAGTCTATCTGTTGACACTCGACCCGGCCGACCTGGCCGCCGCACCAACCCTGGAGAACAAGATCGCCGACGGCACCAGCGGCTTGAGCTTGTCCATTGGCGACCAGTTCGGCCGCTCGGTC
>JABISG010000169.1 GCA_018699955.1 Planctomycetaceae bacterium | reverse complement strand
GTGGTATCGCAATCTGGCAATTGCCCGCACGCTCGTCGAAACTCTCAGGCAACTTGACCCAAAATTTCCACCGGCAGAAGAGGGAATCGCCAACATTCGTATTGATTGACGCGATTGACGCAACTGAAACTCTTTAAGCCATCACAGCTCCAGTATTGGATCGTCGGTTTAACGTCGATGGCCTACCCGATTGACCTGCATTGCGCCCGGATTGGGGATTGATTCAATCGCCTTCAACGGCTAAAGTCCCTGCCTCATCAAGCGACACTCGTCGCAATTCCCCGATTTCCCAATTCAATTCGCTTCTCTCGCGCCTGACTTGGGCTGCGTGATTCGTGTACCTTCCCCTGGGGTATTCAATATGCCATCGCTCACGCGTCGAGAGTTTTTCGTGACGGGTCTCTGTTCGGCCTTCGCCGCTTCGACCGTGGGTTGCGGCACGGTGTTGCATCCGGAACGACGTGGACAGGCGGCCGGCCCACTCGACTGGAAGATTGTCGCGCTGGATGCGATCGGCTTGTTGTTCTTCTTCGTGCCGGGCGTTGTGGCGTTTGCCGTCGATTTCTCCAACGGCACCATCTATCTGCCCAGCGAATCGTACGGCAAAGCAGACGCACAACCGAATTCGCCCGAGTTGCGCGAAGTGAGTATCCCCTCGGCCGAGTTGTCGCAGTCGCGCATACAAGATGTCGTTACGGAACACGTTGGCCGCGAAGTGCAGCTTTCGCCGGGAGAGTACGAGACGCGCGAACTGCAAAACATCGGCGAGTTCTGGGAAACCAACCAGTCACTTGCGGCTCTGTAACGACAAGCCCGCGAGTTCAGTTGGTCTAGTCACAGCGAACTGCGCGGCTTACCAGTTTGCGATCTGGTAGTCCTTCAGAAAATTTCCCCAGAGGTGTTCGCCGCTGAGGAACCCTGAGAAGATGGGATCGCAGATGCGCGCGGCGGCGTCGATCTGATCCAGCGGGGGGCGGAATCCCATTTCTTCCGTCTTGCGTTTCGTGATCTCGATCGGGTCTTCATCGGTGATCCAGCCGGTATCGACGGCATTCATGTGGATGCCGTCGCGGATATAGTCTTGGGCCGATGTTCGCGTCAGCATGTTGAGGGCGGCTTTCGCCATGTTCGTATGCGGATGCTTGTCGGTTTTATATGCCCGATAAAACACGCCTTCCATCGCCGACACATTAACAATGTGTTTGTCACGGGTGGGAACTTTCAACATCAACGGTTTCAGCCGTGCGTTCAGAATGAACGGCGCGACAGCGTTCACCAGATGTACTTCCAGCAGTTCAACCGTGGGGACGTCGGACAATCGCAGCCGCCAACTGTTAACGGCACGCAGATCGACTTGCTGCAAATCTCCATCCAGTTGCCCGGTGGGGAAGAGTTCCGTCGAAAAGTCGGTGTCGCCGGGGGCTAACGGAATCTGCGAAAGTTCCGCCGCTTGACGAATGCCGACGAGACTGTCTTCCACTTGAGCCGGCAGCATGCTCTGCTGGTGAGTCCCGCCAACGCCGTTGTTCCGCATCGCCTCGTACGATTCCAACAGTTGCCGCGTCGAATCGGGAAGCGAGTCAGCCAGTTTTCGCTCGTCCTGCATCAGGTGCGAGTAGAATCCCGGCGGACGGCGGACCGTTTGACATGCGTTATTCAGAATGAAGTCGAGCCGGGGAAGTGTTTCACAGAGGTGATCGGCCATCGCCTCGACACTAGGGGTATGCCGTAGATCGATGCCGTGAATTTGTAGCCGGTCGATCCACTCGCCGCTATCGTGTTCGGCCGCAAACCGTTTGGCCGCGTCACAGGGAAAACGCGTGGTGACAACAACGTGAGCGCCCGCTTCGAGCAGTTTGAGGGCGACGTGATAGCCAATTTTCACGCGGCCGCCGGTCACCAACGCATAGCGACCGCTGAGGTCGGTTGTTTGCTGTCGCCGCGTCCAATTCAGTTCGGCACAATCGGGACACAGCGAATCGTAGAAGACGTGCAGCCGGTCGTAATCCGTTTTGCAGATGTAGCAACTGCGGGGGACCTGCAGCCGGCCGATGAAGTGATCTTCCGGATGATCACCGGCGGGTGCCGATTCCGTTTCAAAGGGTGCCGGCGCGTGAGGAATCTTCCAGCGACGAATTCCCGGTTGTGTCCGTATACCGGTCTCGGCGAGTTGCAGGTCGTCTTCGGCTTTTTGCGTGGCGAGTACCGCCTGATCGCGTTTCTTGAACGCGCGCAGCAGTTTCTTGCGAGAGGGCCGGTCGGGGTCAGAGACTCGCCCCACCGCGCTCATCAGTCGTTTTCTGTCCGCATCCGACAGCAATGCCAGCAGCCCGCGGTCGTCGGCAACTTGCTCAACGATCTCGATTGCCTGATTGATGACGTCGCTGGTGGGAGCAGGACGGTCTTCTGCGGGCGTGGACGTTTCCAAGTTCAGTCATTCCAGAACAAATGAGAGAAACGGCTCTGCCCCCGTGAAAGATAGAGGTCACAGCCATTTTCGCTTTGAATCACAATCCAGATTACTCAATCGACAAAGTTTTTCAAAGGAACCTCGTCTCGTAATTGCCAGCCATGAAATGCCAGCAATCGCCGAATCCAGACACGTTCGGCGAAAATTTGCGGAACTTTACAGGGGGCGCGGCAGTCTGACAGAAGCAATTGGCTCGTCTACCGGCTTCCTTTCGATTCCTGATGGAGAATTCCCCCATGTTCTCTCGCCCGGCTGTTCGCCTGTTGATGGCGGTTTCTGCTGCACTGGTTTGTGGCATTCTATTGCGAAGTGGAATTGTGGCCGAGGATGCCCCCCCCAAACCGAAGAAAAAGCCGACTGTGACCCAGATTCTGGGTGGCGAGAACCGTTTTCTGACGCATGTCAGCACCGACAAACCGATCTATAAGCCGGGCGAGACGGCCTACATTCGCGGCGTTGTGTTGCGGGCGGGCAGTCATCTGCCGTTGAGCGAGAAGGGGCAGGTGGCGGCACAAATTCAGGTGGCCGGTCCGAAGGGCAACATCGTCACCAGCGGCTGGGTGCAATCGCAAAACAGTGTGCTCGGGTTTTCCTGGAAGGTGCCGGCGGGTCAGCCGGGCGGCGAATACACGGCCAAGATCACCTATCCCGGCACCGGCTTTGCGCCGGCCGAACGAAAATTCGACGTGCGGGTTTATCGAGCGCCGCGATTGAAGAACCAGATTGTCTTCGTCCGTGACGGTTACGGGCCGGGCGACATGGTCACCGCCGCACTGCAGAGCGAACGAGCCGAAGGCGGCGTTCCCGCAGGGGCAAAGGTGACGATTCAGGCGTTCGTCGATGGCAAGACCGTCTTCACCGGTCCGACGGTTGTCGATTCTGACGGCCGCTGCTCGGCTCGCTTTCCGTTGCCGAAGGAAATCACGCGCGGCGAGGGAACGTTGGCGTTCGTCATTGAAGATGGCGGTATTGTCGAGACCGCGAGCAAGACGATTCCCATTCTGCTGCAGACCGTCGATCTGCAGATGTATCCGGAAGGGGGCGATTTAATCGCCGACTTGCCGGCCCGCGTTTACTTCGAGGCACGCACTCCGGCCAAGAAACCGGCCGACATTGCCGGTGTAATATTGAACAAACAAGGCGAGACCGTTGGCAAATTCCGCAGCGAACACGAAGGCCGTGGCCGCTTCGTTTTCACTCCCAATTCGGAGTCGAAATACTCGCTCAAAATCATCGAGCCGTCGGGCATCAAGACGACGTTCCCGCTACCTGAAGTGAAAGCAACCGGTGCGGTCATCACCGCCACCAAGTCGCGTTACAAGGCCGGCGAGCCGGTGCGATTGCAGGTTGCCAGCAGTTCCTCACGTGCGGTGAAAGTGACGTTGAGCCAGCGCGAAGTTGAAGTCGCTTCGACAACAATGGATATCGCGGAATCGCAATTAACCGACGTTGTCTTAACACCGCCGAAAGACGTTGACGGTGTGTTGATTGCGACTCTGTGGGATGAGCAGGGCAAACCGTTGGCTGAACGGCTCGTGTTCCGACAGCCGAAGGAGAGTGTCAACGTTGACGTGATCTTCGATGAGAAATCGTACACACCCGGTTCGGCGGCCAAGCTGACGGTGCGCACGACCGACGCCGACGGGAAACCGGTTGCCGCCGTGGTCGGCCTGACCGTCACCGATGACAGCGTGTTGGAATTGATCGAAAAGCGCGAGCAGGCACCACGTTTGCCGGTGATGGTGCTTCTCGAAAACGATGTCCGCGAACTGGCCGACGCGCACGTCTATCTCGACCCCCATAATCCCAAAGCGCCGCTGGCTGTCGATTTGTTGTTGGGAACGCAGGGTTGGCGGCGGTTTGCGTTTGTTGAGACGACGAAGTTTCTCGCCGCTCACGGCGACACGGCCCGACGCGTGTTGGCCCTCAAGATGCAGACCCGGCGTGATTTTGGCCAGTTGCTCGGTGCGGCGAGGGGGAGAGGTGTCAGATTCAATGATAGATTCGGCGGCGCCCCTGCCCCGCCGCAAGGAGCAGCCGAGCGAGATGACAAGCCAAGAGCAGCCGCTGCACCGCAGGCGGACGGCGTTCCAAAGGATGCCGCAGCGCCGCCGAAAAAGAGACCCGCAGCTCCCGCCAACAGGCCGGTCGTTGTCGCGGCAGCCAGGGAAGCCGAACTCGCAGATCAAGAAAGACCAGCAGAGGCGGCTGCCAAGCAGCAATTGCGACAGGCGCTGGTGAAAGCCGATTTGGCCAAGAAGGCCGAATTGGGAGCTTTCGCCGACAAGCCGCTCGGCAACCGCCGCCGCATGAAAAGCATCGCGATGGTGATGGTGCGGGAATACGCACACCAAGTGCGGAAGAATCGACAGCCGAATGATCGGGTTGATTTCACCGAAACCCTGTACTGGAACGCCGGCGTCAAAACCGATGCAAAGACCGGTGAAGCAACGGTGACATTCGGCATGAGCGATGCCGTGACCAGCTTCCGCGTGCTGGCCGATGCCTTTGGTGCCAACGGTTCCGTTGGCGGCGGCACGACGGTCGTTGATTCGATCGAGCCGTTCTACGTGGAACCGAAGTTGCCGTTGGAAGTCACCTCCGGCGACGTGATTGAACTGCCGCTGGGCATCGTCAATTCGACGCCCGACATGTTGTCGCAAACGACACTGGTCGCTGTCGCGAAAGGCCTCAGCATTGCCGAGACGACGCCGTTCGATTTGCCGGGCGAAGCACGCGTGCGGCGGTTGATGAACATCGCCGTTGGAAACATCAGTGGCGAAACCAACTTCACACTGAAAGCCACCGCCGGACCGTACAGCGATGCCGTGACGCGCACGCTCAATGTGGTGCCGTTGGGCTTTCCGATTGAAATTGCACGCGGCGGAATGCTGAATGCCGATGAAACGCGGACGCACGAAGTCACGATTCCCGCACAGATTGTGCCGGGCAGTATCACGACGGAAGTCCGCGTTTATCCGTCGCCAATGGCCGGCATGACCGAAGCACTGAAAGCATTGATTCGCGAACCGTACGGTTGCTTCGAGCAAACCAGTTCCAGTACCTATCCGCTGGTGATGGCACAGCAGTATTTTCAGTCGCATATCGGCGTCGATCCGGCGTTGATCGAGCGTAGCAACACGATGCTGGAAAAGGGTTACAAACGGCTGATTGGTTACGAGTGCAAGCAGGGCGGCTTCGAGTGGTTTGGTGCCGATCCCGGCCACGAAGCGTTGACCGCCTACGGCTTGATGGAATTCAGCGACATGGCGGAAGTTCGTGATGTCGATACAGAAATGATTTCCCGCAGCCGCGAATGGTTGCTCGGTCAGCGCGACGGCAAGGGCGGTTTCAAACGCGAACGTCGCGCTCTGCACACCTGGTTGGCCGACCCGGATGTTTCCAACGCCTACATCACCTGGGCGCTGCTATCGGCGGGCGAAACCGGTCTCGACCGGGAAGTCGCCGCGCTGAAGGAAACTGCTAAGCAAAGCCAGAACAGTTATGTGTTGGCGTTGGCGGCCAACGTGATGATGCTGGCCGAAGAGACCGAAGCGGCCACCGAACTTCGCGACCGACTTGTCCAACTGCAGAATAACGAGGGCGTGGTCGATGGAGCAACGAAATCGATCGTCGGCAGTGGCGGCCAGGCATTGGCCATCGAAACCACCGCGCTGGCGGCTCTCGCCTGGCTGGGCGATTCGGAATACATCGACTTCACCGACAAAGCCATTCGCTATCTGGCCGAAAGCTGCAAGGGGGGCCGTTACGGTTCGACGCAATCGACGGTGCTGGCGCTCAAAGCGATCATCGCCAACGACAAGGCGATGGCGCATCCCAAATCGCCCGGTCGCGTGCAGCTTGTGGTCGATGGCCGCCTGTTCGGCACACCGGTGAAGTTCGACCGCAAGACGCAGGGGACGATTGAACTGCCCGACATGTCCCGCATTCTCACTCCCGGAAAGCATACGATTGCGGTGAAGATGTTCGACGGGTCGAGCATGCCGCACACGGTCACCATCCGTCTCTTCAGCACACGGCCCGATTCATCGGCCGATTGCAAAGTGGCGTTGGAGGTTTTGCTCGCGGACGAGCAGATCGCCGAAGGTGAAGTGACCGAAGCGCAAGTCAAAGTCGAGAACAAAACCGAGGAAGCGATTCCGACACCGATTGCCATCATCGGCATTCCGGGCGGATTGGAAGTGCGTCACGACCAGTTGAAGGAGTTGGTCAAGTCGAAACAAGTGGCCGCCTACGAAGTGCGCGGCCGCGAAGTCATTCTTTACTGGCGTGACATGGCCGCGGGCGAACAACGCGAGTTCCCGTTAAGTCTCGTCGCCGCCATCCCGGGCAGTTACTCGGGGCCGGCAAGCCGTGCCTACTTGTATTACACCGACGAACACAAGCAGTGGTCCGATCCGCTGCACGTGGAGATTTCCGCGAAGTAGACGGAACGATTATTGAGTCGAAACGAAGAATCCCAGGGGCTGCTCGAGTCCCTGGGATTGTTTTTGTACGGCGACGGCGGGCCAGTTGCCTACTGTGTAATCTTGCAACCCGCCAATGCCGGCTTGAGTTTGGTCACGCCGCTGTCGGTGACGCCCGTTCCGGAGAGCCGTATCGTTTTACAATTCTTAAACGATTTCAGGTGTTCCAGACCGGCGTTCGTCACTTGCGTGTTGGTCAGGTCAAGAAATCCGATGTCTTTCAGGGCCGTCAGGTGTTCCAACCCGTCATCTGTGATCTCGGTGCCGGCGAGATGCAATTGGACCAAACCGGTTAGGCCCTTGAGAGTTTTCAGCCCGGCGTCGGTGATGGGTGACTTATTCAGCTTCAGTTTTGTGAGGCTGTCCAACCCCTTGAGGTGTTTCAGGTCGGCATCGCCGACTGGTTCCCGGTTGAAATACACCGAATCCACACCACTCGTTCCGCGCCAGACCACTTCCGCCCCAAGTTTTTCCAAGGCGGCGAGGGCTTTTCGTGCGGCTTTCATCTGCTTCTCAGTCATACACGACTCTCGAAATCACGTGAACTAAATTGCAGGTATTTTCGACTCACAGCCGATCCATCACCACAGTCGCATCTTATTGCAAAACCGCGCCGGAAACAACCAGATGCGCCGACAGTGTTCATCCGGCCCGTGATTGTCGGGTGCAACAGCGCCGTCGCGCCGATTCAAGTGTTGTTCCTTTCACTGTGCATGGCGGTATTTTTGGATTCGTGACAACGCCAGCTGGAAATCGCGTATCTGGAAAATCTCGCTGTGTCGGCGCCTCGCTATAACACACCCTGCGCCACTTTTGCTGCGGGATTGTCGCAATTGCGATCAACGAACTGCCTTGAGTGACGCTTGGTGAGTGTGTTGCGACACCGCTTCCCCGCCCCAAGGGTTGACGGCAGTGCTCGCAGGGAACACGCTGGGAAGAAGAACACAACAACATGCACGACGCGCAGCCGGTTTTGTACTTCCAGCGCGTGAGCGAAAACGACAATACCATCGGAGCCGAATCACATGAGAAACATCGCCAAACACTTCCTGTTCTTCACGGCGATTGCAGTCGCGATCGCGCAGTCGGTCACCGCCATCGCAGCCGAACCGAAACCGCCGATAGGATTCCGTGCGATTTTCAATGGAACGGATCTCAGCGGTTGGCACGGTTTGAATCCGCATCGGGTGGGCAAATTAACCGGCGAGAAAAAGGAAGCGAATCTGGCGGCGCAGCGCGCCGAGTTTCCGGTTCACTGGACCGTCGAGAACGGCGAACTCGTCAACGATGGTCACGGCTCCTATGCGACGTCGGACGAGGAGTTCGGCGATATGGAGTTCCGCATCGAATACAAGACCGTCGCCGGCGCCGACAGCGGCATTTACCTGCGTGGCACGCCGCAGGTGCAAATCTGGGACTGGCATCAGGTCTTTAATCCGAAGCGGCCGACGCGTAGGCCACATCTCGGTTCCGGGGGGTTGTTTAACAATACGCCGGGGACGCTGGGTCGTGACCCGAGTCGCTTAGCGGACAAACCGTTTGGCCAATGGAATCAGTTTCGCATCCGTCAAATTGGCGCCCGCACCTGGGTCTGGCTGAATCGGCGTGCCGTCGTCGATGGCGCGGTGATGGAGAACTACTGGGACCGCGACAAACCGCTGCCGGCGAAGGGGCCGATCATGCTGCAGACGCATGGCGGCGAAATCCGCTGGCGGAATATTTTCGTTCGCAACATCGGCGCGGTCGAAGCGAAGCGATTCCTCGCAGCCCATCCGCTGTTGCCGAACCCGACGCAATATGACGTTTCCTACGGCCCGCATCCGAAGCAGCTGATTCACTTCTGGCAAGCCGAGTCGAAGGAGCCAACACCCGTGCTTCTCTTCATTCATGGCGGCGGCTGGATGGGCGGCGGACGAATGGGCGGCCTGACCGCGATGTTACCCGAGATTTTGGAAGCGGGTATTTCCGTGGCGAGTGTCGAGTATCGTTTCATTCCCGAGGCGACGGCCGACGGCGTCGTGCCGCCGGTCAAAGGTCCGCTGCACGACGCGGCGCGGGCCTTACAATTCATCCGCAGCAAGGCGAAGGAATGGAACATCGACAAGCAGCGAATCGGCGCATCGGGCGGCTCGGCCGGTGCCTGTTCGAGTTTGTGGCTGGCTTTTCATCCCGACATGGCCGACCCGACAAGCGATGATGCCGTCGCACGCGAATCAACACGGTTATGGTGCGCTGCCGTCCGGGGCGCTCAGACGACACTCGATCCAAAACAAATGAAGGAATGGACGCCGAACAGCCGGTACGGCGGACACGCCTTCGGCTTCACCGGTGACCCGGAGAAAAAGGTGTCGCAGTTCGCCGAGTTTCTGGCCAAACGCGACACCATCCTACCATGGATCGCCGAGTATTCTCCCTACGCGTTGGTCACATCCGATGATCCGCCCGTCCATCTCTCTTACTCCGCGCCCCCCGCGCTTGGCCAGCCGCAGAAAGACCCAACGCACACCGCCAACTTCGGCGTGAAGTTGCAGCAGCATTGCCAGAGCGCCGGCGTCGATTGTGAATTGGTCTATCCCGACGCGCCCGATGTGAAGCACGCAACAACGACCGAATACCTGATCTGGAAACTCAAGGCCAAGTCGTCGAAGTGACCACGCTCGACGAACTCAACAAGAGGACAACCATGAGAATTGATACGCGAAGAACCGTGCTGCAAGCTTTCGCCGCAATGTTGCTGGCCATCTCGACAGTCGCACCTGCGCTGTCCGCCGAGCCAGTCGATATCGGCAATCGGTTGGAGTTGTTTGTTGACGACCACGTGATTGGCAAGGTCACCGGTGACGTTCAACGAACGCTGTTACGGCCCGAACCCAAAGAGGTTGTGTTCGTCACCGACGAACCGTGGGAAGGCAACACCAGCGGCTACTACTCCTACTTTCAATCCGAGGGCCTGTACCGCATGATCTATCGCGGCTGGCAACACGACCCAAACAAGAAGGCCGCCCACAAGGAAGTGACCTGCTACGCCGAAAGCAAGGACGGAATCCACTGGACAAAACCGAAACTCGGCCTGTTCGCATGGAACGGATCGAAGGAAAATAACATCGTCTGGCTCGGCCCGGGCACGCACAACTTCACCGCTTTTTACGACACCAATCCTTCGACTCCGCCGGAGTCGCGTTACAAGGCGTTTGGCGGCGGACGCGGCGGCTTGTTGCCGTTCGAGTCGCCCGATTGCAAGCATTGGAAGTTGATTCAGAAAAAGCCGGTGATAACCAACGGGGCGTTTGATTCACAGAATCTCGCATTCTGGGATACCGATCGCGGCGAGTATCGCGCCTACTGGCGTTACTTTGGAAACGGAGTGCGCTCGATTCGCACGTCGACTTCCAAGGATTTCATCCACTGGGAGAACGAAGCCGACCTGAGTTACGCCGAAGGAACTCCCACCGAGCATCTCTATACGAATGCCATCCAGAAGTATTTCCGCGCACCGCATCTCTTCATCGGATTCCCCACGCGCTTCGAAGCGAAGAGCCAGCAGGTCGAACCGATTCTGATGACCAGCCGCGACGGCCGGAAGTTTCACCGATACGCCGACGCCGTGGTCCCGCGGACGGCACCGAAAGATCGCAATCACAATCGCAGCAATTACATGGCCTGGGGAATGTTCCAACTGCCCGGCAAGCCGAAAGAAATCTCGGTTTACGCGACGGAAAACTACTACGAACCGACACCGGGCCGCGTGCGACGATTCGTCTATCGCGTGGATGGCTTTACCGCTATGCGCGGCGGTGGCGATGGCGGTCAGATGACAACAAAGCCGCTCAATTACACCGGCAAACAGCTGCTGCTGAACTATGTCGTGAGAGCGGGTGGCACGCTCACGGTGGAAGCTCTCAACAAGTCGGGAGACGTCATCGGCAAATCACAGCCACTAAACGGCGATGCGGTTGATGCCCCGATTGCATGGCAGCAGGCCCCCGTTTTCAGCCGCGGTGTTGTCCAACTGCGTTTCACGCTCAAAAACGCAGACGTCTATTCACTTCGTTTCAATTGAATCGGGAAGTGGCTTGGCAGATCGAATTCGCCAACTCAGATGAAAGCATTTCATGGTCCGGTTACAACTGCTGTTCATTGCGCTGCTGCTTTGCTTTACTTGCCAAAACACAGGCAGTGCCGCAGAACGTCCCAACGTCATTCTGTTCATTTCCGACGATGTGAGTTGGAACGATCACGGTTGCTACGGCAACAAGGCGGCTCGCACGCCGGTGATCGACCAATTGGCCGCCGATGGCCTGCGGTTTGATCAGGCGTTTTTGACGGCAAGCAGTTGTTCGCCCAGCCGTTCGAGCATTGTGACGGGACGCTATCCGCACAATAACGGCAAGGCGGCCGAGTTGCATCAGCCCATTTCCGCCAATCTCGACTGGTTCCCGGCCTTGCTCAAGAATGCCGGGTATTACACGGTTCTCAGCGGCAAGAATCACATGGGCGTGGGGAAGTTGCCAAAAGACGCGCAAGCATCGAAGTTC
>JABISG010000086.1 GCA_018699955.1 Planctomycetaceae bacterium | reverse complement strand
TGGACTACGAGACCCCCGCCGCATATGCGGCCCGTTCTGTTCAACAGGACTTCGCTACGCTGCGCCCTGTTGAACAGAACGTGTTACCTGAACCCCGATTCTCTCACTGAGGGTGGTACAAAGATCGGGGGTAGGCCACCCCGTATTCGAAGTTCTCAACGTCTAGGCTTTGGTCCAAGGTGATTCCATGCAACAATGAAAACAAATGTACTCTCTTCCGTGCCGAGAGTTCGTTGTCACGCAAGGCATCAATGAGTTGGGGAACAGCTTGCCACCCCATTGTGAGCAGTTCACCTTGCGGAGAGCCGGGGACAATAAACTTGTAATAATCCTCGCTGTATCCGCTACGAATTATTTTCACCATCTCGGTCTCATCGAGCTTTTCGATAAGAAGTCGTGTTCGCTGGCGTGAATTCTCTCTCAACTGAATGGGTCGTTTAGCAAGTGTCAGTTGGAAAGGCTCTGATGCGAAGACGATCAGGTCTTCGAGTGCATTTTTATCGGTGATGTCGGCGATTGTCACGCTATCATGATACAGGATACGGACGGTGTATTGTCCCGGTTTTGGGATGTCCACATAGTCTCCCATCGGAAGCGAGGTTTCCCATTTCTCGCCGTGTAGGAGAAATCCACAAGTATACATCCCACCGCCGATGACGCTTGGACTTTCACGCTGAGGAAGAATATGTCCCTCTTCGTCTTTCACTTCAAACCGCCACCGAGCGAGTCTTGTTGAACGATAATCACCACCTTCTGTTATCCACAGGGGAGTTTTCTCAACATCTGCTGATACAAGGGCCACGTCAAATGTAGGCAGCGGTGTTATGTTGGCTGTCAGATCATCTGGCGAACTGACGACAATCTTGAGTGGGTCTGGTTTCTTCTGAATCCGGCGATGTTCAGTCAACATCTCAAGATTATCCTCGACTTCCCAGTCAAAAGTCTCTGCCTTTTCTGTCGGCTTGTTCTCTACCTCTTGAGGCGGATCGGAATCCGATCCACACCCCATCAAGGCCAACAGCAACACAACAACTGAGAAGCATCTCAAGTCAGCGTTCATTGCGTGTCCTCTTGTGACGAAGAATCTTTCAAACCACGATCTCACTGTTGGCTATCTGCTTCCTTGTCGGCTTCGTCGGTGTCGTTGTGCGTCAACGAGTTCAGCGAAGCATCGGCGGCGATCAAGGTGGCGTCGGTCATCACAGAGCACTCTTCGGTGACCAGGCCGTGTTGCTGACAGAGTTTCACAATCTCACCGAAGACCTGCTCGTGAATCTCCTCTCCGAAGCGATCCCGGATGGTACTGAACGACGAATGGTCCGGCACCTTGTCTTTCGGCGACAGTCGGCAGAACCAGCGGTATGCGAAATTGCAATACACCTCCTCACACAGACGTCGGTCCGATTTGATGCCGTAGAGATAGGCCACCAGCACCATCCGGAAGTAGACGTCCGGGTCAATGGACGGTCGCCCCATAACATGAGGCCGTGAGCCTGCGGATCAAGGCCGGCTCCACCAGGCGATCCACTTCTCTCAAAAGATGGTCGTCCGGCATGAACGACTCCAGGACGATAAGCGTCTCAGCCTCGGGCTCAAAGACATGCAATCCTTGCATAAGCGGCCCCATCGCAGGAAACGGGGGAATGCGCAACAAAACGAACCTGCCCATACTGCCAAAGCACTTTACGGATCAAGAGCAATCAGATCCTGAGCCGCTAAACCGGAGCTGACTTTTTCAACACGCCCGTTGGTTAAAACGTGCAGGCTGAAGGCCGCCCCAGTCGGAATCATCCGGTCGAGCTCGATTCCGCGAAATGGTATCGGTTTCGCGGGCAGAATCGGTCCTGAATTCTGCGCTGAAACCAAGGGGAAATGAACGCCTACTTGGACGACTTTCCAATACAGAAGAGATGCTTCGATGAGCGAATGTAGAATTGTCCTTGCGAAACTGCCATCGATGCCAGGCATCTTTCGCCAATGCTGTTGCGAGCGACTTCGTCATACCGAGGTCCCGGACGCAGAACGAGCGTCACACCATCCTCTGAGAGCACGTAGATTCTTCCATCTGCATACACCGGCGACGCAGAATGGACACCGGTTAACCGCTTCAACCATACGGGCTTTCCGGTCGAAGCCTCAAAGCAATGCAGAATGTTGTCTCGTGTGATCGTGTAGAGATAGGGATCGACAAAGAGTGGTGACGCAAGCGCCGGGACTCCTTTTCTTTGTTCCCAGGCGATGTGCGTCTTCGTAATGTCGCCTGTTCCACCCAGTCGAATTGCCCGGATTGTCGGGGCTTCGAATCCAGATGATGTGAAGATCAATCCGTCTCCAACGACCGGTGAAGGGGTCACTCCTTCACCTTGGCTGTAGATCGACCAGATTCGCTTGCCCGTGCGTGCGTTGAATCCCTGGACACGGTCTCCACCAGCGCTCACGATTTGTGTCCCGTCTTCGATGAGAATCGGAGTGACATGCCCAACACGTGAATCGCCACGTTTACCCTTCCACCGAACCGATCCTTTTTCTGCGTCCAATGACAGAACGATGGCGTTCTTCCAGGGAACCTTCCAGCCGACACGAGTCTCATCTGCACTGCTGCCGTCAAACGGCATAATGAGCTGGCCGTGAGCAAGCACTGGGGATGCACCGAGACCATGCAAGCTGAAAAACTTGATCTCGTGATTCTTCCAAACGAGCTTGCCAGCGAAATCGACGCAAACCACCGTGCCGTCATAAAAGACCGCATACACCCGCTCGCCATCGGTCACCGGCGTCGGAGTGGCAAAGGAATTCTGCCTCCGCTTGGGTCCAGTCTTCTGGCGATGGACTTCGGTATTCCACGCGATACTCCCATCCTCTCGATTGACACAGATAACGCGGCACGAGACGCCATCCTCAGTAGCTGTCGTGAGGAACACATGTTGTTTATAGACAATCGGAGACGACCAACCGTCGCCTGGAATACTCGTTTTCCAAGCGATCTTGTCGTTTGCGGACCAGGTGATCGGCAGATTCACCTCACTGGAAACCCCTTGGCCATTCGGTCCACGAAAACGAATCCAGTTCTCAGCGCCTGCCAAGTCGCACATGGTCAACGAGAGCACCATGCAAAATAGGAATTGAGTCGTTGCGTTCATCAACAATTTCTCCAATTAAGAGACTGCCCAGATTCCATCTCACTCATGTCCAACGCCCCCTCGGTGCTGTTCTTCCACATCGGTGCTCCAAAATCGCGTCTCAGGTTCAAAGACCGTTGGCGATCTCCGTGAGTTGTTTGGTGGCGATCCCGACGGGACGGTCCAGCGGAACGCCGGCACATGCAAGCAAGGTGGTGAGCAGGTCACCTTGATTCCCGCTGGTTTCTGGCAAGAAGCGACCTGTGTTCAGCGAACCGCCTCCTTTTCCTGCAAGGATGAAGGGTAGGTTTTTCCGCGTATGCTTGTTGCCGTCCTCAAGGCCAGTTCCCCACATCATAATGCAGTTGTCGAGCAGCGTGCCGTCGCCTTCCCGCAAACTGTGCATCTTCTTGACCATGTACGCGAATTGGGAGATGTTGAACGCCGTGATTGCGGCCACTTTCCTGACCTTCTCCTGCTGGTTGTTGTGGTGGGTCTGGGAGTGGTGTTGGTCGTTGAATCCGAGTTCCGGATAAGAAGCACCGTTTGGTGTCGAGCCGATGTACGTGCTGACGCGCGTTGTGTCTGTCTGAAACGCCAGCACATTGAGGTCACACATCACCCGCATGTATTCGCTGCGTTTGTCTCCCTCGGGAATCTTAATCTCGATGGGTGGGGAGTCCGATTTCGCCCGCTTGCTGCCTCGGACGCCCGCTTTCTCCAAAGCGGCCTCCTTTTGACGGATTTCGATCGCCGCGATGCGTCGTTCCACAGAGCGAACACTATCGAGGTATTCGTCCAGCTTGCGTTGATCGATTTTCGGCAACGTCTTCCGCAGGTCCCTCGCGCCGCCGAGAACCAAGTCCAACATTCTTTGGTCCAGAGAGTTATTCCGATTCGATTTCCCTTTGGCGCCGCCTTGTTCCTTCGTGCTGAACAAGCGTCTGAGCACGTTGCGTGGATTGATCTCGGCGGGGACGGCTTGGGTTGGGGAGCGAAAACTGCAATGCGAATAATAGGCTTCGTTGAGCCCTTCCTGATTCTCCTTCCACGTTTGTGGCATCGTGGCCAATTCCAGAGAAGGCAACGCGGTGAAGGCTCCTACATGATTGGCGGCGATCTGATCGGCGGAAATGGCGATTTGGATCGTATTCCGCTTGGCGGGATCCGGCAGCGTCGCTGTGAGCCACGTCGACAATTCGAGCGCGTGAGGTGCACCGTTAAAAGGCGCGATGGCGACTCCCGAGATTCCCCTCATCAGCAGGCATTGGTCGAGCACCGGTCGCAGCGATTCGAGGGCCGGCGGAGGCGACTTCAAGAAGCTCTCCGCATCAGCGGGCCAGAATTGATCCATGATCACGCCATGGGGCATATACATAAATCCCAGGCGGACCGGTGGTTTTTGCGCCTTACCCTTTTCGGAATCTGCCCAACCCATGGCATCCAAAAGAGGCAGGGCAAGCGAGGCTCCCACCCCTTTCAAGCAGCTGCGACGATCAATCAGCACGCGATTGTTCATTTAGATGTCCTTTCTGCTTCGATTCGACGATGAGTGAACGGATAGCTGGTAACGACCGCGTTGATGAGCGTCTGCATACGGTACCCATCCCGTTGGATTTCCTGCATCAAACCATCCACCACGATCTCGTCGTAGCCTTCCAGCCTGCGACACAGGGCATAGGCTAATAATCTCTCCACCAGATTGCGAGAAAACTCGCCGTTGCGTTCGGCGATAATGGTTTTCAATTGTTTGGGATTGGAGAATCGCTTCCCACCTGGAAGTTCCCCCGAGGCATCGATCTTCTCACCGTTGTCGTCCCGGTCGCGCCAGCGCCCGATGGCATCGAAGTTTTCAAGGCCAAACCCAATTGGGTCGAGAATCTTGTGGCAATTCGCGCAGACGGGATTGGTGCGGTGCAGTTCAGTGCGTTGCCGCAGAGTCAGAGTCGCGACCGTTTTCTCATCCTGTTTTTCCAAGGCAGGAACGTCCGGCGGAGCGGCTGGCACATGGTCTCCGAGTACTTTTTCCAGCACCCACACGCCGCGTTTGACGGCGCTGGTGCGGTTAGGAAAGGAGGTCGCCGCCAGCACGCCGGGCATCCCCAAGATTCCCCCTCGGTTGCCGTCTGACAGTTGAACCTTCCGCATCTCGGGGCCCTTAACAGTTTTTTCCAGGCCGTAGATCGTGGCGAGATTCTGATTGAGGAACGTGTAATCGCAGTCGATCAAACGCACGACGTTTCCGTTTTCACGCACAACGCTTTCAAATAAGAGGCGGACTTCATCATACATCGCTGAGCGCATCTTGCCGGTCATTTGTGGGAATTTGTCAGGATCGAAGGTCTTCGTTCGCAAATCTCCAAGCCCAAGCCATTGCGCACCAAAACCATCAAACAGGGCGCGGGAACGCGGATCCTTCAGCAAGCGGACGACCTGAGCTGTGAGAACGGACTTCTCATGGAGCCTTCCGCTGTCAGCCAGCGACATGAGTTCATCGTCCGGCATGGTTGCCCACAACAGATAGGATAAGCGCGACGCAAGTTGAAAATCATCAAGCCGGACAATCCCACCACCAGGCTCGACCTCTTTGGCCGGAGTAATAAAGAGAAACTGGGGAGAAACGAGCATTGCTTTCAGCATCAAGCGAACGGCCGCCAGATAGCTGAGGTCGCTCTGTCTCCCCAGATCGAACACCTGCAGAAGGACTTTGAGTTCTGCTGCGGATGGCGGTCGACGATAGACCCTGCGTGCAAGTGACTGTGCGACTCGTCGCGCCGCAGCACGGGCATCAGTCCCGGCGGCTGGTGATTCACCAAACAATTGCTTTTGCATCTTCGTGGGCAGTTGACCTTCCGGAGCCAGAACTCGATCCAACACCTTTTGTGAGATCGTGAGATACTGCTCCATTTGCAGCGGCGATAGCGAATTGAGATATCCTTCGCCGCTAACCTCTTCCGGCAAGTCACCGGCAATTGCCGGATCAACACCGAAGAGATCGTGCACGGTGTTGCCATACTCAGTCTTGGTCAACCGCCGAATGACAAACGGGCCGGGATCCTTTGGACTAAGGTACTTGATCTTCGCCAGCCAGTCGCCGAACATCCGGCGTTCTTCAGCGGTCGGTTGCTCCGTGCCCTCGGGTGGCATGTCGTGTGCTTTCACGCGGGCGGCCGCCTTCTTCCATTGCTTGCTGAAGGCAGCATGACCAGGGGCCTTCAACGCAGGAGAAAAGTTGACCCCCGCCTCCGTGGGGCGCCTGTTCGAGTGACAGGCGATGCAATGGGTCTTGATGAATGGTGTGACACGCTTACTAAAGAATTCCTCAGCGTCGGCCTTATGCGCGGTGAGATCCCCTTCAGCCGCCACCTGAGCTTCGCAAGTGACGGGCTGTGACCACCAGCCGCAGCAGACCAGCATGGCAATCACGCCACGGCGAACACATGCTCTTGGGATTATCACTCTTCGATCCAATCTGATTCTCATTTTCCATTCTCGTCGAGGCGACTTGTCGTTTCCGTTTTCCCTATGTGGTCTGTCATCCGACAGGCTAACCGATGCCGTCGGGGCCATACCGGCCGGCCCAACAGGCGGTTTCGGTAAACGGCGTCAGTTCATGATAGCATTCGCCGCGGATCATTGTACGCTTGTGGCATGAGGGCCGCAAATTCTGTCTCCACTGTTGTCCTGCCGACCGATGCATCTGAAAGGAGACGGCCCCGCATGCACTTCGATAACGAAGCGCCAACACAAGAGAGTGTCAGGCTCAGTCCTGCAGGCGTAATTGATCACCCCGAATTTGTCGACGGTTTGGGTGAGTACTCCTGCAAGATTTGGGTATCGGCCGGGCTGCTGATTGAAACGCTCGGAGTCCGCACTCGGCTCCGGTCAGCATTTGTTGTCATCCTGCAGCGGTTGATCCGATCTCTGTCCTTAGTCATTAGTTGCAGCCGCACACAGTGTGACACACTTCGCTCAGATCGACGACGCGCCGACTGCAAGAGGTTACATCGAATTCGGCACGTTCAGTTTGATTCCAGCTCGCATCGTTATGATCTACCGTGGTAGGAATGGCGTCCCGTAAGGTCTTGGTTAAACCGTGCAGGCTGAAATCCGATCAGACGAGAATCGTCCAATCGAGCTTGAGTTCGCTTAGACCTATGAGTTTCGCTGGCGCGTGAGGAGGCCGCTAAATGGGTGGTATTAAGGAACGTTCCACCTCTTACGGTTTTCTGACACAAATGCCGTCCTTCGCGGATTCTGGCGGCAGAGCGAGTGCGCCGAATGCAACGCGGTGTCACTTCGGCAGGTATGACGGTTCCGCTATCCAGCCCTTGAGGGTTTGAGCTTGTGATAGACGAACCCACCCAACGAGAAGCTGTGGACATTTCCGCCCGCGTCAATCTCGAAGGCCACTCGTTCTCCCGCCCCCCGTCCTCCACGAACGCAGAAGACGTCTGTGTCGCCGGTGGGCTCAAGACTTGCCGGTGCATGCAGGGAATACTCATCGGACGACGGCGCCTCGAGTCGTAACGAGCCATCTCGGCAGGCGATGTTGACAGGGATTGATGGTTGAGCTTCGTAGCTTCCAAGATATCGCTCAAGCTCTATCGGAGTTTTCGAAGTGGTCACGGTTTCGTTGTGACTGCTTTTTTCTGCTTCAGCATTGATCAACGTCTCAAGAATCTCGCTGGGGATTTCGTACAAACCGGCATGGGGCCAGACGTTCGCCAGCGCAATCACACCAAGCCGATGTGGCTTCGAGAACATGACTTGCGATGCGAATCCGTGAATCCCCCCGCCATGTTCGTGATAAACGTGTTCCCCAACTCGCCGGGCACGCCAACCGAGGCAATACCCGAAGGACCAATCCGGTTCCATGTATTGCGGCCGGTGCATTTCTTCGATCGAACTGCCGGGTAGAACCTGCTCGCCCCTGCGTTCGGCATCACCGGTTCTGAACTGCAACGAAATCCACTTTGCCAGATCGGCGACCGTTGAATGCAACTGTCCGCAGGCGGCAAGTCCGTTCAAAAGCGCATAGGGGGCCTTAGGGAATTCATCGGCATACGGTGAGCGTGAGTAACCGACGGCCATTCGCGATCGCAGTTCTTCTGTCAGTTCAAAGACACTCGACGTTAACCCGAGAGGTTCCAAAATCTCGGCTTGCATGTATTCAAAGTAGGGGCGTCCCGACAGCCGGCTGATGACGTCACCCAAAAGCCCGAACGCCAGGTTCGAATACTTGAATGCCGAATCCTGCCGGATGACGATTTCGGTTTGTGGAAGTGCGGCGAGCATCGCTTCGCGAGAGGGAAATTCCAAGGAATCCCAGCAAGGGAACGGGGACTCCGTCACCAATCCCGAACGATGAGACAGCATGCGGCGAATCGTGACGCCTTCCACGGTGCCGGCTCGGGCATTCACCACTGAAAATTCCGGGAGATGTTTAACGAGCGAATCATCGAGCGTTAACAGGCCGTCGTCGCGCAGCTGCATGATGGCCGTCGCCGTGAAGGTCTTCGTAATAGACGCGACCCGCGAGATTGTCTCTTCGTCAGGGCGGCGTTTTGTCTCGAGGTCGGCGTGCCCGAAACCGGCCGACCAAACGAGCTCCTGATCCCGCACAATCCCGACGGCCAAACCGGGAAGGCGTTGATCCAAAACGATTTGATCAATCCGCTCGGTGATTCCCGTCAGGGCTTGTTCAATGATCGAAGGCATGATTGTCTCTCTGGTTAATTCTCAGCGACGGTTTAGCTCGCCGGTGTTGCCTGTTGCGCTAGCGCCTCGGCCTCTCTCTGCTGAAGCAGGGGATGCACCAGTCGCCGGTAGACCACAATCTGAACAACTGCCAGAACGCTAATGACAACTGCGGCCAGAAAGAAGGGAGCCCGATTTCCGTAATAGCTTCCGGCCATGCCCCCGAACAGTGATCCCCCCGTCAGCCCCAGGGCCAACGTTGCCTCATGAATTCCGCTTGCAGTCCCTTTGCGATGATTTGCGCTGCCGGTATTGCTGTAATACAGGCTCGAAAAATAGTTGAAGCCGAGCAAGATGGAAAGAGACACCAAACCAATCGTCAGACCTGCAAGTGTCGTTGAGACAGCCAACCCGATCAGACCGCAGATGCCAAAAACCTGTGTTGCCAGCGACATCGAGAGCCGGTGATGCCAAAAGCTCGAAGCGTGCATTGAGACAAACGTGCCGATGACCACTGTTCGTCCGATGGCCAGCATCGTTCCGTGTTCATCGGCAGGGATGTTCAATTCAACCAGCAGTTTCGGCAGCAAATAGAAAACGATGCTCATCGAAAACGTCCCACCGATATTGACGACCCAACAAACGCGCGAAAATGCCGCAGAAAGTGCCACGTTTGGGGCGTCGGCTATTTCATCCGCCGACGGAACATCGAGTTGGGGTATCGAATCGCCACGAACTCGCGAAAGCAACCCGACACTTACGGCGGTCAGAGCCATGGCCAGATAGAGAGCCGGTTGCGAGCCCCAATGTTGAAACAGCCACCCCCCCGCTAATTGCCCCGAGATCATCCCCAGATTAAATGCCAGGCAGAAACCGAGGAATGCACGACTGGCATGTTTGCCTGATCGTCCATGTCCGAGCCAGGCTATCAGAGAGGGGTAGATGATTCCAAGAGAGCCCCCAGCAGCGGCAAACGAGACGTAGTAACTCCAGTGACCCGGCTGCAGCCAGGTCGCTCCGCAAATGCTCAAGAACAACAGCATCGTACCAGTCGTGGCCACGATGCGTCGGCCGTGACGATCTGACAGCTTTCCCGAAATGGCATTACTGAAAACGCTTCCCGCTGAAAACAATGTTCCGATAAACCCAAGCATGAAGGCATCGGCTTCCTGTTCCGCCAGGAGCCGTGGAACGGTAAAGACCAGTAAAAAGGCCGCAAAATCGGTAAGCCAGGTGATCAGATACAGCATGAACGGATCCAAACAGGCACGAAAAACCAGCGTACCGTCGTGCGTTGTTCTCCAAGATTTCTGTTTGACGAGTTGGGTCGGATATATCGACGCCAGCGTAACGTGTCCAGTCAGGCGAAATGCTCCACCCTTTCGGGCGGTCTGGCGCTAGAGATTTCGCAGCTACCACCTTACAGTGCGAAATCGAGGTTTCGAGTGGAGAACCGATTGCGAATTAAGAAGAACGGGAACTCTTGACGATGACCGATGAACTGCGCGCTATGATTTTGGGGGCTGGGTTTGCAGCCCAAGGGCATACGGCGGCCTTGAAAGTGGCGGGGGTTCGCGTGGTTGCCATGGCCAGCCGAACCGAAGCGGTCTGCCGACAGGTCGCCGAGTCACTTGAAATACCGACCTGTGGAACCGACTGGCGGCAAATGCTTGCAGACGTTCGGCCGGATATCGTTGCAGTCGGCACACCGGGGGGAACACACTACGAGATGATCTCCACTGCATTGGAGGCCGGCTGCCACGTCTTGAGCGACAAACCGTTGGCAACGACCGCAGCCGATGCGCGCGACTTGTATCAAATGGCGAAACAGACGGGGTTGAAAACTGCGTATGCCGCCAGTTACCGCTATCAGCCGCAGACTCTCTATGCTCAGGAAATCGTTGCGGCAGGGAGGTTGGGCGAAGTCTACGAGGCTGAGTTCGTTTCGCATTACCATTGGCCGTCTCGGATGCCCTTCGGATGGCCGCATCGGCTCGAAGATGGGGGAGGACGGCTCAACAATAATTTCACCCACAAGCTGGCGATTGCTCAGCACATTCTGGGCGGGGAAGTTCTTGCTGCCATGGGAGAGGCTCGACACGACCTGAAGCGGGTTCCAGTGGCGAAAAAGGTCCATGACTTCCGTGACTACTTCAACCAAGCCCTTTCGCCCGAAGAGGCCGAACAGTGTGAGTGGGCCGAGGTCACCAGCGATTGGGGTTATACGGTTCTGGCCCGCATCGGCAGCCGTGATAAGCCACGCGACGAAGCGGTGACCGCAACCTTTCGTCATTCAGGACTGCGCTTCGGTAAGAATCCTGATTATGTGGCAGTCTACGGGGAAGCGGGAACACTGCACATCGAAGAGGCTTACACACAGGGCCCCATGTTTCTGCGGATCGAAGGGAGCGACGACTGGGAGGAATTGACGATCCCTCAGATGATCTTTGATCGTCTGTCTGATGAAGACGATCCAACACAGCGCAACTGGAACCAGTTGGCTCTCGATTTCGTTGCCGACATCCGTGGCGAGGGCACGCCCGATTTCCTCACCTTCCGCGACGGCTGGATCTACCAGGAAGTCATCGACCTCATCCGCTCCGGAAGTGCTTGGACTCCAATTGCTGGGGACCTTTAACCCACGTTCTCACAAATGGCCCAACTCACTTTGGCATGGTGCGCGTGCAAGCGTCCCGCCGTTGCGTGCCTTTGCGACCTTGACCGCCAAAACTGAGTTTCTCAAATACCTTGATTAAAACGTGCAGGCTGAAGGCCGCCCTGACGGAAATCATCCAGTCGAGCCCGATTCCGCGAATAAGAATCCATGTAAGTCCGTAGTTGGGGGTGGAGTCGGTTTTAATACTGACTCCGGCGCGTGATCACGGTTGTGACGCGTCACAATGATCAACCCAAGTCCACGGAGATTGAACATGAAGATTCTCGCCATTGATCTC
>JABISG010000128.1 GCA_018699955.1 Planctomycetaceae bacterium | reverse complement strand
CCGCTGTCGCCGGTGGTGAACGAGCGGACGATGGAGAGTTTGTCGGAGAGTGCCGCGAGTTTTTCAAACGTCGAGCCGAAGGTGACGCCGGGAATCTTCGTTTTGATTTCACCGGTGGCCGAGCGGATTCCCGAGGGAGCGGTCATCTTGGGATCGAACGTTTCGATCTGGCTGGGGCCGCCGTGCATGAACAGGAAAATGACCGATTTGTCGGTGACGGGGTTTTCGCCGATTGCCGCCGAAGCCTGCGCAGCGAGCAATTGGGGCAACGACATGCCGCCGAGCGCCAGACTTCCCACCTTGAGGAAGTCGCGGCGACCGTTTTGTTTGTCGAATTGGTCGAACGAAAGCATGGCGGTTCTCCGTCGTTTGGCAATCGCTGCTATTGCAGGATTAGCCGATTCACTTTTCGCAAGTCCTTATCTCTATTGTAATATCAAAATCGGCTCATCTGTTCCAGTAAACTTGAGGAATTCTGGATTGATTGGGGCGGGGATGCGAATCTTTGATTGGATTCATCAGCTGCGAATCGTTGATTCGCAGCCGTGGAATCCCATTAGCACAGTGGTTTCCAGCCTGTTCCGGCGTGGCCGAAGTTGAACTCGCCGGGGTGCAGAATCTCGGCCAATATCTCGGCCGACTCGACCAGGCGTGGGCCGGGGCGGTTGAAGTACTGGTTGCCGTCGGTCACATAGACACGGCCGCTCTGTACTGCTTTGAGGGTTTGCCAATCGGGTCGTTCGGTCAAAACCGACAGTTCCTGTTCGGCGCGAGGGATATCGAATCCGCACGGCATGATGGCGATTACGTTGGGGTCGGCGGCCCGCAGGTCGCCGAAGGTCATGTAGCCGGAATGCTCTCCTGCGTTGCCAAGTGGGTCGATACCGCCGGCCAATTCGACCAGTTCGGGGACCCAGTTGCCGGCCGCCATCAGCGGATCGATCCACTCGATGCAGGCAATGCTGGGCCGCGATTTCAGAGCGGCAGTCTGTTGGGAGATGCGTTGTAAACGTGCCTTGAGAGAGTCGATCAATTGCTCGCCGGTTTCAGCCACGCCGACGGCTTCGGCAACCCGAATAATGTCGCCGTAGACATCGTCGAGCGAGTTCGGCTCCAGCGCGACGACCTTCGGCTGCGAACGGACCAACTCGCAAACCGCCGCTTCGACATCCTTCAGGCTGACGGCACAGACTTCACACTGTGTTTGTGTGATGATGACCGTTGGCTCCAGTTGTTCCAACACGTCGGTATGCACGCGGTAAACCGAAATCGCCTGTTTGAGGACGGCTTTGACGCGGTCATCGATTTCACGACTCGTGCCGTTGACATCGATTTTCGCTTCCGAACAGGCAGGCAGCCGATGGATCGACGGCGGAAAATCGCATTCATGCGAGATACCGACGAGCGATTTTTCCAATCCCAGCGCGGCAACAATTTCTGTCGCGCTGGCGATGAGAGATACGATTCGGTGCTGAGGCATTTGGCATCACCTGACGACAATCACCAACAACGAACCGATGTGTGGCCGGCAAGCGTTCTGTGCGACGTCACAGTCAATTTGTTTCGCCAAGTGGCAGGGATGGCATTCGCTTTTCGGTCTGTTGCAGTAGAGCCGCAGAACTGAAGAGCAGGGGGCAAAACACGGCCAGCGAGATTAAGGAGTTTCGGAAGAACGGGATTCCTGCAACGTAGCATGTCGCGAGACCATCCGCTGTCATTGGGTAGAAACTGCCGCCGCCCACCAACCAGACACCGAAATTCGTAACCAGGAAGAACAGCGTTGCAGAGACGAGTCCGGTCGCTGCGATTGATCCGGCAGAGCGGTGTTTCCTCAGAATGAATCCAAGCGAAATCGTCAAAGCGATGCATCCATAGACAATCGGCTGGCTGGGATAGAATGCAAATTCAACATGGCCGGTCAACGCCCAAATGCCCAGGTCACTCAGCAGATATGCTGCGAGCGGAACCAGATACGCCCACGACTTGCGCGGGAGAAACGCGGCGCCGAACAGGCAGATGGCCGGCAATGGCGAAAAGTTCCAAGGATAAACCGTGACATCCGGATCAATGTTCATGTCAAAAAGACGGCGAAGAATATACGGCAACAGCCGCACGACAACGGAAACCAAAAGGATAATACCGAGTACAGCGGGTCGCGGTCGTAACATGGAATGCCTCACTCTCACGCAATGAAATAGTTAAACGGCAATTTGGCTGCGCGCTGGAATCGATTTGTCATCTGATAGCAGATCGCAGAACAAAAATGAATCCCGCCGGACGACTTCGCCGACGGAATAGACAACTTTGACGGAGATCGTTGTGAGTCTGACCGCTGGTGATTTTACCGACGGCTGAGTATGGGGCCGGAAACGTCCATCGGCTGACCGGTTTTGGGACAAAGACTTGCCCCCGGTGTGCGTTGCAGAGTTTCGAGCGGCGGAGCCGGGTACCACTTTTTGCAACTCTCGCAGTACATCGCGGGAGCGAGTGTCCGCCGACCGGTTTGCGGGTTGATCGCCTTCGGTTCGGTCCCGCTGACCGCGAAGACTTCTCTGGTTTCCGTGCAAATGTACGCGGTGCCTTCTCCCTCTTCCGCAGCCGCCGGTTCGTCACTGCTACACCCGCACGCCAACAGTGATGCGCACAGCACAACGGCAGCAGCGCATAGTGTCTTATTCATCGTGATATCCTCATTGTCTATCGAAGTTCACCCGCCAACTTGCAGGTAGGGCGGTTCGTAGTGACCGCATTCATGTGGTTCGAGTTCTTCCCCGGTCGCGAAAAACTCACTGGGGTCACGAAAAAATCACTCGCGGTCGTACAACTCGTCGCGTCGGTTGGGATCAGAAAGGTTGCCGTCGCTGACGAAACCGAGTCGATGTTCATCCATCAAGTCGGCTTGCTGCTGTGAAACGAAATTGCTGCCGGGGACTTCAATAAACCAATGTCGGCTGCGGGTTTCGACGTGTCCGTCAAGAAACGCGACGTTGGCTGCGTCGCTGTGTCGATAATGAACCGTGGGGAAATTCCGGGACGGCGGATCGAGAATCCAGTTCTCCTCGAAACTGAACGCAGGTGGAGAGAATGAAACCATCTTTACCTGCGCGCTGTCGGCAAAAACGATCGTGTTCGTCATCTGTGCGACATCCCGAAATTTGCGCGTCACTGGTGTTTTACTGAGCGTGGCGGCCCACGTTGGCGGTGCCCATTCAATGCCCGACGACCTCGACAGGTAGTAGCCGTTGAAAGCGAAGCCTGACGCCGGCTTTCCAAAGCGGACGGCATCCATCTGGCTGGGACCAAAATCCGGACATTGAAACGCCGGGTAACTGGTCTCCATGTACGGGCTGAGCGGACCGGCCGCAAAGTTCAATTGGGCGGTTGGATTGGGTTCATCGTAATTCACGATGCCGAACCAGAACTGGGCCGTCCCCTGATTGCCGCTGAAAGTTTGCAGGTAGTTCAGCCGGGCTGCATCTTCAATGACGTAGGGAATCATCGTCTCGGAATAGGTTTCGGCATAGTTGTGCAGGGCGAGCGTTAATTGCTTCAGCCGGTTTTTGCACTGCGCCCTTCGTGCCGCTGCCCGCGCCTGTTGCACGGCCGGCAGCAGGAGTCCGATGAGAATGGCGATGATGGCGATGACGACCAGCAGTTCGATGAGCGTGAAGCCGCGGCGTTTTTTGAGAGGGAGAGTGGGGGATGTTTTCTTCGCTGCTTGCATGACAAGACCTCGTTGTCTGGGCCGATCGTGAACGGATCGCCGTTCGGCCAACTGCCGTTTCAAACGAGGAAAACACGAAGATGAGTCGGGCGCGGTCGCCGGCCAAGCAGTTCTTCGTTCCTCGACGCGCAACGGGCGACATCGGGAAGAACGCTTGTCAGGCGTCGGTTGCTCTAGCGAGCGGCACCAAATGGTGCGGAACTCCGCGTCAGGACACGCATCGTCTTTTCCTCGAAAGAGACGGTCTGCAAAAACCGACACCTGGGCAGGTCTTCTGGCTTCCGGTTCGTCCTACTTACTGCGCCTTCCCGTGGAAAACTTTCCCACAGTGGCATGTTGCAGCGTTCGTCTCCGGTTACAGCGGCGGGACCGCAACGGAATTGCACCGTTTTCCCTATTCTCTTGCCAAGGCGACACGCCAAGACAAGCACCCATGTCGAACGGTGATGGTAACGACCGCCACAGGTTTGTCAACAATTGACGATGGCGTTTTGGAAAATGATTGACGGTGTGCAATCCTCAACTCAGACTGTTAATGTCACGTCTCAAAGCCCACGGGCAGCGCCCCGTGGAATTTCAAAAAACCGTCGGCGCGAAAACAACACCGAAAATGGAAATCAACAATGGCCGAAACGTTACAGAATCGCGTCGCAATTGTCGTCGGGGCATCGAGCGGCATGGGGCGGGCGACGGCAACGTTGTTGGCGCGATCTGGTGCAACGGTGATGCTGGCGGCTCGTCGAAAGTCGCAGCTCGAAGAGCTTCGCGACGAACTGACCGAGCAAGGTGCCTCGGCGGCCATTTGTCCAACCGACACGGCCAGTCGGGAAGATGTCGAACGGTTGATCGAAACGACGATCGGTCAATTCGGGCGGATCGATCTGTTGGTGTACGCGACCGGCACAAACATTCCCGACCGCGCACTCGATGTGCTGACGCCGGACACATGGGAGATGATGCTGGCGACAAATCTGACGGGCGCATTACTTTGCACGAAGGCTGTGCTGCCGACAATGCGTGAGCAAGGTGAAGGGCAGATTGTCTATCTGTCATCGGCCGCCGTCCAAATGCCCGACGTTTCCGGCGTCGCGTATCAAGCGAGCAAACATGGATTGAGCGGACTGGCACACGGCACACGGGCCGAAGAAAAACAGAACGGTGTTCGCACCACGGTGATTTTTCCCGGCCTGTGCGACACGGAGATTCTGGACAAACGGCCCACGCCAACTCCCCGCGACGTGCTGGACCGCGCACTCGATCCAATGGACGTGGCCGAGGCGGTGCTGTTCGTCGCGCAGTTGCATCCCCGCGCCGTTGTGCCGGAATTGCAACTCTTGCCGAGTGCGCTGTGAGGACGGGAATCGAGTACAAGACAACTCTCGCCCCAAGTGCTTCGTCAAAAGTCGCTTGACGGTTTGGGTGCCACTGGCGTGTCGCCAGTG
>JABISG010000015.1 GCA_018699955.1 Planctomycetaceae bacterium | reverse complement strand
TTCCCATTTTGTTGTCGTTGAGAACCACCAGCATGTCTTTTTGCAGACCGGCCGCGTTGTTCATTGCCTCGAACACAATCCCCGATGGCAGTGCGCCGTCGCCGATGACTGCAACCGAACGTCGCGACGACTCGGAGTTCAGGTCGTCTCCCGCCTTCAAGCCCAGAACCGTCGAAAGACTCGAACCGGCGTGTCCGGTTACAAACAGGTCGTAGGGACTTTCTTCCGGGTTGGGGTAGCCCATCAGGCCGCCCTTGGTCCGAATTGTGGGGAATTCCGAATAGCGGCCGGTGACGAGTTTGTGGGGATAAATCTGGTGTCCGGTATCCCAGATCAAGCGGTCCTGCGAAAAATCGAACACCTGATGCAGCGCAATGCTGAGTTCGACCACGCCGAGATTGCTGGCAAAATGTGCGGGCCGTGTCGAGACAACCTGGCAGAGTGCCTCGCGGATTTCGGCCGCAAGTTGCACCGATTGTTCTGCCGACAGAGCCTGCACATCGTGTGGCGACTCAATCGTGGGTAGGATTTCGAAATCCATTAGCGATCTCTTTCTATGATGAAGTGTGCCAACGCCGTTAACCGTTGGCCACGTTCTCCGAGCGGTTCGACCGCTCGACAGGCCTCTTGCACCAGTTTTTTCGCTTGCTCGCGGCTTGCTTCTTCTCCCAACAGGGCAGGGTAGGTCGCTTTTCCCCGATCCGCATCCTTACTCACCCGCTTTCCCATTCTCGCCTCGTCGCCGACCAAATCCAATAGATCATCCGCAATTTGGAAGGCTAAACCAACACAATCACCATAAATGGTTAGGGATTGAGCGGTTACATCATCGGCTCCGGCAATACGTGCGCCCATTGAAAGCGAACAGGAGATCAGCCTTCCGGTCTTCCTACGATGAATTGCCTGTAATTGCTGAACAGTTCCTGCGTCGGATTGCTGTTCTGCCGCTAAATCGGCGATTTGTCCGCCCACCATACCGGCAGCACCGGCGGCCGCCGCCAAATCGGCACAACAAGCCGCCGCCACTTCCGCCGGTTGGATTTCCCTGGCGAGAATCTCAAATGCCAGTGTCAGCAGGGCGTCGCCGGCCAGAATTGCCTCCGCTTCGCCGAATTGCACATGGCAGGTTGGGCGACCGCGACGCAGATCGTCGTCGTCCATTGCAGGCAGATCGTCGTGAATTAGCGAGTAGGTGTGCACCATTTCGATCGCGCACGCTGCGGGCAACGCGGTTTCCGGATCGCCGCCGCAGGCTTCACATGCCAGCATTACCAACGAGGGACGCAAACGTTTTCCGCCGGCAAGCAGACTGTGGGCCATCGCGTCGCGCAGGACGGCAGGGCAATCGGGGCCGCGATCGACGTACCGTTCCAATTGCGCATCGATCCGCCGGCGAAACGCGGTCAGCGTCTCTTCCAACAGAACGGCCGAGTCGGACATGTCACGTCCTTGTCAATTCACCATGCCGACGACATCGTGTCGTGCGGTTTGCCGTTTAGCGGCGGAGCGACGTCCCACGCGTGCGCTCCGCCGAATGCTAACTGCGCCGCGCGCGAAATTGAATAGCAACTCGCTTTCTCTGCAGCAAATTACCCGATTCACGATTTCTTGCCGGCAGCTTCCTGTCCCGTTGCCAACAGCAGACCCGTGCGGCAGGCGTTCAGAAAACTCTCGACGTGCAGACTTTCATCGACAGTGTGCGCGTCGCGTTGACCGCAACCAATCGTCACCGTCGGCAGACCGTGGGCCGTCAACCAGTTGGCATCCAGACCGCCGTTGGAGATGGCCGTTTGTGCCGGCAGGCCGACAGAATCGATTGCAGACAGGGCCATCTTCACGACCGGCTCTTTCTCCGAGAGACGGAACGACTCGTACTTCAGGTCGGCCTGAAATCGTACGCGTCCCTTCTTGCCGGAGTCATTTTTCACTTGAGCTGCCGCCTTGGTGAACGCCTTGCGGAACGCTTCGACAATTTTTTTGCGAAATTTGGGATCGTGACTGCGGGCCTCGGCTTTCAACTTCAGGTGATTGACGACGACGTTTGTTGCATTCGCCGAGCCCGCGTGAATGATGCCGATGTTGCTCGTGCCGGCGTTCTTGCCTTTCACAATCAAACCGTGCCAAGCGTTCTCCACCAGATCGCTGATCGCAAGGCCTGCGATCGCGATTGCATTCACGCCGCGTTCGGGATGCCCGCCCGCGTGACTGGCGATGCCGTCGATTTCAATGTTAATCGCATAGTCGCCCGTTGCACCAATCGTTGCCAAGTTTGTGGCGCTGCCGTCCCAGTTGAAGCACAGCTTCGGCGCTCCAAGCTTCGACAGCGTTGCCAATCGTGCGCCGTACAGCCCCACTTCTTCCTGAATCGGCCAGAACAACGTCAGCGGCGGGTGCGGCAGTTTTTGTCGCCGAATTTCCAAAATCGCGTTCAACACAACGGCCGCGCCGGCTCGGTCATCTCCCCCTAATGCTGTGTGTGCATCTTTTGAGACGATGAACTGCCCCTTCCGCACTGGCCGCGCTCCTTCGCACAACGGTACGGTGTCGGTGTGTCCCATCAGCAGCCGTCGTGGCCCGCGGACAGTCCCCGGAATCTTGACGATCATGTTGCCGATTTCACCACCCAACGGGCTTTTCTTGTGAGCCGTATCATGCACGATGCTCGCTGTCGGCACACCGGCGGCAACCAACTTCTTGCGAATGTAGGCAGCGATTTTGCCCTCTTCACAACTCTTGCCGGGAATTGCAATCATCTCGGTCACCAGTTTCAGAGCCGTTTTCTCGTTGATCGCCGGTGTTGTCTTTTTTGCTGCCGCCATTGTGAGGGAACCCTTTCAAAGATTGTGAGGATGGAACCATCGGGTTGGGAGGGCGAAGCTCCTGCTGAGCCGCGTGTGGGTCGGCTCTATGTGTTCCTGTGTTAAATGACCGGCCGATTGTCGTGTGCGGAACGAAACAAGTGTATGACTTGGCCGTTGCGAGCGCGGCTCGGCAGGAGCCTTGCCCTCCCAACTTGGGGAAATCCAAT
>JABISG010000145.1 GCA_018699955.1 Planctomycetaceae bacterium | reverse complement strand
TGACCTACCCCCGATTGTTGTACCACCTTCAGTGAGAGAATCGGGGTTCAGGTAACACGTTCTGTTCCACAGGGCTGAGCGTAGCGAAGTCCTGTGGAACAGAACGGGCCGCGAATGCGGCGGGGGTCTCGTAGTCCAATGCACTATGCCGTCGGTGGTGGTTGTAGTCAAGACGCCAACGGTCGATCACCCAACAGGCCTCCTCCAGGCTCAGGAACAGTTCCCGATTGAGCAACTCGTCTCGAAGCTTCCCATTGAACGACTCCACGTAGCCGTTCTCCCAGGGACTCCCCTTGGCGATGAACAGTGTGCCGACACCGGCCTGATCCAGCCAGCGGCGAACAGAACGGGCCACGAACTCCGGTCCGTTGTCGCTCCGTAGATGTTCCGGAGTCCCACGAACAGCAAACAGATACTGCAAGACATCGATCACATCTCGCGCCCGGAATGATCGGCCCACCTCAATCGCCAGGCATTCCCGCGTGTATTCATCGATCACGACCAACAGCCGTAGTTGACGACCATCCTCGGTTCGTTCGGACACGAAATCGTAAGACCAGACATGGTTCATCCGCCGCGCGCGGTGTCGGACACAGCTGTTCTGGCTGCCGCCTTCTGGCAAACGTCGCCGCCGATGCTGTTTCCTGGGAACTTGCATGTTCTCTTCCTTCCAGATTCGATGGACTCGCTTGTGGTTGACCTGCCGGCCATCGGCCACCAGCTCTCGATGCACACGGGGACAACCGAAGCGGGGCCGCCGCTTGGTAATCCCGCGCATTTCTCTCAACAGGCTCCGTTCATCGGGACGCTGCCGGGAACGGTACCGTTGAGTGCTCCGCGGCTGCCCCAACACCCGGCAGGCCCGACGCTCGGACACTCTCTTTGGCCCCAAACGGCGACGTACCTCTTCCACGGTTCGTCGTCGACGCTTGGGGCCTACCAGTTTCCCTGGGAGGCCTCTTTGAGAATCTCCATGTCCAAAGCCTGTTCTGCCACCATCTTTTTCAGCCGAGCGTTTTCCTTCTGGAGAGCCTTCAGCTGTTTGGCCATCTCCGGCTGCATTCCGCCGTACTTCTGACGCCAGCGGTAGTACGTATGCTCGCTAATCTCCAGCAGCCTGCAGATCTCCGGGACCTTCTTGCCTTTCCCAAGCTCCACGTCAGCGCGACGCAATTTCGCAATGATCTGGTCCACTGTGTGTCGGTTCTGCTTCATCTCAAAGAATCCTTTCCGGGCTTTCAGCCCGGTCAAGATTCTCTCACTCGCTGTGGATCAACGAAAGGGGGTAAGGTCACTACCGTTCCCGACAGCGTCCCGATGAGCGGAGGCTACTCTGGGAGCGGCGTTCGAGTCTACGACTGCAGTGTTACACGCTGCTTGGTGTGCTTTTGGTTCTGTTAGTTCGAGTTCGAATCTTGGCCCGATATTTTTTCTGAGCCGCTGCCGCCCGCCGTCCGAATAACTTGGGAAGGCGGGTTTCTTATGCGCGGCGCGTGGTATTTCCGGATTCGGGACTCACGACTTCGGACCGATTTTCACGGGGCGAACAGCCGGTGTCCCTCGCGTTCGAATTCCCCAATTGTCGCTTCCAATTGCTCGCGCACGAAGTTGATCCTCTCCTCGTCGGCGATCTTTCCGCCGTCGGTATCGGTGACGTAGAAGACATCGACCACCTGATCCAGGTGTGTGGCGATGCGTGCCAGCGAAACCGACAGGCCGAGTTTGAAGATGGCCCGCGAGATCGTATACAGCAACCCGGGTCGGTCGTGCGCGAAGACATCGATGATGGTCGCGTAGTCGGATGAGTTGTTGTCGATGACGACACGCGATGAGAGATCCGACACCGGTTCTGCATCGCGCGTTTCATCGAACCGTAGATAACGTTGAAAGAGCTGCTTGACTGCCGTCTTGCGTGTCAGCGTTGACGTGATGGCAGCAGCGACGTCGTCGATTCGTTCGGCAGGCACCGAACCGGCGTGGTCGTCGTCGTGGACGCGAAAGCTATCGACGACGGTGCCGTCGGTCGTCGTGCAAATGCGCGCCGTGAGAATCTTCAAATGTTTCGCAGTTAAAACACCCGCCAGTTTGTGAAAACAACCGTCGGCCAAATCGGGCGGGGCGATGATGCGGTAATCGACCGTGCCGGTCTCGTCATCGTTCTCACCTTCGACAATCACTTCCCCCGGTTCGAGGTGATGGATTGCGTTCAAGTCGGAGGCAATTTGCTCGGGCGGCGTCGACATGAGGTAATGTGGCGAGAAGGCATCGGTCTGTTTATCGATCCACTCGGCCATTTCGTCGCTGCTGTCTGATTCCAGCGGAACGATGGAAGCCAGCACGTGTTCCTTGATTTCCCGTAGCCGCTCCTCTTCCATGTAACGGTACGGCTTCCCGCTGAGAATCCGCATACCGCGATCGAATAGTCCGACCAGCAATTCCGATTTCCAGGGAGTCAGCACTCCCGGACCGACCGCGATCAGATCGGCAACCGTCAGCAGGAACAGCATTCGTAACAGTTCAGGACTGCCAACTGCCTGGCTGAACGGCAACAGCACGTCCGGGTCGGTTGTGTCACGCCGCAGCCCAAGTTGTGACATATAAAGGTGCTTGTGCACCAGAAACACCAGCATGTTCCGCTTGCGATCCGAGAGTCCCAATCGCTGGGCCATCTGCTCGGCGATTCGCTTGCCGACATCGCTGTGGTCTTCCTCGAACCCTTTGCCCAAATCGTGCAGCAGCAACGCCAAACGGAGAATGTGCAGTTGGCGAACGTGACGGCAGGCAACGCCGACGGGACTCTCCTCGCGCAGAAAATCATCGATCGCTTCCACGGCGCGCAGACTGTGTTCATCAACCGTGTAACTGTGATACTGATTGAACTGCAGCAGACACCGCGCGTGTGCCATCGGCGGCACGACGTACTCCAGTACGCCAGTTTCGTACATGCTGCGCAGCAGCGGCCCAACTTCGCCGTTGTGTCCCAGAATTTTCAGGAACACTTCGGCCGCCTCGTCCGAAAGCGCGCCGTCAGCGGAAGTCTCGTCCATCGTCTGGCGGATGCGTTCGGCCAACGATGCTGCAGGACGAACACCGTACAGGGCGCACGTCAGGTACAGTTTTAGAATTTGTTCGACGTCGCTGCAGACTTCGTCGCGGCCCTCGGTTGTTGCATCGAGATATTCACCGCCGACGCGCAACACGTCCTCAGCTCGATGGCTTCCCAGAAACTGAACCACGCGCGACGTGATCGACTGCGGGCGATGCTTTTCGACAAACTGATTGGCGATGGCTGCAATTGCGGAACTGTGACGGAAATAATTTTGCATGAACCGTTCGACCGGTCGCTGCGCGGGCGTCCCCTCGAATCCGAGACGCTTAGTGATTCGAAGCTGCTCGTCTCGGCTGAGCAAGTCGCTACCGCGGTCGGCGGCCAGATGCAGGTCGATTCGCACATGAGTTAAAAACTCGTGCGCTTCGTGCAATTGACGAGCCTCATCGACAGTGAACGCGCCGCGCCGCTGTAATGCATTGATGCCGGGCCGACCGAAAGCTGCGCAGCCAATCCAGCGAATCAGATGCAAATCGCGCAACCCCCCCGATGATCGTTTGACGTCAGGTTCGAGGCAGTTGACGCTGCCACCATGCTTCGCCCGCTCTTCGTTGCGACTGCCGACGCATGCGTCGATGTACGGCCGCATTCGCTTCCCGCCGATAAACTTTTTCACCTTCCGGCAGAGTTTCTTGAACACCGGACGGCTGCCAGACAGCAGTCTCGCCTCAACCAGTCCGGTTGCCACTTGTGGCTCTTCGCCAGCCATCGCCATCGAATCGGAAATCGTGCGCAGACTGTGTCCCAACTCAATCCCGGCATCCCAGCAATCGCGAACCATATTCGCCGTGCAGCGGGCAAACGCCTCGGTGGCCGGTTTGCGGTACAAAAACAGCAGATCGATGTCGGAAAACGGTGCCAATTCGCCCCGACCGGTCCCGCCGACGGCCACCATCGCCCCATGCCGCTCGACCAGCGCACGATCATCGGGCGAAAGTGCGGCCAACGAAATCTCGTAGAGCGAAATCAGAAAGTCATCGTAAGATGACGAGATGACGCCGGCAATTTCAAGCCCGCTGCACCCATCGTCAAACATTTGCTGAGCGCGCGTGCGAATGTCGGCGACAATCTTCTTATGCGCCGATAATCGCTCCAGCGAAAACTCCGTCGAAGTTGGGATTGAACTCATAAACGCGAATCTCACCTCACCGATAACTACAACAACTCAGATTGTTTGGGGAGCAATTCAACAATTAATGTACTTAATGGGGTTTTGCGCGCCCTTTGCAAAGTACTGCTTGATGCTCTTGCCGACGTATTTTCGCCGAATGTCCTCAGCAGCCAGTTTGCCGACAAACTCAAAACGATCCGGCGCTTCGTGTTCTCTGTGATCATACGTCGGCGACATCATTGTTGAGCCGGCAGGGACCCAAGCGGCGACACGATAGACGGCACGCACGATGCCACCGTAGACGCAAAACGCGTATTCCGCATTTGCGCGGCGAGGCCCCACTTTCCAACTGCTGCGAGTTGCATCATACAATTGGATTTGAGGCATGCCATAGCGGTACAGCCGATTGATGTTGATGAGAATAACCGCATGACTGATCTCAACCTCTTCGGCGTCCAGTTCCTGCACGATGTCTTCGAGACGCCCACGCCCCTGCTGTTCGGCGTGATGTCCCTTAACGCGATTCGTAAGTTGTTCAAGACCGAGCAACTCGATTGATGCAGATTCAATCAGGAATGCCTCGTGTTCCGACAATCCGTACTTGAGAATCTCGATGATCGGTTTCAGTCCGAGTTTGCCAAGTTCGGTGATTCGCCGCACCTTTTCAGTCTCGGTTCTGTCGTCGAGATGGGCGAGAAGTCGATTGCCTTGGCCCTTGCCAACATAGAATGGAAGGCCGTCACGGGGATCGACGTACAGATAAACGTAGTAGCCAAGCTTTTCGCGGACACGGCGGGGTATCGACTCCATAGATTAAACGATCCATTTGGGACACAGGTTTTGTCACCGTCCGCTACTTAATCCAAGATAGTTCATCTGTGATCTGCCGTCCAGAAGAGGAACAGTGGCGTAAACAACGGACGTCAGCCGACTATTGCGTCGAATGAGTGCTACCATTTTAGACTTTGAAGACAACAGCCGGCGTAAAGCCGGCCGCTCGCTTTACGCATCACAACTCTCAATCAACTCCACAATGCCCGCGCCGACGAACAACAAACGGGCGGAAATCTGTGAGGCGTCGAGGCCGGTGAGTCGCGATGTCGTGCGGCGGTAGGCTTCGATTTGTGGGCGGTAGAATTCCACCTTGGCCTGCAGAGAGTTTTCGGGCGTGTCGTCGATACGGTCGGTCTTGAAGTCGATGACGTCGGCCGCAACCGCCCGATCGCCATCATACAGGACAACCAGCCGGTCGATCGCGCCTTTGAGGACGGCATCGCCGTCGCGAATTGCGAACTCGCGTTCGCGAAACACCTTCATTCGCAATTCGGGCGACTGCAGTTCCGCGCAGACGTCGGCTGCGAATCCCAACGCTGCCGGATCGTCGTAAGCGTTCCGCGAGAGCGTCTGCTGAATCGTCGCGTTTGCTAACATGGTGTGAAACGCGACAATCTCGGCGGTGAGATCAACATCGGTGCCAGTCAGCGGGCCGGCGATGCTGCGGAGTGTCGTCTCATCGGGCGGACCATCGTCGAGCCATTCGATCGCTTCAAACCAGGCATGAAACCGCGAACCGCGAGCCATGGCCGGTGAATTGTCGAGTCGCAACCGCTTCGCCAGATTTATCGCTGCGCCCCCTTCCAACCCCGACGGCGAATGCCGATCGAGACCGCGAGTCCGTTGCGCGGGGGCAGCACGTAGCTTCACTTCAACACGTTCGGTATCGGCGTCTTCGCCGACGGCATCTGTGATGTCGGCCGATTCGTCGGCAAGTGGTGTCGGGTCTCCGTGTTCGTACAGAACCTGCTCTGGGTTTGCCAGAGCCGTGTCGGTCAACGCCTCCCGCAGCAAGCCGGCGGCGGTTTTCGGCAGAGACCGTTCGTTCTCTTTCGCCGGCGGAATGATCATGTGCAGCGCATGGACCGCCCGCGTCAATGCCACGTACAGCAGACACAGCGATTCGTTGACCGACTGATCTTCCCAGTCGGTAAACATTCGCTGAAACTCGGGCGGCAACAGCGATTGCAAATTCGCATTCACGTAACGGCAAATTCGCCGCACCGGTTCGACCGGCCCGTCGCGACCGACGACAACTGCCGGCGGCAGTGCCTTCAGTTTGACGTCCAACTCCGGCAGCACGACGATGTCGAACTGCAGACCTTTGGCCTGATGCAACGTCATCACGCGGACGTCGGCAGCAGAAGGGGATTCCACCCGACGCGATTCGACCACGCGGATAAAATCATCGACACGCACCGTCGCATCGTTTTCGTAGCCGTATGCCAATTCGACCAGTTGCAACAAACGATTCAAATCGCGGCCATCACAGTGTGAGGCCAATTCCTGGACCCATTGGTAAATCGTCTTGCCGTAACCACGATTCAACAACGACTCGCGGAGTTTTAGAGAAACACGAACGGCGGCTGCGTCGTCGTCGTGCTGCCGAAATTCCATCGATTCAGCAAGCGGCGATGTTGCCAGATGAAACCGTGCGGCCGTATCGCCGGGATGATCTGCGATCCGTAGCAACGACAGAATCAATTGCACGGCTGGCGAATCGGTCAGCGGATTGCCCCCCTCTTCGCTCGCCAACACTTGATGCTGTGTCCGCAGTTGGTAAATCAACCGGGCAACAGCCGCGTTGGTACGGACGAGTGCGCCGACCGAACGCCCGGGGTTTTCGCGGGTGATCTCGGCGATTTGACCGGCAGCAAAGTCCAGCGTAACATCGCGCTGTTTTTCGTTGTCGTCGGCGCGGCGGCTCGTCATCAGCCGACAATAGCCGGCCAACTCGCCCTTGGCTGTGGTATGTTCGCCAAATCGTTCGCCCCAGGTGTGGGTGACGTTGGGATACTTCGCGAGAGCCTCGTTCGAGTTCAGCCCCAGGAACACGCGGTTGACCGTGTCGATAACGGGTTGACTCGACCGATAACTTTTGGTCAGCGATTCCGAATCGATACCGCCGAGTTGTTCGCCGACGGCGTCAAAGATCTCCGACACGCCGCCCCGCCAACGGTAGATCGCCTGCTTCACGTCACCCACGCAGAAAAACGAACCCTCACCGTTCGCAGCGGTGACGCGTTCGGCAAACGGTCGCACAACCTGCCACTGCAAACGCGATGTGTCCTGAAATTCGTCGAGCAGCAGATGCTTCACCTGCATATCGAGACGCCAGTTCACATCGGCGATGCGCCCGGTTGCGAAACCACGAGCGAGGCTTCGCGCGACGTCATCAAACCGTAGACCGTGGCTGCTCTGTTTCAATTGCCGATACGCCGCGTCGAACTTGTCAAGCAACTGCCGGGCGGCACGCGTTTGGTCGGCGACCCGTCCCAACAAGACGGCCCGCGCATTGTCGATCAACGGCCGATAGGCGTCGACCACATCACTTTCGATCGGCTTTTTGTAGAACTCCGTCGCGCCGGCTATGAGTTTCGCCGCCAGTCCTTTGCCAATGAAACCTTCCCAATCGCCACTGGTGGCGCTGCCAACATTTGCGTCTCGTGCTTTCCCAAAACGTTTGTCGGTGAATTCCAATGCCGCCAACTTCGCGATGGCCGCTTCCAGAGCATCGCCGTCGATTTGCTTGTGCCGAGGCAATGCGTCCCACGCAGCATCGCCGGTTTCGCAAAACAGTTCGTATAGACTGGTGACGACGTCGTGAATCTCCGACGAAACCGACCGCTTGATCTCCCCCTTGCTCAGCAGGTGCATCATGGTCACCAGACTGGCCGTCGATTCTCCGTCGAGTACGGTCTGCACCGCTTCATTTCGCAATTGCAAATCGTCCAACTCATCGACGATCCGCCAACCGGGCGGCAGGCCGAGTTCGAGGCTGAAACTCGCCGCCAATTGCGAAAAGAAGCCATCGAGAGTCCCGACGCGCAAGCGATGCAGGCGGCTGATCAGTTTTCGCAACAGGTCGAAGCAACCGTCGCGGGTCAGATTGGCGGCGCCAATGTTCTCCGCCAGTTCTACAACTTTCCCATCGTCGAGCGCCGCTTCGGCCAGCCGTGTCAGCACGCGTTCGAGAATTTCTCCGGCCGCCTTGCGGGCAAATGTTGCTGCCAGAATATGGTCGGGGGGTTCACCCGCTGCAATCTGCGCGATAAATCGGTTGGAAAGTTGGAACGTCTTCCCCGTGCCTGCCGATGCGCGAATGAGCAAGTGGGGGAACTCAGCGGCGGCGTTCATTATTCGACCTCCGCATCGTCGAGCGACGAGTTCGTGCCGAATTGTCCGTCAAGACAAATCGCAGCGAACTCCTCGAAGAACGCCGGTGGCGGGCCGTTCGGCGGACCGAAGATGCCCGCACGAATATCGCGGATCACTCCTCGCGCCGTTTCGTCGGCGTGCGCCAAGTCGTCGGCCGTCCATTCCGCCAGATGATGGCCGATGTCATCGAGCGATTTGGGAATGACGATGTAGCCGAGCCGCACCGCCGCTGGATCAACATCGGCGAATTTGTCAGCAGCATGTTGTACGAGGTGACGATACAGCGGCAGTTGCAAATCAACCCAGTCATCGCGGCGGCGATGCGTCTTCTCCGGTTTGTTCGCCGACTCGCCGGTTTTGTAATCGAATATGATGATTTCCCCGGTCGATTCGTTCCTGTCGATGCGATCGATGCGGCCCCGAAGAAACACCGACAAATCATCGACGGCGAAGGATGCCGTCTCGTCTTTGACATCGCATTCCGTCACTTCGATGGCCCAACCTTCGGCAACCCAACTCGCCTGCCAGTCGGCGAACTTTTCCAGTCGATAACGAATCTGCTCGACCTGCACATTGACTGCCGCCAGCGGATGCTTCCCGAATTGCCGACTCACCTGGTCATCGAGCAGATCGCTCAACGCATGCTTGATTTTGTCGGCGACGTCCAATGTGGCGGCGTCACTTTCGCCAAAAGCCTTGAGCACTTCGTGCAATAACGAGCCGAATTCACCGCCGCCCAGTTCGTTGCCACCGTCATCGATGCCTTCGAGCTTCAGCCGATGGCGCAGGTAGTAGCGGTAGGGACAGGCGAGATAGTCTTTGAATTCGGTGACCTTCATCGACTTCAACTCGTCGAGCGGTTCAATCGGCTGAGGTGGCGCGAAGACCGATTGCTTGCGTCCCGCAGTGAGACTTCCCACCAACTCGATGTGCGGCCTCGATTTGGATGTTCCCCCCAGAAACTCCAAGGTTCGTTCGGCCAATTCGCGCGGCTCGCAAGCAAACAGCAATCGGCTGGGAATCAACGGATCGTTGTCGGCCGAACGGCGCCCGGCGATCAACTTCAGCGACTTTCGCGAAGCAGCGATGGCCGACAAAGCATAGGCATCGCGGGCATAAATGCGGTTGTTGTCTTCCAGACCCAGTTGACGCCGCAACTCGTTCGGCAGGAACAAGTCGCTGTTACGCGATGCCGGCACCAAACCGTCGTTGAACCCGCTCACAATCAACGCCGGCGCGTCATCCAGCGGAAGCTCCAACCAACCCAGCAATTCAACGGCCGTGTGATCGGCACGGGGCGGAACCGTCTGCCCGGATAGCGCTTGCAGCAGCAGCCGCAACGCTTCGGCAGCGCTGACCGATGGAGCCAATTCGACGGGGATGTCTCGCTGCGCCGCCAGCGCGTCGCGGATTGCGTCGCAGGCGGCGATGACGTTCCATTCGTCCGCGTGCTCCTGAGCCAGCGAAATTCGGCCGTAGACGTTGATAACAAATTGAATGACGGCATCGGCCCAGTTACCCAGCGGTCGTTTTGCACCACTCAATCCGTAAAGCAACCCCGCTTTGGCTCCGTCATCATCCGGTTCGCGATGCAGTTCATCGAAAACATTCCGCAACGATTGATAAGCATCCGAAGTTGCCCACTGCCATTTGCCATCCAGCCGCGTTGGCAAGTGTGTCGAGCGGTATTGGTCGAGTTGAGTCAGCCAGTCGCCAGAAACACCTTGGCCGGTTAGCCACTGTGCGATTGCCGAGTGCCGCACCAGCGCAGCAAAAGAGTCAGGGCGACGGCTTTCCAAATAATCGGCGGTTGCTTTCAACAACAGGCTTGGCCCCATCCGCGTCACTGGCACGCCGACGCCGTAACGCGAGGGAACGTCGCATTCATCCAACCGTTGTTGAATCGGCGCCACAAGACGCTCGTCCGGAACGCCGACGGTTATTTCCTCGGCGGAGAATGCGCCGTCGAGTTTCGCCATCGCCAGCATGACCGCGTCCGCCTGATCGCCAAACGTATCGACGACATTGATCAACTCGCGGTTAAGATCGACCAGCACTTCGAGCCACGCGTCGGATCTCAGACAGCCGTGTTCGTCGAAGCGGTCGAAGAGTTCATCCGGTGCCAAGACGACAGCCGTCACACGATCGGCCACTTGATCGAGCATTGCCCGCTGCGTGCGGTTCAAATCCACCATTCCGACCAAGACGATCTGTTTGTCGGTCGCGCATTCCCGATGCGCGACGGCAAACAGACGGGCCGTCTGCAAATCCCACAATTCCAACGCATCGAGTCGCCGCAAATAGGCCTGCTGAATTTCGGCCAGCGATCGCCATCGCTCAGATTCGTTGAAGCCTTCGAGTTCATCCGCACGCCGCACGACATCGCGGAAATCAAAACCGTCGGCCGCCAACTCCCGATGCAATCGTGACAGCATCTCACCCAGCGACAGCCAAGCGAACAAATCTCCGTCGCCGGGAGGCTCACGAATGACCTGCAGCAGTTGCTCACGGTCGGACTGTTGTAGTGCTTCAATCCAAGCCAACCGTTGGGTGAAATCGTCGGCAAATGGACGCTGCGCAGAATACAACAGTTCGGGAAGCCGTCCAGCGGTGATGATTTGCGGCGGCAGCAGAATCAACGACTCTCGATCGACCCGATCAACAAGAATCTCAAGCAATCGACGACCCGCGCGCCCGCCCGGCAGCGCAACGATGACTTCGGAGAGATCGGCGACGCCGTCGCTCACTCGGTCTTCGAGCAATAACTCTGCCGCCGCCGCCAATGCGGGCGACTGCCAATGAAGAAACCTGCGCGTGATCGGCATTCGTTATCTGTCCAACAATCGATCCGTCTGACTTCTCTCCCGTCGCCGGTTTCCCTAGTATCGTGCTTGGGCCTGCAATCGGCAACTGCCACCACCAGCCCGCAGCGCAAGCAAGGGACTTCCACGCGAAACCCCTTGCTTGCGCTGCGGGCTGGTTATCGAGAACAAATTCAGGAACAAACCCAAGAATTCAAGACGACCGAGTATGACCGAGCGGAAAGCGACCAACATTACGTGGCACGAACACCACGTATCCAACGAGGACCGCTGCAAACTCAAGGGTCACACGGGAGCCGTGTTGTGGTTCACCGGACTGAGCGCGTGCGGCAAAAGTACCGTGGCCAACACGGTCGAGCACATTCTCCACTCGCGCGGCATTCACACCTACGTTCTCGACGGCGACAACGTCCGGCACGGATTGAATAAGAACCTCGATTTCTCGGCTGAAGACCGTGCCGAGAACATCCGCCGCGTTGGCGAAGTCGCCGCGCTGTTCGCCCGTTCCGGCTGTGTGACGTTGACGGCGTTCGTCTCACCGTATAAAGCCGACCGCGACAAGGTTCGCGAATTGCTCGGTGATGGCCAGTTCATTGAGGTCTATGTCAACGCATCGCTGGAAACCTGCGAGGCCCGCGATCCCAAGGGACTCTACAAGAAAGCCCGTGCCGGCGAGATCAAAGGCTTCACCGGTATCGATGATCCCTACGAAGCTCCCGAGAACGCCGAACTCATTCTCGATGCCGACACGAAGAGCATCGACGAGTTGGCAGAGGAAGTCGTGAGCTACCTGGAATCAAAAGGTCATCTCAGCCTGCAACGACGCGATTAGCTGCGATGCAACGCATCGCAGAGTCCGTCTGCGAACCGTTGGTTCGCAGCTAAGTGAAAACACAAAGCGGATCGCTGAAAGCTGGCGGCTGATCGCTATCAAAGGAAGGGGCGGCCGGGGGCGGATGCCGGCGAGTTCTCGGCAAACCCGCGTAACGTTGGCGTCCGATCCCCAGCCGACCTCGGGAAGGCAGGATCAACAACCTTGGTCTGTATTACTTACCGGATAAGTAGACGAAAGGTGTGACTGGCCTACCCCCGATCTTTGTACCACCCTCAGTGA